>NZ_SMYZ01000084.1 GCF_004919685.1 Mesorhizobium norvegicum | reverse complement strand
AGCCGCGCGCGCGGCTTCGATAGCGGTTTGCACGCGTTCCTTCTCAAGAGAGGAATGAACTGTGCGAAAACCAAAGAAGGCAGCTACCAGTACGGGGTATACCGCTAGAGCACCGAATACTTCCGCGCTGGAGCGATCGATGGTGGCGAACGTCAAAAGGACAATTATTGGGACGATAATCACCCAAAATCCGATTATCATCGGGCCTATGATAAACGGACTGAGGATCATAAACGCCTCGCCGGACATCATGCCGGCGGCCAACGTCCAAACAAATAAAAGTATGCCTCCTGAAACAAGAAGGCTTTTCAAAAATCCAAAAAGGAATTCCTGCAACCGCATTGCCACTTACAAATTTTTTCAGGTATTTAGAAATATGCGGGCAGAGCAGTTAGAAAACGGTTTCTACTAAGCGACACGCCCATTCGCTTCGATTTCGGGACGACATTTTGGCGACCGATCTCAATTTCGGTGTGAAGCTATGGGTGGACACGCCCTGCGAAGGACTTCGCAGTACCGTTAGAAGTAGCGCGCCAGGTTCGAACGAATACGATCCAAAACGGTCTTTCCGGAAGGGTCAGGGACGAATGCCTTACCGGTGATCGCCTCGTAGGCCTGTGCATAGACCTTGGAGGCCTGTTCGACGATCTCGTCGGGAATCTTCGGAATTGGATCCTTGTAAGGATCGCATCTGGCCGAGACCCACGACCGGATGAAATCCTTGTCGAAGCTCTCCGGCCGGCTGCCGCTGGCGACGGCCTGTTCGTAGCTCGCCGCGATCCAGTACCGGCTGCTGTCCGGCGTGTGGATTTCGTCGGCAAGAATGATGGTTCCGTTCTTGTCGGTGCCGAATTCGTATTTGGTATCGGCGAGGATGAGGCCGCGTTCGGCGGCGCGCCGCTGGCCGCGGGCGAACAGCCGCAAGGCATAGTCCGACACTGTCTCCCACTGCGCCTGCGTGAGCAGGCTCTGTTCGAGGATCTCGGCTTTGGACAGCGGCTCGTCGTGCCCCCCGTGCAGAGCCTTGCTCGTCGGCGTGATGATCGGCTCCGCCAGCTTTTCATTGTCGCGCAGGCCGTCCGGCAGTCGCATCCCGTACATGTCCCGATCACCGCGCCGGTACCGGGTCAGGATCGAGGTGCTCGTGGTTCCCGCCAGATAGCCGCGCACGACGATCTCGACCGGCAGGATGTCGAGCCTGGTGCCGACGACGACGTTCGGGTCGGGGTATTCGAGAACATGGTTCGGGCAGATGTCGGCTGTTTCCTCGAACCAGTACCGCGCCGTCTGGGTGAGGATCTCTCCCTTGTACGGGATCGAGGTCAGGATGGTGTCGAAGGCACTGAGGCGGTCGGTGGCGATGATGATGCGCCTGCCATCCGCAAGGTCGTAGTTTTCGCGAACCTTGCCGCTGTAATGGCCCGGCAGTTCGGGGATGAAAGCATCCGACAGGACACGCATATGATTTACCTGCCTTCCGCAGAGTGGCCAGAGCATGATTCCGAAAAGTTGCAGACTTTTCGGAAAAAATCATGCGCCAAAATAATGCCATCGCATAAGCTGTCGAGCCGGTGCATATCAAGCGCGATTGTCGGGAATCCCCGCAAACCCGACCAGTTTAACGGTCGCTTTTTTCACAACTGATGCCGGATGGCGCGGCGACGCGGTCAACCCGTCGCGTCTAGGCTGCAGCCAGATTTCCGGAGCCGCCCAGACCCATCATGCAGACCTATGATTTCATCATCGTCGGCTCCGGCTCGGCCGGCTCGGTCCTGGCCGACAAACTGTCGGCCTCAGGGCGCTTCTCGGTGCTGGTGCTGGAGGCCGGCGGCACCGACCGCCGCTTCTACGTGCAGATGCCGCTCGGCTACGGCAAGACCTTCTTCGATCCCACGGTCAACTGGAACTACAAGGCCGAGCCGGACCCAGGCCTCGCCGGCAATGCCGACCACTGGCCGCGCGGCAAGCTGCTCGGCGGTTCGAGCTCGATCAACGCCATGGTCTGGATCAGGGGCGCGCGCGAGGATTTCGATGCCTGGGCGGCCGCCGGCAATCCCGGCTGGGGCTTTGACGACCTCTTGCCCGCCTTCAAGGCGCTCGAGGACAATCAGGCCGGCGCCGACAAATGGCGCGGTGTTGGCGGCCCGCTGCATGTCACCGACTGTTCAAACGCCGTCCATCCGCTGACCCGGCGCTATCTCGCCGCCGGCCAGCAGGCCGGTCTGCCGCTCAATCCGGATTTCAACGGTGCCGCCCAGGAAGGTGTCGGCATTTACCAGATCTCGACCCGCAACGGCCGCCGAATGTCGGCCGCGCGCGCCTTCCTGCGCCCGGCGATGAAGCGTGCCAACGTCCGCGTCGAGATGAAGGCGCTCGCCACCAGGGTGCTGTTCGAGGGCAAGCGCGCTGTCGGCGTCGAGTATCAGCAGAACGGCGAGACGAAGACGGCGCGTGCCGGCCGCGAGGTCATTCTGTCGGGCGGCTCGGTCAACTCGCCGCAATTGCTGCAGCTGTCCGGCGTCGGGCCGTCCGCCCTGCTTGGGAGTCTGGGTATTCCCATCGTCCATGCCGACGAAAATGTCGGTGCGCATCTGCAGGACCATGTCGGCATCAATTACACCTTCAAGGGCAGGCTGCCGACGCTCAACCAGACGCTGCGTCCCTGGTGGGGCAAGCTGCTGGTCGGCATGCAATACATCCTGACCCGTTCCGGCCCGCTGTCGCTGTCGATGAACAATGCCGGCGGCTTCTTCCGCACCGACCCGGCGGCGACACGGCCCAACATGCAGCTCTATTTCCAGGCCTTCTCGACCGTCATTCCCAAAAGCGGCGAGCGCCCGATCCTGACGCCGGATCCTTGGCCCGGCTTTTCCATCGGCCTGTCCAACTGCCGCCCGTCGAGCCGCGGCGAGATCATGATCCGCTCGGCTAACCCGCGCGACTACCCCAAAATAACAGCCAACGCCTATTCGACCGCGGCCGATGTCGCCGAGATGCTCGACGCGGTGAAGTTCGTGCGCAAGATCGCCTCGATGCCTGCAATGGCCGAGATCATCGAGGAAGAGGTTTTGCCCGGTCCGTCGATCACCTCCGACGCCGATCTTATCCAGGATTTCCGCAAACGCTCGGGCACCGTCTATCACCCGGTCTCGACCTGCCGCATGGGCCCTGATCCCTCGCGCGCCGTCGTCGATCCGCGTCTCAAGGTGCACGGCATCGACGGCTTGCGCGTCATCGACGCCTCGATCTTTCCCGACAACATCACCGGCAACACCAACGCCGCCTCGATCATGACCGGTTGGAAGGGCGCCGAACTGGTTCTGGAGGACCAAAAATGAAGATCACCGACGTCAAGACCTGGGTTGTCGGCAACCCGCCGCCCGGCATCGGCGGCAAGTATTTCATCTTCGTCAAGCTGACCACCGACGGCGGCGTCGTCGGCTATGGCGAGGCCTACAACGCCACCTTCTCCGCCCATGTCACGGCGAAGATGGTCGAGGACATGGCCGAGCGCTATCTCGTCGGCCGCGATCCGCACGACATCGAGAACTTCTTCCGCCGCGCCTATTCGTCCGGCTTCACCCAGCGCCCCGATGTGTCCGGCATGGGCTGCTTCTCGGCACTGGAAATGGCCTGCTGGGACATCATCGGCAAGGAGGCCAACAAGCCGGTCTACAAATTGCTGGGCGGCCAGGTGCACGAGACGCTGCGCTCCTACACCTACCTCTACCCGCACACCGGCAGCGTCCATTCCGAGGACGCGCCCGATGGCAAGAACGTCTACAACGACCCCGATCTCGCCGCCGCCTGCGCGCTCGAATATGTCGAGCAGGGCTTCAATGCGGTCAAGCTCGACCCGGCCGGCCCCTACACCGCTTTCGACGGCCATCAGCCGCGCCTCGTCGACATCGATGTCTCCACCCGCATGATCAAGGCGATCCGCGAGGCGGTCGGCACTCGCGCCGACATCCTGTTCGGCACGCACGGCCAGTTCACGGCTTCCGGCGCGCTGCGCATGGCGCGCGCCATCGAACCCTATGATCCGCTGTGGTTCGAGGAGCCGGTGCCGCCTGACATGCCGGAAGTGATGGCGCAGGTCGCCCGCGGCACGTCGATCCCGATCGCCACCGGCGAGCGGCTGACGACCAAGTTCGAGTTCGCCCGCGCCATCGAAAACCGCGCAGCGACCATCCTGCAGCCCGACCTCGGCCGCTCCGGCGGTATTCTCGAAACCAAGAAGATCGCCGCCATGGCCGAGGCGTATCACATCCAGATCGCACCGCATTGCTATTGCGGGCCGATCGTCGGTGCGGCCAACATTCAGCTGGCGGTGACGCTGCCCAACTTCCTCATCCTGGAATCGCTGAAGCAGTGGGACGGTTTTCACGCCACGCTGCTGAAGAAGAAGATCGAGTGGCAGGACGGCAACGTCATCCCGTCGAAAGAGCCTGGCCTCGGCGTCGAGTTGAACGAAGCCGTCTGCGACGCCCATCCCTATACGGGCAAGGATTTGCATCTGCAGATGATGCAGACGCCGCTGATGCCGTGAGGCGTGAAGACTTCTTGGCAATACCGTCTGCAGAAGCCCCCTCACCCAGCCTCCGCTTTGCTCGGCTGACCTCTCCCCGAGGGGAGAGGAGACTGTCGGCGCCGAGCTTGCCTCTTCTCCCCAGCGGGGAGAAGGTGGCCGCGAAGCGGTCGGATGAGGGGGCCTTTGGCGCACGCTTACCGGACCGCACATTAGCCGAGGACAAGTCATGAGCGACCGGCAAAGCTACGCCTTCATCGGTCTTGGCCATCTCGGCGGCAACCTTGCCGCCAGCCTGATCCGCAACGGCTTTGCCGTCACCGTCTTCGACCGTGACCCCACCGCCATCGAGCGCCTGGTGGCGCTCGGTGCCACCGCTGCGAACAGCCCCGCCGAGGCCGCCGCGCGGGCCGGCAACGCCATCTCTTGCCTGCCCTCGCCCAAGGTCAGCGAAGCGGTGCTGGCCGGCCCCGGTGGCTTGCTGGAGGGCCTGCCCCAAGGCGGCACCTGGATCGAGATGTCGACCAATGGCCGCAACGAGATCGTGCGTCTGGCAGCCCTCGCCTCGGCCCAGGGCGTCGAGACACTGGAATGCCCGGTCACCGGCGGCGTGCATCTGGCCGCGGCCGGCAAGATCACCGCGCTGGTCGGCGGCGATCCAGCGCTCTACAAGCGCCATCGTCCAACCATCGAAGCGATGTGCGCGAAGTCGTTCCTGATGGGTCCGGTCGGCTCGGCGGCGGTGATCAAGGTCATCACCAACATGCTCGCCTTCATCCATCTCGTCGCCGCCGGCGAAGCGCTGATGCTGGCCAAACAGGGCGGGCTCGACCTCGCCCAATCCTACCACGCCATCGTTGCCTCCTCCGGCAACAGCTTCGTACACGAGACCGAAAGCCAGCTCGTTCTCAATGGCTCCTACGACATCGGCTTCACCATGGACCTGGCGCTGAAGGACCTCGGCTTCGCGCTCGCCATGGGCGAACAGTCAGGCGTACCGCTTGACCTCGCATCGCGCGTCAACGCGATTTTCGAGCAAGGCAAGGCCGCTTATGGCGGCAGCGCCTGGTCGACCCAGATCGTCAAGTTGCTGGAAGATACCGTCGGCACCGACCTGCGCGCGCCCGGTTTCCCGGCCAAACTCGAACTCTGACGCCAACTATATATCAAGCGATTTCAGGGCGTTGTATGGATCGGCGGATCCATCTGAATCAATCTGTCAACGGCTTGATTCAGTATCTGAGCGTCAATGCACCCGGCAAGATCTCGAAGGTCGCTGGTATGCGTCCCGGCGACTCGCCGTCTATGTCGACCAGCGCGCCATTCTTCTCGACATCGCCGAGCGGTTCGACCACCACTTTCCTGCCGCGCAGGATGGTGATCGCCGGATGGTTGCGGTGCCGGCCGCCATAGAGCAGCCGGATGTCCCAGATCAGCTTCAGCTTGCCGGCGGCGCGCAGGATGACGATGTCGAACTGCCCGTCGGTCAGTTCGGCATCCGGCGCGATCATCATGCCGCCGCCGAAGAACTTTCCATTGGCCACCGCCACCAGCGCCATGCGCGCTTCGACGGGGGCACCGTCATCGACGGTGATCCTGACGTCCTGGAAACGGTAGCGGATGAACTCGACCACGGTGCGCCACAGGAACAGCGCCTTGGCCGACATCCTGCCCTTGCGCTTGTCGGCATTGACGGCGCGGTCGGTGGCGCCGGACAGCCCCAGGCTGGCGATGTTGATGAAATGCCGGCTGGCCAGCGCGCCGTGATCGTCGATGTAGCAGATGCGCCCGGCATCGACCTTGCGCCCCTTGGCCTCGGCGATCCGCTTCAACGTCGCGTCCACCTCTTTGGGCAGGCCGAGCCCGCGCGCGAAATCGATGCCGGTGCCGCACGGCAACAGACCAAGTTCAGTGGTCCGGCCGCTCTCCTCGGTCGCCTGCAGCAGCCCGTCGGCAACTTCGCTGGCGGTGCCGTCACCGCCGGCCGCGATCACCAGATCGAAGCCGCTCACCGCGAGATCGATTGCCAGCCTTTCGGCATCACCTTCGGCCTGCGTCTCGCGCAGTTCGAATTCGCCGAAATGCGTCTTCAGCGACGCGGCGACATCAGGCCAATGCCGTTTGAGCCGGCCGCCACCGGCAATCGGATTGAGAACCACCCCGACTTTCAAGCACATCCTCCCGCAAGGACATCGAAACGCTCGGCACCTCGAATCCTTTGCCGGTATTGAAGCCCGCACCGGTCGGCAGGGCAAGGGCCGAATGTCCGCCGCTGCCGCCCATCATGACGGACGGATAAATCCCGCTACCCTGGTTGATCCCCGATAATCCCGTTATCCACAGGCCCATGGCCATTCCCTACGACGCTTACCCGGCGTACGTTAAACCCATCTCAGGCGGCTACCGATCGCCCAGCCGAAAGGCGAAGTGAAAGGCGGATTTCCTGAGGCCCGTACGGCCCGGATCGAGAGCAGGCTTGCCTGGTTGAGGGACGGATGCCGAGACCTACGGGGCCGCGGAAAGCGTGCCAACGCCGACGGCGGACCGATGCTGCCATGAAGGACGGCAAAAACCTTCGATGGTGCGCAGGGCAAAGCCCGCAAGGGTGGAGACCGGCGTGGTCCCGAACGGACGCTGCTTTCGGGTGGCGGACTGGCAGGACCGTCAAAATCAAGGCCGGCAAGGCGCGACGACTTTACGGAAGTTGCTGCCGCGACCGTGTCCTGATCTGACAGGGAGGCGCTGGGAGAAATCCCGGCGCCGACTGTTTTTTCCCCCCTCGATGCCCTTTGCCGGCGATCTTGCGAGCGCCGCTTCACCGCGCGCTAAAATCGGTTAGTATCGCTGCGTCGTCAGAGTCCGTCTGCATACGGATTCGCAGGAGGGGGATACTTCATGACGCTGATCCAGAAGCTTGCCGTTGCCTATGCCTTCCTGTTTTTCGGTGTTGTCGCCATCGGCTACATACCGGCGTTCAACGATGCCAACGGCAATCTGTTCGGCCTGTTCTCGCTGCAATGGTATGACGACCTGCTGCACGCCTTCTCCGGCGTCTGGGCGCTGGCCGCCGCCTTCATCTCGCACCGCCAGGCGGTGTTCTATTTCAAGCTGTTCGGTTCGGTCTACCTGTTCGACGGCGTGCTCGGGCTGATCACCGGTTCCGGCTGCCTCGATGCCGGCATCTTCATCAACGGCTTCCGCTCCCTCAACGATATCGAATTCCCGGCCCGCTTCTTCGCCAACCTGCCGCACATCGTCATTGGCGGCTTCGCCGTCTATGTCGGCTTCTGGTTGGCCAAGCGCGTACACGACCACTTCGCCACGGCCTGATCGGGCATGTTCCTGTTTCGCTGGCTGAAGCGCATCATCAAGACGATCCTCTGGCTGATCGTCATCGTCATCCTCATCCCGATCATCGGGCTGAGCTACGGCTTCCTGACGACGTCGTCGCTCGACAAGACGCCGTTGCCCGGCATTGCCGACGGCGCGCCGCCCAAGGCGCTGGCCGACAAGGTCCGCGCTGAGATCCCCTTCTACCAGCGGCCGGAGGAATCGACCTTCCTCACCTATCCGGAATGGGCGATCGTCTACGCCGCGCGCGAATATGCCGCCTTCGTCGACAAGGACCAGCCGAGCGGCTTTCCCTACTGGTCTTATGTCGGCCGCTTCTGGCAGGATTACGCCATGGTGATCCGCGCCAGCTCTCCCTACAAGTTCAACTACGCCAACCATCAGATGCTGGTCATCATCGGCACCAGCCACTCGATCGAGCATATCCTGCAGTGGGCCTATGAGAACACGGTCGGCCGCATCACCGAGGCGACATCTGGCAAGCGCACCGCCGCCGACATCTATCAGGCCAAGGTGGCGGCCGACTATGCCGGGTTTCTCGACCAGGTGCCGTGGTACCAGTTTCCCTATGCCGAAAAGCGCGCCGGCCTGTTTGCCGTGCAGCCGACGCCGGGCGACAGTTCCGTCCGCACCAGCGAACGCAAGCTCGCCTTCGGCCTCGCCGACACCATCAAGCAGGGCTATGCCGACCTGATCAAGCAGGCACTCGCCGCCACGATGAACCCGGCCTTCCTCGACATCCATGTCTGGGCCAAGGGTCCGGTCGGCGAAGCCACCCGCAACGAGCCCGACACCTTGCTCGAACGCGACATGGGTGCGGACGGCACCATCTTCGTCACCAAGCGCTATCAGGTGTTCACCGAAATGATCCCGCGCCTGATCGACAAGGGCGTGTCCTTCGTCGAGATCGGCGGCAATGACGAGATCATGGTCACCATGCTGTCCACCGACACGATCGCCGTGCCCGAAGGCATGCGCATCCTGTTCAGCTATCCGCTACCGGCCGATCCGTCGACCCGCCGCACCGGGCTGACTGTCGCCGTGCGCAAGCTGCATCTCGTGCTGCCGGCGCTGATCAAGTCAGGCGCCAGACTCGAACACGTCTATGACTATTGAGACGATAGCCCGGCAATGCGACGGTTGATCCGCATCGTCGGCTGGCTGACGCTCACGCTGGTTGTGCTCGTTGCCGTTGTGCTTGTCGGCTTTCGCGGCGCGGCAGCGTTGCGTGAGAGCCTGTCACCCGAGCAAGCAGCCCCTGCGGGAGCGCTGTTCGTAACGGTCGACGGCCTGAAGATGCACTATCAGATCTGGGGTCCTCCGGATGGGCCGCCGCTGCTCCTGTTCCACGGCACGGCCTCCTGGGCCGAAACATACCGCGATATCGCCGCGCCACTGGGAGAACAGGGCTTTCGCGTCATCGCCCCTGACATGCCTCCCTTTGGCTATTCCGAGAGACCGGCCGATCAGGACTATTCGCGCGCCGCCCACGCCAAACGCGTCCTCGGTTTCGCCGACGCGCTTGGCCTTCGTCATTTCAGCGTCGGTGTCCACTCCTATGGCGGCGGTGGCGTCATCGAAGCCGCCTTCTCCGCCCCGGCTCGCATCGACTCGCTGATCCTGCTCGACGTGGCACTTGGCCTCGGCCGGACCGAGGCGCCGGCTTTGCCGTTCGCATCCTTCCTAAACATGGCCTGGCCACGCCAGCTGCTGACCGCTTCGACCTTCACCAATCCGCTCATGGTCGGACCGGGTCTGCGCTCCTTCATCGGGAACGACGCCGTGGTGACCCCTGAGCGCATCGCGATTTATGCACGTCCGTTCAACGTAGAAGGCACGACCAATGCAGTCGGCCATTGGCTGTTCAGCGGTCTGTTCAACGACGAACGAAAATCGCTTGCCGCCAACAAGGCGAACTACCGCGCCTTCACACCGCCTGTTCTCGTCATCTGGGGGCGAGAGGATGCGACCACGCCCCTCGAACAGGGTGAGGAGATTGCCTCGCTGTTTGCGCACGCCGAACTGGCGGTTCTCGATGGCGTCAACCACATCCCGCAGGTTGAACGCCCGCACGACGTGGTGCGGCTGATCGCGAATTTCCTCAAACGGACCTTGCCGGCCACGCGATAGGCCGGCTGTTTGGCGCTCCGCCACGCTCATTTCACAATCGCGGCCCAATCCCGCCTTGTTCGCGCGCGAAGGAATGGATGGGCTGCCGGGGGGCATCTCGAAGGGACAAGACCGTGATCAAGACCGCCCTTGTCGCCATGACCATTGTCGGCTGCGACTGCGACGCCAAGCTGTGCGAATATATCGGCGAGACGCCGGCCAAGTGGTCGACCATCGCCGAGTGCGAAGCGGCGATGAAAGGCCAGATGCTGCACGCGCGCAACTTCAACTATCCGCTCGTCTCCGGTATCTGCCGCACGAAGGGCTCGTCGTCCTCCTCGCAACTGGCCGCGACCGCATCGCGCCCGGAATTGAAGCCCGCCAGCCGGGTGGTTAGAACCGAAAGCCCGTTGCCGCCTGAATTGAGCCACCGGCCGAGCGTCTCGGTCGGTTCGCCGACGACAGCCATGGAAGCCGACGCCGCCCGGCCCGTCGCCTATGAACAAGTGGTCGATGGCGGAACCGGCGTGCTCTATCGCACCAAGAATGGCTACGCCGTGGTCAAGACCGATCTTGGCCGTGCCGCCTCGGCGACCGCCGACGCCGCGAAACGCTCCGTGAACTGGCTGGCGGGACTGATGCCGAAGGGGCTTTAGTCCCGCCGGCGTCTCAGTTTGACGACCGCGTGATCAGGCCGGAACGTAGGTCAACCTGATCACGTCGTCGCCGATCAGATCGCTGGCCACGAAGCGAAGCGGCGGTCGGGGGCCGGCGAAGAATGGCTTGCCATGACCAAGCACGAACGGATGGAGGTAGAGTTGGTACGCATCGATAAGACCAAGGTCGGTCAGGCTTCGTGCCAGATCTGGTCCAGAAACTGAAATCTCCCCAACGAGCTCAGCCTTCAGCCCACGTATCACCGCCTCGACGTCATTCTCGACAAGTGTGGCGTTGGGGCCGACCGACTTCAGCGAGCGCGACACAACCCACTTCGGTTGGCTCCGCCACGCCGCCGCGAATTCGTGCGCCTCCGCGCTCCACTCAGGACTGTCTTCGTCCCAATAACGCATGACCTCGTACATGCCGCGACCATACACACTGCCGGTCACGTTGCGCACTTGCTCTATCCAGTGACGAAAGATCGTGGGGCCTGACGGCATTTTCAGGTGGTCGACATAGCCGTCGAGGGACTGGTTCATTCTGAAAATGAGCTTCGCCATGCTGTAAGACCTCCAACCCCGGATCGTCAGAATAACTTGGGCCGCCGTTACGCAAAAGTGTGGACCCCAGCCGAAATCCAAACTGAGACACGACCCTGGTCTCCTACAATTTCACCTTCAGGCTCTGCCAGAACTTGTCGATCAGCGGCTTTTCGGTGGCCGCATCCTCGCCGGCAATGCGGGTGATGAACAGCAGCCCCTGATCGGCCAGGCCGAAGCCGACGATCTCGAAATAGGCCGTGTCGGTGCGTGTCTTCACCTCAGCGCGGATGCCGGTCAATTCCTTGCCGTCGGCGAGCTTGCGCGTCGTCGGCTCCTGCGTCAGCGTGGCACCGGCTTGCACCGATTCCTTGGTCATCTCCTGCAGCATCAGCTGGTTGAGCGACACCGGATTCATCTTGCCATATTCCTGCACGACGACGATGGTGCCCAGCGCTGATGCCATCAGATATTGCGTGATGTTCTCGCCGAGATCGGTCTTGGTCACCGAAATATTGCTCGGATGGACAAAGGAGAAAACGCTGCCGGAGAAGGTGGCGAAGTCGTTGCGCTCGAGCGTCACCTTGCTCTGCTTGCCGCCGGGCAGCGTCACGTTTGTGCTTTCACCGGGATCGATATCGACCGTCACGCCGTCGATCGTCAGCTTGAAAGCCTTGAGATCCTCGGCCCCGGCCGGTCCAGCGCACAGCGCGATGAGGGTGAGTGCCGCCGCTGAAACCATCCGCATGGGTTGTTCTCCTGCTTTTTATGCCACCCCGCTCAGCGCCTTGATGGCACGGTAGAAGGTCGAGGAAAACAGTTCCGTTGGGTCATATTGCCGCTTCGCCGCCAGGAAGGCCGGCAACTCGGGATAGGAGGCCAGCAACTCCTTGGCCGTATAATGCAGCTGGTAGGGCAGGAAGAACCGGCCGCCACGCTTGATCGTCACGTCGATCAGCGCCCGGGTCAGCGCCCGCATCCTGGCATTGCCGTCGGCATCGGTCGGCTGGTTGATGTAGAGCACCAGCGAATAGGCCGGCTCCGGCGCGTAGGTCAGCGCGACATCCTCCTTGTGGACGATGCGCACCGAGGCGTTGAGCACCGGCAGGTCTTGATTGCGCAGAATCTCGCGGGCTTCCGCAATGAATTCGACATAGGCAGTGCGTGGAATAAAATATTCGTGCAGGATGTCGGTCTCATCCATCTGATCGTTGAAGAGATAGGGCACCGAATCGTGCATCGGGTTGTTGCGGGTGACGAGGCAGGCCTCGCCTTCGGCCATGGCCGAGGTGCGCGCCACTGTGCAGCTTTCGAATTTCGGCTCCAGCGTCTTTTCCGTGAACCACTTCAGCTCCTGGAACAGACTGCCCCATTTCGCCAGGTTGATGATCACACGCTTCAGCCCGACCGATCCCGGCTCGCCAATCGCTGGCTGGTCGGCCGGCGGCTGCTCGGCCACCTTGTCGTAACGGTAGACGATCATGTCCTCGAGGAAATTGCCCGGCGCCGTCGACAGATGGCCGTAGAACAGGCCGATATCCTTGTTCGGCTCCAGCACCTCGGCGAAGAATTTCGGAAAATCGTCCGATTTGATGATTTCGCGCGAAGTCCGGTAGACGGCGTTGTCGACAATATCGAGCGTCGCCTCCAGCACCACGCCGAACAGGCCGTAGCCGCCGACGACGTGGCGGAACAGGTCGGTGTTCTCGGTGGGCGAACAGGCCGTCACCGAACCGTCGGCAAGCATCACCCGCATCGAGCGGATCGAGCTCGCCACCGAACCCGCCTGATGGTCCATGCCATGCGCATTGACCGACAGCGAACCGCCGACCGAGAAGATGTCGGTGGACTGCATTGCCTTCACCGCGAAGTGCGGATGCAGAAGGTTCTGGATGTCGTGCCAGCGCGCGCCCGGCTGCAGCGTCATGGTCTTCGCCGCCGCGTCGACGGTGACCTTGTTGAACTTCCTGAGGTCGAGCACCAGCGCATTGTCGTTGAAGGCATGCCCACCCATCGAATGGCGGATGGCGGCCAGCGAGACTTTCAAGCCGTTGGCGCGCGCGAAGGCAAGCGCCTTGGCGATGTGGTCGTCCTCGCTGATCTCGACGACGCCATAGACCGGCGTCCTCGACAGGCCGCTGGCATCGTTGATGTCGCCGCCTTTTGCCGACCATGGCAGCGAAGGATCGAAGGCCGGCGCATTCTCCAGCGGCTTCAACGGCAGCGCGATGCCGTCAATATCGGCAATCCGTCCGGCGTTCTTTGGTCCCGAAGGTCCGCGCGCCAGCCGCGCCACCGTGGTGCCGCCCCACAGCACCGCGCCGCCGACGACAGCCGCACCCAGCAGCAGCCTGCGCGACAGGCGAAACCCTTTTTGTTCGTCAGCCATGAATATCCCCCGTTGGCCAAGGGATAGCGCGGCTGTTTGGCAAAAACCATAGCGATGCTACCGGGGCAGCGTTCCGCCAGCCGTCCTTGGGGCATCCAGCCGGGAGACCGCATCCAGCTCGCCTGGCATCGAGGGGCGAAGCATGAAAATGGCCGATCCCCAAAGGGATCGGCCACAAGTGGAACAGGGTCTGAAACTTCGATCAGCAGGTCTGCTGACGCACGACGCTCATGCCTTACGAAGCCTTCTTGATCGACGTCACGATGCCGGTCTTGTCATCGACAGTCACCGCCACCTTGGCGCCGACCTTCAGTTTCCCGATCGTCGCTTCCGGCGACAACTGGTAGATCTTGCCGTCGTCCAGGGTGATCGACTTGGTCGTCGGGTCGACGGCCTGGATGGTGCCCTGAACGGTCGCGGCATAGGCCGTGCCGAGGAAGGCGAGCAGAGCGGCGGTGGTTGCGAGGGTCTTCTTCATGGGTAGCACTCCGTGCTGTTTCACTTTTCCGGACCGCCGCCTTGGCAAGCGACAGCACCGGACGGCCTGAAACTGGAACGGAAAGCGCTCGCTGCGCAAATCACGTTGGGTGAATTTTCGCAAACAATATCATAGGCTTAATTCCGACACATTGTCTGCGACCGAGATCATTTCAGGCCGCTTCGGCTCCCCCGATGAGCCCACTTCTGTCCGCGAAAAGAGTCGTTTAGCCGGATTGTGGCGGGCGGTTTCGATCACGGCGCAACCGCCGCAATTCGTCTCGAGCAGCATCACGAAACAACTGCCGACCGGTCATCGATACACATTTTGTTTCATGGATCGGTTCAAAACCGCCATTCCAAAGCGGATCAAACTCGCGCCCCGGTTGCAAACCGGGAACGGATGCAGGATGGTGCGCCGTTACGATGAAGGGGGGCCTTCCATGAAGCTTGCAGTCCGGGCCATGATATCCCTGATGCTGGCGCTTGCTCCGGGATCGGCCGGCGCACAAGGCGCGGATCCGGGCGACGACAAAACGATTATCTTTACTCCCGACGATCCAGAGATGGCGGCGGCGACCGCGCAGGCGCTCGCCAGCCTGGACGACTTCCTGGCGCTGTCCGAGGCTCCTCCCTCCGACACAGACAGGTTCAAATTGAAGGTCAAGGTGCGGGACGGGAACGTCACCGAACACTTCTGGGTCATACCGTTCCGCCGCACCGAGACCGGATTTGTCGGCATATTGGCCAACCAGCCGGAGGAAGTGCACAACGTCGTCCTCGGCCAGAATATAGAATTCACCAGGGACGATATTTCCGACTGGGGATACACACGCGGCGGGCGTCAGGTCGGCAGCTTCACCGTCTGCGTCATGTTCAACAAGATGTCGAAAGAGGAGGCGGACACCATGCGCGACCAATACGGCTTCGACTGCTGACGGCTCGGTCCGATCAACCCTCCCCATCCTTCGCGCCGATCTTGCGCACCAGCGCCGCCGTCGCCAGCATCGCGCCCATGTCTGATATCATCGGCGCGACATGCGTGCTGTAGTCGAGCGGCACCGAAATATCCGGCAATTCGAAGAAGTTCTTCGTCTGCGGCAGCAGCAGGAACCCATCGCTGCCGTTGAGCGCAACGCGGGCCGGATCGTCCGGCCAGGTTTCGCCAAGCCATTTCAGCGCCTGCGCCAGCCGGCCTGTCACCAGCGGCCGCGCCGCCTCGGCGTTGTCGGTGCGGAATTCATAGGCGGCGTCGAGTTCGGGCACACCGGACGACAAGTCCTGCATCTTGCTGGCGAACATGCCGCGGAAGAAGCCGACGACCGCATTGGTCCGGCGCGTCGCCACCAACACTCCCGGGAACGGCTCGATCGCTTCGAAAGCGACGATGACACCCTTGAAGGTTGTCGATGAATCCTTGCCCGACCCTACTCGCAGTTCTGCTTCGTAAAGCTCGAACGGAAACTCTTCGTAGCGGCCCGAAACGACATCGTCGAACGACTGCCGGTTGAAGGCGCCGACCGCCTCGCGCGGCAGCCGGTCGAAAGAGTTCGGCCTCCCTCCATGCTGGTAACGCATATCCGCGATGAAGCCGAAGATGATTGGCAGCAGCGTCTCGCGGAACGATTGCTGCAGCCGCGTCGCCGGTTTCATGGCCTGGAAGTAGAGCAAGCTCGAAGCCACCAAGCCGATGCCATAGAGAAACACATGCGGCGTCGAGAACCATTGCTCGTTGGGGTCGGCGACTTTGTTGAACAGCCAGGCGACCAGCACCACGGCCACCAGCACCAGTCCGACGAACACCGGCACCCGCCAGCGCACCTGCCGGACCGCCGAGGCCCTCGCCGCCTCATAGGTTTCAATGTCTCTCCGGATACCGGCGATGTCAGCCTCGCCAGGCATGAAATCCGCTGTTTCCACCGCCACCCCCGCAAGCCTGCCTCTGCCGTCGCATGATAGTCGGTTTTGCAGGGGCCGCCAGACGGTTAAGCGGTGACGCCCTCTTCGCTTGAAGAGGAAGGAAAGACCGTCCTCAGCCGAGCTTCGACCTTGCCGCGCATTCGGCCCTTCAGCGCCTCCACCAGCAGCAGCCGCTCGTGGTCGCCGCCCCGCAGCCGCATGAAAGGATGCAGCCGGTAAGACGCAATGGCGCCTCGGGAGCCGGCATCGGTACTGACATCGACGACGAATATTCCGCCAATACGACCCGGCCACGGCTGGCGGGCAAAGGCGGTACCGAGGAAATCGCCAAGTCCATAGGCGACGATCGTCCTGTCGATCTTTTCCACCGGCTGCACGACATGGGCGTGATGGCCAGCAATCAGCCCGACGCCCTGCCCGGCCAGCTGCTTTGCCAGCGCGCGTGTTTCAGAACGCGGAAAATGCCGGAACTCCCAGTCCCAGTGCGGCACGGCGTAAAGAAGATCGACACCATCGCGCGGCCAGCGCGCCGCATCGCTGTCCATTGACACGCGCCCCGTGAACAGGCTTTCGTCGGCGTTGCGCCACAGCGTGAAGGCGGCAAAGCCGATATCAAGCGGTCCGACCTGGACAGGCACCACCGGACCGTCGGCGGCCAGGCCCACCATGCGGATGCCGAGCCGCTGCAACGCCGCGACCGTCTCGTCGAAACCGGCGACGCCCTGGTCGAGCACATGGTTGTTGGCCAGCGACAGCACGAGTTTTTCACGCGCGATGCCGACCGCCGCCAACGCCCCATCAAGAAAGCGCTCGCTCATCGCATGATGCGTGCCGAGCCTCGTGCCCAGTGCCGCGCTTGGTCTGTCCACAACAGGGCTTTCGCAATTGCCGATCACCAGATCGGCAGCGCCGAGCAACGCCTTGATCGCCGGATCGCAGTCCGGCGCGCTGCGGTTGGCGACCGCCGAAATGTCGCCGACGAAGGCAAGCCGCACCGTCTGCTTCGGCGGCGGATCCATCAGCGTTCCCGCCATCGGCGCGAAGTCTTGCGCGTCGCCGACGAGCGACGGCTTCACGAAACGCGGCAGCCAGGACAGCTTGTAGGAAAATGGATAATTCGACACGCGGCGCCCAATTGTTTGCCCTGTGTAGACCGTCCTCGGGGCGGGTTGAAGCGCGACGCTGCAAATGGTGTATATTTGCTCTGCGCGACAAATATTGGGGGAAGAGATGACACGACTGGCAGGCCTGCTGACATCCGCTTTCATGCTGATTGTGCCGCTGTCTTCCGCCTCGGCGGCAATGCCCGAAGCGGCCACCGCTCTGTTCGAGGCGAAGACCGTGGTCGCGCGCGACACCGCTCTCTCGACGCTGGAGGCCGCAGCGCCAAAGGACCCGGCATCAGCCTATGCCGCCGGCGCCGGCGAGTTCTTCACCGCACTGGAGATCCTGGCCAGCGGCCTGCACCGCCATGGTTTCGAAAGCCCGCAATCCTTCATGCTGCCGCTGATGCGGCTGCCGGTGCCGGACAACCCCAATCCCGAGCCGCTGACCTATGAGCAGTTCCGCGCCATCCTGGTCGGCTTTCGCGACCGGCTGGAAAAATCCGCTGCCACGTTTGCGTCGGTGCCGGCTAACGCCGATATCGGCATGGTCATCGACCTCACCCATACCGGCATCGACCTCAACGAGGATGGCACCATCGCGCCGGATGAAAGCATGGCGGCGATCATCGCCTCGTTGTCACGCGGCGGCATCTCGTCGGACGACGCCGCTCCCACGCTGACATTCCGCTTCGACCGCGCCGACGGTTTCTGGCTACAAGGCTATGCCGAGTTCCTGATGGCGCAGGCTGATTTCTGGCTGGCACATGATTTCAGGAGCACCTTCGACGGCTCGTTCCACATGCTGTTCCCGCGCGCCAAGCTGCCGTTGCAGGATATTCTCGTGCCGCCGGCCGGCGACATGGGCAGCAGCATCTTCTCGTCGGAATGGCGCATCGCCGATTTCATCTCGATGGTGCATCTCGTCAACTGGCCGGTGGTCGAACCGGAGCGGAGGCAAGCGGCGCGCCGCCATCTGCTGGAAATGATCCGCCTGTCGCGCGAGGACTGGAAGGCGATCCGCGCCGAGACCGACAATGACCGCGAATGGCTGCCCGGACCGCAGCAGAAGGGCGAAAACCTGCTCACCGGCCTCGAAGTCGGCGAGGAGCAGGTGCAAGCCTGGCTCGCCGCCCTGAGCATGGCCGAGGATCTCCTGGAAGGCCGCAAGCTGCTGCCGCATTTCCGCATCACCGGCAACACCGGCCTGGGCATCAACATGAAGCGTTTCTTCGACGAACCAAAAAACTTCGACCTGGTGCTGTCGATCACCGGCCCGGCCATCGCGCCCTATCTCGAAAGCGGCGAGATCGTGACCAGCGACGATTTCGACCAGATCCAGCGCCAGTTCGGCGGCAGCGGGTTTCTGACGTTTGCGCTTTGGTTTAACTGAGCGGCCTATCAGAACTTGGGTTCCTCGCCCCCGCAATACGGGGGCGAGGAACCCCCGTCCTGTGAGCCCTAGGAAATCGCCCCCTGATACAGCACCGCCTCCGCCTCCTCCGGCGCAAACCGGCGGGCCAGCGTGCGAAACGCGCTGTGCACGCCGTCGCGGTCGATGTTGCAGCTTCTGAGGTGGCGCACCGCCAGCGTCGGATCGAAGGCGCTGCGGCCGTGCAGGACGCGCTGGTTGTCGAAGACCAGCACTTCGCCCGGCTGCAGCTGGTGCTGGAACTGGTTCTGCGGATCGCAGATCAGCCGCGTCAGTTCGGCCAGCGCCTCGATCAGCCCGTCAATCTGGTTTTCTGGCGCCCATTGCGGCGCCAGGCAGCGATCATTGTAGCGGATGCCGGTAACAACCCCGGTGGCATCAAGGCTGATGACATGCACCTCGGCGCTGAAGAACACTTCGTCGGCATGTTCGCGGTGGAAGGTCACTCCATGCCGCGTCAACCGATCGAACAGCTCCGGAGTACGCGTCCGCATCAGTTCGGCGACATGAAAGCCGTCGACCATCAGCGAGGTGCCGCCGGTGCCCCCACCCGAGCGAATGGCGTGAAAGAAGATGAAACCCGGCGGCGCATAGCGGAACGGCTCGTCCGTATGCGGGATCTGCGCCCGCGCCGTCTCGCCCGCCACACGCGCATCCGGCCGCGAAATCAGGTCGAACACCTTGCCGTAGCTGGTCTCGCGGATCGGCCCATAGCGGCCGGCGACCCGTGCCGTTGCTTCGATCTCGGCCGGAGCCCCGGTCAGCATGGCGATGCCGTGATCGCGCAGCGCCCGCAGCGATTGAAACAGCGCTTCGTCGTCCGCGACCACAGCATCGAAAGCGAAACGACCGAGCCGCGCGGACAGGTCGTTGCTCCACTGCTGTGGCTGGAACCGGACCGGGCCTGAACCGCCAACATGGTTCGTGAGGAAGGCCGGATCGTAGTGCGACACATGTCCATTCTGCCATATGACGGTGACCTGAGCGGGCGTGGAGACATCGAAGCTCTCGGCATGGATTGCCTTGCCGACATCGGCCGGCGTCAGCCATCGCTTGCCGGAGGCAGTGTCGCCGCATTGCTCGCATTCGCAGGCCAGCCGCAGCCAGCGCGTCGAGATCGTTCCGGTCCTGCCGTCCGCCAGCTCAACCGCGATGTGCTCGCCCTCGGCCCGCATGGCACGGATCGACGTTGGTGAAGCGGCGTGGCTTTGCCGGCTGGCATGGTTTGGCGTGTCGAGCACCTGGCGTCCCCCCCGCGATTGAATTCCTTCGACAAGGCTACGTGTGGAAAAACCATGTTTCAAATGAGTTCCTTTCGTCATGATTTGAGGTAAATTCAAAACATGACGACGCTGAGGGATTTGCCATTATCCGGTTTGCGGGCGCTGGTGGCCGCTGCCAGAGCCGGCAGCCTGACGCGCGCCGCCGAGGAATTGGGCGTCACGCCAGGCGCCATCGGCCACCAGATCCGGCAGTTGGAGGAGCGGCTCGGCGTAAAGCTGGTGCGGCGCGAAGGCAACGGCATTGCGCTGACCCGCGCCGCCGAGGCCGCCCTGCCCGATATCGATCGCGGTTTCGATGCACTGGCCTCCGGCATGCGGCGGCTGCGCTTTAAACGTCGGGCCGAAACCTTCACCATCTCAGCCGATCCATCCTTCGCTTCGCTCTGGCTGGCGCCCCGGCTCAACAGAGTGCGGGCGGCGCTGGGCAAGCTCGAAGTCCGCATCGTCGCCTCCGTCACGCTCGACGCCATGCTGGAAGAAGGCGTCGACCTCGCCATCAGCTATCGCAAGGGCACAGCACTGGATCTCACATCGCTCGACCTGTTCACCGAACGGGTGATCCCGGCCTGCGCGCCAGCGCTGGTTCGCGGCCAGGTCAGGCCGGATGCAGCCGAAGTGCTGGACAGGATGCCGCTGCTGCACATCGATCCGACAATGGGCGACGACGTCTATCCCTCATGGCGCGACTGGTTCGCTGCCGCCGGCCGGCAACCAAAAGGCATCGACCAGGGTCCACGTTTCGGGCTGACGATCGTCGCCGCCCAGGCGGCGATTGCCGGCATGGGCGCCCTGCTGGCCAGCGAACTGGTGCTGCGGCGCCATCTCGACCCCGGCCATCTCGTCGAAATCGCTCGCGACGTGCCGGCATTGACGATCAGGCGCCGCCTCGTCTGGCCCGAACACGGTGCGAAGGCACGCCGCGCCGCCGCCGTCGCCACCGAACTGGCTGCTATCGCCGACAGCGGCATTGATGGCGCGCTGCCCGCGTGAGTCCTCCCAGGATTAGCGCGCGAATCCGTGCAAGCGGCCGAGTAGCCATTGCAATGGATTGCCGAGGAAGGCGCGGGTGACGAAGCTGTCGTGGGCGGCATCCGAGGTGAGGAGGGCGACGGTGCCGGCTTCGAGGCGGCGCGGCGGATCCGAACTGGCGTCGATGCCCTGGCTTGTCAGCAACTGCCGAATCTCGGCATTGCCGGAGGCCGATGGCTGGCCGTAGGCGCTGACGAAAAAACTCTTCCTGTGGCGCGCGATCCAGTCGGCGAAAATGTCGGCCTCGTCGAACACGGCGTCGAGCAGGATGACGCCAAGCAGGCGGCCGCTGACGTCGCCATTCCTGAGCACGGAGGCGGCCGGGTTGTAGCCGCCGCTGTAGGCGACCAGCACCACCGGCATGGCGTCGAATTTCGCCGCTTTGGCGCCCGTCAGTTTGGCCAGGCCTTGTGCCGCTTCAGTCATGAACCTGGCAAAATAGCCCGGCGTCCAGAAATTGCCGGCGCTGGAATCCTGCGCATTGCTGGCGAATTGCGGCGCCACCAGCACGGCGTTGAGACCGGACGCCTCGACCTGGGCGACAACCCGCTGACGGTCGACCACATCGCGCTGCAAGGTCGCGCCATTGCCGTGGAAGAACACCACGATGACCGCCGGCCTGGCGGGATCGAAGCCTCGAGGCACCGCCAGCAAGGTGCTGCGGTCGGAATAGGTCTCGTCCTCCCAGTAGATGCCGCCGCGCGGCGAGGTGTGGCCGCGCCGACCGTTGGCCGTCACGTCGAGAAACGGCCCGGAACCGTCTGGCAGCTTTCCCCGGTACGGAAAGGGTGATGTCTTGAAAGGCACGATCGTCGATATTGCCTTGCGCAAGCGCGCCCCCTGGCTCGCCATCGGAAACGCCGCCGTGGCCAGCAAGCCAGTGACGATGGCGCGCCGGTCGGGCATCAGGCCGTCACCAGCCGAACGGCCGGCGCCTTCGACGGCAGCAGCACCGCAAAGAAGGCCGGGATCGCGACGAGATAGGCGATCGCCGCCCATTGCAGCACGGCGCTGAGGCCGAAGCTGGTGGCGACGATCGGCACTGCGGCAGACCCGATGACCGAGAAGCAGCCATTGATGCCCCAGGCCCAGACGAACAGATGTTCCTTGCCCAGCCGCGCCAGCCAGGTCATGGCGGTGGCCATCGGCATGCCCATCAGGAAGGCCGGCGGCGACACCAGGAGGAAGCAGAGCAGCAGACGGACAGCATAGGGATAGGCGCCGATCCAGTCGAGCACCAGCGACAGAGTGAAGCCGTACGCCAGCAGCAGCACGCAGATTGCCAGGAGCACCACCGGCAGCAGCGTCCTGGCGCGGTCGAAGATGCGCTCGGCAAACAGGCTGCCGAGGCCGGAAAACACCAACATCGACGAGATCAGCACCGAAGCTGATACGGTCGGATTGGCCAGCGCCACGGTGAAGCGGCTGATCAGCCCGACCTCGACCATGATGTAGCCAAGGCCGAGGCAAGCGAAATAAAGGATGGTGCCGAGCTTGCCGCGCGAACGCGAAAACACGATGCGCCAACCGAAAAGGACCGGCAGCAGGACCAGCGACGCCGCCGTGATGCAGGCGATGCCGAGCGTCGCCCAGATCAGCAGATAGCCCCAGTCGTCCTGGAACAGGTCGAGCCTGTCCAGCGTCCGTGGCAGGTCTGCGACCTTCACATAGGCGGCGAAATACGGCTGGTCGTTGCTCAGCGCATGTGCGTCGAAGACATAGTCGCTGGCGAGCCGCTCCCAGCCGCCGGTCAGCAGCGCGTGCCAGGCCATGCGCTCCAGCGCCGTCGCCGGCAGCACCTGCGGACCGGCATCGCCGCCGGCACCTGCGCAGGTATCGAGCGTCGGATCGGCGGGCGCAGTGGGATCGCAGTCGGGGTTTGCCGGCGCCGTCGCGTCGGCGGCGGGCTGGGTCAGCGTCGCGTCTTCGCCGCTGCCGAAGATCGAGGCGCGATAGTCGTCGAGGATCTTTTGCGCCGTCGAGCCGTCATAGGCCATGCCGGGATAGTAGACCTCCTCCCACGACATCGACCTGGTGTAGTCGCGCAGCGTCTTGATTTCCGCCTCGGTGAAACCGCCGCGCTTGAACAGCACCGTCGTCGTCGACAGATAGCTCGACACGGCAAAGATGTCGTTGGCAGCACCCTGGCTGTCGAACGTTCGGGCCGCCTCGGCGATGGTCGAGTAAAGCTTCAGCACCGATTTCGGCGGCTCTTCCTTGTTCCACAAGGTCACCGACAGCACGCCGCCATCGGCCAGCGCATGCATGTAGCTCAGCATCGCCTCGTGCGTGTAGGCATACTTCTCCGAGATGGCGAAGCCGCCCGGATTGGACAGGCCGACGCTGTCGGCAAGGCTGAGGTCGATGACGTCGTAGCGCTCTGTCGTGTTGGCCAGGAAAAGACGCCCGTCATAGTCGATCACCTTGAGGCGCGGCTCGGCCAGGATGTCGCCGGTGACGTCCTTCAGGATGGGGTCGCGGAAGGCCCGCAAGGTCATCGGGTTGCTTTCGGCGACAGTCACCGAGGTCGAGCCCGCATCGAGCGCGGCCTGCGTGGAGATGCCGCCGCCGAACTGCACGACGAAGGTCTTGGGTCTAGCCTTGATGACATACGGGTAGTGCATCGGCAGATAGCGGAAATAGACCTGCTCGGCCGGCGCCAGATTGCGCATGATGCCTTCCGGCCCGTCGCCGTCGCGATACATGCCGACATAGGTGTTGGCCGGAACCTCGGGCATGCCGAAGGCGGCATTGTCGCTCAGACCCGGCGCGAAATGCATGTACGAGCTGGCATAGACCTGCAAATCGCCGAACGGCGAGACGCTGCGGTAGATGCGCTTGCCATCCGGGAAGTTGCGGGCATAGGCGACGCCCTTGTACTGCGAAACGGCGATGTCGGGTATGCCGAGCAGGCCGGGCAGTATGAGATAGCCAGCGATCGACAAGGCTGCCACGGCCGCGCCGGCGACAACGCTCTTCCAGGCGCTGAAGGCGGAGAACCACAGCAGCGAACCGGCGGCCCACAACAGCAGCGGCACGACGATGATGGTTTCCGGCGCGAACAGATACATCGACACCAGAACGACGAGGCCTGCGAGCCCCGAGCCGGTGAGGTCGGCGAAATAGACGCGGCCGAACGCCGTGCGGCTTTTCAGGAAGACGATGCCGAGGAAGAACGCACCGGCCAGGAACGGCAGGAGGTAGAGCAGGAAATTGGCCAGCAGCCGCCATTTCTGCTCGGGGTCCGACACCAGGAAGATGGCGTTGAACGGCACCGTCTGGGCGATGAGGTTGGAGCCGACGGCAAGCGGGCCGATCAGCAGCAGGGCTGATGTGGCGGCCCCTTGCCAGTGCTTGTCGAACCAGTCCTTGCCGGCGAAGATGACGACGCTGGACAGCGAGAAGCCGAGCATGGCGAGGCTGACCACCAGCGAGCCGAAATGCGACCAGCTGCCGACGGCGAACACCCGCATGACCGATATCTGCAGCGCGATGATGGCGCCGGCGATCAACCCGACCGCAAGGTAGTGCGCGAGCCGTGGCGCCTCCAGCGAGGCGATGCTTGGTCGAGAGGTCGATGCGACGACTGCCATGAGGCCCCTTGATGGGTGGTTCAGCTCAGCAGGTTCCGCAAAAGTATCCCGCGGTTTTGCGATAAGAACCTGCAACAAACAAAGGCCGTCACGGCATAGCCAAATCAGCTGTTATGCGTACCGACGATCTGGTCGCCTTCCATCTTGGTAAAGGGCACGAAAGGCACCACCTTGCCATTGTAGATGTCCGAGCGGACGATGTTGAACGTACCGTCGGCAAGCTGCTGCTTGATCACCTTGAGCACATGCTGCGCGCCCGGCGGGCCGACCGGAATGACCATCACGCCATTGGGCTTGAGCTGCTGCAGGAGCGACGGCGGAATGTGGTCAATGCCGCAGGTGACGATGATCTTGTCGAACGGGCCGACGCTTTCCCAGCCATAATAGCCGTCGGCATTGCGGCTGGTGACCGAGCCGAACACGCTGTAGCCGCGATCGATCAGCGCGTCATAGGTGCGGCGGGTGCGCTGCGCCAGCGGGTTGATGATCTCGATCGTGTGCACCTTGTCGGTGAGATTGGCCAGATAGGCCGACTGGTAGCCCGAGCCGGTGCCGATCTCGAGCACGGCTTCGCCGAACTGCACGTCGATGACCGTCGTCATACGCCCGACCAGATGCGGACCGGAAATGGTCACGCCATAGCCGATATCGAGGAAGGCGTGATCATAGGCGCGCCCCAGATTCTGCGGCAGCACGAACTCTTCACGCGGTGTGGAAAGGAAGGCGCGCTTGTTGCGGTCGTCCAGCACGTCCTTGTTGTAGACCATGATCTGGAAGCGATCGAACCGCTCAGCCAAAAACTTCGGATCCTCGCCGCGATTGGCCACCATCCACTCGATGAACGCCTTCTTGTCGTTCACCGGCACCTCGGCGTTCCGGTCGTAGGGCACTGGCAGGGCAGCCCTGACGGCGCCCGGAAGAATGGAAAACGCCGCCGCACCCGCCGACAGCGCCAAGAAGTCCCGACGCTTCATGGAAAAGCCTCCAAAGGTGGCCTTTGCCACCCCAAAACCCAGCACTTGACCGGATTGCACCGCCTCCCAAAACGAGTCAATGGCCGTCAAGAGGCGGCCGTCCGGGCGGGGAAATTGTGGCAGGCGAGCAACAGTTTTTGCGGGTGCCAGGCGCCCTTTTAGGCAATTCCTGCCGGCAGTCGCTGGGCTGCAGGTACCATTGCAGGGCACTGCGAAAAAAATTAGCAAGGGCTGTTTTGCTTGACTCGGCCGTCAAAAACAGGCAGCAAAACTGGGTCGGAAGGGCGACAACACCACTTTCCTGGCCGTGGACGAAGCCTGATTTGGCCCAAATCCACATCTCGTCGTTGGTTTTGAGAGGGATTGATTAACCAACTTTGTCCATATTTTGAAGCAATCGGCAACCAACGACAGACGCGGCAAACGCGTCGGGGACCACCTGGGATCACTCACAGAATGGTCGTCGCGGCTCACAAGGCCACGTACGGGGAAAACCGATTGGAGCAAGATTGGTTGCATGGCGTTGTCGAATAAACAAAAAATAATCTGGGAACAGCGTGAAGGCGGCGACTTCGTCGATGCGCCGCGTTCCTCCTCCTTCAACACTGGCCGGATCCTCCGCTGGGTCGCATTGCCTTGCGCCAGCACCGCCATCGGCCTTTGGCTGATCGGCACCATGGCTGGCCTCAGCTCCGTCGGCGCCTCGCTGTCGGCGACCTCGGGTGGCCTGCCGCAGACGCTGTCGATGTCGGGATCGCTCGCCCTTGTCGATCCGCTGAAACAGCATTTCTTGAAAGCGCCCTTCGTGCTGGCCAATGCCCATGGCGGCGCTCAGGCGCTGCATGACCATGCCGTGCAATGCGGCGCCAGCTGCTTCAAACTGGCTGAGTTGAGCCCTCTGGCGGAGAAATCCGCGCGCCTTGTGGCGCAGGCAAAGCCCGTCCCCCCCGTTGCAAAGTCGAAATCGCAGGAACGCTTCGAACGCATGGAAGCGTCGCTGTCGCCGATGAAGCTCGCCGCTGTCTTCGCGAGTGCCGGCAAGCCTGCCCTGGCAGCCAACACACCCGCACTTCCGGTCATTTCCCCCGCACTTCCGGTCATTTCCAGTGTCGCACCGCAAATTACCGAGGCGTCGCTGGTGCCGTCCGTCCAGGTCATGGCCAGCCTGTCGGATGACATGCCGGCTCCGGCGGCGGAACGCTTCGCTCGGCTGAATACCGGATCCGTCGTCGTCCAGACAGCGCCAGCGCCGAGGGGCTTTGCCCAGTCGGAGACGCCGGACAATTCGCAGCTGGCGCTTGCCCTCGTGGAGTCGCTGCCGGTCGACGACGAGGCGTTCGCCTCGCCGCTGCCGATCGAGGAATCGTCGGCTGATGTCGCGGTGTCGCCTGTCGAAACCCGGCAGGACCAACCCGGCGATGCAGCCTCGCTGCCGGACGCGCTGACCGACGACGTGCCGTTGCCGACCCGCCGCCCGCAGTTCGACGCGCCGCAGCAGCCCAAAATCGTGCAGCAGCAGTCCAAGCCCATCCAGCAGCCGAAGCCGGCGCGTGAGACGGTTCAACAGGCCCAGCCGGCAAAGCCGGGGCGTCAGGGCCGGCCGGCCGATGGCGGCGACGTGCTGGCCTATGCCAAGCCGGACACGCCTTCGGGTGGCCTTGGCAAGGCATTCAGGAACCTGTTCAATTCGCCAGGGTCCAGAAGCGGAGCCAGCAATGGCGTCGCCGTTTACGACATCAGCGCCGGGACCGTCTACATGCCTGACGGCTCAAGGCTCGAGGCGCATTCGGGCATCGGCGCCATGGCGGACCAGCCGCGCTATGCCGACCAGAAGAACCGCGGACCGACACCGCCCAACACCTACAATCTGTCGCTGCGCGAGTCGCGCTTTCATGGTGTGGAGGCCTTGCGCCTGACACCGGTCGATGGCCGCAACAAATACAATCGCGACGGCCTGCTGGCCCATACCTACCTGCTTCGGGGCCGCTACGCCCAGTCGAGCGGTTGCGTCGCCTTCAAGGACTATGCGCGCTTCCTCGCCGCCTTCAAGAAGGGCAAAATCAAACGCCTCGTGGTGGTGCCGCGCCTGAACGGATCGCCGACCCGCGTGGCGGCGGACAACGCACGCGGCGCCTGATCCTTCTGGGCAGGCACGCAACAACCATCTCCTCCTGACAGCCTTCTGTCAGGAGCCGCATCCGGCGAGGCGCCTCACCTCATCCCACTCTTTCCATTTTGGCCAGGAAATCCCATATTCGGGACATGGCCAAGTCTCCCGATAAGAAAGCGCCGCCGACGGCGAATGACGACCGCGCCGCGCCGAAGCGGCGCAGTCCGCTGACCGATTTCCTCGACGCCTCGGAGCCGCTGCACAGAGGCGGCTTCGCCGAGATGCCGCAGCCAGAGCTCTCGGGCACACCGCTGACCGGTTCGATCGCGGACTGGGCCGAGCAGATCGAGCAGGAAGCCGAAAAAGAAGGGCGCCTTGCCGGCAAGGGCGACGCCAGCAAATCGCCGAAGCCGTCGAAAAAGATACCCGAGCGCTCAAGCTCGCCGGGGCGCAGCTCGCGTGGCACCTCGATGGGTGGCGCGGCAACGGCCAGGGAGCGTACGGCAGCCGGCCTCAATCCGGTCGCCGGCCTCGACATCTCGCTGGAAGACGCCGAGACCATGGCCTCGGGCAGCGTCACCGCGACGGTGGCCGCTTTGTCGGCGCTGATTGAATCCGGCAATCCGCTGCACAAGGACGGTGTGCTGTGGACGCCGCACCGCCCTGCCCGCCCCGAAAAATCCGAAGGCGGCATTACCATCAAGATGGTGTCGGACTTCGAGCCGGCCGGCGACCAGCCGACGGCGATCAAGGATCTGGTCGAAGGCGTCGACAACAACGACCGCACCCAAGTGCTGCTCGGCGTCACCGGCTCCGGAAAAACCTTCACCATGGCCAAGGTGATCGAGGAGACGCAGCGCCCTGCTTTGATCCTGGCGCCGAACAAGACGCTGGCGGCACAGCTCTATTCCGAGTTCAAGAAATTCTTCCCGGAAAACGCCGTCGAGTATTTCGTCTCCTATTACGACTATTACCAGCCGGAAGCCTACGTCCCGCGCACCGACACCTTCATCGAGAAGGAATCCTCGATCAACGAGCAGATCGACCGCATGCGCCATTCGGCGACGCGTTCGCTGCTCGAGCGCGACGACGTCATCATCGTCGCCTCGGTGTCCTGCATCTACGGTATCGGCTCGGTCGAGACCTATACGGCGATGACCTTCCAGATGCAGATCGGCGACCGGCTCGACCAGCGCGCTTTGCTCGCCGATCTCGTCGCCCAGCAGTACAAGCGCCAGGACATCAACTTCGTCCGCGGATCGTTTCGCGTGCGCGGCGACACGATCGAGATCTTCCCGGCCCACTTGGAAGATCGCGCCTGGCGCATCTCGATGTTTGGCGACGAAATCGAGCAGATCACCGAGTTCGATCCGCTGACCGGCCAGAAGACCGGCGAGCTGAAAAGCGTCAAGATCTACGCCAATTCGCACTATGTGACGCCGCGTCCGACCCTCAACCAGGCGATCAAGTCGATCAAGGAAGAGCTCAAGCACCGGCTGGTGGAACTGGAACGGGCCGGCCGCCTGCTGGAGGCGCAGCGGCTGGAGCAACGCACCCGTTTCGACCTCGAGATGCTGGAGGCCACCGGCTCCTGCGCCGGCATCGAGAACTATTCGCGCTATCTCACCGGCCGTCAGCCGGGCGATCCGCCGCCGACACTGTTCGAGTACATTCCCGACAATGCACTGGTCTTCATCGACGAAAGCCACGTCACCGTGCCGCAGATCGGCGGCATGTATCGAGGCGACTTTCGCCGTAAGGCGACACTGGCCGAATACGGCTTCCGGCTGCCGTCCTGCATGGACAACAGGCCGCTGCGCTTCGAGGAATGGGACGCCATGCGCCCGCTCTCCGTTGCCGTCTCGGCGACGCCGGGTGGCTGGGAAATGGAACAGGCCGGCGGCGTCTTCGCCGAGCAGGTCATCCGCCCGACCGGGCTGATCGACCCGCCGGTCGAAGTGCGCCCGGCCAAGAACCAGGTCGACGATGTCGTCGGCGAGATCCGCGACACCACCAAGGCCGGCTACCGCACGCTGGTCACCGTGCTGACCAAGCGCATGGCCGAGGACCTGACCGAGTATCTGCACGAGCAAGGCATCCGCGTCCGCTACATGCACTCCGACATCGACACGCTGGAGCGCATCGAGATCCTGCGCGATTTGCGGCTCGGCGCCTTCGACGTGCTGGTCGGCATCAACCTGCTGCGCGAAGGCCTCGACATTCCCGAATGCGGCTTCGTCGCCATTCTCGATGCCGACAAGGAAGGCTTTCTGCGCTCGGAAACCTCGCTGATCCAAACCATCGGCCGCGCCGCCCGAAACGTCGACGGCAAGGTCATCCTCTATGCCGACCAGGTCACAGGCTCAATGGAGCGGGCGATGGCCGAGACCAACCGCCGCCGCGAAAAGCAGGTGGAGTGGAACGAGGCCAACGGCATCACCCCGGAATCGGTCAAGTCGCGCATCTCCGACATTCTGGATTCGGTCTACGAGAAGGACCATGTCCGCGCCGACATCTCGCAGTTCACCGACAGCGCCGGCGCCATGATGGGCAACAATCTGAAGGCCCATCTCGACGCCATGGACAAGCAGATGCGCGACGCCGCCGCCAATCTCGATTTCGAGAAGGCAGCCCGCATCCGCGACGAGATCAAGCGGCTGCGCGAGATGGAACTGTCCATCTCCGAAGATCCGCTGGCCAAATACGCCGACATGGAAAGCCCGGTCTCGGGCCGTGAAAAGGGCAAGCACAACAAGGGCGTGGCCAAACATCGTACATCAGAGGAACAGGAGCGTTTCCGCAAGCTCGACGAGGCACGTGCCGCCGAAGAGGCAGCCCGGCCCAACCTCTTCCGCAAGCCGGCGCTTGACGAGATGGGCGCCGATGGCGCCGTGCCGGTGAAGAAGCCGCTGTTCGCCAAACCCTCGCTCGACGCCATGGGGCCGGGCACCGACATGCCGACGCCGGCCGGCGCGGTGTCGCGCTCGCTGTTCAAGAAACAGTCGGCCGAAGAGGCGCACGGCTCCGACTTCGGCATTCCCGGCGACGCCACCAAGCCGCTGTTCAAGAAGAATTCGCTTGATGAAATGACCGTACGTCGGACTGAGAAGCCCGTAGAAGGAAAAGTGCCGGCAAAGCCCCAGCCAATCTCCCCCCAAGTGGGGGAGATGCCCGGCAGGGCAGAGGGGGGCGCGAAGGAACGCGACGATTCCGCCAAGCCAATTGTCCGCCAGCGCACCGGCATTGGTTCCTACGAAGACCCCGCCGACGCCCGCCGCGAAAAGCGCCGGCCAGGAAAGACGGGGCGGCCGGGTCGGTAGGCCGAGGGGCATAGCCTCCGACGTCACCCTAACCAGGCCGACATTGACGCGTCTGCTCGAAGCATTGGGTCCCGATGTCGTCGGCGACGCAGTTGGACAACACTTGGAAGGGAGGGAATTTCCGACCGAAAGCGTTGCCAATGCACCAATCTGTTTTTCCTTTTGGCAACTTTGCCCAGTACTTGGCCAATTGCAACTTTCTTGTTTCTTCCTCTTCAAAACAATTGCGAAGGCTCTCCGATTTCACATCTGGATTTTTCAAAAAACAATAATAGTCACTTTTGAGGGCTGAAAAAGCAGCATCCACAGTTGGCTCACCGGGGCTGCAAAATACGCGACCGTCGAGGCAAGCCTTCCCTAAGGCGGATGCGACGAAAGAGCTAACCGTACCATACGTTTGATACTGCACCTCTGCTATATACTTCTTCAATCGATCGCTTTCGCGTCGTTCAACAAGATACCAGTAGGGTCGAATTGTGGCCCTCCTTGTTTTTTCAAACGCGAGGCACTTGTCTTTCTCGACCTGCTGCTCCGTCTTGTCGAGCATTCTCGACACTGAAGCCGTGCAATAGCCTTCCGTGTTCAAATCCGGAAAAGGCAACTCCTCTGCGGCGTTGGCGAATTGCGAAGCCAGCAATGCTGCCGCAACAAAAAGGATCCGCATCATGACCACGTTGTATGCCTCCCTAGACCCCACCCAGCTTGGAGAGAGGAAGCAAGAGTGTCAAAGGGAAGATATGCAAGAAGCGATATCCCTAAAGTTCTGTTTGCGGATACCTCTGAACCATTGGAGCGGATCAAATCCATTATCGCTTTACGTTCATTGCGGTGGTGTGCCAAGGCTAAGATATCGTGCAATAGGTACTCCCTTGCCACCCACCCCGCCTTTGGTGTAATCGCTCCGCATACTCGAACGTCTTGAAAGGAGGGCTCACGTGTTTACGTTTCATCGTCACCATCGTCAGCGTGGCCCGATTTCTGCCCTGCGAGCTTGCTTGCAGGGCTGACCAGGGACGGTCCGGGGTTTTCCCGCTTCGATTTTTTGGTCTGCCCTTCGTGGTGCCGCAACGCCGAGCCTGATGGCCAGCCTGCGCACCGTCAAAGTGCATTGAACCGGACTTTTCCTCCGGACAGACCAGAGAAATCAAAATGGCCCTGATCAGCCTCAAATCCCTCGGCGTCACCATGAGTGCGCCGCTGTTCTCCAATCTCGACCTCAACATCGGCACCGGCGACCGGCTCGGCATCGTTGCCGCCAATGGCCGCGGCAAGTCGACCTTGCTCAAATGCCTGACCGGCGAGATGGAGCCGACCTCCGGTGACGTCACCCGCACGCGCGGCCTGCGCGTCGGCCATGTCGAGCAGTCCGTTGCCCCGGCGCTTCTCAGCCGTACGTTCCACCAGGTGGTGGCGGATGCCTTGCCGGCCGAGCAGGCCGACAGCGAGCGGTGGCGTGTCGACGTGGTTCTCGATTCGCTCGATGTGCCGGAGCCGATGCGCGAGCGGCCAATGCAGGCGCTGAGCGGCGGCTGGCAGAGGCTGGCGCTGATCGCCCGCGTCTGGGTCACCGATCCGGACGTGCTGCTGCTCGACGAGCCGACCAACCATCTCGACCTTGCCCGCATCAGCCAGTTGGAGACCTGGCTGAACACGCTGCCGCGCGAGGTGCCCGTCGTCATCGCCAGCCACGACCGCGCCTTCCTCGACGCCACCACCAACCGGACGCTGTTCCTGCGCCCGGAGCAGTCGCCGGTGTTTGCCCTGCCCTACTCCCGCGCCAGGCAGTCGCTCGACGACGTCGACGCCTCGACCGAGCGCAAATTCCAGCGCGACATGAAGGTGGCGCAGCAATTGCGCCGGCAGGCGGCAAAACTCAACAACATCGGCATCAATTCGGGCAGCGATCTGCTGACGGTCAAGACCAAGCAGCTCAACCAGCGCGCGGAAAGACTGGAAGAGGCGGCAGCTCCGGCGCACCGCGAAAAGTCGGCGGGTGCCATAAGACTGGCCAATCGCGGCACCCACGCCAAGGTGCTGATCACGCTCGACGACGCGGCTATCGAAACGCCCGACGGCACGCTGCTGTTCAGGACCGGCAAGCGCCACATCTGCCAGGGCGACCGCATCGTCCTGCTCGGCCGCAACGGCGTCGGCAAGTCGCGCTTCGTCACTTTGATCCGCAATGCCATCATCGAACCGGACACGGTGCAGAATGTGAAGGTGACGCCGTCGACGGTGCTCGGCTACAGCGACCAGGCGCTGTCGGGCATCAGTGGCGACGACACGCCGCTGGCGATGGTCTCGCGCCGCTACGATGTCGGCGAGCAGCGCGCCCGCTCGCTGCTCGCCGGCGCCGGTGTGGTCATCGAGATGCAAGAGAAAAAGATCGGCGTGCTGTCCGGCGGCCAGAAGGCGCGGCTGATGATGCTGGCGCTGAGGCTCGCCAATCCCAACTTCTATCTGCTCGACGAGCCGACCAACCATCTCGACATCGACGGCCAGGAAGCGCTGGAAGCCGAAGTGCTGGCGCATCAGGCAAGCTGCGTGCTCGCCTCGCACGACCGCTCCTTCATCCGCGCCATCGGCAACCGCTTCTGGCTGATCGAGAGGCGGAAGCTGACCGAAGTCGAGGATCCGGAGGACTTTTTCCGCGAGGTGGCTGAAGGCACCGGTTGAGCGGCGAGACAGAATTCCGGCCTGCCGTCGGTAGGTCGGAGTTTCGTATCATTTCATGAGACGTCTCGTTGACTCCCGAAACGTATCATGCTATGGTACGCAAACTGGATACAGCTGATGATACGTTCGTACAAGGACAAGACCAGCGAGGCAGTTTCGAACGGCAAGGCTCCAAAGGGTTTCCCGTCGAACCTTGTCCGATCAGCCCAGCGGAAACTGTTCATGATCGACAACGCGACCGAGTTGTCAGACCTGAAGACACCTCCCGGCAACAGGCTTGAGCCGCTGAAAGGCAACCGTGCCGGTCAGCATTCGATCCGCATCAACGATCAATTCCGCGTCTGCTTTCGGTGGGTAGATGGACAAGCAGAGGATGTAGAGATCACCGGCTACCATTAGGGCATAGCCCACACCCACAAAGGACAAAAAAGATGGCTGCCAGCATCTTCCCCCCGATCCACCCAGGTGAGATCCTTCGCGAGGAATATCTAGTTCCGCTCAATCTGAAGCCTTATACGCTGGCCAAAAAGCTGCATGTGCCGCGCACACGCATCGAGCGCCTCGCCAGCGAGACGACACCGGTGACGCCCGACACGGCGCTACGCCTTGCGAAGTTCTTCGGAACCACGCCGCAGTTCTGGATGAACATGCAGGCGAGCTACGACCTTGCCGTGGAGGGAGAGGCCAAGAAAGCCGACCTTGAAACGATCGAGCGATTAGAAACTGCTGCTTGATACAAGCTGCTCCACAGCAGTTCGCATCGAGCCGCCTGTAGTGTCTGCGACAAAATTTTCAGTGATCTGTCGGATCGCCTGAATCTGCCACGTCCTTGGGATGCCGACACAATGATGCCGGCTTCAACCGAGGACAAAGCATCATGTTCACCCTGTCATCCATAGGCCGCATCACCACCCGTTACATGCAAGCTCGCGCCCGCCATCGCCGCGAGCGCGCTCTGCTTTCGCTGCCGATCGAATTGCGCAAGTACATCGGCTGGCCGGAAATCGTGACCGACGCGCAAAATGGCCCCCGGATCTGCCGGGCTCCCTGACCTATGCAGAAGGGAAGCTATGCCATCGATGCCGGCCGCCACCTGGCGACCGCCAGTCAGTCATGCGTATCGCCCGAAAGCGGTGTCGCCTGCATCGATACGCGTTTTTCGAAAGCCTCGAACCAGCGCGTCAGCCGCGCCCGTGAGCGAAAAGGCGGAAGCTGACGGAACGCCATCCAGGACAGCGTGGTGGCCAAGGCTATATGGCCGACATGGAGTGGCGCCTCGTCGTCCAGCGTGCTTTCGATCCAGTCGTAGCTCGCCTCGATCTTCTCCCGGTATCCGTCGGCGAGAACACTATAACGCAGCTGTTCGGGTCTCCTTTCTGTCTCCCAGCGCAACGCTATGCCCGTCTGCGCCAGGCCTTGGGCGACCGCCTGCAACCGCAACGCCTGCCAGCGCGCCTCGCCGTCCCGCGGCAGCAGCTTGCGGCCGTCATGCAGCGTGTCGAGATAGGCGCAGATGACATCGGAATCGAAGATCGGCGACGCGTCGGGCCGCAACAGCACCGGCACTTTGCCGAGGGGATTTTCGGCGTAGACGCGAGCATTGCGCAAAGTCGGACTGGTCTCGTGATGAATGACCTCGAGCTGATCGGCAATGCCGACCTCGTGGGCGAAAACGAGCGCCTTGCGCGCGAAGGGTGAGTGGGTCTGATAATAGAGGATCATTGTCGTCTCGGGGATTGAAGGAGCAGCCCCCTTTTCTAGCCTGCGGGCTGCGAGGATTGCGCTCTGATTGGGGGCCGCCGACGCAAGTTCGTTTCACGCCAAAAAAATCGCATCGGCCATGTAGGATTGCCGCCGCTTCGTTCGTCCTAGGGTTCGCAAGGCCAGACCAAGCGCCCAGACCAACGCAAAGAGGAGCAAGACATGACCGACCAGACCCCCGTTCAGCCGGCCGCGAAAGTTCTCGGTGGATTGACCCCCTATCTGCAACTGGACGGCGCCTTCAAGGCCGCCGAATTCTACAAAAAAGCCTTCGGCGCCGAGCAGGTGTTCTTCTATCCGCCCGATGACCAGGGCCGCACCATGCACATCCATCTCCACATCAACGGCTCGACGCTGATGCTCTCCGATTTCTATCCCGAAAACGGGATGCCCGCCGTCAAGCCGCAGGGCTACACAATGCAGCTCCATCTCGGCGCCGATGAAATCGACGCCTGGTGGAAGCGCGCCGTCGATGCCGGCTGCGAAGTCGCCGTGCCACTCCAGGTGATGTTCTGGGGCGACCAGTGGGGCAATATGCGCGACCCGTTCGGCGTCGAGTGGGCGATGAACGCGCCGGTGAAGAAAGCCTGATCTATCGCCAATGGCCAAGTCCCTCACCGGCTGGCGTCGGTGAGGCCCTGCGAACTTCCAGGAGGAGACCCACATGTCCTATGTCGATGGTTTTGTACTCGCGGTGCCCAAGGCGAAGCTCGATGACTACAAGAGGCTGGCCAACCTCACAGGCCCTATATGGATGGAACACGGCGCGCTCGCCTATGTCGAATGTATCGGCGACGACGTGCCCTATGGCGAGTTGACCTCGTTTCCGCGTGCCGTTCTGGCAAAAGACGACGAGATCGTCGTCTTCGCCTGGGTGGTCTATGAATCCCGGCAGAGCCGCGACACGGTGGTGCCCAAGGTGATGGCCGACCCGCGTTTGACACCCGATTGGGGTCCCATGCCCTTCGATATGAAGCGAATGATCTTCGGCGGCTTCCAGCCGTTCATGGAGCTTTGAGTAGCTGAGCCCCCATCGCTTCGTCATCCTATGGCGGAGCAGGGAGCGAAGCGACGCGGCGCAGACCATAGGATCCATGCCGTGACCCAAAGGCGTTGCAACGGTGACGAATTCTGCCCCGTTGCATCCTTCGATCGAGGTCACGGAATGGATCCTCGGGTCTCCGCGACGCCGCTTCGCGGCTGCTCCGCCCGTGGATGACGAAGCTTGGGGGCTTCGGCCAATCTGTAACCAGCGTGGCTAATCTAGCCTATCCAGCAGCGGCTTGAGCCGGTCTCCATAGCGCTTCCACAGATCGACCGAACCCTGATACATCGGCTGGCGCACCTGCGCGGCGGATGCGGTGCGCACCGGCCGGTCGGTCTCGTGGAACGACAGCACCTTGTCGTCCCAGGGCAGGCCGAGATGGGCGATCAGCGCCCGCGTCTGGCCTTCCTGGTCGGCGACGAAATCCTCGTAGCGCACATCATGCACGACGCCTGGCAGCACCGTGTGCCAATGCGCCATGATGTCGGTATAGAGATTGTGGAAGTCGGCGAGTTCGCCGAGGTCGTAGCCGTAGCGGTGGCTGTCGCCGCGGAAATGCACCTTGTAGATCGACAGGCAGGTGGCTGCCGCATCGCGCGTGCAGTGGATGATCCTGGCCTTCGGCATCAGCATGTGGATGAAGCCGACAAGCAGGAAGTTGCCCGGCATTTTGTCGGTGACGTGGCGCATGTTCGGATAGCGGGCATGCAGCATGTCGAGATAGGCTTGGCCTGCCTCGGCAAAATCCGAATCGCCCGTATCCGATACACCCCGGGGGAAGCCACCCGGCATGGTCGCCGGGAACTGCTTGCCGACCGCCTTCTTCAAGATGCTGAGCTCGCCTGCGCCATAGACCTGCGGATGGCTGGCAATGATCTGCTCGACCAGCGTCGTGCCCGAACGCGGCATGCCGACGACGAAGATCGGCGTATCGTCGCTGATTGAGCTGGGCTTGTGTTTCTCGAAGAAGCCGGCATCGAAGGTTGCCTTCATCGCCTCGAACTCGGCCCGCGTCTTGGCCTGGTCGTAATCGATGCCCTTGCGGCGGATCGCATTGCCCTCGGCGAAATAGTCGAAGGCCCGGCCATAATCCTTCAGATCGTCATTGGCCTTGCCGAGGCCGAAGGACAGCTGCATGCGCGACAGGCTGTTCTGCGGCGCCTTGGCATGCTGAGCCTCCATGCTGGTCAGTTCGCTGTCACGCTCCTGCTGGCGCTTGACCTGCGTCAGCATCAGCCAGGCTGTGGCCATGGCGGGGTTGATCGCCAACGCCTGCCGGAACAGATCTGCCGCCTCGTCGAGCTTGCCCTTTTCCATCAACCCGACGCCGAGCCCGTGCAGCAGGTCGGCATCCTTGGGGCGTATCGCCAGCGCTTCGCGGAAGGCAGCCAGCGCCTCGTCCAGCCGCCCGGCTTCCTGCAGGGTTTCAGCAAGCCCGATGCGGGCGCGCACATGAAATGGGTTGCGAGCAACCGTGCCGCGATAAATCTCTTCGGCCTCTTCGAACTGGCCGACCTGCTTCAGCGACGAGCCGAGATTGTCGCGCGCCGCGAGCTGGTCCGGCCGCAGATCCACCGCGCCGCGGAAGAAGTCGATGGCCGCGGCGGGGCGGCCGAGGTCGCGCATCACCGTGCCGAAATTGTTGAGGAAATCGGGATTCGTCGGCTGCATGCTCACCGACCGTTCGATGAGATCCAGTCCTTCTTCGCTACGCCCGGTCTGGTGCAGCAGCAGTCCCAGGAAATGTGCAGCGGCCGCGTGCTTGGGCTGACGCGCCAACACCTGCCGGTAGATCGTCTCAGCCTCTTGCCGGCGCCCGGCCTGATGCAATTGCAGCGCCTGCTGCACACGCTGGTCGAGCCCCAGCGGTGGCTGTCCTCCAGCGCCAGATCTGGTTGCCGCACCCGCCGCTCGTCTCTGATCTCTGTTGATGGGAAACCTGCCGTGTTTTGTCCGCCTGTGGCGATTTAGGCCATCGGCGCGGCAGGTTCAAGGCTTCGCTTGATATCTCGCCCTTGCCATCGGCGGCGAAGGTCAGATCAGGCGGTTGGTCTCGGCGACCTGTCTGGCCCGCCTCACGGTGCCATCAGTATCGGCGATCGTTCGCCTTGCCGCCTCATCGCTTCTGATGGTCAGCCGTGCCGACTTGGCGATCATCGGCTTGCCGGTCGGGCCGGCGGCAATGGCGTGCATGATGGTTGGCTTGATGATCGGGTTGATCGCTACGGTCATGCCTCTCGGGGTTCTGACGGAAATCATGGCTTTTTCCTTCCAGGAATAAATAAAATGCAAGTGCCGGGAAAATCGGCCCAGCGTAAGTTTAAGCAATTTTTTGAAAGCCACTGAGCCATATCAGGATTTTTCAAATAATTACAGCGATCTATTTTTTTGCCGTCGTCCCAGTTTTTCATGAATCTTCTTGAACAATTATTCCTATCAGCCTATATAGACGAGATCGCTTTGGGCCAGAATTGGCATCTCGCGGCGTCAGAGGTTCTCGACCCGCCAATCTCATTCCAAATCTTCGATACCGGGCGCGCGGCATATTCGCTCCGCGGCCATGTCTCATTCTTCGAAAGACCCACATGAACACCGGAACCGTGAAGTTCTACAATGGCCAGAAAGGCTTCGGCTTCATTCAGCCGACCGATGGCGGCAAGGACGTTTTCGTCCATGTCAGCGCGCTGGAGCGCGCCGGCTTCCCCGGCCTCGCCGAAGGCCAGAAGCTGCAGTTCGAGTTGGAGCGTGACACCAAGGGCCGCGAGTCGGCCGCCAATTTGCAATTGATCTGATCCGGCCGAATTCGATGAACGCTGACCACGGATGTACTGGCAGCTCTCGAAAGCGGCTTATTTCCAGCGACTGCCGGAAATAGGAAAGCGGGGCTTGTCCCCGCTTTTTTGCTTTCAGGACCGCTGCTTTGCACAGGTAAGACAATGCCGGACCGCACCACCCACTCCATCGCGCATTTCGCGGCACCTTTCGTGCTCGGCGGACTGGAAGGGCAGCTGCCGGCCGGCGACTACGACATCGATCACGACGAAGAGGTGATCGAGGGCATGTCCCGGCTTGCCTGGCGCCGCGTCGCCACCTTCATCCATCTACCGGCAAGGGCAGTGAAAAACCCGCCCACCAGCCAGCTTGTCGCCATCGATTACCTCGAACTCGAAACAGCGCTGAGGCGCGACAGGGAGAATGCAGCATGATCCGTTTCCAGCAGAATGCGCGCCCGCGCACCGACACGCCCGCGCACCAGTTTGCGATTGGTCAGACCGTGCGCATGAAGAGCCGCACCGGCCTCGTCCAGAAGACCGCCGAACTGTTCCAGATCAAGAGCAGGCTGCCGGTCAAGGATGGCTCGCCGCAATACCGCATCCGCAGCGAGCAGGAGACCCATGAGCGGGTCACCACCGAAGACAATCTCGAACCGGCCAACGACCCGGTTGTTACCGACAGCCCGGTTGCTGCCAGCAACCCGGCCGTCTGAGACCCCACGCCAAGCCAACACGCAGCAGGAGCACACCATGTCCAAGGGCCAACAGCGAAGCAACCGCGAGACACGTAAGCCAAAGAAGGACAAGGTCGTGGCCAAGCCCGCCTCCCCGTTCGGCTCGTCGGTCAAGCAGGCCGAGAGCAGCCTGAAGCCGAAGTCGAAGGGCTGACAAATTGGAGGGCGCGCCTCGCGCGCCCTCTCCGTCGTCCATGTGTGAGGCGGCGAATTGACTGAAAAGGCCCGCGCAATGCCCTGCCACGGAGGCGCGCTTGAACTTCGTCATCGAGTTCTACCGGTCGCGCGACGCCGACGAAGCCACGCTCGACAAGGTGTCGCTGGAAGCGCCGAACCTGCGCGCCGCGCTGCAGGGCGCCACCGCGCTGTTCCACACGCTGGCCATGCCGCAAATCCCCGATCGCCTGCGCATTTGCGACGACAATGGCAGCGAGCTTTATGCCGGCCCGGCCGACGGCGCCTATCCGGTTTAGAGCAGCGGTGCTTGCCGCACGGCTCCATTAAAGTTCGTGTAAGATCGACGCCCTAAGATCCGCCTGAACCGGGCCGCTGCCGCGATTGGTGGCCCGAGACATTGCGGGCGACCGCCCAACGATCGCCGCTCGTATCCGAAGGCAGGAGGCGCATGGACAGGTCGCGCATCATCGTGACGGCGGTGGTGTTGGCCATGCTGGGCGCCATCGTGCCCATCGCGGCGATGTTTCATCTTTCATGGACCCAGGCCGTCCAAAAGGAACACGAACGGCTGCAACTGTTCGCCAGCCGCGCCATCGCCAGGGCCGACATCTCGCTCAACGATGCGACCGCCGCCTTGCGGCAGATCGACCAGTTCACCGGCATCCGCTGTTCGGCGGACCACATAGCCCGCATGCGGCAACTCACCATCAACACACGCCCGATCGAAGAGATGGGCTATTTCGAAAACGGTCTGCTCAAATGCTCTTCCTGGGGACTGACCGAAGGGCGCGTTGCGCAATCCACCCCGGACTTCACCACTAGGGACGGCATTGCCGTCACCACCCGCATACAGCCGGTGATGAGCGAGGGCCATTCGCTGATGGCGCTGCAATACAGGGACCACAACGTCCTTGTCGATCCGGTACGCTTTGTCGACGTCATCGTCGATCCCGGTGTCCAGCTCGCTTTGACGACGCAAACGGGCATCCTGCTTGGCGCGCTGAACGGCCCGGATCCCGCCCGCATCGAGAAGATCATCGCCGGCCCCGGCGAAGGCATCGATGACGATCTCCTGTTTGCCACCGCGCGCGGCACGGGCTGGATCGCTGTCGCCACCGAACCGACAAGCCAGATCCTGGACAGCGTTCGCCGGCAGCAGCGGCTGCTGCTCCCGCTCGGCGCCTTCATGGCCGCCTTCATCATCGGCATGGTGGTCTGGTTGTCGCGAAGGCGGCTTTCACCGCTCGGAGAATTGCAGATCGCCGTGCGCAAGCACGAATTCATCGTTCACTACCAGCCGATCGTCGAACTCAGGACCGGCAATTGCATCGGGGCGGAAGCGCTGGTGCGCTGGAAGCGACCGAACGGTTCCCTGGTCCGGCCCGATCTTTTCATTCCGCTGGCGGAAGAGAGCGGCCTGATCACGGCGATCACCGATCAGGTCATCGCGATGGTTGTGTTCGACCTGAACAGGCTTCTGGTCGCCGATCGCTCGCTTCACATCGCCATCAATCTCAGCGCAACCGATGTCACCACGGCGCGGGTCCTGCCCATTCTCGAAAAGGCGTTGCAGCACACCGGGATCCAGCCCCGGCAGATCTGGCTCGAGGCGACGGAGCGCGGGTTTGTCGATATCAACTCGGCGCGTTCGACGCTCGTTCGCGCCCGCGAACTTGGCCACGCAGTGGCAATCGACGACTTCGGCACCGGCTATTCCAGCCTGTCCTATCTCGAAGGGCTGCCGCTCGATGCGCTCAAGATCGACAAATCGTTCATCGACACCATCAGCACGAATTCCGCCACCAGTTCCGTCACCCCGCACATCATCGACATGGCCAAGACGCTGAAGCTGAAGATCGTTGCCGAAGGCGTTGAGACCCAGGCACAGGCGGATTACCTCGTGGAGCGCGACGTCGACTACGGCCAGGGCTGGCTGTTCGCCAGACCCATGCCTGCGTCCGAGTTCATCGCCTACTGTCGCCAGGTGAAACTGCCGGCTTAAAGGCAAACAGAACACTGTCTGATGAAGTCTGCAGGTGGCACTTGCCTTCTACCTTCGTGTGGGAGAAGGCAAGCAACCCAGCCTTCTCAGCACGGCCCGTCGTCAACGACGCGATAGTCCGCGGCGCGGGCTTCGCAGGAATTGGGGAAGGTACGCATCTCGCCGTGCCGACGAGCGCACACCGGCGCATATTCGCGTGTGCAGAACGTCTGCTCTTCGCCGCCACCGCCACCGCCGCCGTCGCGGCACGGACCGTCGCGCACGATGCGATAGCCGGCCCGGTCGGCAAGGCAGGCATTGGCGAAGGTCTGGCGGTCGCCGCCGCGCCGGGCACAGACCGGCTCGTACTGCTTGCTGCAATATTGCGGTTCGGGCCGTGGCGGACGCGGGCGCGGCCCTGGTCCCTCATCGACCACGACGGTGCAGGCGGCAAGAATTGCCGACAGCAACAGGATGGCAAAACCCTGTCGCGAAAAGATTGCCGCCAGAAATTTCATGATGATCTCCCACGATCGCGTCCCCGATTGCCGATCCTCGCCATTCCCTTGCCAATTGCAACCCCCGTTTGCAGCCCTTTTCAGCCGGAAACGGCGCCTGGGGCCATGGTCGGCGTCAGCCTCCTCGGCCACCTCGACATCTGGCCTATTCGTGGCCCGGCTCTGGCCGATGACCCGGCCGGTAAGCAAGCCTATGCCGGGCCGATCGATGCTCAGGTCAGTCGATCCATGCGTCGGGATGCGCCAATGCGGCGGCCCGCGGCGCTATCTTGCAACCATCACGTTTCCGTGCGATAAATTCCGTGTTCGGGCATTTGCGACCCGGAGAGCGGAACGTTTTGGACGACCTTTCCCCGATACTGTGAATCTCTGACGGCCCCGTTTTCGGCGGGGGGTTTGACCATGCGCCAATGCATGACTGCCGAAGCAACCACCGGGAACTGCCCTTTGCGCCAGGCGGCGGGCAGGACCACCAAAGACTGAACGGGTGAAGGAGTTTCCCCAATGGCCCAGACCGGCACCGTTAAATTCTTCAACGCGACCAAAGGCTTCGGTTTCATCACGCCCGATGGTGGCGCCAAGGACGTGTTCGTCCATATTTCCGCGATCGAGGCTTCGGGCCTGCGCACGCTCGTCGACGGCCAGAAGGTCACCTTCGACGTCGAGCCGGACCGCATGGGCAAGGGCCCCAAGGCCGTCAACCTCCGCGCTGCCTGAGCCATCGGCACGCCGCACGTCTCTCGGACGCGCGACGGAGGCTCCAATGCCTGAACCTGGCTTGGAGAGGGATCTGAATTTTTGAAAGGCGCGGCGATCTTCGTCGCGCCTTTTTCGTACCGAAAAAGCAGACCAATGCATGTCGCCCGAAAGTGGTCCCCGTTTTGGGCGAACGATATGCATGAAAACAAGGACTTAAAGCGAGTCGCAACGCGCTTCAGGTGCCCGCAAAACTTTCTCTTGCCGATGACGCTAAAATAAAGGACAAATTTCCACTCGGGCATTTGCCGGCCCGAGACTGGAGTTTATGGGACAAAGGAGCTTCCCATGCCGCAGACCGGCACCGTCAAATTCTTCAACCATGCCAAGGGCTTCGGCTTCATCACGCCCGATGATGGCGCGAAGGATGTTTTCGTCCATATTTCGGCCGTGCAGGCGTCAGGTCTTCCCGGTCTCGAGGATGGCCAGAAAGTGTCATTCGACACCGAGCCGGACAAGCGTGGCAAGGGTCCGAAAGCCGTCAACCTGTCGGTCGGCTGAGCCGGCTTCAGACCGGCTGCGGCGGGCCGTTTCGCCCCTTGAGAGCGTGTGATTTTTGACGTCTGTTTTGAATAAACACGTCGAAATCCGTTCAGCCCCCGTTCAGCCACGGTCGCATATTAGTCTTTGGTAAAGCCGGACCGCATCCCCGAAACTGCACGGGCCGGCACGAAGGAGACCGACATGAACCGAATTTTCAAGACCGCCGTCCTGGCCGCTGCCGTGGCCGCCACCACGCTCGCGACCTTGCCCGCGGCCAATGCGCGCGACTGGCGCCGTCACGGCCATCACGGCAATGGCGATGCGATCGCCGCCGGCGTCCTCGGCCTCGCGGCCGGCGCGCTGATCGGTGGTGCGTTGGCCAATGACCGGCCGCCGCCCTACGCTGACCGCTACTACGATGACGGTTACTACGATCGTGACGTCGTGGTGCGCCCGGCCCCGGTCCGCCGCTACTATGCGGAGCCGAGGGTTGTCTACGCCGATCGTTATGCCGAGCCGTGGACGCGTGACTGGTACGAATACTGCTCGGACCGCTACCGCAGCTTCAATTCCCGCACCGGCACGTTCACCGGCAATGACGGCGAACAGCATTTCTGCACTGCCAACTAAGACCAAGGGCTTCCCTGCCCCAAACAAAAGCGCTGACCGCAAGGCCAGCGTTTTTTTTGTTTTCAGGATCGCCTTTGAAGCCGCCCGATATTCGCAGGCCGGCTGAACATCAGCACAGCCTACACCAGGAACGGATTGGTCCGCCGCTCCTCGCCAAAACGTCCGCCGGGACCGTGGCCGCAGATGAAGCCGATGTCGTCGCCGAGCGGCAGCAGCTTGTCCTTGATCGAGGCGATCAGCGCCGCATGGTCGCCGCCCGGCAGGTCGGTGCGGCCGACCGAGCCGCGAAACAGCACGTCGCCGACATGGGCGAACTTGGCCGCGCGGTTGTAGTAGACGACGTGGCCGGGCGCATGGCCGGGGCAATGCAACACCTCGAACACATGGCCGCCGAACGACACGGTCTCGCCTTCGGTCAGGAACCGGTCGGGCACGCAGTTGCGCGCGCCGGCGATGCCGTAACGCCTGCCCTGGTTTTCCAGATTGTCGAGCAGCGATTTGTCCGCCTCATGCGGGCCGATGATCTCGACGCCGAGCGCCTCCTTCAGCTCCATGGCGCCGCCGGCATGGTCGATATGGCCATGCGTTATCCAGATCGCCCCGGCTGATATCGCATTGTCCTTCAGCGCCGCCAGCACCTTGTCGATGTCGCCGCCCGGATCGACGACGACACCGTGCTTGTCGTCCATGTCGAACAGGATGGTGCAATTCTGCTGAAACGGTGTGACCGGCACGATGCCGGCATTGAGCTGACCCATGATCGTCCTTTCGCTATCTCAGCCGTGATGTAGAGACGCGGGTGAAGGGCGTCCACCCCTCGAAAGACGAACAGTCAGTAGCCCTGAAACGGAAATGGGCGGCCAAAGCCGCCCATTTGAAAAGACCGAATGGCCGCTTACTTCTTCATGGCGCCCATGACCGCGCCGAGAATGCCGGTCAGGATCGCGCCGCCGCCGGCGCCGCCGACGATGTTGTTGAGGTTCAGCGCGCTGCCGAGACCGCTCGTTGCTGCTGCCGCAGCCGCCGGATCGACCGCGCCGCCGCCCAGCAGGCTGCCGAGGATCGCCGCACCGCCGACGCCGCCAATGGCTCCGCCCAGGATTTTGGGAAGCTGACCCATCGCCGCCGTCTTGAGCGCCGCACCGATCGCCTGACCACCGATGACGCCAGTAATCACCTGTATGATGATCGGAAGAAGCGTGTTCATGTCCATATGATTAGTCCCTCCATAGCTGCCAGCCTCCCGGGCCGACACCATCATGAGACGCCGAATTGGACGAAAGTCAAATGCAGAAACGCTGAAATAAAAGGGGCGGCCCGAAAACCGCCCCTGCTTGCTCGAAAAGCTGTGACTTTCGTTATTCTGCGGCGATCGCGTGCTTGGGTTGAACGGCGGCAGAATAGTCATTCATAAGGTTCTTGGCGATTTCGCCGACCTCGAATCGGTAAGGTCCGATCTCCGAAACCGGCGTTACTTCCGCTGCTGTCCCGGTCAGGAAGCATTGCTCGAAGCCTTCGAGTTCTTCCGGCAGGATGGCGCGTTCGATCACCTCCAGGCCGCGATCCTTGGCAAGCCCAATGACCGTGCGGCGGGTGATGCCGTCGAGGAAGCAATCGGGCTTGGGCGTGTGGATCTTGCCGTCCTTGACGAAGAAGATGTTGGCGCCGGTCGCTTCGGCGACCTGGCCACGCCAGTCGAGCATCATGGCGTCGGCATAGCCCTTGGCCTCGGCGGCATGCTTGGACATGGTGCAGATCATGTAGAGGCCTGCGGCCTTCGACTTGGAAGGCGCGGTGCGCGGGTCGGGCCGGCGCCATTCCGCCACATCGAGACGGATGCCTTTCAGCTTCTGCGCAGGATCGAAATAGCTCGGCCATTGCCAGATGGCGATGGCGCAGTTGATGCGGTTGTTCTGCGCCGAAACGCCCATCTGTTCGCTGCCGCGCCAGGCGATCGGCCGGACATAGGCGTCTTGGAAACCCTGCTTCTTCAGAAGCGTGGTGGAGGCGTCGTTGAGCTCGGCCACCGAATAGGGAATCTTGAAGCCGAGCAGGCGCGCCGATTCATGCAGGCGCTCGGTGTGTTCGTTGAGCTTGAAGATCTCGCCGCCATAGGCGCGCTCGCCCTCGAAGACGGCGCTGGCGTAATGCAGGCCATGGGTCAGCACATGGATCTTGGCGTCGCCCCATTGGACGAATTCGCCGTTCATCCAGATGAAGCCATCCAGTTGATCGAAGGGAACGGATGCCATGGTAACCTCCCGCGGGCGGCAGCCCGCATAGTGTTGTATCGTTGGTGTTTCGTGTCGGCCGCCCAAAGCGGCTTTTATGCTGGAGCGTAGGCGGATAATTGCGCTCTGGCAAACTCAGGAAGTTCCGGAAAAACCGCCTTCCCTTGCCTTTTCGTTCGCAATCCGCCCAAAAGCTTGTCAAAAATTACCATTGCAGGGAAATTACGTCAATAGTACTGACATAATCTTCTCTTTCCCACGGAGAAATGATGACGGATCGAAGCCACGCAGCCGGAAAACCGATCAGGACCGCGATATCAGACGAGGACGGCATCGACTTCGCCATCATCGAGCTGCTGTTCTTCGCCTATCGTGACTTCACCTCCGATCCGGATCAGATCCTGGCTGACTACGGCTTCGGCCGTGCCCACCACCGGGTGCTGCATTTCGTCAACCGCAGGCCCGGCCTGACGGTTGCCGAACTGCTCGACGTGCTGAAGATCACCAAGCAGAGCCTGGCCCGCGTGCTCAAGCAATTGATCGACACCGACCATGTCGTGCAGTTGCAAGGTCCGCGCGACCGCCGCCAGCGCGAGCTTTATCCGACGGCCAAGGGCCGTGCGCTGGCGCTGGCGCTGGCGCGGCCACAGTCGCGCCGCATCCATGCTGCATTGGGAGATTCCGGAATAACCGAACGGACTTTGGTGGAACGGTTCCTCGAAGCGATGGTCAATCCGGAACTGAGGGCGCAGATCGACGTTGGGTCCGCAAAGATGTCAGGGAAAAGCCATGGAGAGCACTGAACGGGTCGATCACGCGGCCGCACCGGACGACGACGCGCCACATCTGCTTGTGGTCGACGACGACACCCGCATCCGCAATCTTCTCAAGCAGTATCTGACCGAAAACGGCTTTCGCGTGACCGTCGCCGGCAATGCCGGCGAAGCCAGGCGCAAGCTTGCCGGTCTCGACTTCGACCTTCTGGTGCTGGACGTCATGATGCCCGGCGAGACGGGCGTCGACCTGACCAAGTCGCTGCGGGCCGAAAAGAACGTACCGATCCTGATGCTGACGGCGCTGTCGGAGACCGACAGCCGCATCTCAGGGCTGGAGGCCGGCGCCGATGACTACCTGCCGAAACCGTTCGATCCGCGCGAGCTGATCCTGCGCATCAACAACATCCTGCGCCGTGGTGGCCCGGCGACCACGCCCAAGGTCGAGCAGCTGGTCTTCGGCCCCTACACCTTCCAGATCGCCAGGCGCGAATTGAAGCGTGGCGGCGAGGCGCTGAAGCTGACCGACCGCGAGCAGGAGATCCTGGCGATCTTCGCCGCGCGGGCAGGCGAGACGATACCCCGCCACGAGCTTGTCGGCGACGATTCGGAAGTCGGCGAGCGCACCATCGACGTCCAGATCAACCGGCTGCGCCGCAAGATCGAGCGCGATCCGTCCAATCCGGTCTGGCTGCAGACCGTACGCGGTATTGGGTATCGGCTCAGCGTGGAATAGAATGCCGCCTGCGGCCGGCTGAACGGCTGCGGGCAAGCGAAAAGAGCGAATGGCAACCACGGAACTGGAACAGCCGGGCAATGGCGGCTTGAGCGCACGCGCCACGCGGACGCTGAAGGCGGTGCCGCGCGCCTGGAACCGCTTCTGGCGTCTCGTCTCGCTCTACATGCCCAAGCGGCTCTATGCCCGCTCGCTGATCATCGTCATCGCGCCGATGATCCTGCTGCAATCGGTCGTCGCCTTTGTCTTCATGGAGCGACATTGGGCAACCGTGACGCAGCGCCTGTCGCAGGCCACCGTGCGCGACATCGCCGCCATCATCGACCTGATCGAAACCTATCCGCGCGACGCCGACTACACCAACATCATCCGCATCGCCCAGGACCGCATGCAGCTGAAGGTCGACCTCTTGCCGCCCGACCCGCTGCCCGCGCCCGGCCCAAAGCCCTTCTTCTCGATTTTGGATGATGTTCTGTCATCCGAGATCACCCGCCAGATCAACCGCCCGTTCTGGATCGACACCGTCGGCAATTCCAACATCGTCGAGGTGCGCGTCCAGCTTGAGAACAAGGTGCTGCGCGTCTTCGTGCGCCGCAGCCAGGCCTATGCCTCGAACACCCACATCTTCCTGATCTGGATGGTCGGCACCTCGCTGGTGCTCCTGATGATCGCCATTCCCTTCCTGCGCAACCAGATCCGGCCGATCCTGACGCTTGCCGAAGCCGCCGAAAGCTTCGGCAAGGGCCGGCCGATGCCGCGCGATTTCCGGCCGCGCGGCGCCGAGGAGGTCCGCCGCGCCGGCTTTGCCTTCATGCAGATGCGCGAGCGCATAGAGCGCCAGATCGAGCAACGCACCGCCATGCTGACCGGCGTCAGCCATGACCTGCGAACCATCCTCACCCGCTTCAAGCTGCAGCTTGCGCTTTCCGGCGGCAAGGCCGAGACCAAGGCGGCGCTCGACCAGGACATCGACGACATGCAGTCGATGCTCGAAGGCTATCTCGCCTTTGCCCGCGGCGAGGCTTCGGAAGACGCCGGACGGTTCGATCTCGAAGCCTATTTCCAGAAGCTCGACGAGGAGGCCAGGCTGCGCAAGCGCAAGCTGTCGACGACGCTTGCCGGCGACCCCGATGTGCATGTGCGGCCGAACGCCTTTGCCCGGCTGATGTCCAACGTCATCGGCAACGCCTTCCGCTATGCCAAGACGGTGGAGGTCAACGCCACCCATGGCCGCGGCTCGCTTCTGGTCACCATCGACGACGATGGTCCGGGCATTCCGCCCGACAGACGCGAAGACGTGTTCAAGCCCTTCGTGCGGCTCGACGAGGCGCGCAACCTCGACGCCAGCGGCACCGGCCTTGGCCTGTCGATCGCCCGCGACATCGCCCGCAGCCATGGCGGCGACATCACCCTTGAAGACAGCCCGCTCGGCGGACTTCGCGCTATCATCAAAGTCCCAGCCTAGTCGACGGAGGACGGGCTTCATCCGCCCGTCATGAAACCATGATCAAGAGCGCGCATGAAGCGCGCGACCTCAATTGATTCGGCCTTGCCGCCTCACTTCGACCCCGTGCCCGCCCGGGTGCGCTGGAGCGAAGCGAGAGCAGCAGGCTGGTCGCCGTTCCGGCATCGTCTCAAGGCAACCGTCGACCTTTCCTGCAAAGGGCCGCCATGCGCATACTGATGGTCACCGACGCCTGGCGCCCGCAGGTCAACGGCGTCGTCCACACGCTGGAGCGGCTCACCGAAACGCTGAAATCCTTCGATGTCGCGGTGGATTTCCTGACGCCCAACATTTTTCGCACCCTGCCCTTGCCGACCTATCCCGACATAAGGCTGGCGCTGACCACGCCCGGCCATGTCGCGCGCCTGATCGAAGCCGGCAAGGCGGACCACATCCACATCGTCACCGAGGGTCCGCTCGGCATCATGGCGCGGCGCTATTGCCGCAATGCCGGCCGGCCGTTCACCACCAGCTATCACACGCGCTTTCCCGAATATCTCAGCGCCCGCCTGCCCGTGCCGGAAAGCTGGGCCTATCGCTGGCTGCGCGATTTCCACAATTCCGGCCAGGGCACGCTGGTCGCCACCCAGTCGCTTGCCGACGACCTTTCGGCGCGCGGCTTCACCAAGCTGCGGCCATGGACGCGCGGTGTCGACACCGACCATTTCCGCCCGGACAAGAAGAAGGACCTCGGCTTCCCCGGCCCGGTCTTCCTCTGCGTCGGCCGCGTCGCCATCGAAAAGAACCTCTCCGCCTTCCTCGACCTCGACCTGCCGGGCAGCAAGGTGGTCGTCGGCGAAGGCCCCGAGCTTGCGAGGCTGAAGGCCAAGTACCCGCAGGCGCATTTCCTCGGCCATCGCCCCAATGACGAACTGGCCGAGATCTATGCCTCGGCCGACGTCTTCGTCTTCCCGAGCCGCACCGACACGTTCGGCAACGTCATCATCGAGGCGCTGGCCAGCGGCACGCCGGTCGCCGCCTATCCGGTGACCGGACCGATCGATATCGTCGGCGACGGCTTTGGCGGCGCGGTCTCCAACGACCTGCGCGAGGCCTCACTCGCCGCGCTCAATGTCGACCGCGCGCAGGCACGAGAGCGCGCCATGCGCTACAGCTGGAAGGCTTGTGCGGAGATGTTCCTCGACACGGTCGAGGAGGCGTTGGGAACGACGCGGAAGCTGGCGGCCTAAAACAATCTGCCGCCGTCCGGCACCTTGCGCTCGATGGCGCCGAGCACCACGGCGCCCTCCTCGTCGGGAAAGCCGAGCGTCAGCACTTCCGACATGAACGGGCCGATCTGGCGCGGTGGGAAATTGACCACCGCGAACACTTGCCGGCCGATCAGCGTTTCAGGCGCATAGTATTTGGTGATCTGCGCCGACGATTTCTTGATGCCAATGTCGGCGCCAAAATCGATCTTCAGCTTGAATGCGGGCTTGCGCGCCTGCGGAAACGGTTCAGCTTCGACGATCGTGCCGGCGCGGATGTCGACACGATCGAAATCGGCAAAACTGATCTCGGGCTTGCGCTCGCTGCTCGAACTCATCTTGGTCTTTGGCTCAGGCGTTGCCGTAGGTCTCGAACAGCACGCCGGCCAGTGCGTCCTTGGCCGAGGTTCCCGACCAGACGACGAATTGGAAGGCCTGGAAATAGCATTCACAGGCTTCCAGCGCCGACGACAGCAAGACTTCAACCTGCTGGCTCGACGGCTCGACCCCGCCGGCCAGAAGCAGCGACTGGCGGAACATGATCGCGCCCTCCTGCTCCCAGAGGTCGAAATGACCGAACAGCATCTGCTCGTTAATCAGCGACAAGAGCCGCATCACTTCCAGCGCGCGGGTCTCCGGCACCTTGATGTCGAAGGCACAGGCCAAGTGCAGGGCCTCGAAATCCTCCATCCACGAGAAGGAGACGTGATAGTCGGTCCAGCTTCCGGCAACCGAGATCGAAATCTCGTCGTCGCCGGCCCGCTCAAAGGACCAGTCGTTGTTGTGGGCCACCTGCTCGATAACATCCACCGGATGGATTTCGCGGGAGAATTCGAGTTCGAGAAGTTCCATGGAATGCTTCCTGTCGTTCTGTACGAGCGCCGCCACACGCTCCGCGGGAGGGCACACACAACGAACAATCTTGTCTAGAACTCGGACGGCCAGGACTTCTCGACACAAAGACCCCAGACCGGACCCCACCGCCCGGCCGCATGACCCTGCTCCGAATCATGCAACAAATTCAGTCTATTGATCGGGAGTCGCGTGAACAGCCCAATTTTTCGCACTGCGTCATTCGCATGTGGAAAGCCGCTGTCACAAAGATTCATGCAATGCCGTTAAGCGATTCACGGCAAAGCGCTTTTCAGGATCGGGCTATGTGGAAAAGTTTAACGATTATTTTTTTGCGCGGGGCTTGGCCGCCGCCGCCGGTGCGGCCTGCCCGGTCAATTCCGCAAGCTTCGCCTCGAGCGCCTCGATACGCTCGGCAAGGCGGGTGTTTTCTTCCCGGGCCTTGGCGGCCATCTCGCGTGCCGCTTCGAACTCTTCGCGCTGCACCACGTCCATGGTGTTGAGAATGCGTTCGGCCTGCCCCTTGAAGGCGGTCTCCACCTCACGGCGCACGCCCTGGGCGGCGCCGGCGGCATCGGTCATCAGCTTGGCGAATTCATCGAGAATGCGGTTCGGTCCGGTCGACATGGCAAATCCTCGCGCTTGCTCAGATGACGTAGTGGCGCTGCGCGCGGAATGCAAGAACGTTGAAGCCTGCTGCGGCATCAAGTCGGGAGCGTTCCACCTTGCCTTGACCCTGCCAAAACCCTGCCGCATGGTCCGCGCCCAAACGCGATCGCAACCGAGAGTTCCCCGTTGAACGAATATTTCCTGCTGCCGCTGGCCTCATTGCCCTTCCCCAACATCAACCCGATCCTCATCCAGATCGGGCCGCTGGCCGTGCACTGGTATGGTGTCGGCTACATCGTCGGCATCCTGTTCGCCTGGTGGTATGCCAAGCGGCTTGCCGCCAATGCCAGGCTGTGGCCGAACGGCGTCCTGCCGATGAAGCCGGAGGACCTCGACGATTTCATCGTCTGGGCGGCCATCGGCGTCGTGCTGGGCGGCCGCACCGGCTATGTGCTGTTTTACGACCTGCCGCGCTACATCGCGCACCCGCGCGACATCTTCGCGGTCTGGCAAGGCGGCATGTCGTTCCATGGCGGCCTGCTCGGCGTCATCCTGGCCATGACGCTGTTCTCCATCAAGCGCGGCATCCGCACCTGGTCGCTGTTTGACGTCGTGGCGGCCGGCGTGCCGGTCGGCCTTGGCCTGGTGCGCGTCGCCAATTTCATCAATTCCGAGCTGTGGGGCCGGCCAACCGACGTGCCCTGGGCGTTCGAATTCCCCAATGGCGGGCCGTTTGCCCGTCATCCGAGCCAGCTCTACGAGGCGCTGCTCGAGGGCGTCGTGCTGTTCCTCGTGCTGCGCTTCCTCACCCATTCGCGCCTCAAGCTGAAGACGCCGCGCTTCGTCGGCGGCGCCTTCATCTGCGGCTATGGCCTGTCGCGCATCTTCGTCGAGTTCTTCCGCGAGCCCGACCAGCAGCTCGGCTATCTTCTCGGCACCAACTGGCTGACCATGGGCATGATCCTGTCGTCGCCGATGGTGCTGGCCGGTATCTGGGCGATGCTGACCGCCAAGCCGGTGGCACAGCCACAGCCGGCATGACACGGCTGAAAACCCGCATCGTCGACCTGATCGAGGCACTGGGGGCGCTTCCCGTCAACGAATACATGGCGCTGTGCCTGTTCGACCCGCAGGACGGCTACTACACGACGCGCGAGCCCTTTGGTGCGGCCGGCGACTTCATCACCGCGCCCGAGATCAGCCAGATGTTCGGCGAACTGGTCGCCGTGTGGCTCTACCAGGCTTGGGCAGCGAGCGGCCGGCCGCTGCCGGTTACCATCGCCGAGATCGGCCCCGGTCGCGGCACGCTGATGAAGGACATGCTGCGCACGCTGTCGCGGCTTGATCCTGATCTGACCAACGGCGCCACCTTCGCCATGATCGAGACCAGCCCGCGCCTGACAGAGGTGCAGCAACAGACGCTTGGCGTCACACCTTTCGCGGTTCGTTGGCACGAAACCATCGAGACCTTGGCGCAACAACCGCTGTTCATCATCGGCAACGAATTGTTCGACGCCGTGCCCGTCCGCCAGTTCATCCGCGCCGGCGCAGGCTGGCGCGAGCGTATGGTTGGCCTCGATGACACCAACGAGCTGCGCTTCTTCGCCGGCGCCGGCTCGGTTGACCCGACACTGTTACCCGCCGAAGCCGCGGACGCCCCGCAAGGCGCTATCGTCGAAGTGGCACCTGCCCGCACCGCACTCATGGCCGCCATCGCCGAGCGCATATCCAGGCATGGCGGCGCCGGCCTGTTCCTCGATTATGGGCATCTCCAGCCGGGTATCGGCGACACGCTGCAGGCTTTGCGCAGCCACAATCACGAAGATGTGCTGGCCAATCCCGGCGAGGCCGACCTGACCACCCATGTCGATTTCGCCGCCCTTGCCGCAATCGTGCGTGCGCATGGCCTCGACGCCCATCTGTCGACGCAGGGCGACTTTCTGCTCGGCATGGGCATTCTCGAACGCGCCGGCCGGCTCGGCGCTGGTGCCGACCAGGCGGCTCGCGACAAGATCACTGAGGCCGTCGAACGCCTTGCCGGGCCGCAAGCCATGGGCGATCTTTTCAAGGTGCTTGCCATGCTGCCGCGCGGCGTGGCCGTTCGGCCGTTTGCCACAGCGGATTGACTTTTCACTGCCGGCCCTCCCAATCTCCCGTCCGGCAAGAGCACGGTGCCACCCGCCGCTGCATTTTGCACCCGGACTTTTTCTTGACGAAACCGCCCACACGGACAACAACGCCCGCATGTTGAATCAGACCAAACCGGATCCCGTTCGGTCGCCGCTGCTGGACAAAGCGCAGGCACAAGGCATCCGCCACGGCTATTTCACCCGCATCGGCGGTGTCTCCAGCGGCATCTATCAGGGCCTCAACATCGGCACCGGATCGGACGACGACCAGGCGCTGGTGGCCGAGAACCGCGCCCGCGTCGCCGCCTGGATGGGCGTGCCCGCAAGCCATCTGTTGACTGCCTGGCAGATCCATTCGCCCGACGTCATCATCGCTAGCGAACCCTTTGCCGGCGAACGGCCCAAGGCAGACGCCATCGTCACCGATCGGCCAGGCATCGCCATCGGCGCCTCGACTGCCGATTGCGGTCCGGTGCTGTTCGCGGATGCTGAGGCGCGCATCATCGGCGCCGCGCATGCCGGCTGGAAAGGCGCTTTCACCGGTGTGCTCGAGAACACCATCCTCGCCATGGAAAGCCTCGGCGCCCGGCGCGAAAACATCGTCGCCGTGCTCGGCCCCTCGATCGGCCCTGATAACTATGAGGTCGGGCCGGAATTCGTCGCCCGCTTCGTCGAGGCCGACGCCGAAAACATCGGCTATTTCGCGCCCTCCGCCAAAGCCGGCCATGCCACGTTCGACCTCAACCGCTACACGGTCGACCGGCTGGCCAAGGCCGGCGTGACGGCCGAGGGCCTCGGCCGCTGCACCTATGCCGAGGAAGATCTGTTTTACTCCTACCGGCGCACCACGCACCGCAAGGAACCCGATTACGGCCGGCAGGTTTCGGCAATCGTTTTGGAGAGGGAATAATGGCGCTGCATTTTGAACGATCGGAATTTGACGCGCGGCGCGACCGGCTGATGATCGAGATGGCCGAGAAGAAGCTCGATGCCATCCTGCTGTTCGCGCAGGAAAGCATGTACTGGCTGACCGGCTACGACACGTTCGGCTTCTGCTTCTTCCAGTGCCTGGTGGTGAAGGCCGACGGTTCGATGGTGTTGCTCACCCGCTCGGCCGATCTGCGCCAGGCGCGCCAGACCTCGATCATCGACAACATCGTTCTGTGGACCGACCGCAACGGCGCCAATCCGGCGGTCGACCTGCGCAATCTGCTCAACGAGCTCGACCTGCTCGGCGCCCGCATCGGCGTCGAATACGACACCCACGGCCTGACCGCCTTCAATGGCCGCCGGCTCGACGAACAGTTGCAGACCTTCGGCCAGATCGCCGATGCGTCCGGCATTGTCGGCCGGCTGCGGCTGTTCAAGAGCCCGGCCGAAATCGCCAAGGCCGAGAAGGCCGCCAATCTCTCCGACGATGCGCTCGACGCGGCCTTGCCGCTGATCAAGCAGGGCGGCGACGAAGCCCTGATCCTCGCCGCCATGCAAGGTGCGGTCTTTGCCGGCGGCGGCGACTATCCGGCCAACGAGTTCATCATCGGCTCCGGTATCGATGCGCTGCTGTGCCGCTACAAGGCCGGCCGCCGCAAGCTCACCAAGAACGACCAGCTGACGCTTGAATGGGCCGGCGTCTTCAACCACTACCATGCGCCGATGATGCGCACGGTGCTGACCGGCAAGGTGTCGAAGCGCCATCAAGAGCTGTTCGACGCCGCCCGCGCCGCCCTTCTGGCCGTCGAGAAGGCGATGATGCCGGGCAACAGCTTCGGCGACGTGTTCGATGCGCACGCCCGCACCATGGAGGCGCACGGCCTGACCAAGCACCGGCTGAACGCCTGCGGCTACTCGGTCGGCGCCCGCTTCACACCGTCTTGGATGGACATGCCGATGTTCTACCAGGGCAACCCGGAACCGATCGCGCCGAACATGACGCTGTTCGCCCACATGATCATCATGGATTCCGACACCGAGACGGCGATGACGCTTGGCCGCACCTACCTGACCACCGAATCCCAGCCCAAGCCGCTGTCCCGCCATGATCTCGACTTGATCGTACAGTGAATCCATAATGGGAGGCGTTCTTCGCCAAGGAGTTAGAAGGCAAATGAGACGATCGCATGTGACGACCGTGTCATTGCTTGTGGCATTGGCTCTTGCCGCCTGCACCAACGCAAAGGACGTTCTCGAACCGTCGGCCATCACGCCGCCGGCAACGTCGAGCCAGACGCTGCCCGCCACGCCAGGCAACACGGCGGCCACGGTTCCGGCGCCGGCCGGCACCATCGCGGGCGCGCCTGCAACCACCACCACCCCGGTCACATCGGCCCAAAGCGCTGCGATACTGTCGAAGACCCGCTTGCAGATCGCGCCGATCGTCGGCGCTTCGGTCGAGGCCGCGACGCCGCTGACGGCGGAGCTGCAGACGCGCGCCAGGCAGCGCGGCATCACGCTCGCCGGCAGCGCCGACCAGACCGCGACCCATGTGCTGAAGGGCTATTTCTCGACCATGTCGGAAGGCACGGACACCACCGTCATCTATGTCTGGGACGTCTATGACCCCTCAGGCAACCGCCTGCACCGCATCAACGGCCAGCAGAAAGCGCCGTCGGTCAAATCCGGCGCCGGCGGGGGCGGCGACAGCTGGAAGACGGTCTCGCCGGCCACCATGCAGGCGATTGCCGACCAGACCATCGACCAATTCGCGGCCTGGCTTGGCGGCAAGGCGGGCTGAAATGTTGCCTGCCGGTGATGGCGCGGAGCTTTCTTGAGTTTAGCCGGCGGATTCCCGATCTCGGCGCTTGCAATACCGGCGCGGGCCGCTAAAAGCCCGGTTAAAGGGCGCAGGCGAGTCCGTCAGGTCTTTCCATCCTCCACCAGGAACCGTGCATGAAACTCTTCGCGGGCAATTCCAACAGGGTGCTGGCCGAAGCGGTCGCCCGGTACCTCAACGTCCCGCTGGGCAAGGCCAGTGTCAGGCGCTTCGCCGATCAGGAAATCTTCGTCGAAATCCAGGAAAACGTGCGCGGCGAGGATGTCTTCATCCTGCAGTCGACCTCGTTCCCGACCAACGATCACCTGATGGAACTGCTCATCATGATCGATGCGTTCATGCGCTCCTCGGCCAAGCGCATCACGGCGGTGATCCCCTATTTCGGCTACGCCAGGCAGGACCGCCGCGCCTCCGGCCGCACGCCGATCTCGGCCAAGCTGGTCGCCAACATGATCACCCGCGCCGGCGTCGACCGCGTTCTGACGCTCGACCTGCATGCCGGCCAGATCCAAGGTTTTTTCGACATCCCGACCGACAATCTGTTCTCCGTGCCGGTCATGGCCCGCGATGTGAAGGCCAAATACAAGCAGCTCGGCAATGTCGTGGTGGTGTCGCCCGACATCGGCGGCGTGGTCCGCGCCCGTGCGCTGGCCAAGCGCTTCGACGCGCAACTGGCCATCGTCGACAAGCGCCGTGAGCGGCCCGGCGAATCGGAAGTCATGAACATCATCGGCGCGGTTGCGGGCAAGGATTGCCTGCTGATCGACGACATCGTCGATTCGGGCGGCACGCTGTGCAATGCCGCCGATGCGCTGCTGGCCAACGGCGCCACCAGCGTCACCGCCTATATCACCCACGGCGTGCTGTCGGGCGGCGCGGTTGCCCGCATCAGCGGCTCGAAGCTGCAGGAACTGGTGATCACCGATTCCATCCAGCCGACCCAGGGCGTGCTCGACGCCCCCAACATCCGCGTCATCTCGATCGCCGACCTGATGGGCGAAGCCATCTCGCGCACGGCGACCGAGGAATCGGTGTCCAGTCTCTTCGACTAGACCGGCCTGCCGTTACGGCGCCGGGCTTTCCAACCGAACCGGGCCGATCAGGCGACGGGCGACTTCCACGCTTTCGCGTGCGCCGCGCATATAGCCGCGCGGCGAGGCGCCCAGCATGCGCTTGAACATGGTGATGAAGGCCGGCACGCTGTCATAGCCGAGATCGAGCGCCACCCTGGTGATCGGCTCGCCGTCGGCGAGCCTGGGCAGCGCCGCGAACAGGCAGGCCTGCTGGCGCCATGTCGACAGCGACAGGCCGGTCTGGCGCTGGAAGGCGCGGGTGAAGGAGCGGCGGCTCATGCCGGCGGCATCGGCCCACTCGTCGATCGTCGCGTGCGGCGACGGTGCCGCGACGAAACGCCGGCATAGCGCCGACAGCCTGGGATCGGACGGGAATGGCAGCCCGAGCGGCCGTTCCGGCAGGGTCGGGATTTCGTGCAGCAGCAGGTTCATGATCAGCCCGCCGCGCCCTTCCAGCTCGCCGCCTTGCGGCAGCTTTTCCGATTCCACGATCAGGCTGTGCATCAGGTCGGTGACGCCGACGACGCGCAAACCTTCGGGCAGCCCGGGGATCGCCTGCGGCATGACATAGACCGAACGCATCGAGACATCGCCCAGCATTTCGACGGAATGCTCGGTGCCGGCTGGAATCCACATCGCGTGATCGGGCGGCACCATCCAGCGCCCGTAGCGCGTCGTCACCAGCACCACACCGACAAGCGCATGCAGCAGCTGGCTGCGGCTGTGGCGGTGTTGCGGCACACGGTAGCCATCCGGATATTCCGTCGGCAGCGCCACCGCCGGCCCGGCCACTTGCTCCAGCCACTGCCAGCGGCTCTCGTGCAACTGACCGAGATTGGCATTGCCGGCGTGAAAGACTTCTTTGCCGTGCGGCATCCTGTATGGCCCACTTGCGAAACTATTGGACCAAACCACGAAAGAAGTCGTGCCGCAAGCGGCTTATAAGGCAACCGTCCCTTAGGCGGCCTTCAGCAGCGTCCGCCAGTTTGCCCTGCGGGCCTGCCCGCCAAAAAGACCACGGAGCCTTACCTTGACCGATACGACAGCCGCCAGCGTCGCCCCACCGGCGAGCGCCAGTCACGCTTCCGCCCAGGCGACGGCCTTCACCGTCATCCTGGCGGTGAGCTTCTGCCACTGCATCAACGACATCATGCAGTCGCTGCTATCGGCCATCTATCCCTTGTTGAAAGAGAATTACGGCCTCGATTTCTGGCAGATCGGCCTCCTGACCTTCACCTTCCAGGTGACCGCATCGCTGCTGCAGCCGGTGATCGGCATGATCACCGACAAGCGGCCGATGCCCTATTCGCTGCCCTACGGCATGGCATCGTCGCTGATCGGCCTGGTCGTGCTCGCCTATGCCGGGCACTATTCGCTGCTCCTGATCGGCGCCTCGCTGATCGGCATCGGCTCGGCGATCTTCCATCCGGAATCCTCGCGCATCGCCCGCTTCGCCTCCGGCGGCCGCTTCGGCCTGGCGCAGTCGCTGTTCCAGGTCGGCGGCAATTTCGGCCAGTCCATGGGACCGCTGCTGGCGGCCTTCATTGTCGTGCCGTTCGGCCAGACCAGCATCTCCTGGTTCACCGTCGGCTCGCTGATCGGCATCATCGTTTTGTGGCAGGTCGGCGGCTGGTACAGCCGGCTGCGTGCCGCGCAGGGCAACCGCAAGACGGCAAGCTTCGTCTCGCCCTTCCCGCGCCGCAAGGTGATGTGGGCATTGGGGGTGCTGACGCTGCTGGTGCTGACCAAGAACGCCTACATCGCCAGCCTCGCCAGCTACTACACCTTCTATTCCATGCATAAGTTCGGGGTTTCGGTGCAGATGAGCCAAGTCATGCTGTTCCTGTTCCTCGGCGCCTCGGCGCTGGGCATCCTGCTCGGCGGCCCGTTCGGCGACCGCTACGGACAGAAGGCGATGATCTGGTTCTCCATCGTCGGCGTGCTGCCCTTCACCCTGGCCCTGCCCTACGCCAACCTCGAATGGACGATGGTGCTGACGGTGCTGATCGGCCTGATCCTGTCGTCTGCCTTCTCCAACATCGTCGTCTTTGCGCAGGAATTGGTGCCGGGACGTGTCGGCATGATCGCCGGCATCTTCTTCGGCTTCGCCTTCGGCATGGGCGGCATCGCTGCTGCCGTGCTCGGCGTCGTCGCCGACATGAAGGGCATCGATTATGTCTTCCAGATCTGCTCGTATCTGCCGCTGCTTGGACTGCTGACCGTGTTCCTGCCGAACATGAAGGAAGCCAGGAAGGCACAGGCGGCGACCAGCTAAAAATCAGCTCATCTTCCGGAATTGATACGAGGGCGCGGCATTTGCTGCGCCCTCTTTGATTCTTTTACCATACGCCTGGGAAAAGCCTGTTAGGAGATCAATGAAGGCTCCGCGCCAGGAAGGCAATCGCCATGTCCAGACTGAAAGGCAAGGCCGCATTGATTACCGGCGGCACCAGCGGCATCGGCCTGGTGACGGCGCGCCGTTTCATCGAGGAAGGCGCGCGCGTCGCCATCACCGGCACCAATGCGGGCCGTCTCGAGGAGGCGCGCGCCGTCCTCGGCAGCGATGTGCTCGTCATTGCCGCCGACGCTGGAGATGCCGCTGCCCAGAGCGACATAGCGCGGCGGATCGAGGAAACCTTCGGCAAGCTCGACGCTCTCTTCCTCAACGCCGGCATCGCCGATCTGCGCCCGCTTGGCGATTGGACCGAAGCGGCGTTCGACAGGAGCATCGATATCGACCTCAAGGGGCCGTATTTCCTGGTCAAGGCGCTCGTCCCGCTGTTTTCGAACCCGTCGTCGATCATCCTCAGCGGTTCGGTCAACGCGCATATGGGAATGGCTGGAACACACGTCTATGCGCTGGCCAAGGCCGGCATGATTTCGCTCGCGCGAACGCTGTCGGGCGAACTGATCGGGCGCGGCATCCGCGCCAATGTGATCAGCCCTGGCCCGATCGACACGCCACTCAACGACAAGCTTGGGCTGGACCCCGAAGCGGCGAAGGCGTGCGCGAAAGCCGTCGTCGGCCTGGTACCTGCCGGCCGTTTCGGAACCGCCGAGGAAATTGCCAATGCGGTGGTGTTTCTCGCCTCCGACGAATGCCCGTTCATGGTCGGTGCGGAAATGCTGATCGATGGCGGCTTGAGCATCGCCTGACAGCACAAAGGCACCCGCCTGACGGCGGCTTGTCAGCCGCGCGCTTTAGACCGTAGGTTTGGTTACTCAATGTCTCTGGAGAATGATATGCGCAAGATCGTGTTGGCCGTGTTGGGTGTGCTTCTTGTTACCTTGCCGGCGACGGCACGCATCGTTGCTTTTCCACCGGGTTTCAAGACGCAGTCCGTCGAAACCAACGGCACCAAACTCTATGTGCGCGTAGGCGGAACGGGTCCCGCCGTCGTGCTGCTGCACGGCTTTGCCGATACCGGAGACATGTGGGGCGCGGCGGCGGCCGCACTTGCGAAGGATCATACCGTCGTCGTACCGGATCTGCGCGGCATGGGTCTGTCCGCTCACCCGGAAGCGGGCTACACCAAGAAGAACCAGGCCGTCGACATCGCCGGGGTGATGGACGCGCTTAAGATCGACAAGGCTGACCTGGTCACGCACGACATTGGCAACATGGTCGGCTATGCGCTTGCCGCGCAATATCCCAAGCGCATCACCAAATGGGTCATCATCGATGCGCCGCTGCCCGGAATCGGCGACTGGGAAAAGATCAAGCAAAGCCCGCTGCTTTGGCACTTCAACTTCCGCGGCCCGGACATGGAGCGGCTGGTCGCGGGTCGCGAGCGCATCTATCTCGACCGCTTCTACAACGAGCTGTCGGCCAACCCCAAGAAGATCGACGAGGCAACGCGCAGGCACTACGCCAAACTCTATGCCCGTCCGCATGCGATGCATGACGCTTTCGAGCAGTTCAAGGCCTTTGACCAGGACGCGATCGACAACCAGGCGATGCTCGCCGCCGGCGGTAAGCTGACGATGCCGGTGCTGGCAGTTGGCGGTGAAAAATCCGCCGGCACCACGCAGGGCGATATCCTGCGGCTTGTTGCCACCGACGTCACGGGCGGCATCGTGCCCGACTCCGGTCACTGGATCATGGAGGAAAACCCCGACGCCACCGTCAAGCTGATCACTGGTTTTCTCGCCAAATAGGCACTGTCCCGTGGACATTTCGATGAAGCACAAAGCACCCGCCTGACGGCGGGTGCTTTGTCTATCCAACTGGACAATTTTAGGCCTTGAAGAAGGCCAAGAGGTCGGCATTGATGACATCGGCATGGGTCGTCGCCATGCCATGCGGAAAACCCTTGTAGACCTTGAGCTCGCCCTTCTTGAGCAGCTTGACCGACAGCAGCGCCGAGTCGGCGATCGGAACGATCTGGTCGTCGTCGCCATGCATGACCAGCACCGGCACGTCGATTGCCTTCAAATCGTCGGTGAAGTCGGTTTCCGAGAAGGCTTTGATGCAATCGTAGTGCGCCTTGGTGCCGCCCATCATGCCCTGGCGCCACCAATTGTCGATGACGCCTTCCGACACTGCCGCGCCCGGACGATTGAAGCCATAGAACGGACCGGCTGGGACATCCCTGTAAAGCTGGGCGCGGTTGGCCGCCACACCGGAACGGAAACCGTCGAACACCTCGATCGGCAGGCCGCCGGGATTGGCCGCGGTCTTGAGCATGATCGGCGGCACCGCGCCAATCAGCACCGCCTTGGCGACACGGCCGCCGGAGCCATACTTCGCGACATAGCGCGCCACTTCGCCGCCGCCCGTCGAATGGCCGACATGGATGGCGCCCTTGAGGTCGAGATGCGCCACAAGTTCCGCCAGATCGGCGGCGTAAGTGTCCATCTCGTTCCCGGTATCCGTCTGGGTCGAGCGGCCATGGCCGCGCCGGTCATGGGCAATGACGCGGTAGCCTTGTGCCAGGAAGAACAGCATCTGGGCATCCCAGTCGTCGCTGCTCAACGGCCAGCCATGATGGAAGACGATGGGCTGGCCGGTTCCCCAATCCTTGTAGAAAATCTCGGTGCCGTCCTTGGTGGTGATCGTGCTGCTGCCGGGCTTGGTCATCTCAATCTCCATTTATTGTTTTTGCGACAATCAATATCGCGATAACAATATGACTAGCGCAGTTCAAAACCTCTGTCTACAAAAAATATATATCGCGATATCGTTTTTCGTGGTACATAATCCGTGATTAATCGGCAAAGGAATGCGTCGTGCCTCTCCCGTTGGACAATCAGCTCTGTTTCACGCTCTACGCCACCAGCATGGCGATCAACCGCACCTACAAGCCGATGCTGGACGAGATGGGGATCACCTATCCGCAATACCTGGTGCTGAACGCACTTGGAGAGGCCGACGGCATGTCGATCGGCACCATCGCCCACAGGCTCGCTCTGGAATCGAGCACCGTCACGCCGCTGGTGAAGCGAATGGAGCAGGCCGGGCTGGTGACCCGCCAGCGCAGCCAGACCGACGAGCGCCAGGTGCAGGTCGACCTGACCCCCGCCGGGCGCGCGCTGCTTGTCCAGTGCAACTGCCTTAACGAGACCTTGATCGAGCGCTCGGGCATGACGCTGGCTGAGCTCGATGCGCTGAACAGACAGATCCAGGCGCTACGCAATGCGTTGACCGGCGACCGGTAGCCACACAGCCCCTGCGTAGCCGCTCGGCCCTGTCATGGGTTGATGGCAATCGGCACTGCCTTGACGGCGGCTAAGCCAAACGTCGGAAAGAGGCCGTCATCATGCGGACTTAAGCACAGCAAATGACCGTTTGCGCATGGTCCGCTTTGCCTGGAAACTAGCGGCGGGAGCGGGACGGCCGACATGAAAGCCCTGGACCTTGTCTATGCCGAATTCGCGCATGAGGGCCATCTGTTCGTCGGTTTCCACCCCTTCGACCAGGATTTTGTGGCCGCGATTTCGAACCAGCGTAATAATGTCCTGGAGCATTGCCTTGCCGTTCGGGGCGCTGCAGTCGTGCAGGAACGAGCGGTCGATCTTCACCGTATCGAAATCGATCAGACGAAGCCACGAAAGGCCCGCGAAACCCGTCCCGAAGTCATCAAGCCATATCTTGATCCCCAGCAGCTTCAGGTCGCTGATGCAGCGAAGGATGTCCGAATGCATCTCCATCTCCAGCCCTTCGGTGATTTCGAAGGCCAGCCTGCTGCCGGCGACGCCGGTCTCGCCCAGAATGGTCGCGACAGACGTTGCGAAACCGGGTGTCTTGAGCTGGATTGGAGAGACGTTGACACTGACGACACGGACGTGATCGTCCGCCAGGAGCTCGGCGCACACTGTCCTTATCGCCCACCGCCCGAGTTCCAGGATAGCGCCGGTTCGTTCCGCGACAGGAATGAACAGGCTCGGCGGAACCGATGTGCCGTCCAGCATTTTGAGGCGCATCAGAGCCTCTACGGCTTCAACCCGGTCCGTTTTGACGTCCTGGATAGGTTGATAGACGAGTGAAACGAGGTTCTGGCCGATAGCGATCTTCAGCAAAGCCGCAATGTTCTCACTCTCGTCGCTGCTTTGCGGATCGGTTGGATCGAACAGCCGGGCACAGTTTCGACCACCGGCCTTTGCAAGGTAGAGCGCGCGATCAGCCTCGTGGATGATCTTCTCCAACTTGGCGCCGGTCTGCGTCCTGGTGAATGCAGCGCCAACGCTCACTGTCACGATCGAGACACCGTCGCGCCGCAGCTCGTGGGTAAGCGCCAGGTTCTCCACCGTGGCGCAAATGGCTTCCGCGATATCCAGGATCTGCTCTTTTTTCTCCATGCGAGCCAGGACAATGAACTCTTCACCGCCGTAGCGCCCGATGGAGCCATTGTATTGCTTGATCATATCGCTGAGGGCATTGGCGACATGGATCAGGCAACGGTCGCCTTCCTGATGGCCGTAGCAGTCGTTGAACTTTTTGAAGAAGTCCACGTCGATGAGGATCGCCCCGAAACTGGTGCCAACCCTTTGCCAGTCACTCCAGTAATCCCGCAGCTTCTCGTCGATCGCCCGCCGGTTCTCCAGACCCGTAAGCGGATCGGTCCGCGACAGTCTCAGCAGGGCCTTGCCGCGTTCGGTCGCCTCATTGTGCTGGATTTTGGCTTCCAGAGCGTTCAGGAAGACGTTGTAGCGCTCCTCATTCAGTTTCCAGTTCACATATGAGGTGAATGTGAAGCAAGAAACGTAGAAAGTTCCAAATACCATTTTGTATGTTAGCGTAGAAGGCACAAAGTAGTTTACAACATACAGTATACACAAAATTATTGCAGAGGTTATTATAGAAACCTTGAAATTGAACGTGAAGAATAGATTGGCGCTCATCATGAAGATGGTGCCGAAAACCATGTAGTAAGAGACACTCTCCTTGTCCGCGCCCAAAACCGCAGGGCACAACCAGCCAACATAGCCAAAGATGATGGCCCCGGCGCAAGTTACGTCAAGCCATTCCGTTGCAACCCCTCGGCGAAGCTGTACTTCCAGGGTCAAAAGCGCGGTCAATCCGACCGCGAAGCGCGCCGTGATCGTATAGGCGGCCACATCTGGGATCAGCAGCAGATCCGTTGCCGAAAACAACAGATAGATGGCAACGGCGATCCAAAGCCCTGGCCTGGCTTCCCCTCTTCGCGTCGCCTGGGCTTCCGTCCGGTAAAGGGTGCGGAGTTCGTCGGTCCCCAGTTCGTCGCGCGGTTCGTACGGTTCCGCATGAGCCGTATCGGCCAATGCAGATGACAGGTGTTCGTTCATCACAGACCCCGTTTGAAAGGGATTTTGTATTCTGAACTCATTTCCAGCTTCTGCCCCCACGCGGGCCGGCTCCTTGGGACGCGACGGCGATTGCGACGCCGGGCAAACAAATGCAATCGCGCAAGACAAGTTTCCGTTAACTCGAACCCGGAATCGGCTCGGAAGCTGTCTAACCAACGAACATGGTTTGCGGGAAATTAATCATAAACCTAAAATGCCGCCGGGCTGACATTGGCAAAGGGAGCATTCTACGCAATAAGTTAACTGACTGTTAACTATGGAGTGATGGCGTGCAGACCGTTCTTGATGGCAAAAGCTTGATTACTGCCGAGATGCTCGCCGGCAGTCTCCCTCGAGGAAAGCTCGAGCATCACGGCGAAGCGTTCGAAACCGCTCGCGCGGAGCTGGCGCTCATTCTCCACGCGACACACCAGCAGGTCGAACAAAGCAAGGACCCCGCCGAGATCGTGCGTCGCCTGCTGGCCTACCTCAACGCGCTGCGTTCCAAGGTTCATCCCGACGTTTGGCAAGCCTTGATACCGGTGGCGCAGAACCACCCGATCCTGGAGTATTTTCTGCAGGATCCGCTCACGCGGTGGTCCTTCAGCAAGCCCAGGGGTTATTCCGGCGACGCGGAGTTGCTCGACTACATCTATTGCGATCCGCATGTGGCCGAGAGCGTGGCAAACGCCTCGGAGGTCGGCAAGGCACTCTATAGCCATACCCAGAACGTCCCGTCGTGCGTCGCTGCACGGGAACGACGCGATCTCTTGACCCGATATGTCGATGAGATTGCGGCCAAGAACGGACCGCAAACCGAGGTCCTGGCGATCGCGGCCGGCCATTTGCGGGAGGCCAATCGCTCGGCCGCCCTAGCGGAAGGCCGTCTCAAGCGTTGGGTTGCACTCGATCAGGACCCCCAGAGCGTTGGATTGATCGCGCGCGACTTCCAGGGCACCGCGATCGAGGCCATCGACGGCTCGGTGCGAACCGTGCTCACGAGGGGCCACAAACTGGGCAAGTTCGACTTCATCTACGCCTCCGGCCTTTACGACTACCTCCAGCACAACGTCGCCGTGAAACTCACGAAAACCTGCCTGCAGATGTTGAAGCCGAACGGGACATTCCTGTTCGCGAACTACGCCGAGGGCAATCCTGACGCCGGCTACCGGGAGACGTTCATGGACTGGGTGTTGCTGCTGCGGTCGGAGGTCGACATGTGGAACATCGTCAATGCCAGCGTCGACCGCAACGCCGTCGAGGCGCAGGTGTTCTTTGGCGAGAACCACAACGTGCTCTATGCCGTCATCGAAAAGCGCGGATAGCACCCGCCTGGGCTGCGCGCCGGCGGGCCTGCCTTTGGCTTGCACCTCCGGCCGCCTTCCGCTATAGAGCCGCCACCCGCGTAGACACCCTTGGAGGCAACGCGGCGGAAGGCCGCCTCACCCGGCGGCTTTCGACGTTTACGGTCCAGGCACTCTGCCAACCGTGAGCGCTCCAGAACAAACCGAAAGGAAATGCCATGAGCCACGACACTTACGAGCTCAAGGCCGAAGCACGCGAACAGGTCGGTAAGGGGTCCGCCCGTGCAGTTCGCCGCAACGGTAAAGTGCCTGCAGTAATTTATGGTGACAAGCAGCCTCCCCTGGCTATCGCGCTCACCTACAAGGACATCTACTACAAGATCCATGGCGGCGGGTTCCTGACCACGATCGCCACGATCGACGTCGACGGCAAGAAGATCCAGGTCCTGCCGAAGGACTTCCAGCTCGACCCGGTCAAGGATTTCCCTGTCCATGTCGACTTCCTGCGCATCGGCAAGGACACTCAGGTCAATGTCGACGTGCCTGTCCACTTCATCAACGAGGACAAGTCGCCCGGCATCAAGCGCGGCGGCGTGCTCAACATCGTGCGTCACGAAGTCGAGTTCCACTGCCCGGCCAATGCGATCCCGGAATTCATCACCGTCGATCTCACCGGCGCCAACATTGGCGACTCGATCCACATCTCGGCGGTTACGCTGCCGGCCGGTGTGAAGCCTGTGATCTCCGACCGCGACTTCACCATCGCGACCATTGCCGGTTCGTCGGCAATGAAGCCGGAGACGGAAGAGACGGCTGAAGTGGCTGCACCTGAAGCGGCTCCTGCCGCCGAAGAGAAGTAACTCTTTCCCGCCCGGAGCAGACGATGCTTGTCTTTGCAGGCCTCGGCAATCCGGGCGCGAAATACGCTGACAATCGCCACAATGTCGGTTTCATGGCGGCGGACGCAATTGCCCGCCGCCATTCCTTTTCGCCCTGGTCGAAGAAATTCCAGGGCCTGATTTCAGAAGGCACGCTCGGCGGCGAAAAGATCGTCCTGATCAAGCCGCAGACCTTCATGAACCTGTCCGGCCAGTCGGTCGGCGAAGCGCTGCGCTTCTACAAGCTCGAGCTTTCCGCACTCACCGTCTTCTATGACGAGATCGACCTTGCCGAAGGCAAGCTGCGCATCAAAACCGGCGGCGGCGCCGGTGGCCACAACGGCATCCGCTCGATCGACGGCCACGTCGGCAACGCCTATCGCCGCGTGCGCATCGGCGTCGGCCATCCCGGCGTCAAGGAAATGGTCCAGCATCATGTGCTCGGCGATTTCGCCAAGGCCGACCGCGAATGGCTCGAACCGCTGCTCGACGCGATCGCCGACAACGCCGCCATGATCGTCAAGGGTGACGACTCCGGCTTCATGAACAAGGCCAGCCTTGCCGTACAGGGCAAGGCTGGCGCGGAACCGGAAAAATCGGCGCCGAAGCAGCCGGCCCCAAAACAGCAAAGTCACGTCCGCCAAGCTCGTCAGCAGCAGCCGGCGGTCAAGCTGCCTGAGACCGGCCCGATGGCCGCGATGCTGAAGAAACTCTTCGGCAACAAGGACTGAAGCGGCCCGCGGCAAGCGAGACTGGTATGGCGGATGAGTCTTCGGATCTGACCGGGCAAGCCAGGCGACTTGGATTGGCGGGAGATTTCGCCGCCGCTCATGCGCTGATCGACCGGGCCATGCGTCTCGCCGGCAGCGATCCCATCGGTCGTGCGACATGCGCCATCGAGCGCGGTCGCTTGTACAACTCCGCCGGACAGCACGATATGGCACGGCCGCTGTTTGACGAGGCATGGCGGCTGGCGCAACAGGCGCGCGCCCACGTGCTGGCGGTCGACGCAGCCCACATGATGGCCATCGTCGGAACGCTCGACGACGCCATCGAATGGACCGCGACCGCCCTTGCCTATATCGGCGAACATCGGGAGGCCGAGGGCTGGCGCGGGCCTTTGCTCAACAATCTCGGCTGGTCCCATTTCGACGCCGGCCGGTTCGAGGATGCATTGCCTGTCTTCGAGCAAGCGGTCGAGGTGCGGCGGTCGCGCGACCAGACACGAGAGTTGCGCATCGCCCGCTACGCCGTCATCAGGACATTGCGCGCGCTCGGCCGCTTCGAGGAAGCCCGCATCCTCGCCGAAGAGGCAGCCGGTGCGGCGGAAGCCGATGGCGATCAGGCGCCTTACATGCACGAAGAGTTGGCCGAGTGCTATGCCGGGATCGGCGACAGAGACCGCGCGCGCGGGAGCGCCCGGCGCGCCCTCGCCGCTCTGGAGAACGATCCCGCCTTTGTCGGCCAGGAACCTGGCCGGCTCGCCAGATTGCGGGAACTGGCGGGCTGAGCGCCGGCCACCGGCTTCGCCTCGACGCGACCACCTGGCCCAGTAGGGGCTTGACGTTGATCACCCCTATCGCCCATAGCCCTGATCAAATTTCGATTTTCCCGATAGGACCGGACAAAATGGGTTTCAAATGCGGCATCGTTGGCTTGCCCAACGTCGGCAAGTCGACGCTTTTCAACGCGTTGACCAGGACGGCTGCGGCGCAGGCCGCCAACTATCCGTTCTGCACCATCGAACCGAACACCGGCGAGGTCGCGGTGCCCGATCCGCGCCTGCAGAAGATCGCGGCGATCGGCAAGTCGAAGGAGATCATCCCGACCCGCATCTCCTTCGTCGACATTGCCGGCCTGGTGCGCGGCGCCTCGAAGGGCGAAGGGCTGGGCAACCAGTTCCTTGCCAACATCCGCGAGGTCGACGCCATCGTGCATGTGCTGCGCTGCTTCGAGGATGACGACATCACCCATGTCGAGGGCCGCATCGACCCTGTTGCCGACGCCGAGACGGTCGAAACCGAGCTGATGCTCGCCGACCTCGACAGCCTCGAGCGCCGCATCGTGCAATTCCGCAAGCGCGCCGGCAGCAAGGACAAGGAAGCGACCGCCGTGCTGCCGATGATGGAGGCCGCACTCGAACTGCTGCAAGCCGGCAAGCCGACCCGCGTCCTGCTCAACGGCATCTCGGCGGAAGACCTGCGCATCCTGCAGGGGCTCAACCTTTTGACCTCGCACCCGGTCCTCTACGTCTGCAACGTCGCCGAAGCCGACGCCGCCACCGGCAACGAGCACACCAAGGCCGTGGAGAAGATGGCTGCGGCGCAAGGCGCCAGCACCGTCGTCATCTCGGCCGCGATCGAGGCCGAAGTCGCCCAGCTCTCGGACGAGGAAGAGATGGAATTCCTGTCCTCGCTCGGCCTCGACGAGCCCGGCCTGAACAAGGTCATCCGCGCCGGCTACGAGCTATTGCACCTCATCACCTATTTCACCGTAGGGCCGAAGGAGACGCGCGCCTGGACCGTGCACAAGGGCGACAAGGCACCGCAGGCGGCTGGCGTCATCCACACCGATTTCGAGCGCGGCTTCATCCGCGCCCAGACCATCGCCTACAACGACTTCGTCACACTGGGCGGCGAAGTGGCGGCCAAGGAAGCCGGCAAGGCGCGCGACGAAGGCAAGGAATATGTCGTCCAGGACGGCGACATCCTGCTGTTCAAGTTCAACACCTGATGTGACGAAGATCACGCCGCCCATGGCGGCGTGATCAGCGGTCTTTCCGGGTGGCCGAGAAACCGGCTATTGCCCAACCACCCTCCGGCCATTCACCCAGACACTGGCGATGTTGGCCCGCGCCGCGTTGAGCACGACCTTCTGGAATATTTCTTCCAATGTATCGTAGACTCTGCTGACGTGGATATTCGAGGCCTTGGCCCGGGTGTCGATCAGCAGCGCGTCGAACTCATAGCCGACGCGAAAACTGCCCGTCGGCAGATCGAGTGCTTCCGCACCGCCGGCAGTGGCCAGCCAGAACGCCTCCTGATGGGTGATGGGTTCGCCGGGCGCACCGCGCACCTCGGCCGGCAGGCCGGCATGGACACCGCTCTGCAGCATCCTTGACGCCGACAGCGCATGCCGGCAGCCGTCGAACAACGACGGGCTGTAGCCTCCCGAAATGTCGGTTCCGAGCCCGATATGCATGTGCCGGTCAAGTGCCGCGCGCAGCGGAAAGGCGGCATTGGCGAAATAGAAATTGGAGAGCGGGCAATGGGCAACGCCCGCGCCCTTCTCCTCTATGAGGTCCATATCCTGCTCATCGATGAAATTCGAATGCGCCAGGATCGTGTGCCGGGTGAGCAGACCGAAACCATCGAGGCTTGCCGCATCGGTTCGGCCGAAGCGCGTCTCGACGAACTGCTTTGCCCAGTCGCTTTCTGAGCAATGCGTCTGCACGTGGCAGCCGAATTCGGTTGCCAGCTCGCCCAGTCCTTGCAACGCCGCATCCGTGCAGCTTGGGATGAAGCGCGGTGTGATCGCCGGCTGGACGAGCGGCCTGTCGCGCGGGTCCAGCGCCTTGACCGCCTCGATGAACCGCCTGGCGTCCGACACCGCGCTTGCCGCATCGGCATCGCGGTAGAAGGGTGGACACTGCTCTGGATCGTCCATCACCACCTTGCCGACAAGCGCGCGCTGCCCCTTCTCAAGACAGGTCTCGGCAAGCACCAGGCTCGCGTCGACATGGACCGTGGCGAAATAGAGCGCCGTGGTGGTTCCGTTGGCCAAAAGGTTGTCGACCAGATCGGTATAGACCTCGCGCGCATAGTTCACATCCGCGAAGCGCGCTTCGAGCGGAAACGTGTATTTCTGCAGCCAGACTTCGAGCGGCACATCCAGCGCCTTGCCCATCTGCGGCCATTGCGGCGCATGGATGTGCAGGTCGATCAGGCCGGGCAGCAGGAACTGTCCATCGGCAAGCTCAACCAGCGTGCCGGCCTGGCGTGCAGCGTTCTGCCTCGCTTCGTACTCCGGATGACCAGGCGTCAGGATCTCCGCGATGCACCCTTGCGCATCGACGCTGAATAGATGGTCCCTCAGCACTTCCAGCCTGCCGCGTTGGGGCGTGTGGAAGGCGGTGCCGAGCAGCGTGAAGGGTTCTGTCGTCATGTTCGGCTCCGGTTCGGCTAACAGTCTGCTTGGCCTACAAAAAAACAGTTGGCAAATGTTGTGGCCGCTGTCCTTCGGCCCCGACTGATCCCATGATCGAGCGGGAATTTCCAGAGGGGCCAGAAGGGGAACAGTACATGGAAAGCGTTGCGCCAGAGATCACATTGATTGCCCAGCCGGATGATCCGTTGCCATGGGGCAAGGCCGCGCACTGCTCGGCCTCCAGCATGTGCTGGCGATGGACGTCTATATCGTGCCGTTCATCATCGCGTCGGTGCTGGCCTTCAGCGTCGGCGATGCCGGCGCCTTCATCCAGTCCGCATTCGTGGCGGCGGGCATCGCCACACTGATCCAGTCGCAGCTTTTGATGCGGCTGCCGGTCGTCCAGGGGCCGTCCTTCGTCCCGATCGGCGCGGTGCTGGCCATCGCGTTCGGCGCGGGCGGCGGCATCGCGGGTCTTTCCGCCGTGGTCGGAGCGCTCATTCCGGGCGCCATACTGGTCATGCTGCTCGGGTCGCCGACAAGGATCTTTCATCGCCTCGTCAACCGCTTCGTACCGCCCATCGTCGGCGGCTCGATCATCATCGTCGTCGGCGTCGCCTTGATGCCGGTGGCGCTCAAGGAGAGCGTGTTCGCGGTCCACGGCACCGCCACCGTCGGCGGCAACATCGTCCTTGCCTTTGTCGCCGCGGCCTTCCTCGTCGGCTGCATGCTGACCGGCATGGCGCTTGGCGCGAAGGGCGCCTGGCTGCGCCTGCTGTCCGTGATCATCGCCCTGGCGGCAGGCAGCGTGGCCGCCGCCTTCATGGGCCAGCTGAACATGGCGGGCGTCGCCGACGCGACATGGTTTTCCATGCCGCGCATCGCCTTCCTCAATCTCGACGTAACGTTCTCGCTGTCGGCGACACTGACGATGCTGATCGTCTACATCGTCGTTCTCGCCGAAACCACCGGCACCTGGTTCGCCGTCGGCGCCGTCATCGACAAGCCGCTTTCGGATGAGCAGCTCGACCGGGGCGCCACCGGTGAAGGCCTCGGCTGCCTGGTCAGCGCGCTGCTGTGCAGCACGCCGGTGACAGGCTACTCGTCCAATGCCGGCATCATTGCCATCACCGGCATTGCCAGCCGCGCCGCCTTTGCCGCGGCCGGCATCTTCCTGGTTCTGTTTGGCCTGATCGGCAAGCTTTCGGCGGTCATCGCCTCGATACCGGGGCCGGTCATCGGCGGTGTTTTCGGCGTACTGTGCGTCGTCATTGCCATGAACGGTTTCCGCGTCGTGCGCGGCACGCCTCTGACCGAGCGGAACATGCTGGTCATCGGCCTGCCGATCCTGATGGCGCTGTTTGCCACGCTGGCGCCTCCGGACTTCGTCAAGACGCTCCCTGACCTCGTGCAGTACATCCTCGGCTCATCGATCGCCTTCGGCGCCGTCTGGGCTATCGTGCTGCATCAGATCCTGCCAAATCCCCGCTAGACGCGCCACGGACATGAGCCGACCACCAGATATCAGGCCCAAAGTGTCGCCTTTGAAGCTGATAATATTTGATTGTGACGGCGTCCTTGTGAACAGCGAGGAGATATATCAGGCAGCCGAGCTTGAATATCTGACGACGGCGGGCATCACGTTCGAACCGAGCGCCTATACACAAGCCTTCATGGGATTATCTCCCGCTATGTGGCAGGCGAAGCTCGAAGCAATCGGCCAGGAGCGAGCCAAGCCGCTCTCTCCGCGCTTTTTTGAACAGCTTGCCGGCTACACCAACGAACGCTTGCGGAAGGATCTGACGGCCTTACCCGACGCGCGGAATGTGATTAGCCGGCTCCCGGCATCGAAATGTGTTGCGTCAAGCACGCCGCTCGCCCGATTGCGTTGGAAACTCGAACACACAGGCCTTGTCGACCTTTTCAATCCTCATATTTTTTCATCGGACATGGTCGTCAACGGAAAGCCGGAACCAGACCTGTTCTTGCACGCGGCGGCTACGATGGGTGCTCATCCAGGGGAGTGCATCGTGGTCGAGGACAGCGTGAACGGCGTCCTGGCGGGCAAGGCAGCGGGTATGCGCGTGATCGGATTTATCGCTGGCAATCATTGCATCGGCACTCATGGCGATGGTCTGTTGCGACATGGCGCGGATGCCCTCGTCGGCGCATACGAGGACTTGGAGGTCACTCTCGCCAGTCTCTAGATTCGATCCATTGACGCGGCTTCCAAGCCGCTAGCGCTGTCTCCCGTCCGATCCGGGCTTGTCTTGATTTTGTCATGTCACGGGTCTAAGCGGCGGATGCACGGGCGGTGCATTGGCCGTACACTCCATGCAATCCGACACGACGCGTCAATCTGAACGCACCCTTTGGCCCCAGCAAGGGAGACCCGGCGATGATCAAAGCTTTCGTCGTGGACAATGACCGCCTGCGCGCCGTCGACGATCTCCTGGCAAACAGCGAGACCATCGTCTGGGCCGACCTGCTCAACCCGACAAAGGAAGAGGAAGCGACGATCGAGAGCTGGCTCGGCGTTGCCATTCCGACGCGCGAGGAGATGGAGGAGATCGAGATTTCGAGCCGCCTCTATGTCGAGGACGGCGCCTATTTCATGACCGCCACCCTGCCCGCCCAGACCGAGGTCGACGATCCCCTGATGTCGCCGGTCACCTTCGTGCTCGCCGGCACCAGGCTGATCACCGTGCGCTACCACGAGCCGAAGGCCTTCAAGACCTTTCCGCAGCGCGCCGAGAAGGTAGCGACCGGCTGCACCAGCGGCGACACCATCCTGATCGGTCTGCTGGAGGCGATCGTCGACCGTCTCGCCGATATCCTCGAGCGCGCCGGCCGCGACATCGAGGCGATTTCGCGCGATATCTTCGAGGCGAGATCGACCAAGGTTTCCAAGCGCAATCGCGACTTCCAGGAACTCCTGAAGGCCATCGGCCGCAAGGAGGACATCGCCTCCTCGATCCGCGACAGCCTGATCTCGCTGCAGCGCCTGGCCGGCTTTTTCGCCCATGCCTCGACCCGCACCAAGATGAGCAAGGACACCAAGGCGCGCATCAAGACGCTGTCGCGCGACGTGCTGTCGCTCGCCGACCACGCCACCTTTCTGTCGCAGAAGATCTCCTTTCTGCTCGACGCGACGCTCGGCATGATCTCGATCGAGCAGAACGCCATCATCAAGATCTTCTCGGTCGCCGCCGTCATCTTCCTGCCGCCGACATTGGTCGCCTCGATCTACGGCATGAATTTCGACGTCATCCCCGAGCTCAAATGGGAGTTGGGCTATCCCTTCGCTATCGCCATGATGGTGCTGTCGGCGATCCTGCCCTTCTGGTATTTCCGCCGCCGCGGCTGGCTCTGATCCGCCCGCCAAAGGCCACGCAGCCGCGACGTGGCGCTATAGAAATCTCTTGACCAAACGCGCCGCGGCCTGCATCCGGAAACCCTGATCCATAGGGATCGCAGGTTCGTGAGCCGGATTTCAGACCATGACTGCAAAGATAAAAACATGGGCCTATGAGGATTTCGTCGAGGGCGCATCGATCGACCTCGGCTCGAAGCTGGTGAGCGCCGCCGAGATCGTCGAATTCGCCACAGAATTCGACCCGCAGCCGATGCATCTCGACGAAGAAGCCGGCAAGGCCAGCATTCTGGGTGGGCTGGCAGCGTCGGGCTGGCACACCTGCGCCATGTTCATGCGCATGCTGTGCGATGCCTTCCTGCTGGACTCCACCTGCCAGGGGGCACCCGGCGTCGATCAGGTCAAATGGAAGAAACCGGTCCTGGCCGGCGACCAGCTCACCGGCACCCTGCTGGTTGTTGCCAAGCGCCTGTCGAAATCGAAGCCGCAACTCGGCTTCGTCACCATGCGCAGCGAGTTGTTCAACCAGCGCGGCGAAAGCGTCTTCGAGCTTGAGAATTCCGTCATGTTCCTCACGCGCGACGCCGCGGGGAGCCGAGCATGACACTGGACGAGTTCTTCCGCATCGGCACCACGGCGACGCTTGGCTCGCACACATTCGAGCCCGAGGCGATCAAGGCCTTCGCCCGCCAATACGACCCGCAAATCTTCCATATCGACGAGGAGGCCGCCAAGAAAAGCGTGCTCGGCGGCCTCTGCGCATCCGGCTGGCATACCGCCGCCACCTGGATGAAACTCAATCTGGAAAACCGCATGGACGCCGAGGTCGCGGCCTGGAGCGGCCCCGGCCCGGTGCCGGAATTCGGCCCCTCGCCCGGCTTCAAGAGCCTGAAATGGCTGAAGCCGGTCTATGCCGGGCAAACCATCACTTTCACACGCACGGCACTGTCGCACCGCCCGATCGCCTCGCGTCCCGGCTGGCGGCTGCTGGCGCTGCGATGTGAGGCTTCCGATTCGACTGGCGACAAGGTGCTGGAGTTCGAGAGCGCCGTGCTGGTGAAGACGGAGTAGCGCCACTTTCCCTTCTCCCCTTGTGGGAGAAGGTGGATCGGCGCGCAGCGCCGAGACGGTTGAGGGGTATTGGAAGAAATGAGGCGTTGGTGTTCGCTGGAACACCCCTCATCCGACGGAGCTTCGCTCGGCCACCTTCTCCAACAAGGGGAGAAGGGAGTAGGCTCAATGCCCCTCAAACCCAATCAACGTCCGGACCGGCACCCCAAGCGCTTCAAGCTTCTCGCGGCCGCCGAGATCCGGCAGGTCGATGACGAAGCAGGCGGCGAGGATGTCGGCGCCGATCTGGCGCAGCAGCTTGACCGCCGCTTCCGCGGTGCCGCCGGTGGCGATCAGATCGTCGACCAGGATCACCTTCTCGCCCGGAGCAACGCCGTCCTTGTGCATCTCCATCTCGTCCAGCCCGTATTCCAGGCTGTAGGCGACTCGCACCGTTTCGAAAGGCAGCTTGCCCTTCTTGCGGATCGGCACGAAACCGGCCGAGAGCTGATGGGCGACGGCGCCGCCAAGGATGAAACCGCGCGCCTCGATGCCGGCGATCTTGTCGATCTTCTGGCCGGCATAGGGATGCACAAGCTCGTCGATGGCGCGGCGAAACGCGCGCGCATTGCCGAGCAGCGTGGTGATGTCGCGAAACAGGATGCCGGGCTTGGGATAGTCCGGAATGGTGCGGATCGCGGCAAGCAGCGTGTCTTCCAGGGAGGATTTCATGGTTCGAGATTACCTGAAACGGAGGTTGTTGCGCGACAATTGTTCGATCGAACTGCAGCCCATCAGCTTCATGCCGCGTTCGATCTCGACCCGCATCTGCTCAAGCGCCCGTTCGACGCCGGGCTGGCCGGCAGCCGCGAGCGGGAACAAATAGTAGCGGCCGACGCCGACGGCCTTGGCGCCGAGCGACAGCGCCTTCAGCACATGCGTGCCGCGCTGCACGCCGCCATCCATGATGACGTCTATTCTGTCACCGACCGCATCGACGATCTCGGCAAGCTGGTCGAACGCCGCCCGCGAGCCGTCCAGTTGCCGGCCGCCATGGTTCGACAGCACAATGCCGCTGCAGCCGATGTCGACGGCGCGTCTGGCATCCTCCACCGACATGACGCCCTTGAGGCAGAACGGACCCGACCAGAGCTTGACCATCTCGGCGACGTCGTCCCATGTCATCGACGGGTCGAGCATCTCGGTGAAGTAGCGGCTGATCGACATCGTGCCGCCGCCCATGTCGACATGCTCGTCGAGCTGCGGCAGCTTGAATCCCTCATGGGTGAAATAGTTGATCGCCCAGGCCGGCTTGAGCGCGAACTGCAGCATTCCGGCCAGGTTGAGCTTGAAGGGAATGGCAAAGCCGGTGCGTTTGTCGCGCTCGCGGTTTCCCCCGGTGATGCTGTCGACGGTCAGCATCATCACCTCGACGCCAACCGCCTTTGCCCGCTGCATCATCGCCCGGTTGAGGCCGCGATCCCGGTGGAAATAGAACTGATAGACCTGTGGGCTGCTGCTGATCTTGCGCGCCTCCTCGAGGCTGACGGTGCCAAGCGAGGAGACGCCGAACATGGTGCCATATTTGGCTGCGGCCTTGGCGACAGCGCGCTCGCCCTGATGATGGAACAGGCGCTGCAAGGCGGTCGGCGAGCAATAGAACGGCATCGCCAGCTTCTGGCCCATGACCGTCACCGACATGTCGACCTCGCTCACTCCGCGCAGCACGTTGGGAACCAGGTCGCAGGTCTCGAAGCTCTCGGTGTTGCGGCGATAGGTGACCTCATCGTCCGCCGCGCCATCGATGTAGTTGAAGATCGGCCCCGGTAGCCGCCGTTGCGCCATGCGGCGGAAATCGGAAAAGTTGTGACAGTCGCTGAGTCGCATCATCGAATTCCAAACACCATGCCGGGGCAGTCGTTCGCCGCCGCTAGAGCATGATCCCGAAAAGTGGGAACCGGTTTTCTCGGACAAACGGTTTCCGTTTGTCCAGAGATCATGCTTCAACAAAGAGATAGATCAGGATGACGATTCAACTAAACGTCATTCTGATCTAGTCGAATATCAACCTGTTGTCGCCGTGCCAACGGACTATTTTCCGAGCTGGCCATAAACAAAAAAGGGGCGCCCGAAGCGCCCCTCTCTCGTCTAATCCGACTGACGAAGATTACATACCGAGATCGGAACGAAGCTCAGCCCTGGCCGCTTCATATTCGGCCTTGAAGTCGTCCCGATTGAGCAGGACCGCGGCAATGACGCTGCCGGAAATCTTGCCCATCTCGACGTCGGACGCATAGTGGATACCGCCGACCTCTCGATTGTGGGCGTATTCAGCCGCACGCGCCATGATCTCGGCGCGCTTTTCCGGGACCATGTCGGACAGGATGATGCCCATCATGGTGCCGACGGTGGCGTGTCCGGACGGCCAGGAACCGGAGCTCGACAGCTTGACCACCGGCTTGACGAGGTCGCTAAGCTGGTGCGGACGCGGGCGCTTCCATACATCCTTGGCCGGATCGACGACGGCGCCTTCGGTGGCCACCACGCGATCGAAGAAGGCGCTGAATTTCGGCAGCGTCTCCTTGTTGAACTTCGGCCCCATGACGTTGGCAAAGCGCCAGACATTCTCGTCGGCGTCGGCGACGGCGCTGGCTACCATCTCCGGCGTGCGTGTCACCTGCAGCGTCAGCACCTCGCCGAGTTCGGCCTTGGTCTGCGCCGAATCATTTGCCGGCGGCGGCGGCAGGATCATCGTCAGGTCGATATCCTTGTTGGTGACGAAGGGCTGGGCGTCTTCCGCTTGCGCGGCCGAGCCGACGATGAGCAGCAGCAGGCCTGCCGCGAGCGATGCATATCTTTTCATGGGTGCGATCCTTTGATGAGAGCAGCACAGGATCGCCGGATGCGGTGACGGCCATGTGACACGACCGGCTTTTGGAAATGCAAAAGGGCGCCTCTCGGCGCCCTTTTGTGATCACTTGGCTGTGTGGCTTAATGCGCCACGCCTTCCCACACCTTGCGCTTGGTGAGATAGACCAGCGCACCGAACAAAAGCAGGAACACCAGCACGCGAAAACCGGTCTTCTTGCGGTCTTCCATGTGCGGCTCGGCCGCCCACATCAGGAAGGTCGCAACGTCGCGGGAATACTGGTCGACCGTCTGCGGCGCGCCGTCATCATAGGTCACCTGGCCGTCAGACAGCGGCTTCGGCATTTTCAGCGACACGCCCGACATGAAGTACGGGTTGTAGTGGGTGCCTTCCGGGATGACCATGCCGGCGGGCGGTGTCTCGTCATAACCGGTCAGCAGCGAGTGGATATAGTCGGGACCACCCGCGTCATACTGGGTGAAGATGTCGAAGACGAATTGCGGAAAGCCGCGCTCGACGCCGCGTGCCTTGGCCAGCAGCGACATGTCGGGCGGAGCGGCGCCACCGTTGGAGGCAGCAGCCGCTTCGTCATTGGCGAAGGGTGCCGGGAAATGGTCGGACGGCTTGCCGGGACGGTCGAACATGTCGCCGGCGTCGTTGGGACCGTCATGGATGGTGTACTCGGCCGACAGCGTCTTGATCTGGGCATCGGAATAGCCGAGGTCCGACAGCGTGCGGAACGCCACCAGGTTCATCGAATGGCAGGCCGAGCAGACTTCCTTGTAGACCTTCAGGCCGCGCTGCAGCTGCGCCTTGTCATAGGTGCCGAACGGGCCGGTGAAGCTCCAGCTCATTTCCTTCGGCTCGTCGATCGGGAAATGTGTCGGCGCGGCCGCATTGTGTGCCTCTTCGGCGGCGATCGCCCAAGTGCCTGCTGCCCCAATGCCGGCGGCCACAAGGCCGAGCAGCGCCAGCGAGGTGAGAATCTTTTTCATGCCAAATCCCCTTAGATTCTCTACCGCTCAGCCCTTGGTCTCTGGCGCGGCCGTGGCGCCTGTCGGATGTCCGCCGCCGCCCTTGTTCTTCTCGAGCACCGCCTCGGTGATCGAGTTCGGCAGCCTACGCGGCGTCTCGATGAGGCCGAGCACCGGCAGCGCGATCAGGAAGAAGGCGAAGTAGACCAGCGTCGCCATCTGCGCCATGAATACATAGCTGCCTTCGGCCGGCTGCGAGCCCAGCCAGCCAAGCAGGATGGCATCGGCCACGAACAGCCAGAAGAACAGCTTGTACCAGGGCCGATAGACCGCCGAGCGCACCTTCGAGGTGTCGAGCCACGGCACCAGGAACAGCATGACGATGGCGCCGAACATGCACAGCACGCCGCCGAGCTTGGAGTTGATCGGCCCGACATTGAAGGTGATGGCGCGCAGGATCGCGTAGAACGGCAGGAAGTACCATTCGGGCACGATATGAGCCGGCGTCTTCAGCGGGTTGGCGACGATGTAGTTGTCGGGGTGGCCGAGATAGTTCGGCAGGTAGAAGACGAAATAGGCGAAGAAGAACAGGAACACGATCATGCCGAACGCGTCCTTGATGGTCGCGTAGGGGGTGAAGGCGACGGTGTCGGTCTTCGACTTGATCTCGATGCCGGTCGGGTTCGACTGACCGACGACATGCAGCGCCCAGATGTGCAGAACGACGACGCCGGCAATCATGAACGGCAGCAGGTAATGCAGGGCAAAGAAGCGGTTCAGCGTCGGATTGTCGACGGCAAAGCCGCCGAGCAGCAGCTGCTGGATCCAGTCGCCGACCAGCGGAATGGCGCTGAAGAAGCCGGTGATGACGGTGGCGCCCCAGAAGCTCATCTGCCCCCATGGCAGCACGTAGCCCATGAAGCCGGTCGCCATCATCAAGAGATAGATGATGCAGCCGAGGATCCACAGCAGCTCGCGCGGCGCCTTGTAGGAGCCGTAATAAAGGCCACGGAAGATGTGGATGTAGACGGCAACGAAGAAGAACGAGGCGCCGTTCGAATGCATGTAGCGCAGCAGCCAGCCCGAATTCACGTCGCGCATGATCTTCTCGACCGAGCCGAAGGCGAGATTGGTGTCGGCCGTGTAGTGCATGGCCAGCACGATGCCGGTCAGGATCTGCGCCACCAGCATGATCGACAGGATGCCGCCGAAGGTCCACGCATAGTTGAGGTTGCGCGGCACCGGATAGGCGACGAAGCTGTCATAGATCAGCCGCGGCAGCGGCATGCGGGCGTCGAACCAGCGCTCGATACCGGTCTTGGGCGTATAGGTCGAGTGTCCCTCGCTCATCGAAATATCCCCTGCCTCAACCGATAAGGATCTTGGTATCGGAAATGAACTTGAATACCGGAACCGCCATGTTCTCGGGCGCCGGGCCTTTGCGGATGCGGCCGGCCGTGTCGTATTGCGAACCGTGGCACGGGCAGAACCAGCCGCCGAAATCGCCTTCCTGGCCAAGCGGAATGCAGCCGAGATGCGTGCAGACCTGAACCATCACCATCCAGGCTTCCTTGCCGGGCGTGGTGCGGTTGGCGTCGGTCGCCGGTGCGTCGGCCGGCAGATTGGCGTTGCGCGCGATTGGATCCTTGAGATCGGCCAGCTTGACCGCCTCGCCGTCCTTCATTTCCTGTTCGGTGCGGTTGCGCACCACGACCGGCTTGCCGCGCCACTTGACGATCAGCGACATGCCCGGCGTCAGCGAGGCGACGTCGACCTCGACGGAGGCGAGCGCCAGCGTCGAGGCGTCGGGACGCATCTGGTCGATGAACGGCCATGCGAAGGCACCCGCGCCGACCACTGCGGCCATGCCGGTGGCGACGTAGAGAAAATCACGACGGTTGGGATCTTGGGTGTCGGTTGCGCTCACGGGTGCCTGATCCTTTCGCCTCTTCCGTGCCGGTGGCTGAGCCTTGTTCCCCGCTCAATTACGCCAACCCGACAGCGCATGGCGAACAGGCTTGCGAATTCCTCCGGCATTTGGACTTCGGTTTATGCGTGAAGCCCGTTTTTGTCCAGACGGGTCAAGGCACAAGGGCAGATTGTCGCGGGCGTTCCGCACAGCGATGAATTTGACGGGCTTGGCTAAATGTAGCAATATGTCTACATCTTCCGGATGGAGGTGCTGAAATGAACATCTCGACGAAGACGGTCACCATCATGTCGAGCCGTGAATTCAACCAGGACACGGCGCTTGCCAAGCGGGCTGCCAGGAACGGACCGGTTATCATCACCGACCGCGGCAAGCCTTCCCATGTGCTGATGTCAATGGAGGAATACGAGAAGCTGAAGAGCGGCGGCAGGCCGGAAAAATTCAGAAGCCTTGCGGATGTTCTGGCGGACGATCGGCCCGAAGCGGATTTTGATTTCGACATCCCCGAACTCAAGAGCTTGTCCCTGCGCCCTCCCGAGTTCGACTGATGTATCTGCTCGATACGAATGTCATCTCCGAACTCAGGCGAAGAGATCGATGCGAGCCGAACGTTCGCACTTGGGCACAGAGCAAAAATCCCACCGAACTTTATGTTTCAGCCGTCAGTATTCTCGAAGCTCAGATCGGCGCGCTGGGAGCCGCGCGAAAGGACGTGAAAAAAGCGGCCGTCCTGCGCGCTTGGATCGACGGATTGGTCGCCGAAATCGCAGAGCGTATACTGCCCGTCGACCTTGCCGTAGCGCTGCGCTGCGCACCGCTCCACGTGCCGGACCCTCGGCCTGATCGGGACGCCTATATTGCCGCCACCGCGCTGGTCAACAATTTGACGGTTGTGACCCGCAACACGAAGGATTTTGAAGGCACCGGCGTGAAACTGTTCAATCCCTGGCTACCGGCGAAGGGTTAGCTGATCATGGCACACGTCATAGACCGCGATACATGGGCTGTGCGCTCCGACGGCCGGAAGGGCGAACTGCAATGCGGCGCCTACGGGTCCAACTCCTGCCTGATCTTCAACTATCTGCCTGACGTCGGCGGCGGTCCGCGGCTGCACACGCATCCCTACGCGGAGATTTTCATCATCCGCCAGGGCACCAGCCTGTTCACCGTCGGCGACCAGGAGATCGAGGCGTCCGCCGGCCAGATCCTGATCGTTCCAGCCAACACGCCGCACAAATTCACCAATCTCGGCCCGGGTCCGCTGGAAACGACTGACATCCACGAGAACGGCAGTTTCATCACCGAATGGCTGGAGTGACCATGATCCCGAAAAGTGGGAACCGGTTTTCGCTGGAGATCATGGTCAAACAAAAGAGCTATTTCGCGCCGAGCCTGGCCAGAACCGCCTTCGGGATGTTGTATTCGCGGATGACGGCGTCATGCTTTCGCAAGCCGCACAGTTCGCGCTGGATGAAGTAGCCGTGCACCGCCTCGGCGGCCTCCTTGAGAAGCCGGGGACGCAGTTGCTCGTCGGCATTGTCGCGCAGTCTGGCCAGCGTTTCCTCCACCCGCTGACCGGCGCGGCCGAGTGCGGCCGCCTTCTCCGCCAAAATTTCATGGCCGAGCGCGTCGAAGGCGGCTTCGGCAGCCGAGGCGCTGGCGAGATGCGATGGCGGACGCAGCGACATTTCAGCCTCCTTTCCCAAAAATCATACGGTGTGTGACGAAGTCTTCGCCTGCCACGTGCTGAAAGCCAAGCCGTTCATAGAAGCCGAAGGCTTCTTGCGGCGCGCGCGTGTTCAGCACAGCGAAATGGTGACGTGCCCTGTCGATAACGGTCTCGACCAGCATCCGGCCAAGGCCGGTGCGACGGTGGCGCACCCTGACGAACAGGTGCCGGACCCGGCCGTGGTCCCTGCCTTCGAAATAGGGATCGATGTTCAGCCCGCATACGCCGGCGAGTTCCCTTCCATGCCAGGCTCCGTAGAGCGCCTCGCCGCGCTTCAGGAACTTGTTGCGGCCGCCTGCCCAGCCATCCGCGAGGCGCACCAGCATCCAGTAGCCTTCCAGCCGGCTTTCTTCCTTCAGCGCGTCGAAGGCCGGCGTGGTTGGCCGCAGCCGCTTGAGCACATAGCTGACCTCTGGGTTAACCCCTGGCGACCTACCCATGGAGCTACTCCGCCGGGCGTGTCTCTTCGAGCACGCTGTCCTCGTGATAAAGAAAACCGCCGGACTGCCGCTTCCACAGCCGCGCGTAAAGCCCGTCGAGCGCCACCAGCTGGTCATGCGTGCCTTGCTCGACGATGCGACCGCCGTCGAGCACCACCAGCCGGTCAAGTGCTGCGATCGTCGACAGCCGGTGGGCGATGGCGATGACCGTCTTGTTTTCCATCAGCCGCGTCAGATTCTCCTGGATCGCCGCCTCGATGTCGGAATCGAGCGCCGAGGTCGCCTCGTCGAGGATCAGAACCGGCGCGTCCTTGAGGAAGACGCGGGCGATCGCCACGCGTTGGCGCTGGCCGCCCGACAACTTGACGCCGCGCTCGCCGACAAAGGCCTCGTAGCCGGCGCGGTCCCTGTTGTCGCGCAAGCCAAGGATGAACTCGTGCGCCTCGGCCTTTTTCGCCGCCGCGATCACCTCGGCGTCGGTCGCGTCAGGCATGCCGAGCTTGATGTTGTCGCGCAGCGAACGGTGGAACAAGGCCGTATCCTGGCTGACCACGCCGATATTGGCGCGCAGCGAATTCTGCGTGACTTTGGAGACGTTCTGACCATCGATGGTGATGGACCCGCCTTCCAGATCGTAGAGGCGCAGGATCAGATTGGCGAGCGTCGTCTTGCCGGCGCCCGACGGTCCGACCAGTCCGACCTTCTCGCCCGGCCGCACGACAAGGTCGATGCCGTTGAGCACGCCGAACCCTTTGCCGTAATGGAACTCGACGTTTTTCACCGCGATGCGTCCGCCGGCCACCACGAGCTCCTTGGCGTCGGGTGCATCGACCAGGCCGAGCGGCTGCGAGATCAGCGCTTTGGAATTTTCCAGCACGCCGAGATTCCGCAAGATGCTGTTGAGCTGCATCATCAGCCGGCCGAGCAGCATGTTGAGCCGCAGCACCAGCGACAGCGTGAAGGCGACAGCGCCGACGGTGATCGAGCCCTCGACCCAGAGATAGACGGCAAAACAGCCGATCGCCGTGATCATGATGCCCGACAGCGTCGTCAGCGCCATGCGCACGCCGGTCAGCCGCCGGGTGAACGGGCGCAGCGCGTCGAGATAGATGTCGAAGCCGTTCTTGATGTAGCGGTCGTCGCCGTCGGCCGAGAACAGTTTCAGCGTCTGCACGTTGGAATAGGAATCGACGATGCGGCCGGTGATCATCGAGCCGGCCTCGGCGGTCTCCTCGGCATGCTTGCGGATTGCCGGCAGATAGAGCTTGGCCAGCCAGCCGAAGGCGGAAATCCAGATCACCACCAGCACTGCCAGACGCAGATCCAGCCCGGCGACCAGCGCCAGCGTCGTCACCGTGTAGACGACCATGAACCAGACGACCTCGATGAAGCTTTCCATCAGGTCGCCGGTCGCCTGGCCCGCCTGCCAGACCTTGGTGGCGATGCGGCCGGCAAAATCGTTCTGGAAGAAGGCGTAGGACTGGCGCGAGACATGCCGGTGCGCCTGCCAGCGCACCAGATTGTAGAAGCCCGGCGTGATCGTCTGTTCGTCGACCAGGGCAGACAGGCCGACGACGATGGTGCGGATGACGAGCACCACCGCGATCATGAACACCAGTTCGGAGCCGGCGGCATTCCACAAAGCGTGCCAGCTGCGCTCGGCGGGAAGCTGGTCGAGAATGTCGACCAGCCGCCCGACAAAGTAGAACAGGCCAGCCTCGACCAGCGGCGCGATGCCGCCGATGACCAGCATGGCGAAGAAGGCGAACTTCGCCTGGCCGACATAGTGCCAGAGAAAGCCGCCGACGCTGGTCGGTGGCCGAAGATTCGCCGGCTCCCTGAACGGATAGACCCAGTTCTCGAACCAGCGATAGACGGCTGTCATCATGCGGCGGCCATCATTCTGCGGCTTGCCCCTTTGCAAGTGCGTCATTGGCGGCGTCGGCGGGACCGTCCTCAAGCAGGAACCCGCCCGACTGGCGCTGCCAGAGCTGCGCGTAGAGCCCGCCCTTGGCGACGAGTTCCTCGTGCGAACCTTCTTCGATGACACGGCCCTTGTCCATCACCACCAGCCTGTCCATCGCCGCGATGGTCGACAGCCGGTGCGCGATGGCGATGACGGTCTTGCCTTGCATGAGCTTGTAGAGATTCTCCTGGATCGCCGCCTCGGCTTCGGAATCAAGCGCCGAGGTCGCTTCGTCAAGGATAAGTATCGGTGCGTCCTTCAACATAACGCGAGCAATGGCGATGCGTTGCCGCTGGCCGCCGGACAATTTGACGCCGCGGTCGCCGACATGGGCATCGAAGCCCTTGCGGTCTTTGGCGTCCGAAAGCCCCGATATGAAGTCCAGCGCCTCGGCGCGCCCCGCTGCCTCGACAAGCAGCTCTTCCGAGGCGTCGGGCCGGCCATAGAGGATGTTCTCGCGCACCGAACGATGCAGCAGCGAGGTGTCCTGCGTGACCATGCCGATCTGGGCGCGCAGCGAATCCTGCGTGACGTCGGCGATTTCCTGGCCGTCGATCAGGATCTTTCCGCTCTCCAGGTCGTAGAAACGCAGCAGGAGATTGACCAGCGTCGACTTGCCGGCGCCGGAGCGGCCGACGATCCCGACCTTTTCGCCTGGCCTCACCGCCAGCGACAGGTTCTCGATCACCCCTTTCTGCTTGCCATAGTGGAAGCGGATGTCCTCGAAGCGTATCTCACCCCTGGAAACGGCGATGTCCTTCGCCCCCGGCCGGTCCTCGACCAGGCGTGGCAGCGAGATCGAGGCGATGCCGTCCTGCACCGTGCCGATATTCTCGAACAGCCCAGACATTTCCCACATGATCCATTGCGACATGCCCCACAGCCTGAGCACCAGCCCGATGACCACGGCGACCGCACCGATCGTCACCGACTGGCCGAGCCACAGCCACAGCGCCATCGCCGTGACCGAGAACAGCAGCAGCGAATTCATGATGTAGAGCAGGCCGAAAAGCACCGTCACCAGCCGCATCGACCGGTAGACCGTCTGCAGGAAGCCGGCCATGCCTTCGCGCGCAAACGACGCTTCGCGGCGTGCGTGGCTGAACAGCTTGACCGTCTGGATGTTGGAGTAGCTGTCGACGACGCGGCCGGTCATGGTCGAGCGCGCATTGGCCTGCTCCTCGCCGACCTTGCCCAGCTTCGGGATGAAATAGCGCAGCAGCAGGATGTAGCCGACCAGCCAGACGCCGAGCGGCGCCGCCAGCCGCCAGTCGGCCGAACCGACGATGACCAGCATGCCAAGGAAATAGACGATGACGTAGTTCAGGACATCGATCAGCTTGATGACGCATTCGCGCACGGCGAGCGCCGTCTGCATCAGCTTGGTGGCGATGCGGCCGGCGAACTCGTCCTGGTAGAAGCTCATCGACTGCTTGAGCAAATAGCGGTGCACCTGCCAGCGGATGCGCATGGGATAGTTGCCCATCAGCGTCTGCTGGTTGAGCAGCGAATGCAGCCACACCGTGCCCGGCAGCGCGAACAGCACGATGAAGGCCATGCCGGCGAGCTTCCAGGCTTCCGTCTGCAGGAAGGTTTCGCGATTCTGCCCCGACAGCCAGTCGACGATGCGGCCGAGGAAGCCGAACATCCACACTTCCGCGATCGCGATGGCCGTCACCAGCACCGCGTCGAGAAGGATATAGGGCCACGCGCCGCGCGTATAATGCACGCAGAAGGCAACCAGCGTCTTGGGCGGCTCGACCGGTTCCGCCGCGGGGAACGGATCGAGCCGTCTTTCAAACCAGCTAAACAACAACATAGGTCATGCTCATGAAATCTGTTTTCCGCTTATGCGGCACGGGAGCGTACGAAGTCTTCGGACCCCTTGGCGTCGGGGGCCGACGGTCCGGAATCACCCGGACCGTCGGCCCTGCTTCGCGCAATATAGGGGCTCGCGGGCTTTTCGCCGACAGCTGTGCTTGACGATCCTGACGGCGCACTGTTCACGATCCGGATTTTCGGGCCGGGTCGGATCAAACGGATGATCCGGCGCACCAGCGACGGCCGGCTCGGGTCGGGAACCGCGCACGAGAAATCGACATCCGGCAGCATGCCGCGATGCGGCCGGCGGCGGACTTCGGCGTGAACCGCCGACGAATAGGTGTCGCCGATCAGCAGCGCCCAGGTCGGCAGTCGGTGGATATGCAGGCTCCTTGAGCCGGGTATTCTGTAGGGATCGAACATCGATCCGTCCTCCGTGTGAAAATCGAGATAAAAAGGCGAAGCAATCTCGTCCGCCGGCGTTCGGCCAGAGACACGCATTGCGTCGGTCCGGACACGATAAGCATCGGTCCGGGCAGGTTCAGGTGGGGCGTTCAGCCCTTTTGACTTTTTGAAAAACATCGCAGGATTCCTTCGAGAGCCGAAAAATCGTTTCGGCGGGAATCAGTGCGATCAAGTCTTAGAGAGTCAGGAGAATCGTCGTACCGAAACCGCCAGCAGGCAGGTAAGCCCACGAGAGGGGCGCTGGATGTGCATGGTCATCATGAATTTCCCCTCCATCGGTTCGGGTTGACAATGCTGGCCGTATACCCGACTTCGCAGAAAATGGCTACCCGCAGGTCCAGCAATTTCCAAAACCGCGAGCCCGCTGTGGCCGATCTGCCACTTATTAGAAGGACGCGGAAATGAACTGTCGTCTCCGCATCGCGCTCTACCAGCCGGATATCGCCGGCAACACAGGGACAATCCTGCGCTTCGCCGCTTGCCTCGGGCTCGGCGTCGACATCATCGAACCGGCCGGCTTTCCGCTCTCCGACAAAGCGCTCAAGCGAGCCGGCATGGACTACCTCGAAATGGCTGCCCTGACCCTGCATGTCGACTGGCACGCCTTCGAGGACTGGCGCAAAACTGGCGCGCGCCGGTTGGTGCTGCTGTCGACCAAAGCCACCACCGCTTACACCGGCTTCACCTTCGCCGAGGGCGACATCCTTCTGTTCGGCCGCGAATCCGCAGGCGTTCCGGATCCTGTCCATCAGGCGGCGGATGCGCGGCTGACCATCCCCATGCAGGGCGCGGCGCGCAGCATCAACGTCGCGCTTTCCGTCGCCATGGTGGCGGGCGAAGCCATCCGGCAGCTCGGATAGGATCCGCGTCCCATCCATAACACCGTGCTTGCCGTCGCCGACGACAGTGCTTTCTCCACTCATTCTCACCCAGGCGCACATCGCCTTCTCCTGCATTTGCCCAATCAACATTTCTTCGCTACAAGCTCAACTTAACTTGAGGTCAAGCAGAAAAATCGAAGGCGGAAAATCAGGAGTGGCACCGGTTACGGAGTTGACGGTCGGCCAGGTGGCCATGCGCAGTGGGGTGGCGGTGTCGGCGCTGCATTTCTATGAGGCCCGCGGCCTGATCCGCAGCCACCGCACGTCGGGCAACCAGCGCCGCTACGGCCGCGACGTGCTGCGGCGCGTGGCGATCATCAAGGTGGCGCAAGAGGTCGGTATCTCGCTGGCCGAAATCGGCACGGCGCTGGCATCGCTGCCCGAAGGCCGCACGCCGACGCGCGATGACTGGAACCTGCTGTCGACCGCCTGGCGCGACGGGCTCGACCACAAGATCGCCCAGCTGAAGAAACTGCGCGACGGGCTGACCGACTGCATCGGCTGCGGCTGCATGTCCATCGACAAATGCCCATTGAGGAACAAGGGCGACCGGCTAGCGAGGGAAGGCACAGGGGCGAGGCGGCTGGTTGCTCTTCCTTCTCCCCGTTCACGGGGAGAAGGTGCCTGAACGCAGTGAAGGCGGATGAGGGGCGGCGCCAACATTGAGAGGTCCGCGCCGCCCCTCACCTGCCTGCCGGCATCCTCTCCCCGTAAACGGGGCGAGGAAATCCTAATCCGCCACCGGCAACCGCCTGATGGTGAACTCGATCAGGTCACCCGGTCGCTCGAACCAGCTTTCGATCTCGGTCCAGTAGGCCTGCTTGGGAAAGCGCTCGAACCATTCCTTGGCCTTGAGCCGCGCATCGGAGCGCGGCAGCACGAAAGTCTCGCGCAGGAAACCGTCGCGCGGCATGCGCGCGCGTTCGGCCCGGCTTTGGTCGAGCCTTTTCTTGAGGCCATCCAGCGGCGGTCTTGCCGGGGTGCGCACGAAACAACTCCCTTGCACCTTAATGACACTTGACCCTTGCCCCTAAGAGATTAGGGATCGCGCCGGCAAAAGACGAGTCATTTGTAGGACTCGCCGCCCCAACCGGAGACGGCACTTGGAACGACCCGAAATACCGGCAGGCCTGCCCGCCGACATCGAACAGAAGAAGATGAAGGCGCGCCTATGGTTTGAGGCGCTGCGCGAACGCATCTGCGCCACCTTCGAGCAGATCGAGCAGGACCTTGGCGGGCCGCTGGCCTCGTGGTCGCCGGGCCGTTTCGAAAAGACGCCATGGGAACGTGACGCGGGCAAGGGTGGCGGCGGCACCATGTCGATGATGCACGGCCGCGTCTTCGAGAAGGTCGGCGTCCACACCTCGACCGTCCATGGCGAGTTCTCACCCGAATTCAGGAAGCAGATGCTCGGCGCCGAGGAAGATCCGCGCTTCTGGGCATCTGGCATTTCGCTGATCGCGCATCCCTGGAACCCCAACGTTCCGGCCGTGCACATGAACACGCGCATGGTCGTCACATCTAGCCAATGGTTCGGCGGCGGTGCCGATCTGACGCCGGTGCTCGACCGCCGCCGCACCCAGGACGACCCCGACACGGTCGCCTTCCACCGCGCCATGCAATTCGCCTGCGAGAAGAACGCCGCGGTTGCCGACTACCCGAAATACAAGGCCTGGTGCGACGAGTACTTCTATCTGTCGCACCGCAACGAGCCGCGTGGCACCGGCGGTATCTTTTTCGACTGGCTGCATTCGGGCGAGGACAGAGGCGGCTGGAATGCCGATTTCCACTTCGTCCAGGATGTCGGCCGCTCTTTTCTCGTCGTCTACGGCCACCTCGTGCGCGCCAATTTCAACGAGAACTGGACCGACGGCGATCGCGACGAACAGCTCATTCGCCGCGGCCGCTATGTCGAATTCAACCTGCTTCACGATCGCGGCACCATCTTCGGACTGAAGACTGGCGGCAATGTCGCGTCCATCCTCTCCAGCCTGCCGCCCGAGGTTCGCTGGCCGTAAACTTCGGGTGAGCGCAAGGCGCACGGTGCTTTGATGCAACCAGACCGCCGCTTTCGTGTTATGTTGTTCAGCCCTGCTCGCGGTCAAAAGATCCAACCCTGGAACTGAACCATGAGCCAAAAAAGTGTCGGAGCCTCGGGCTTCACGGAGGAAGAGGAGAAATCCCATGAAGGAATTTCATTGTGGGTCGCTCGTGCCAGGCTGTGACTGGCACACGCGTGCCGACGAGGAAGCCGAGGTGATGCGCCGGGCCGTCGAGCACATGCGCGAGACGCATGGCGAGGCGGTCATCCGCGAGACGATGATCGAAGCGATCCGCTCGCGCATAGAGAAGACCCGCGACGCGGCTTAGGGTCTGCCCGGCCTCGGCACTTGCTGGCAACGGCAAACCAATTTCGTTGTTGGCCACGATCCCGGTGAACGTTTGATCGCAAAAACCGCTATGGCGATTTTCAAGCCATAGCGGGCAATGTGGACCTGCGGGGTCCAAAAATTACATTTGCCTCAGCTAAAATAAACCTCGCGGTAACTGAGCCCGTGCGACTGTCAGGCCGACAATCCGGGCTACAGTGGGCTGCAAGAGGAGCCCGTCGCCACCAGGCACTGGTCCGAAACAGTGGGGCGAGGTGTTTCGCGCATGCGCGAAAAGTCCGGCAATCGGGTGAGTTTCCGCACGACCGCGCTCCTGTTGTGCGCGCTCCTTGGCGTGTCTCCGGCGATTGCCCAGGAAATGACCACATCGCTGGTCGACATCCATCAGGGCTCGCCGCTCAGTGACCGCGCGAGAGGGCTCGGCGACGGCGGTTATGAACTGCAGAACGGAAACCGGCTATCGTTCAACCAATGGTACCGGGCAAGCTGGGTCGATATGCACGTGGACCTGCTGACACAGATCACGGAGGATACCGGCATCCTTTGGGGATTTGGGACCGGAGAAGAGGGCGAGAAGTATCGGATCGAGCCCAGCCTCAAGTTTGGTTTCCTCACTCAGATGCATCCGAGTGCCAACAGCACTCTTTCCCTGTCGCTCACCACGACCATCGGCGGCAACCTCACCGAAAAGTCCTGCCAGGCCGATTATGGCGATTTGGGCACCTACAGCGTCAATTGCCGGCTCGCCGCCGGCGAGATGGCGCCTGAGGAAACCTTGAAATATCTGGTTAACGCTAAACCGGAGAGGCAGCATCTCTGGCTGAACTACCGTGTTACCTTCTGATCGCGAGGGGGCGTGCATCAAATGTCACGCAGCTGCCGGAAAGTCGCGGTGGCGCGGCCTATCTCTTGTTTGAACCGGGGTAAGAACATGTCAAACAATCGTTGGAAGTTCGGTATCGCCACGGCTCTCGCCCTCCTGCCGGCCTCGATGGCGGCGGCGCAAGAGGCTGCGGGGCCCGATCCGCTGGGGGCGCTCTGCGTCGGCGGTCAATCAAACGCTTCCATCTGCCTGAGCGCTACTCTCCCGACAACCCCATCGCAGACTGTGCAAAGCTGGATGAGCCCCGATGTCGGCGCCGCCTGGCGTGCGGGCTACAGGGGAAAAGGCGTCACGATTACGATCGTCGACGACTTCTCCAGCACATCGCGGTTCAATGGCAACTTTGGCATCGGGGTGCAGAACCAGCGACACGGCGAATGGACCCGCGAGGAAGCCAGCATGATTGCAACCCTGGCCACCATAAGGTCGAAAGACTTCTCCACGAGTTCATCGGTCACGCTGGCGCCTGGCCTGAACGTGCTCAATCTGAGCTATGGCATGTACGCCAAAGCGGGCTACAGCTCGAACCAGATCGGATGGAGTGCCGAGGAAGCCTCCATCATCTCCTATGCCACCAAGGGAACGGCGGTGGTTTCGAAGGCCGCGGGCAACGACTCGGTTGCCGTGGGCGGTATCACCGGCGGCCAGCAGGACTATCTCGACCTCGCTTTGATCGGAAAGACGTCCGCGATTTTCGTCGGCGCGCTCAACGGGAACGGTACGACGTCAAACCCGACCGGGATGGCCTGGTACTCCAACACCGCCGGCTCCAATCCGCTTGTGCAGAGCCATTTCCTGGTCGTAGGGGTCGCGGGGGACAAGACAGGCCTTTACGGCACCTCCTTCGCCGCGCCGATCATTTCCGGTTACGCCGCGATCGTGGGCAGCAAATTCACCAAGGCAACGCCGACCCAGGTCACCAACCAGTTGCTCAATACGGCCCGTACCGACACGCTGATCGGCTATAGCCCCTCGGTCTATGGCAAGGGCGAGGCGAGCCTTTCGCGCGCCCTGGCTCCCGTATCGATCAAGTGAACGGCACCGCGCAGTCTGGCTTCGAGTGCGGGGGATCGATCCCGGCCTGACGGATTCGATGCGGCACCAGGCCGCGCTTTAAGTTTCAAGCGCTTCCGCGGCGCGTTCAAGCAACGCGCCGCGATCAGGCATGAATCCCGCTTCGACCCATTCCGCCTCGAGATTCCTAAGGATTTCACCAAGTTTCGGCCCTGGAGTTGCGCCGAGCGCGGTTAGATCGGCCCCTTTCAGCGGAAACAACGGCTTCTCCCATTTGATGGCGAAGGCAAGCAGGCGCGAAAAGCCACCGGCTTCGAGCAGCGCCTCATTGTCCTCGACAGCGCGCACCCTGGCTGCCGCAAGCGACAGCCGCAGACGGTCGACAAACCCCTGCCGGTCGCCGCGATAGAGCCTTTTCGCCAGTTCGCCCTCGGTCGTCTTCGGCTCGACGGCGGTGGCAAGCGCCCAGTGGCGCAGGCGATCCGCTTCAGCAGTCGAAAATTTGAGCCGCTCGGCGAGCGTCTTCATGCGCGCCGCATCCGGTGGCACGATCGCCTCCAACCTTAACAGTGGATCAGCCGTCCAGCCGAGGTCGTTCTCGGCCTTGGTCAGCCCATGGATGGCGTCGATGCCCCATTTCTCGCTTTCCGGCAGTGCGGCGGTCAGGACGCTGGCCTGCCGCATCCAGAGCAGCGCCCGCGAGGGATCGGGTGCCGACAGAAGCTTCTTCAGTTCCGACCAGATGCGCTCGGCCGAAAGCTGGGCCAGCCCTTCCTTCAGACGGGCGCAGGCCTTCAGCCCCTCGGCATCCGGTCGGCCATCGCCATACCAGGCGAAGAAGCGGAAGAAGCGCAGGATACGCAGGTAATCCTCGCGGATGCGCGCTTCCGCATCGCCGATGAAGCGCAGCCGGCGTGCTTCGATGTCGGCGATGCCGCCGACCAAGTCGACAACCCTGCCATCGGCCTCGGCATAGAGCGCGTTGATGGTGAAGTCGCGCCGCTCGGCGTCGAGCTTCCAGTCGCGCCCGAACGACACCTTGGCGCGCCGCCCGTCGGTCTCGATGTCGGCGCGCAAGGTGGTGGTCTCATAGGGCTTGCCGCCGGCGACAACCGTGATCGTGCCATGCTCGATGCCGGTCGGCACCGCCTTGAAGCCTTCCGCCTCGGCGCGACGGATGGTCTCCTGCGGCAAACACGTGGTGGCGATGTCGATGTCGGCGACCGGCTGGCCCATCAGCGTGTTGCGCACCGCACCGCCCGCGACACGCGCCTCTTCGCCGCCCCCGGTCAGTGCGGCCAGCAGGCGCTGCAGATGCTTGTCGGTGAGCCAGTCGGCCCTGCCCGCGATCGAGACACTCACGCATAGAGCCTTTCATACAGCGTACGGATGATGCCGGCGGTGACGCCCCAGATGCGCCGGTCGCCATAAGGCATGTCGTAGAAGAACCATTCGAGATCGTTCCACATGCGGCTGTCGCGCTTGTGGTTGGCCGGGTCCATCAGGAAGCGCAGCGGCACTTCGAAGGCGGCATCGACCTCGTCGGCGTTGAGCGCCAGCTGGAACCCTGGCCGCACGATGCCCAGCACCGGTGCGATGCGGTAGCCGCTGCCGGCGACATAGTCAGGCATGCGGCCGATGATCTCGATGCGATCCGGGGCAAGGCCGATCTCCTCGAAGGTCTCGCGCAGCGCCGCCGCCTCCGGACTGGCATCGGTCGGGTCTATGGTGCCGCCGGGAAAGGCCACCTGCCCCGAATGGTTGCGCAGCTTTTCGGCCCGCTTGGTCAAAAGAACCGTCGCATCGCCCTCATGATCGACCACCGGGATCAACACGGCCGCATTGCGCAGCGCCTTGCCCTGGTTGAGGCGCGGATGGCCGGGGTTGAAGCGATGATCGCCATAGTCGTCACTGGCATGCGCATCCGGCTGCGCGGCGAAGCGCGCGCGAAAATCCGCTGATGAAAACGGCGCCGGCGACACCTGGTCCATCACGCGCTCAGCCGCTTCAACTGGTCCGCCGGCATGATCGGGAACACCGCGCCCTTCGAGCGCACGGCAAACATCGTCTTGCCGCCGATCTCGACCTCCTCGCCATGCCCGACCAGCTCATACATCACCGGCCGTGCCACCAGCGCCTCCAGGCGGCCGCGCACCAGCACATAGGGCTTCAGGCCGCCGGTCTCGTTCTCGTCGACGAAGCGCAGCGGCCGCTCCGGCCCGGCCTCGACGACATCGCCGACATTGGTGCGGAAGGTGATGATCCGCGCGTCACCGTCGCCCGAAACATCCATCTCGACGGCGATGAAGGGCGCATCGGCGACGCGGATGCCGACTCGCTCCACCGGCGTCACCAGATAGGTCTTGCCGTCCTCGTCCTTGCGCAGCACCGAGGAAAAAAGCTGCACCAGCGGCATTCGCCCGATCGGCGTGCCCAGATAGAACCAGGTGCCGTCGGCCTTGATCTCCATGTCGAGATCGCCGCAGAAGTCGGGATTCCAGCGCTCGACAGGTGCTGCGCCCTTGCCGGCGCGGGCGGCGCGCGAGATCAGCGCCTCGAGACCGCGCGCTTCGGTGGCGGTCGTCAGGCTTTCTTCACGATGTTCCAAGGGTCCCGTCATGGTCACGAAATAGTCACTGTTGTTCCGCTTGTCAGCCTAAGTCTGTGATTTAAGTTCAAATGCAGACGCTGGGCGAGGCCGAATCGCGGCAGTCATGGTATGCTGCAGGCTGGTATTTCCAACCACGAGGATCGATGCGGCATGAGCGTGATGGTCAAGGAAAGCCCGATCAGCGAAAAGGACATGATCGCCGAGGCCGAGAAGGCGCTGGCGGATATTTCCAAAATTCGTGACGGGGTCGGCCGGGTCATCTTCGGCCAGGAGAGCGTCGTCGAGCGCACGCTGGTGGCGTTGCTGGCCGGCGGCCATGCGCTGCTGGTCGGCGTGCCGGGCCTCGCCAAGACCAAGCTGGTCGAGACGCTGGGCATCGTGCTCGGCCTCGATTCGCGCCGTATCCAGTTCACCCCCGATCTGATGCCGTCCGATATCCTTGGCTCCGAAGTGATGGAGCAGGATGAGATCGGCAAGCGCTCCTTCCGCTTCATCTCCGGGCCGATCTTCGCCCAGCTTCTGATGGCCGACGAGATCAACCGCGCCTCGCCGCGCACCCAGTCGGCGCTGCTGCAGGCGATGCAGGAATACCACGTCACCATTGCCGGCGCCCGCTACGATCTGCCGGCGCCCTTCCACGTGCTGGCAACGCAGAACCCGCTGGAGCAGGAAGGCACCTATCCGCTGCCCGAGGCCCAGCTCGACCGCTTCCTGATGCAGGTCGACATCCTCTATCCCGAAATCGAAGCCGAGCGCCGCATCCTGCTGGAGACCACCGGCATTGAGGACGCCAAGGCCCAGAACGTGCTGCAGCCGGTGCGGCTGAAGGAAATCCAGACGCTGATCCGCCGCATGCCGGTGTCCGAAAGCGTCGTCGAGGCGATCCTCACGCTGGTGCGCTCGGCGCGTCCCGGCCAGGGCAATGCCGAGACCGACAAGCATGTCGCCTGGGGCCCCGGCCCGCGCGCCAGCCAGGCGCTGATGCTGTGCACAAGGGCGCGCGCGCTCTACGATGGACGGCTGGCGCCCTCGATCGACGATGTACGTGCGCTGGCCGAGCCGGTGCTGCAGCATCGCATGGCGCTGACCTTTGCTGCTCGCGCCGAAGGCACCAGCGTGCGCGACGTGGTGGCGAAACTGGCCAAAGGTATCTGATGGCGCGTATTGGCGAGCTCCAAGCACCGGCAGCGACGCGCGACGCGCTCGCCCGTGGCCGGTTGCGGGCCTCGCTGGTTCCCGACCTGCTGGTCGAGGCACGGCGCATCGTCAACACGGTGATCGCCGGCTGGCATGGCCGCCGCAAGCGCGGCATCGGCGAGAATTTCTGGCAGTTCCGGCCCTATGTCGAAGGCGATGCCTCACGCATCGACTGGCGGCGCTCGGCCCGCGACGACCACACCTATGTGCGCGATCGCGAATGGGAAGCCGCCCATACGGTCTGGCTGTGGGCCGACCCCTCGCCGTCGATGCTCTACAAGTCGACCGGCGCCAGCGTTTCCAAGCAATCGCGCGCGCTGGTGCTGGCGCTGGCCATGGCCGAGCTGTTGTCGCGCAGCGGCGAGCGCATCGCCTGGCCCGGCCTCACCGATCCGTTCACCGCCCGCAACGGCGCCGAGCGCATTGCCGCTCAGCTGATGCATGCCGGCGATTTGCCGGCAAAACCCGACCTGTCCGATATCAGGCGCTTCTGCGACATCGTTGTCGTCAGCGATTTCCTCGATCCCGTCGAGGAGACGATGGCGTGGCTCGACGTGCTCGCCCGCCACGGCGTGCGCGCGCATCTGATCGAGGTCGCCGACCCGGCCGAGGAAACCTTTCCCTATGCCGGCCGCACCGAATTCACCGATCCCGAGACCGGCGACAAGCTGACAGCCGGCCGCGCCGAGATGCTGGGTGACGAGTATCGCCTGCTCTACACCGCCCGCCGCCACGAACTGGCCGCCTGGTGCAAGCGGCTCGGCTGGAGCTTTACCGTCAACCACACCGATCGGCTGGCTTCCGATGCGTTGGTGCGCCTGCACATGGCGATGACCGCTGATGGCCCCTCCCTCGGAAAGGCCGTCGCATGAGCTGGCTGCCGCTCTCCTTTGGCGCCCCCATGGTGCTGTGGGGCCTGCTGGCGCTGCCGGTGATCTGGTGGCTGCTCAGGCTGACGCCGCCCAAGCCGCAGACCGAAATCTTCCCGCCGCTGAAGATCCTGGCACGCGTGCTGAAGCGCGAAGAGACGCCGCAGCAGAGCCCGTGGTGGCTGACGCTGCTCAGGCTGCTGATGGCGGCGCTCATCGTCGCCGCCTTGGCCGACCCAGTCTTCAACCCGCGCGAAAAGTTGCCGGCCGAGGGTGCGGCGCTTGCGCTCGTCATCGACAATGACTGGGCCAGTGCCGCCGACTGGGGCAAGCGCGTCGCCACCGCCGAGCGGCTGATCAAAGATGCCGGCTCCAACGGCGTGCCGGTCGTCATCGCCTTCACCGCCGAAAAAGCCAATGCGGAGGTTGGCCCGTTCGATGCCGCCGCAGCCCTCGACCGGCTGCGCGCAGCCAAGCCGCGGCCGATCCCGACCGACCGGCCCGCCGTCTATGCCCGCGTCGCCGGCGTGCTGGAGAGCTTGCCCGGCGCCAGCGTCGCCGTGCTTGCCGACGGCCTGGCGGCAAAAGGCGACGAGGCCGCCTTCAACACGCTTCTGTCGAAAAATGCCGCCCGTGTCGTTTGGGCAACCGCCGACAGGCTGTCGCTGACCGGCCTGACCGCCGCCGACAACCAGGTCGACGGCTTTGCGCTAACTGCCATTCGCGCGCCGGGCGACCCTGCCCCGGCGCAGGTCACCGCCGGCGCCTTCGACGACAAGGGCCGCCGCATCGCCGATGCGACGCTGACCTTTTCCCCCGGCGAAACCACCGCCACCGGCACCATGGCGGTGCCGTTCGAGCTGCGCAACGACTTCGCCTCGATCGCGCTCGACGGCGAGCGCCAGGCCGGCGCGGTGCGCGTCCTCGACGAAAGCTCCAAGCGCCGCCGCGTCGGGCTGCTGTCGCAGGCCGAGGCTGACCAGGCGCAACCGCTGTTGTCGCCGCTCTACTACATCAGGCGCGCGCTGCAGCCCTTCGCCGATCTCGTCGAACCCTCCAGCGCCGACCTCGCCGACGCCATCCCGCAGATCCTCGACCAGAAGCCGGCAATGATCATCATGGCCGACATCGGCACCATTCCGGCACAGGTCCGGCAGAGACTGGTCGACTGGGTCGACAATGGCGGCACGCTGGTGCGTTTCGCCGGTTCGCGGCTGGCCGCCGCCGGCAATGACGACGACCTGCTGCCGGTCCGCCTGCGCACCGGCGAGCGTTCGCTCGGCGGCGCGCTGTCATGGACGTCCCCGCAGCCGGTCACCGAATTCCCCAAGGCCGGCCCGTTCGCCGATCTTGCTCCGCCGACCGAAGTCACCGTCACCAGGCAGGTGCTGGCCGAGCCGACGCCCGACATTGTCGAGCGCACCTGGGCGGCCCTTGCCGACGGCACGCCGCTGGTCACCGGACTGAAGAAAGGCAAGGGCACGCTGGTGCTGTTCCACGTCACGCCCGAAGCGACCTGGTCGAACCTGCCGATCTCGGGCAGCTTCGTCGAGATGCTGCGCCGTATCGTGCAGCTGTCACGCAACCAGGGCGCGGCGATCGCCAATGCCGAAGCCGCCGCCACCTCGCTGGCGCCCTACCGCATGATAGCAGCCGACGGCACGTTGGTGCCGCCGACGCCGGACGCGCGGCCGCTGGTGCCGGGGCCCGGCGCACTGCCGGTGACCTTCGAAAACCCGCCCGGCCTCTATGGCTCTGAGACGGGCGTCTTCGCCCACAATCTGCTTGAAGCCGACAGCACGCTGGCCCCGCTGGCACGCCCGCAAATCACTGTTCCCGTCACATCGATCCAGTATGCCTTTGACGAATCGCGCAATTTGAAGGGCGCACTGGTCGCGGCTGCCCTGGCGCTGATGCTGCTCGATACGCTGGCGGTGTTCTGGATGGGCGGCCTGTTTTCACGCCGGCCGCGCCGTGCCGGCGCCGTGGCTACCACAGCAGCAGTCCTGATTGCGCTCGGTGCCTTGTTCGGCCATGCCGATCTTGCCCGCGCCGACGACGCCAAGCCGGGCGACGAGGTGGCAATAGAGGCGATTTCGAAGACCCGCATCGCCTATGTGCTGACTGGCGTACCGGGCGACGATTCGATCAGCCGCGCCGGGCTCGAGGGCCTGACCCGCTTCCTGGTCGAGAAGACGGCACTCGAACCGGGCGCGCCGGCCGGCGTCGATATCTCGAAGGACGAGCTGTCATTCTATCCGCTGATCTACTGGCCGATCGATCCGGCCGCGCCGATGCCGAGCCAGGCCGCGATCGCCCGCATCGACGCCTATATGCAGCAAGGCGGCACGGTGCTGTTCGACACGCGCGACCAGTTCGCCAACGGCATCGGCGCCGATTCGACCAGCCCGGCGACGGAGCGGCTGCGCGACATCCTCGGCAACCTCAACGTGCCGCCGCTGGAGCCGGTGCCGTCCGATCACGTGCTGACCAAATCCTTCTTCATCCTGCCCGAATTTCCCGGCCGCTTCGCCGGCAGCCCGCTGTGGGTCGAGGCATCGCTCGACGCCAGCAACGCCGAGAACCGGCCGGTGCGCACCGGCGACGGCGTTTCGCCGATCATGATCACCGCCAATGATTTCGCCGGCGCCTGGGCGGTTGACGAGAATGGCGATCCTTTGCTGCCGACCGTGCCGGCGGACCCGATGCAGCGCATCTACGCACTGCGCGCCGGCGTCAACATTATGATGTACATGCTGACCGGCAACTACAAATCCGACCAGGTGCACGTGCCCATACTGCTCGAACGGCTGGGGCAGTAAGTCATGATGAACTGGTCGATCTCCTTCGAACCGCTGATCTCCTGGCCCTTGCTGGCCTTGGCGCTGGTGCCGTTGGCGCTGCTGGCGCTGGTCGGCCTGTGGTTTCGCCAGCGCGGCTCGGTCTTCCGCTTCATTGCTCTGGTGGCGCTCGCCGCCGCCTTGTTCAACCCGGTGTTTCTCAACGAGGAGCGCGAGCCGCTGAAAAGCGTCGTCGCGCTGATTGTCGACCGCAGCCAAAGCCAGGATATCGGCGACCGCACCAAGCAGACCGACGAGGCGCTGGCCCGGCTGCAGCAGCGTCTTGGCCGCTTCAAGCAGTTCGACGTGCGCGTCGTCGAGGCCGGCAAATCCGAGGCTGCCGAGGAGCGCACCGAGACACGGCTGTTCGGTGCGCTCGAGGGCGCTTTCCGCGACGTGCCGCCGTCACGCATCGGCGGCGCCATCATGATCACCGATGGCGAGGTCCATGACGCGCCCCCGGGCGCGCCCGATTTCAACGCCCCGCTGCATGCCTTGATCACCGGCAACGACCACGAAAAGGATCGCCGTATCCGCTTCGAAAATGCGCCGCGCTTTGGCCTTGTCGGCAAGCCGCTCGACATGACCTACCGCGTCATCTCGACCGAAAACGAGACTGGTCCGGTCGATGTGCGCGTCTCGGTCAATGGCGAACAGGTCGCGGTCGAGCATGCCACCGTCGGCCAGGCCATGCCGCTGCAGGTGACCATACCGGGCGCCGGCCGCAACATCGTCGAGCTCGCCATCGATCGTGAGCCCGGAGAACTGACCGACACCAACAACCGCGCCATCGCGCTCATCGACGGTATCCGCGAAAACCTGCGTGTTCTGCTCGTCTCCGGCGAGCCGCACGCCGGTGAGCGCACATGGCGCAACCTGTTGAAATCCGACGCCTCGGTCGATCTCGTCCACTTCACCATCCTGCGGCCGCCGGAAAAACAGGACGGCACGCCGATCAACGAATTGTCGCTGATCGCCTTCCCGACCCGCGAGCTGTTCGTCGAGAAGATCAAGGATTTCGACCTCATCATCTTCGATCGCTACCAGCACCGCGACGTGCTGCCGATCCTCTATTACGACTACATCTCCGAATATGTCGAAAAAGGCGGCGCGCTGCTGATTGCGGCCGGCCCCGAATATGCCGGCGAGAGCTCGATCGCGCGCACGCCGCTGATGGCGGCCCTGCCGGCGATGCCGACCGGCGAGGTGGTCGACAAGGCCTTCTATCCGCGCATCACCGAACTCGGCCAGCGCCACCCGGTGACACGCGGGCTCGACGGTTCGGCCACCGAGCCGCCGCACTGGAGCCGCTGGTTCCGCACCATCGGCGTGCAGAACCCCGAAGGCGAAGTGGTGATGAAGGGCGCCGACAACCGGCCCCTGCTGTTGCTCGACCGCAAGGGCGAAGGCCGCGTCGGCATGCTTCTGTCCGACCAGGGCTGGCTGTGGGCGCGCGGCTTCGAGGGCGGCGGCCCGCATGTCCAGCTCTACCGGCGCATTGCGCACTGGCTGATGAAGGAGCCCGAGCTCGAGGAGGAGCGGCTGACCGCCGACGGCCGCGGCATGGTGCTGGAAATCCGCCGCCAGACGATGGCCGACGATCCGGGCCCCTCCCAGATCATCACCCCGTCCGGCAAGACACTGACCGTCAAGCTCGATAAATCCGAACCCGGCGTCTTCCTCGGCAGCGTCGAGACCAGCGAGATCGGCCTCTACCAGGTCGCCAATGGCGACCTGACGGCGCTCGCCCATGTCGGCCCGGTCAACGCACCGGAATTCGCCGATGTCATTTCCACCGAAAACCGGCTGAAGGCGCCGGCGGAAGCCACCGGCGGCAGCGTGCGCCGGCTGGCGTCATCCACGGCCCTTGGCAGCGA
>NZ_SMYZ01000083.1 GCF_004919685.1 Mesorhizobium norvegicum | reverse complement strand
GGGCGCCGTAGAGCGCCAACTTCAATAGCCACCGAGCATTGACAATGCCCCACACGCCATTGCCGCCAAAACATCGCGCAAACGCCAGGTCGATGCGCAAGGTCATGACATCAGCCGAATTGAAGCTCTGGAACGAGCTTCGCGCGCACCGTCTGATGGGGCTTGGCTTTCGCCGACAATTGCCGGTCGCTGGTTACATTGTCGACTTCGCTTGCCCGGAGAAGAAACTTGTCGTCGAGGTCGACGGATCCCAGCATGCCAAAGCCGAAGCGGTCACAAGCGACGAAGCTAGGACATTGCGCTTGGAGCAAGACGGCTGGACCGTGCTGCGCTTCTGGAACGATGACATCATCCGCGACATCGATAATGTTTGCCAGCATATTGTGATTGCGGCTGGTCTCGGTGGAACGTCTTGAATGGACCGGCTGGAGGATCTGTCGTCGCGGCAAGGCCAGCGGGACAGCGCCCCCCTCTGTCCTGCCGGACATCTCCCCCACGAGGGGGGAGATTAAGCTCTCCTCCCTTGGCCCAGCGCTCGCGGCTTTATCGCCCGGCCCGTATCGGCTAAGGGGCAGGGAGCAAATCTCTCCTCACCCGGACCGCCATCAGAAATGACCGCCAAGACCAAGCCAAAGCCGCTGTTCCTCGGGATCGACACCGGCGGCACCTATACCGATGCCGTGCTGTGGTCCGAGACGGAAGGCCCCCAACAAGGCCCGAACAAGGGCAAGGTGTTGGCCAAGGCCAAGGCGCTGACCACGCGGCATGACCTCGCCGTCGGCATTTCCGGCGCCGTCGATGCAGTGCTGCAGAAGGCCGGCACCGATCCCGCCGCGATCAAGCTGGTTTCGATGTCGACGACGCTTGCCACCAACGCACTGGTCGAGGGCCAGGGCGGCCGCGTCGCGCTGGTGATGATCGGCTTTTCCGAGGGCGACCTCGCCCGCGACGGGCTGAAAGCCGCGCTGGGCACCGATCCGGTGGTGTTCTGCACGGGCGGCCACGATGTGCACGGCAATGCCGCCAGGCTCGATCTGTCTGGGCTGGAGGCAGCGCTGCCGGAACTCGGCGCCTCGGTGTCCGGCTTTGCCGTCTGCGCCTATTTCGCCACCCGCAATCCGGCACATGAGATCGCCGCCCGCGAACTGATCCGCGAAAAGACCGGGCTGCCGGTAACCGCCAGCCACGAGCTGTCGGCCAAGCTCGGCGGTCCGCGCCGGGCGCTGACGACGCTGCTCAACGCCAGGCTGATCTCGATGATCGACCGGCTGGTGGCGGCGACCGAAGGCTTTCTCGAGGCGCGCAACATCGCGGCACCGCTGATGGTGGTGCGCGGCGATGGCGCGCTGGTTTCGGCGGCGTTTGCCCGCCAGCGGCCGATCGAGACCATCCTCTCCGGCCCGGCCGCCAGCCTGGTCGGCGCCCGCCACATGACCGGGCTCGACAACGCCATGGTGTCCGACATCGGCGGCACCACCACCGACGTCGCCGTGCTCGATGGCGGCCGTCCCAGGCTCGATCCGGAAGGCGCCACCGTCGGCGGCTTCCGCACCATGGTCGAGGCGGTCGCCATGCGCACCTTCGGCCTCGGGGGCGATTCCGAAGTGATGTTGGAGGATGGCGCGCTCAACCCGAAGATCCTGCTCGGGCCGCGCCGCCTGGTGCCGCTGGCTCTGGCCGGCATGGCGCATGGCGGCGCCGTCACATCGGAACTCGAGCGCCAGTTGCGGGCGCCCAATCCCGGCCGCATGGATGGCCGTTTCGCGGTACGCACCGGCGTGCCGGACCGGCTCGCCGCCGGCCTGACCGGCGCCGAAGCCAGGCTTTACGAGGCCATCGGTGCCGTGCCGCTCGCCGTCGACAGGCTTTTGACCTCGAATGCGCAGAACGCGACGCTGAACCGGCTGGTGTCGCGCGGGCTGGTGCATGTCGCCGGCTTCACCCCGTCGGACGCCGCCCATGTGCTGGGCAAGCAGGCGAACTGGGACCCCGTTGCTGCGCGCCTCGGCGCCGAACTGTTCGCCCGCAAGCGCGACGGCCGTGGCCAGTTCATCGCCGCTTCGCCCGAAGCGATCTCGGAGCGGGTGCTGGTGACGCTGACGCGCTGGTCTGCCGAATATATCCTCGAAACCGCCTTTGCCGAGGACGGCCTCGATGGCGCGTCGACCGTGGCGCATGCGCTGGTGCAGCGCGCGGTCGACGCGCATCCCGGCATTGCACGGCTGACCGTGGCGCTAGACCGCCCGGTCATCGGCCTCGGGGCCTCGGCGCCGCTGCATTATGCCGGCCTGCCGCCGCTGATCGGCAACGACTGCGTGGTGCCGGAGGATACCGATGTCGCCAACGCACTCGGCGCCGTCGTCGGGCAGGTGCGGGTGTCGGCCGAGGCGCGGGTCAGCCAGCCCAAGGAAGGGCTGTTTCGTCTTGCCTCGGGCGAAACCGTGCGTGATTTCCTCGACGAGGCGGCGGCGATCGCGGCGGCCGAGGCCGATGTCCGCGCCATCGTCGCCCAGCGCGCCAGGGAGGCCGGCACCGACAGCGCCGAGATCGACGTCGCGACCGAGTTCCGCGTCTCGACCGTCGAAGCCCAGCGCATGTTCATCGAAGCGCATGTGGTGGCGGTGGCCTCGGGAAGGCCGCGCATTGCGGGGTAGCGGCTGATCTCCCCCCTTGAGGGGGAGATGTCGCCGAAGGCGACAGAGGGGGTCGGTTCGACGGGACGCGACCTCTGCTTTGAACAGAAGAGGCTAGCGCCTTACGTTCGGCGACCCCCTCTGGCCTGCCGGCCATCTCCCCCTCGAGGGGGGAGATTGGCAGCGTCACCGACCGCTAAATACGTCCCCTTCACCCTAAGCTGAATTGACCCTGCCACCCTGACATGCCAAAGGCCCGCAAAGCCTTTCATCTGGAGTAGCCTGATGACCGATCGCATCGAGATCGCCGGATTGCGGATTGCCCGCGAGCTGCATGAGTTCGTGGCCAGGGAAGCGCTGCCGGGCACCGGCATCGAAGCGGACGCCTTCTGGAATGGCTTCTCAGCCATCGTCCATGATTTGGCACCGAAGAACCGGGCGCTGCTGGCAAAGCGCGACGCCATCCAGGAACAGATAGACGGCTGGTATCGCGACCATGGCGCACCCGTCGACATGGAGGCCTACAAGGGCTTCCTGAAAGAGATCGGCTACCTCGTCCCGGAAGGCCCGGCCTTCAGCGTGTCGACCGACAATGTCGACCCCGAAATCGCGATCGTTGCCGGCCCGCAGCTGGTCGTGCCGGTGATGAATGCCCGTTATGCGCTCAACGCTGCCAATGCGCGCTGGGGCTCGCTCTACGATGCGCTCTACGGCACCGACGCCATTCCCGAAACCGATGGCGCCGAAAAGGGCAAAGCCTTCAATCCGGCGCGCGGCGCCAAGGTCGTTGCCTGGACGAAGAGCTTTCTCGACGAGGCCGCACCGCTCACCTCGGGCAAATGGGCAGGCGTCAACGGTCTGTCGCTGGCGCAAGGCGCCTTGCGGCTGAGTGCCGGTGCCGGCTCAACGACGCTGGCCAACCCGAAACAATTCGTCGGCTACCGTGGCGACGCCGCCAATCCCGATGCGGTGCTGCTTGTGCGCAACGGCCTGCACATAGAGATCGTGATCGACCGCAACAACCAGATCGGCCGCACCGATCCGGCGGGGATCGCCGATGTCATCCTGGAATCGGCGCTGACCACCATCCAGGATTGCGAGGATTCGGTCGCTGCGGTGGATGCGCAGGACAAGGTCGTCGTCTACCGCAACTGGCTCGGCCTGATGAAGGGTGACCTTGCGGAAAAAATCACCAAGGGCGGCAAGAGTTTTGTCCGCAAGCTCAATCCCGACCGCTCCTACACCACGCCCGCCGGCGGCACGCTGACCGTGCCCGGCCGCTCGCTGATGCTGGTCAGGAATGTCGGCCACCTCATGACCAACCCGGCGATTCTTGACCGCGACGGCAACGAGGTTCCGGAAGGCATTATGGATGCGGCGATGACGGCGCTGATCGCGCTGCATGACGTCGGAACCAACGGCCGCCGTGCCAATTCCCGCGCCGGCTCGATGTATGTCGTGAAACCCAAGATGCACGGGCCGGAGGAAGTCGCCTTCGCGGTCGAGATCTTCGACCGTGTCGAGGCCCTGCTCGGCATGGCCAAGAATACCATCAAGATGGGCATCATGGACGAGGAGCGGCGCACCACCGTCAACCTCAAGGAAGCAATCCGCGCCGCAAAAGAGCGCGTCGTGTTCATCAACACCGGCTTCCTCGATCGCACCGGCGACGAGATCCACACCTCGATGGAAGCCGGCCCGATGATCCGCAAGGGCGACATGAAGCAGGCCGCCTGGATTTCCGCCTACGAGGCGTGGAATGTCGACACCGGGCTCGAATGCGGGCTGGCCGGCCACGCCCAGATCGGCAAGGGCATGTGGGCGATGCCGGATCTGATGGCGGCGATGCTGGTCGAGAAGATCGCCCACCCCAAGGCCGGCGCCAACACCGCCTGGGTGCCCTCGCCGACGGCGGCGACGCTGCATGCCACGCACTATCACAAGGTCGATGTCCACGCGGTGCAGGCAGCGCTGAAGAGCCGGCCCAAGGCGAAGCTCGACGACATCCTGTCGGTGCCGGTCGCGGTCAGGCCGAACTGGACTCCCGACGAGATCCAGCGCGAGCTCGACAACAACGCGCAAGGCATTCTGGGCTATGTCGTGCGCTGGATCGACCAGGGCGTCGGTTGCTCAAAGGTGCCTGACATCAACGATGTCGGCCTGATGGAAGACCGCGCCACGCTGCGCATTTCCTCGCAGCACATCGCCAACTGGCTGCATCACGACGTCTGTTCTCGCATCCAGGTGATGGATTCCCTGCGGCGCATGGCGGCGATCGTCGATCTGCAGAATGTCGGCGATCCGCTCTACCAGCCGATGGCGGCCGACTTCGACAACTCGATCGCCTTCCTGGCGGCCTGCGACCTGGTCTTCAAGGGCCGTGTCCAGCCCAACGGCTACACCGAACCGGTGCTGCACGCGCGGCGGCTGGAACTGAAGGCGCAGCAGGGCTGAAGAGGCCAGTCCCTGCCGTGAATAGGGCGGCGGGTCTTCGACCTGGCTTTCGCGCGGAGATAGAGCGTTTAGGGAGCTGTATGGTCCAGGAGCCGAATGGTGGGATCGCGACGGTGTTCGGAGTTGGCGCGATCGACGCCTTCCACCGTAATCGCGATCGTCCCGTTTTCTATCCTTGCGATCCATCCCTTCGCTTTCAGATACCAGAGATGGAACTCGAGATGTTCTCGCGGACAGCCTGACAAGCGTTCGAGCTCTACATCTCCGATCCCGGGATCGGTGACGTCGTGCCGGCGCTTCGCATAAAGCAGCGAAAGCAGTTGGGCCTGGATCACACCATCCCGCTCGATGCCTTTGGCGTTGCTGGCTTCCTCGGTCAACTCGCGGCGAAGGCCGGCATGGTCTCTGTACGCGATGTCGTATTGAGCGCGCTTGACCGGATCCTTGAGCGTATTGTGGGCTTCTACGATTTCGCTGAAGCGGGCTTCATCGCCAGTCTGCTGATTGTCTGGATGATAGCGCATCGCAAAATAGCGAAATATGCGCTCCAGCGTTTCCGAGTTGGCGTTTGGGCTAACTTCTAAAACTTCGTAGTAGTCAATGAACATAGCGGTACACCCTCAACAGCTATAATATATTCGCATCGACTAAAATAAGGAACGTCCAATGAACCAGGACGGAACCAAAGCGGTTACGTCAGACCTTTGCTTGCGGCAGCCAAGACTTTAGTCTGGCATTGATGGCGGCCACGCTTCTGGTGAAGATCAAGAAAATGGCCGGCGTCCGTTCGGTGGGGGCCGTTGGGTGGTGAGGACGCCGGCCAAGCGGACAATCAGGTCCGCCGCACTGCAGAGATGGTCGATTCGTTGGGTGGCGGTTATGGCGTGATCGCGGAAGGCGGCGTGGCAGGGTCGGCTTGTCGCGCGATCGCGTACTGCCAGATTTCGCCCACGGGACCAAAAACCACAACCGCAAGCACGGCCATCAGAAGGCAAGTGACCTACGCCGCCTGCGCCACGCGCTCCGAACTCATCCGATAAGAAATCGCTTCGGCCAGATGGATGCGGCCGACGGTCTCGCTGGCGTCGAGATCGGCCAATGTCCGCGCGACTTTCAGCACCCGGTGATAGGCCCGCGCCGAAAAAGCGAGCTTTTCGCTGGCGTCCTTGAGCAGCGACAGGCCGGCGGCGTCAGGCATGGCGATCTCTTCGATCACCGACGGCGCGCAATGCGCGTTGGTGGTGGCGCGGGTAGCGCCGAGGCGCTCGAAACGCTCGCGCTGGATGGTGCGGGCGCGTGCCACGCGCAGCGCCACATCGGCACTTTTCTCCGCCCGGTCGGGCCGGATCAGGTCGCTGGCCGAGACCGCCGGCACCTCGATCCGGAGATCGATACGGTCGAGCAGCGGACCGGAGATACGCGCCTGGTAGTCGGTGCGGCAGCGCTCGCCGCGCAGGCAGCGATAGCCGGGCTCGCCGGCCATCCCGCACCGGCACGGGTTCATCGCCGCCACCAGCTGGATGCGTGCCGGATAGGTGACGCGATGGTTGGCGCGCGCGATCATGCAGTCGCCGGTCTCCAGCGGCTGGCGCAGCGCATCGAGCGTCTGCGGCGTGAACTCGGGAAACTCGTCGAGGAACAGCACGCCGTGATGGGCGAGCGACACTTCACCCGGTCGCGCGCGGATGCCGCCGCCAACCATCGCCGCCATCGAGGCCGAATGGTGCGGCGCGCGGAACGGCCGCCGGTCGGTCAATTTGCCTTCGCCGAGCTCTCCCGCCACCGAGGCGATCATCGAGACTTCCAGCAATTCCTTCGGCGCCAGCGGTGGCAGGATCGACGGCAGCCGCTGCGCCAGCATCGATTTTCCTGAACCGGGCGGGCCGATCATCAGCAGATTGTGCCCACCGGCCGCCGCCACCTCCAGCGCCCGCTTGGCGGTCTCCTGGCCCTTGATGTCGGCGAGATCGGGCAGATCGCGCGCCGCGGCGTGGATGCCCGCCTCCGGCCGCGACAGGACCTGCGTGCCGCGGAAATGATTGGCGATGGCGATCAGGCTGCGCGGCGCCAGAATGTCGAAATCCTTGCCCGCCCAGGCCGCTTCCGGCCCGCAGGCGAACGGGCAGATCAGGCCCTTGCCCTCGGCATTGGCGCCGATCGCCGCCGGCAAGGCGCCGGCGACCGCGGCAATCGTGCCGTCGAGCGACAATTCGCCAAGCACGACATAGCCGGCCAGCATGTCGCCCGGAATGGCGCCAAGGGCGGCCATCAGGCCAAGCGCGATCGGCAGATCGTAATGGCTGCCCTCCTTGGGCAGGTCGGCGGGTGCCAGATTGACCGTGACCTTCTTCGACGGCATCGACAGGCCGGAAGCATGCAGCGCTGCCTGCACCCGCTCGCGGCTTTCCGCCACTGCCTTGTCGGCCAGGCCGACGATGTGCATGTTGACCTTGCCGGGCGCGATCATCACCTGCACGTCGACCGGCACAGCCTCGATGCCCTGGAAAGCGACCGTGCGAACCCGCGCCACCATTTTTATGCCCCCGGATAGGTGTTCGCCCATGCCCTGGCGACCAGGGTGCAAGCGAAGTCAAGGAAGACAACCACAGATTTCAGAGTTAGGCAAGAACATTACGAGAACATATGGCCGCCTTACGACGGTGAAGAATGCTGCCGGCAAGGACGCGCCGTTCATAAGTTGGGCTTCGATCGGAAGCTTGAGCGCCCTCTTCGTCAAAGGCTCGCCGGCATCAAGGATGAGATTCCCGGGCATGGATGGCTAGAATTTTTCGAACAGGCGCTCCACCTTGCGGGCAAACATTTCCCTCTGGTTGTCAGAGATGTTTTCGACAGAATATCTCGTCAGGTAGAGGTGCTTCACGTTGCGGCCGCACATAGTCTTGAGGCCTCGCAGCAGCACCTTCCTTCCCGGGTTTTGCATGTACAGTTCGGTATACCACCACGGCGACCCGCATGTAGTGACAACGCCCATCCGCCGGATGTTCAATAGCGCCGGCTTGATCATGCCACCGTCTGCCGGCAACTCGTAAGCCACCCCTGGTCGCCAAACTCGATCAAAATAACCCTTCAGGATTGCAGGCATGCCCGACCACCATGTCGGAAAGCAGAAAACGCAGGCCTCCGCCCATCTCAACGCGTCGATATAAATCTGCAAGTCGCTGGGTGCCTGGGCAGGATCAAAGTGACCATGTCTTTCTTCGGCATGCATCACAGGATCGAACTTCATCTGATGGAGATCGAAATCAACGACCTCGTCACCCCTGGCTTTGAGGGTCTGAACGACTCGTTTGTGGAGCGCCGCCTGGTAGCTGTCGGCTAGTGGATGCGCGTAGACGACATTGATTTTCATGGCGTGAGCCTTCAGGCTTCGAACTACACGCACATATTAGCTGTCGCGCAACCAACAGGAAACAGCAAGGTCAGTGGCGGGGAAGGAAAGCCCATCGCCGGTGTCGATCCGCAGCGGGCTTATACAATCGCCTGATCAAATCAAGAACATTACAAGAATACACAGCCGCGCCGGTCGCGGCCGGGTTGTACCCGGTTGCAAAAACGGAACATGGTTAAGACAAAATGAAAACGGTTACTTCCTCTTCCCCTCGACCGCGTCCCAGAACAGGCTGGCGATGTCGGCGCCGCCGAAGCGCTTGACCTCGCGCACGCCGGTCGGCGAGGTCACGTTGATCTCGGTCATGTAGTCGCCGATGACGTCGATGCCGACGAGGATGAAGCCGCGCTCTTTCAGCGCCGGCCCGATGCGGGCGCAGATCTCGCGCTCGCGTTCCGTCAGTTCGGTCTTTTCGGCGCGGCCGCCGACATGCATGTTGGAGCGGGAATCATGCTCGGCCGGCACCCGGTTGATGGCGCCGACCGGCTCGCCGTCGATCAGGATGATGCGCTTGTCGCCCTTGCGCACGTCCTTCAGATAGCGCTGCACGATATAGGGTTCGCGGAACATCTGGCCGAACATTTCCAGCAGCGAGGCAAGGTTGCGGTCCCCCTCGAGCAGATGGAAGACGCCGGAGCCGCCATTGCCGTAGAGCGGCTTGACGATGATGTCGCCGAACTCCTTGCGGAAGGCGGCAACTTCGAGCGGATCCTTGGTGATCAGCGTGTCCGGCATCAGGTCGGGAAACTCGGTGACGAAGATCTTTTCCGGGCTGTTGCGCACCCAGGCCGGGTCGTTGACCACCAACGTCCCGGGATGGATGCGCTCCAGAATGTGCGTGGTGGTGATGTAGTTCATGTCGAAGGGCGGATCCTGGCGCAGCAGGACGACGTCCATCTCCGACAGATCGGTACGCACCCTCTCGCCCAGCGAATAGTGGCTGCCCTTCTCGTCGCGGACCTGCATCTCCTCGATGCGGGCAAACACCTTGCCGTCGCGCAGTGACAGCCGGTCCGGCGTGTAGTGGAACAGAAGATGGCCGCGTCGCTGCGCTTCCAGCGACAGCGCGAACGAGGTGTCGCCGGCGATCGACACGGTGGAGATGTGGTCCATCTGGACGGCAATTTTCAGCTTCATGGCGGGTCTCCGGCGGCTCGGATGGGCGACTGTCTTGCCTGTACAGGCTCACTGCCCGTCTGCCAATCGCGACATTTTGAAGATTGGCATCAGCAAGTTGCAAAGCTGGGCCAGCGCCCGATCTGCCGGCCATCTGGAGCCACGGCGAGGCTGCGCGTCATCGCTTTCTTAAGCCTTGCCGTGCAAGGGTAAGCCCCGAATGCGCCCGGCCGCGCTGACGCAACCCCGGGCACTCGATGGAACAACGACCATGAACGCCGTCACCGCCATCCGTGCCGCTGCAACCAAACAGCTCGAGCTCACCATCTTGATGCCATGCCTCAACGATGACTTGTCGGCCGATGACTTGCCGGCCGATGAGTTGCCGGCCAACCAGCCGCCGGCGCGCGACGGATGAGCGAAGCCTTGCCGGCCTTTGTCCAGACACGCCTGTTCCGATTCCTGACGGTCGGCGTCGGCGCCGCATTGCTGTTCTTCGTTCTGTCGTGGTTCCTGGTGTCGCTGGGCCTTTCGCCCTTCATCGGCAGTGTCGTCGCCTATGCGATTGCCTTTGTTGTTGCCTATAGCGCACAGCGCGGCTGGACATTCGGCGGCCAGCACGATCACATCAGCGCCATGCCGCGCTATCTTGCCCTGCAGCTGGGATGCGCGCTGTTTTCGGGCCTGGTGTCGCACCTGGCGGTCACGCGTTTCGGCTTGTCGGCGTTCGCCATGTCGGCGCTGACGACGGTTGCCGCAGGCGCGGTGAGCTACGTCATGTCGTCGCTATGGGTGTTTCCGACGCGCGGTTAGCTCATTTTCCGCGCGCCATTTTGCGCTTTGTGAAGTGACCGTCGCCAGCCCGCGCCGCACGTCGCATCAGCCCCTGGGCACATGACGCCGCTTACCCGTGAAAAATCGATTTTCGCGATACGTTTCCTAAAGGGTTTGCTGCCAGTCTCGGAAATAAATTCCGACGTCACAAAACAGGGACACCGATGCAAACTTCGTTTGGCACCGGTCAGGCAAACAGGGAGAGCACGGATCTGGCATTCACCGATCCGTTGACCGGGCTTGGCAACCATCGCCGCTTCTTCGACAAGGTCGATCGCCTGATCAGCGATCGTGCCGACGATCCCGCACCCTTTACCGTCGGCATTCTCGACCTCGACGGCTTCAAGCCGATCAACGATTTGTTCGGCCACAAGGCCGGTGACGATATCCTGATCCAGGTCGCCATGCGGCTGCGCGCCTCGATGGACAGCCACTCAACGGTCTGCCGCATCGGCGCCGACGAGTTCGCCTTCCTCTATCCCCTGGTGTTCAGCGAGGATGCAGCGGCTGAAAAGTCCCGCATGCTGATCGAGATCCTGTCGGCGCCCTATGATGTCGGCGAACGCACTGCCAGGCTCTCGGCCTCGGTTGGCTGCTCGCTGTTTTCTTCGGGCGACGAGACCACCGAGATCCTCATCAACAAGGCCGAAACGGCACTCTATCACGCCAAGCGTTCCGGTCGTGGCCGCGTCGTCGTCTACACCCGCGAGATGGAAGAAGCGGCCAAGCGCGTTACCCGTATCGAACAGGCGCTGCGCCGGGCTGTCTCGGCCGGCGAGGTGGAGCCGCATTTCCAGCCCATCGTCGACCTCAACACGCGCCGCACCATCGGTTTCGAGACGCTGGCGCGCTGGACCGATCGCGACTTGGGCTCCGTGCCGCCAACCGTCTTCATTCCCATCGCCGAGGAGCGCGGCATCATCGGCCCGCTGTCGCAGCTGGTGCTGCGCAAGGCGACAGAGGCCGCCAGAAGCTGGCCGAAGGACCTGTTCCTGTCGTTCAACCTGTCACCCTCGCAGCTCGTCGACCAGAACACCGGCCTGCACATACTGGCGATCCTCGACCGCACCGGCTTCGATCCGCGCCGGCTGGAGATCGAGATCACCGAGACCGGCCTGATGAACGACCCGGCCTCGGCCGCGCAGATCGTGGAGGACCTGCGCCGCGTCGGCATCCGCGTCTCGCTCGACGATTTCGGCACCGGCCAGTCCTCGCTCGGCCGTCTGCGCGAATTCCATTTCGACAAGCTCAAGATCGACCGCGCCTTCGTCTCTTCCATTCTCGACGATAGGCCGTCCGAACACATCATCCGCGCCATTCTCGCCATGTGCGAAGGGCTCGGCATGGACGTCGTCGCCGAAGGCATCGAGCAGGAGGCGCAGGCCGACCGCCTGGTCCAGTTCGGCTGCGCTGGCGGGCAAGGCTATCTGTTCGGCAAGCCGGTCGATGCCGACGCCACGCTCGGCTATCTCCGCGATTCCTTCCGCGGCGCCTTGCGCGCCAAGGCGATCTGACCGGCGATCTCGAAGCCGCTGGCAATCCCGACGGTGCCGCCGCGCGCATCCGGTGCGGCGCATTGTCGTTTTGTCTGACATAAGCCCAGAAATCCGGCGGTTCGCCCTTGCCCGCGCGCCTTGCGTGGCTAGGATGCGCGCCGGTCACGCTGGGAGACAAGAACGATGATGCCATCGGCGCATTTTGCCGACCTCGAAGGAGCCTCGGTGCTGATCACCGGCGGCGGCTCCGGAATTGGCGCGGCACTGACCGAGGGTTTTGTGCGCCAGGGCGCCAATGTCGCCTTCGTCGACATCGCCGATGGTCCGAGCACGGCCCTTGCCGACCGCATCGAGAAGGCGTTCGGCAAGCGACCGCTCTATATCAAGACCGACCTGCGCGACGTCGAGGCTCTGCGTGCGTCCGCCGCGAAGGCCGCCGAGGCGCATGGCGATGTCACCGTGCTGGTCAACAATGCGGCCTGGGATGAACGCCACGCCGTCGAGGACGTGACGGTCGAGTTCTGGGACAACAACCAGGCCATTAATCTCAGGCCGCATTTCTTCACCGCGCAAGCGGTGGCGCCGGGCATGAAGCGGGCCGGCGGCGGTTCTATCATCAACTTCACCTCGACATCCTATCTGATCAACCACCCCGACATGCCGTCCTACACGGCCGCGAAGGCCGGCATCCTGGGTCTGACCAAGGGGCTGGCCGGCAAGCTCGGTGTGGACGGCATCCGCGTCAACGCCATTGCACCCGGCTGGGTGATCACCGAGCGGCAGAAGGAACTCTGGGTGACCGAACAGGCGCTTGCCGCCCATGTCGCCAAGCAGTGCATCAAGCAGGTGATGCAGCCGGACGACATCGTCGGCACCGTGCTGTTCCTCGCCTCGGACGCCTCGCGCATGCTGACCGCGCAGATGCTGATCGTCGATGGAGGTTTCCTGTGAGCCCAGGGTTTGCCAGCAACGCGCCGGCGGTAGCCGCTGTCGACTGGGGCACGACCCGCATGCGGGTCTGGCTGATCGACGGGCAAGGCAAGGTGCTTGCCGAACGCCGCGGCGATGATGGCCTGATCACCGCGCAGCAGAAAGGTTTTTCGATCCTTCTCGAAGGGCATCTGGCGGCGATGGGAGCACCGGAGGCGCTGCCCGTCATCATCTGCGGCATGGCCGGTTCCCGGCAGGGCTGGCTGGAGGCGCCCTATGTCACCGTGCCGGCGCCGATCGGTGCCATCCTGGCCGGTGCTGCCAAGGTGCCAGGCCAAAGCCGCGACATCCGCATCGTCCCGGGTCTTGCCCAGCGGCTGACTGACGCGCCCGACGTCATGCGCGGCGAGGAAACCCAGCTCGCCGGCGCCGGCCTGCCGGCCAGGGGACGCCAGCTGGTCTGCATGCCCGGCACCCATTCGAAATGGGTGCTGGTCGAGGACGGCGCGGTTGCCGGTTTCGGCACCTGGCCGACCGGCGAGCTGTTCTCGGTGCTTGCCGCGCACTCGATCCTGCGCCATTCGCTCGGCGAACATCCGAAGCCGGTCACATCGGACAATCCGTTCTTCCGCCGCTGGTGCGAAACCGCGTTGGGCGAAGGCGGGGATGTCACCTCGCGGCTGTTTTCCATCCGCGCCGCCGGCCTGCTGCAGGACCTGAAAGCCGACGATGCCGCCGCCTGCCTGTCCGGCCTTTTGATCGGTGGCGAGATCGCCTCGGCCAGCCGCCGCCATGGCGCCGGCGCGGAACCCGTGGTGCTAATCGCCTCCGGCGCGCTGGCCGCGCTCTACCAGGCCGCACTTGGTCTTGCCGGGCTTGAGGTCCGGACCGTCGACGCCGACGAGGCAGTGCGTGCCGGTCTCGTCGAGGCGGCGCGTGAGAACGGCATGATCGCCAGAATTGGAGCAGCCCGATGAGCCAGACCGCACCTTTCCCCAAGCTCAAGCGCGGGCTGGTCGCCATCCTGCGCGGCCTCAAGCCGACCGAGGCGATCGCAATAGGCCAGGCGCTGTTCGACGCCGGCATCGAGGCGATCGAAGTGCCGCTCAACTCACCGGAGCCGTTTTCGTCGATCGCCCGGATCGTCGAAGTGCTTCCAAAAACAGCCCTGGTCGGCGCCGGCACAGTGCTGACGCCGGCCGATGTCGATGGCTTGCACAAGGCCGGCGGGCGGCTTCTGGTCAGCCCCAACATCGATGCCGAGGTGATGGCGCGTGCCATGCACCACGGCATGGTGACGATGCCCGGCGTGTTCACGCCGACCGAGGCTTTCCTGGCGATCAAGCTCGGCGCCTCGGCGCTGAAATTCTTCCCGGCGAGCGTGCTGGGCGCCGGCGGCATTTCCGCGATGCGCGCGGTGTTGCCGGCGCAAACGGTGGTCGGCGCCGTCGGCGGCGTCTCTGAAAAAGATTTTGCCGGCTACAAGGCGGCGGGCGTGACGGCCTTCGGATTGGGCTCCAGCCTGTTCAAGCCGGGCATGAGCGTTGACGACGTAGCGGCACGCGCACACGCCGCCGTCGCGGCCTGGGACGCGGTGTTCGGGGAAGCATGATGAGCGAGGTTTCGGTTTTCTCCGATCACATCTGCCAGCTCGGCGAAGGGCCGAGCTACGATCCCGCCACCGATGCGCTGTTCTGGTTCGACATCGTCAACGGCCTTTTGTTGGAACAGGGCGTCGCCTCCGGCTCGCTGAAGATCCACGAGCTTGGCCAGATGGCCAGCGCCATCGCCATCATCGACGACAAGCGCCAGCTGATCGTCACCGAGACCGGCCTCTTTGTCCGCGACGTGGCGACCGGCACGCTGACGCTGCATACGGCTGTTGAGGCCGACAATGCGCTCACGCGTTCCAACGATTCGCGCGTCCATCCCTGCGGTGCCCTGTGGATGGGCACGATGGGCAAGAAGGAGGAAAAGGGCGCCGGTTCGATCTACTGGTTTTTCAAGGCAGAGTTGCGCAAGCTTTTTTCCGACATCACCGTCTCCAACTCGATCTGTTTTTCCGAAGACGGCGCGCTCGCCTACTACACCGACACCGCGACCGGGCTGCTGATGCGCATCGCCTGCGACCCGGCCACCGGCCTGCCTACTGGCGAGCCGAAGGTGTTCGTCGATCACCGCTCGTCCAAGGGTTATGTCGACGGCTCGGTCGTCGACCGCGATGGCGTGCTGTGGAACGCCGTCTGGGGCGGCAAGGTGGTCAAGGCCTATTCGCCTGAAGGCGCGCTGCTGCGCGAAATCCCGATGCCGGTGACGCAGCCGTCCTGCCCGGCCTTCGTCGGCCAGAAAGCCGATCGCTTGGCGGTCACGTCCGCCTGGAAGGGCAAGGACGAAAAGCAGCGCCAGCTCGATCCGCAGGCGGGCATGACCTTCCTGCTCGACATTCCCGTCAATGGGCGCTTCGAGCCGCGCGTGCTGATCGCCTGATTGAACCGCATTCTGCGGTCGGCCGGCGCGTTGTCACGCAACCGCCCGCACGGTGTCGGTTTCGCGAGAGCCTATTGCCTTCGCCGTGCGATGGTAGGCGATCGTACCGCCGGGAATCGTTCATCTCATGCCGAGCCGCAAGCCAAGACTGATCCTCGTTTACGAGCTGGAAAAGGCCTGCCTGGACCGTCTGGTCGCTGACGGCCATACACCGGAGCGCGCGGCCGAAATTGCGTCCTATCTGGCGCAGTCGACCGATCTCGCTCCTGAATTCGATGCGCTTGGCCGCGCCTGCCAGGCACGCGGCCTGTCGTTCACGCCGGTGGCGCTGGACGACGCCGCAAGCCTCCTGGCCGGTGAGCATCCCGGCACAACGCTGGTCTGGACGCTGACCGACGGCATTGCCTATTTCCGGGGCGGCGCGGCGCCCGCTTTGGCGAGACTGGGTGGGTTCAAAACGATCGGCGCCGACGATGCGCTGTTCGCGCTCTGCCAGGACAAGTTCCGCTCCGGCGCCGTGCTCGGCGCGCTCGGCCTGCCGGTGCCGCAGGCCGGTCTTGCGCGCGACGGCAAATGGCTGGTCGAGCCGCCGGCCTCGCCCGCCGGCTGGTTCGTCAAGCCCAACCGGCTTGGCGCCAAGATCGGCATCTGGCCGGATTCGCGCTGCCACGATCTCGGCCTCGCTTTGGAGCTCAGCCGGCGCGTGTTTTCGGCCTATCGCGATGATGTCGTCGTCCAACCCTATGTCGCCGGCCGCAACGTGCGCGCCAGTTTTCTCGGCCTGGTGCCTGGCGCCGGGGTCGAGGCGCTTGGTGTCACCTTTGTCGATTCAGGGGCCGATTTCCAGATCATGGCGGACAGTCTGGCGCTCTATGGCGACACCGGCGAGGCCGCGAAAGCGGCGGGACATTACGCCGAGCCGGAACTCGTCGCGGTTGGCGACAGCCAGCCGGTCGCCGACGCCAGGATTCGCGCGATCGCGGAGCGGCTGATGAGCGGGCTCGGCCTGCGCGATGTGTTTTCCATCGATCTCAGGGTCGAGGCCGACGACACCGTCCACCTCATCGAGTTCGAGGTCTGCCCCGGCCTGCCCTGCTTCGATTTCCGCGCCTATTGCCGCCAGCAATGGGGCTTCGAGCTGGCCGATGCCATGGCCGAGACCGCGGCCAGCCGGCTGATCGGCGTCAACCGATAGCTGCCCGCCTTGACGGCTTTCGCCCTGCCTCTAGTGTCGGCCAACGACCCGAAAGCAATTCCAGGAAAAGTGTGAAGCGGTTTTCCCGGGAAAAGCGCGTAGCGCTTTCCCTTGGGAATTGCGTCAAAACAAAGAGTCCAGCGAAGGCCGCGCGATGAACACCACACCTGTCGATCCCGAAGCCCTCCACCATCATGTCAGGCGCATGGCCGGGCGCGATCCGCATGAGGTGCATCGTATCGCGACGCCGCTTGAGCTTCTGTTCGACCTGACCTTCGTGACGGCGTTCAGCTTTGCCTCGTCGCAACTCGCCCATGCGTTGGCCGAAGGTCACACCACAGCCGCCCTGCTCGGCTTCGCTTTCGCCAGCTTCGCCATTTGCTGGGCCTGGATCAATTTCTCCTGGTTCTCTTCCGCCTATGACACCGACGACTGGATTTTCCGGCTCGTCACCATGGTGCAGATGATCGGCGTGCTGGTGCTGGCGCTCGGCCTGCCACGCATGTTCGCCTCGATCGAGCACGGCGAGCACCTCAACAATTCGGTGATGGTGCTGGGCTATGTCATCATGCGGGTGGCGATGATCTTCCAATGGCTGCGCGCCGCCCGGCAGGACCCTGTCCGGCGCCGTGCCTGCCTGACCTACGTCACGGCAATTGCGGTCGCCCAGATCGGCTGGGTGGTGCAGATCGTCGTCGATTTCCCGGTCGGCATCAGCATCATCCTAGCCGTCATTCTCGGGCTGATCGAAATGGCGGGGCCGGTGATCGCGGAAGGCAAGGATGGCGGCACGCCCTGGCATGCGCACCATATGGCCGAGCGCTACAGCCTGTTTGCCATCATCGCTTTGGGTGAGGGGGTCGTCGGTACGCTGGCGAGCCTGTCCGCCGTGGTTGAGGAACAGGGCTGGACCGTGGATGCGGCACTGGTCTGCATCGCCGGCACCGGGCTCACCTTCGGCATGTGGTGGGTTTATTACATGCTGCCGTCAGCGCCGATCCTGCATGCCCATCGCAACCGCGCGTTCGTCTGGGGCTACGGACAGATGTTGATTGTCGCGGCCATCGTCGCCACCGGCGCCGGGCTGCATGTCGCGGCCTATTTCATCGAGCACAAGGCGCATATCGGCCCGCTTGCGACACTGCTTGCCACAGCTGTTCCCGTCGCTGTCTTCCTGGCGGCGATCTATGCGCTCTACACCTATCTCGTTCAGCGCTTCGACCCGTTCCACATCTGGCTGCTGCTCGCGACCGCGGCGGTCGTGGCGCTTGCCATTCTCGCAGCACTTGCCGGTGTCGACATGGCGATCTGCCTGATCATTCTCATGTTGGCCCCGGCCGTAACCATCGTCGGCTACGAAATGCTCGGCCACCGCCACCAGGCGGAAGCGCTCGCCAGCGGCGAGCACTCGCCACGCTATGAGAGCCCCGGCGTGGACCCGCCAACTCACGCATAGTGTCGGCGGACTGGCCAGCAGGCGCTATCCCCGAGGCATTCGCTCGAACGCCTGCAAGGACGGATCCATCGTATCCCAGGCATGGCCGCGGATCGTGTAGGTGACCACCTGCGGATTGAACTGGTCGGGGTCGTCAAGGCTGGTGGCGTTGATCGCGATCAGCTCCGGCATGGCGACGAATGTCAGGTAGACCGGCGTTCCGCAGGTCGGGCAGAAGGCATGGATCTTCTGGTTGCCACTGGCGCCCGCCACCCGCCAGGTGCTCGCCTCGCCGGTGATTGCCATATCGGCGCGCCGGCCGAAGGTCATATAGGATCCATGGCCCGTGCCGCTGCGCTTCTGGCAATCGATGCATTGGCAGTGGTTCTGGAAGATGGGCTCGCCGCTGGTTTCATAGCGGATCGCGCCGCATGCACAGCCGCCGGTATAGCGCTTGGTCATTGTCATTCTCCACTGGCTTTGTTCTGCGTGATATCGAAGGGCATCAGGCTGATTTCGGCTTGGCGAACAGGTCGATGCCGCTGCCGGTTTCCAGGAAGGATTTCATGCTCGACAGCACGGCCGGCCAGCCCTGGCTGACGCCCTTCGCCATGCCGCTGCCGGCTTCGAGTTCGTCATGGCTGACGGTCAGCCGCACCATGGTGTCGTATTCCTCGATGGCGAACGTCACCCGGCTGGTTTTCGACGGATCGTCGGCCTGCGAGGCGTTGGCCCAGGTGATGACGAGGCGGGTCGGTGGCGAGATCTCGACGACCTTGCCGACGAGTTCGAGGGTCCGTTCGTCGTTGGCGCGGATGTGTTCCCATTTCGATCCCGCCTTCCAGTCGGAGACGTTCTCGTGGCCCCAGTAGCGCCTTGCGACATCAGGCTTGATTATGGCCTCGAACACCTTCTGTGGCGTCGAGCGGATATAGGTCACGTAGACAAAGCTCGTGGTCTCTTTGGTCATTGGTCCTCTCCTTCGAGTTCTTGCTTCAGGTCGTGCAGCAGGCTGAGCCGCTGCCGTTCGAATTTCCGCACCCAGCGCTCGTAGACTTCGTGCAGTGGCACGGGGTTGATGAAATGCAGCTTTTCGCGGCCGCGCTTGACCGTGCTCACCAGATTGGCCGCCTCCAGCAGGTCGAGGTGCTGGGTGGCGGATTGCCTTGCCATGTCCAGGTGTTCGCAAAGCTGGCCGAGCGTCTGCCCGTTCTGCTCACACAGAAGGTCAAGCAGCCTTCTGCGTGTCGGGTCGCCCAGCGCTTTGAAAACCTTGTCGGCGTCCATCGGTCTCGCTCGTCTGTGAGGGATAATATGCAGGTAAATACCTGCATGTCAACCAGCAGTCAGCCCGGCATCGCAATGGATCAAAGCGAAGGCTGTTAGGACAGTCGGTCGTTCGACAAGCCGCGCATCGGCAAGGCTCCGCGTTTGGCGCCTGCTGCTTGGCAGGTCGTCATAGAGGCGCGGGGCGAAGATACGGGAGTCTCTGCGGGCCTCGTTGGAGCGCCGCCAGGCTGCTTTATCCGGCCTTGAGCATGATCTCCGGTGAAAACCGGATACCACTTTTCGGAATTATAGTTCGGTGCGCCTCAGATGCCCTCGACCAGCACGATTTCGCCGTCGGCGACCTTCTGGCGAATGGCGACGGCGCGCTGGTATTCCGGCGAGTGGTAGCAATCATGTGCGGCGGCGAGCGATTCGAACTCGATGATGACGTTGCGCGCCCGGCCGGGCCCTTCGGCCTTTTCATGCTCGCCGCCGCGCGCTAGGAATTTGACGTCGAAACGGTCGAAAGCGAGCTTGGCGGCGGCCACGTAGTCCTTGTAGCCTTCGGCGTCGCGCACATCGACACGAGCGATCCAGTATCCCTTGGGCATTTGTTGTCTCCGAAGTCGTTCTTTTGGAATTATGCCGAGCGCATTTCGTCAAGGATGGCTTCGGCCGCTGCGCGACGGTCGCTTGCCGCGACGATAGGCCGGCCGACGACGAGGTGGCTGGAGCCGTTGCGGATGGCCTGGCCCGGCGTCACCACGCGCTTCTGGTCGCCATGGTCGCTGCCGGCAGGCCGGATGCCTGGTGTCACCACCGCCAGGTCGGGCCCGACGATGCGGCGCACCGCTTCGGCTTCCGCCGCCGAGCAGACGATGCCGCCCATGCCGGCATGCAGTGCCTGTTCCGAGCGCCGCAGCACCAGCGTATGCGGGTCGTACTCATAGCCGACATCGATCATGTCCTGCTCGTCCATCGAGGTCAGCACGCTGACCGCAAGCAGGCAAAGGTCGCTGCCGCGCGCTGCTTCCACCGCCGCCGCCATCGCCTTGGGATAGGCGTGGATGGTCAGCATGGTCACACCCATCTTGACGATGTTCTCGACCCCCTTGGCCACCGTGTGGTCGATGTCGAGCAGCTTCATGTCGAGGAAGACCTTGGTGCCGCCGCTGGCCAGTTCCCTGGCGAAGTCGAGCCCGCCGGCGAAGGCCAGCTGGTAGCCGATCTTGTAGAAGGAGACGACGCCGTCGAGTTCGCGCACCGCCTGCTCGGCTTGCTTCACGGTCGGCACGTCGAGGCCGACGATGAGCCGGTCGCGCATGGTATCGGTGATCATGCCTCGATCCGGGTGGACAGCATGCGCGAGGTTTCGATCAGCGTGCGGCATAGGTGCTCCATCGATTTGTGCAGTCTTTCGTCGCGAAAATTGCCGTCCTCGTCGAAGGCGTCGCCGCCCTCCGGCACCGAGCATTCCGGCGTCACCACCTCCATCTGGCAGCGCACCAGAACGGAGCGCAGATGGTTGATGCAACGGATGCCGGCAAAGCGCCCGCTGGAGGATGAGCAGAGGCCGGCGACCTTGCCTGCAAGCGGCCTGACCGTGCGGCCACCATCCCTGCGCACCCGGCTCACCCAGTCGATCGTGTTCTTCAGCAGGGGCGGGATGGAGCCGTTATATTCGGGCGTGGCGATCAGCAGCCCGTCATGAGCGATCATCAGACGGCCGAGTTTCTGGGCGTTTTCGGGAACGCCCTTTTCCTTTTCCAAATCCTCGTCGAGGATAGGCAAGGGATAGTCGGCGAGCGAGATGCGGGTCACCTCGGCGCCCTGCATGGCAAGTTCCTTCTGCGCCACGTCGGCTGTCCTGCCGCTATAGGCGCCGCTGCGCACCGAGCCGGCGAAGACGAGGATTTTCGGGATCACTGCCATTGGCCACCCTTGTTCCCGGACAGGTACAGCCAGAGGTCCCTCAAATCAACGCCAACTTCGTCATCCCTGGGCGAAGCAGGAGCGAAGCTCCGTCGCGGAGACCCTGGGATCCATGCCGTGACAGCTATCGAGGAATGCAGCGGAACAGAATTCTGCACCGTTGTAACGCCTTGAAGTCGCGGCATGGATCCTCGGGTCTGCGCGGCGTCGCTACGCTCCTTGCTCCGCCCGTGGATGACGAAGTGATTGATGTTTAGGCCAATCGCCAAGGTATGCGGTCAGCACGAGAATCCGCGAACGGTTCTGCGTCGAGGAACTAATGCGCTTCGCGCCTATAGATCCACAGCTGCGTCGGCGGGATGTTGCGGAAGATGAAGTCGAAATGCTTGACCGTGTAGTCGCCGCGGCCGGCCGGGATCGGCGACATCGGGCCATAGGTCAGCTGCACGATGGGCCGTCCGGTCGGGATGCGGTCGAGCAGGCTCTCAATATAGGCGATGCGCTGGGCGACCGGAAAGTTGAGCAGCGGCACGCCCGAAACGACGGAATCGAAGATCATCCCGCTCTTGTCGCCAAGCGTGGCGTTGAGATTGAAGGCATCGCCCTCGATGACGTTGACGCCGGGATAGAGCCGCCGCAGGTGGCGCACGAAATCCGTGTTGTATTCGACCGCGTAGAGGTTTTCGGGCCGCACGCCCTGGGCGAGGATGGCGCGGGTGATGACGCCGGTGCCGGGACCGACCTCGAGCACCGGCAGGCCGGATTTCGGATTGACGATCGAAGCCATCTTGCGGGCGGTGATCGAACTGGTCGGCACGATCGAGCCGACCGTCTTCGGCTTGTCGATCCAGCCTTTGAAGAATTTGAGCTCGTCGTCGAACTTTTCGACAAGCGCCTTCCGCAGTCCAGGGCCACGTGTCATGCAAGTTCTCCTCAGTGCTCCCTGCAAGTTACTTAACACTTGAGCGGTGCAAGGCAAGGTGCGGCCGGGCGCATGTCGTGGATAAGATAGTTTTCGTCGCGTCTCATGGCGCGACGCGGGTCACGGATTTTGGCGGTCCAAACCGGTTTCCGCTGCTGGGCGACTTGCATCAACGCTCGCCGAAGGATTCGAAAAAATCCTTCATGCGGGCGAAAAAGCCGCTCGATTGGGGCGAATTGTCCTGCGAGGAGAGTTGTTCGAACTCCTCCAGCAGTTCGCGCTGGCGGCGGGTCAGGTTCTGCGGCGTCTCGACCGCGGTCTGGATGTAGAGGTCGCCGACATTGGGCTGGCGCAGCACCGGCATGCCCTTGCCCTTGAGGCGGAACTGGCGTCCGTTCTGGGTGCCTTCGGCCACTTTCACCTTGGTCTGCGTGCCATCCAGCGTCGTCACCTCGAAGGAGCCGCCAAGGGCGGCCGTCGTCATCGAGATCGGCACCTTGCAATAGAGGTCGGCTCCGTCGCGCTGGAAGAACTCGTGCGGCTTGACCGCCAGGAAAATATAGAGGTCGCCCGATGGCCCGCCGCGCAGGCCTGCCTCGCCCTCATTGGCAAGGCGGATGCGGGTGCCGTCCTCGATGCCGGCCGGGATGTTGACCGACAGCGACCGCTCCTCGGTGACGCGGCCCTGGCCGGCGCATTTTGGGCAAGGGTCCTTGATCGTCTGGCCGCGTCCCTGGCACTGCGGGCAGGTCCGCTCGATCGAGAAGAAGCCTTGCGTGGCGCGCACCTTGCCGTGGCCGTTGCACATCGAGCAGGTGACAGGCTGGGTGCCGGGCTTGGCGCCGCTGCCCGAACATTCAGAGCAGGAGATCGACGCCGGCACGCGGATTTGCGCGGTTTTTCCCGCGAAGGCTTCCTCCAGCGTGATTTCCATGTTGTAGCGCAAATCGGCGCCGCGCTCGCGGCCGCCCGACGAGCGGCGCTGGCGCCCGCCCATCATGTCGCCGAAAATATCCTCGAAGATGTCAGCGAAGCCGCCGGCGCCAAAGCCCTGCGCGCCGCCATTCATGCCGCCCTGCTCGAAGGCCGCATGGCCGAAGCGGTCATAGGCCGCGCGCTTCTGCGGGTCCTTCAGCGTCTCGTAGGCTTCGTTGATTTCCTTGAACTTGTGCTCGCAGGAATGATCGCCGGGATTGCGGTCGGGATGGAACTGCATGGCGAGCTTGCGGAAAGCGCTCTTGAGCTCCTTCTCATCGGCGCCTTTTTGCACGCCCAGCGTCTCGTAGAAATCAGCTTTCATTTTTTCCCGCTGTCCGGATGCTCAACGTCTTGAAGCCTTGTTGCGTCGTTTGCCGGCATTGCCGTTCCGATTTAGGTGCGATGGAAGCGGGATGCCAGTGTCGACGCGGCTTTGCCTGCATTTTTTCAGCAAGGCCCGCTGTTTTTCTGCAAGGGGTTGCAAAAAAGCCCGGCCTTCGCCGGGCTTTTCGCTTTATCTTGCCGTCAAACGGTTCAGGCCGACTTCTTCTTGTCGTCGTCCTCGTCGATTTCCTCGAAATCGGCATCGACCACATCGCTGTCCTTGGCGGCGTCCGCCTTGGCATCGGCTTCCGCCGCTTCCTTCTGCGAAGCCTCGTACATGGCCTGGCCAAGCTTCATCGAAGCCTCGGCAAGCGCCTGGCTCTTGGCCTCGATGTCGGCCGCGTCATCGCCTTCGGTCGCGGTTTTCAGCGCCGTGATCGCGTCGGAGATCGCCGTGCGCTCGGTTTCCGAAACCTTGTCGCCATATTCCTTCAGCGACTTCTCCGAGGAATGCAGCAGCGCTTCAGCCTGGTTGCGGGCTTCGACCAGCGCACGCCGCTTCTTGTCGGTCTCGGCATTGGCCTCGGCGTCCTTGACCATCTTCTCGATGTCGGCGTCCGAAAGACCACCCGATGCCTGGATGCGGATCTGGTGTTCCTTGCCGGTGCCCTTGTCCTTGGCCGAAACGTTGACGATGCCGTTGGCGTCGATGTCGAAGGTGACCTCGATCTGCGGCACGCCGCGCGGCGCCGGCGGGATGCCGACCAGGTCGAACTGGCCGAGCGCCTTGTTGTCTGCGGCCATTTCGCGCTCACCCTGGAAGACGCGGATGGTCACGGCCGACTGACTGTCCTCGGCCGTCGAGAACACCTGGCTCTTCTTGGTCGGGATCGTCGTGTTGCGCTCGATCAGGCGGGTGAAAACGCCACCCAGCGTCTCGATGCCGAGCGAAAGCGGCGTCACGTCGAGCAACAGCACGTCCTTGACGTCGCCCTGCAGCACGCCGGCCTGGATAGCGGCGCCGAGTGCGACGACCTCATCCGGATTGACGCCCTTGTGCGGCTCCTTGCCGAAGAACTGCTTCACGATCTCCTGGATCTTGGGCATGCGGGTCATGCCGCCGACCAGGACGACTTCGTCGATCTCGCCGGCCTTCAGGCCGGCATCCTTGAGCGCTGCCTTGCAAGGGGCAATCGTGCGCTGGACCAGGTCGTCGACCAGCTGCTCGAACTTGGCGCGCGTCAGCTTCAGCGTCAGATGCTTCGGCCCGGTCGCGTCGGCGGTGATGAAGGGCAGGTTGATTTCGGTCTGGGTGGTCGACGACAGCTCGATCTTGGCCTTTTCAGCCGCCTCCTTGAGGCGCTGCAGGGCGAGCTTGTCGTTCTTCAGGTCGATGCCCTGTTCCTTCTTGAACTCGGCCGCCAGATATTCGACCAGGCGCATGTCGAAATCCTCGCCGCCGAGGAAGGTGTCGCCATTGGTCGACTTGACCTCGAACACGCCGTCGCCGATTTCGAGCACCGAAATGTCGAACGTGCCGCCGCCAAGGTCATAGACGGCAATGGTCTTGCCTTCCTTCTTGTCGAGGCCGTAGGCAAGCGCCGCCGCGGTCGGCTCGTTGATGATGCGCAGCACTTCAAGGCCGGCGATCTTGCCGGCGTCCTTGGTTGCCTGGCGCTGGGCGTCGTTGAAATAGGCCGGAACGGTGATGACCGCCTTCTCGACCTTCTCACCGAGATAGGCTTCCGCCGTCTCCTTCATCTTCTGCAGGATCATGGCCGAAATCTGCGAGGGCGACTGTTTCCTGCCGCCGGCCTCGACCCAGGCATCGCCATTGTCGCCCTTGACGATCTTGTAGGGGACAAGCTTCTTGTCCTTCTCCGTCACCGGATCGTCATAGCGGCGGCCGATCAGGCGCTTGACCGCGAAGATGGTGTTTTCAGGATTGGTGACCGCCTGGCGCTTGGCCGGCTGGCCGACGAGACGTTCGTCGTCGCCGCTGATGGCGACGATGGAAGGCGTCGTGCGCGCGCCTTCCGCATTCTCGATCACCTTCGGCTCCTTGCCATCCATGATGGCGATACAGGAGTTGGTGGTGCCGAGATCGATACCGATTACTTTTGCCATTTTTCTAGTCTCTCCGCTAAGCAGGCTCTCAGGACCCGTACAGGCGTTCCAACGAAAGCCCCTGTTCACAAGAAATTCCGTTCCGGCAACCGGCATTCCGGCACCGAACGGCTTGGCGCGTATATAAGAACAGGCGGCATCGCGCGCAAGCATTCTGCGCAAGGCTTCCATGAACCTTTCCACCTCCGCCTGCGACTGATGTCCAGGTGCCGCATGGTGCGGCCCGGAAAGGAAGCCCCCAATGACCAACAACCCAGAGACTCCGCGGTCTCCGGGAACAACAGGAGCTCGGCGCGACCACCGCCTTCGGGACGGGGTCGATGCGCTGGGCTTTCCGCTGATTCCGTTGACCCTGCGTAAGAGCAGGCGTATCGTGATAATGAGGAAAGCAGACAATTCGATCAGGGAAGAACGAGCCGGAACGCCGCGCCTTGCCCTGATTTGCGCGGCCAGACCGGACGTTTCTCCCGTCGACTACGGGGGGAGTGTCATGTCTCGCATCCGCGGCTCGTTCGTGTCGTCTCTTGAGGGTCGTTTGCGTCGTGCCGCGCATGCTGGCGGCGGACTGTTGGCGCTGGCGCTCGCCGCCGGCCTGTGGCTGGGTGGCGCCGCGCAGGCGCAGGAAACCCAGATCATCTATCCCGGCTCGATGGCGGTGACCGGATTTTCCGGCACCATCATTCCCAATTTCGACCCCCCTGATTCCGAAAAAGGGGGCCTGCCGCCCGGCGTCGATCCGATCGACGAAACCTTCATCGATACCACGCGCGCCACCTTGCGCGTGTTCGACGTTTCCCACCTGGGCGGACCGGCCGCCGGCCAGCTCGTTTTCACGCCGCCGCCTTTCGAGGTGACGGCAGAGCAGATCGGCCAGGTGTTCGGCGTCACCTATGATGACGGCGTGCGCGACGGCGTCCCGTCCGGCATTCCCAATCTCTATGCCGGCGCCACCTCGCTGCACGGCATCCGCATCGTCACCCCGGACGCCGACGATGACGGTCGCCCCGAGCGGCAGCGCCGCGGCGCGGCCGGCGCCACCTTCATGGATGGCCAGTTCGGCACCGAAAACGGTGGCGGGCCGGGCACCATCTGGAAGATCGACGGCATCACCGGCCAGGTCTCCAAATTCGCCGACATCGACACCAACAGCGGTCCCGGCATCGGCAATCTCACCTTCGATGCCAGCCACCGCCAGTTCTTTGCGTCCGACCTCGACACCGGCCTGATCCATCGCATCGACGCCGACGGCAGGCTGATCGACAGCTTCGACCATGGCGTTGCCGGCCGCCCGGCGCATGGGCTCGCTCCCGTCGCCGACGACGGGTCGGTGATGGACATACAGGGCGCGGCCTTCGACAGCGAAGACCCCGACAGCTGGGGCTACACGCAGGACGAGCGCCGCATCTGGGCCGTCTCCTATCATGGTGGCCGGCTCTACTACTCTGTCGGCGAAAAGTCGGAAATCTGGTCGGTGGGCATTGCCCGCGACGGCACCTTTGCCGGCGACCCGCGCTGGGAACTGACGGTCAAGGCCGACAAGGACTACGCCGTCACGGATATCGCCTTCGACAACAGCGGCTTCATGTACCTGGCCCAGCGCGGCCCGGTCGAAAACCGCTACGATTACAGCCAGTTCGCCGATTCCGGCAAGGGCGAGGTCATCCGCTACTGGCGTGAGAACCCGGACGATCCGGCAACGGAATCGGTCTGGGTGGAAATGCCGCAGGAATATGCGATCGGCTTCCCGCAGGGCAACCGGCAGTCGGCCGGCGGTCTCGACCTGCAATATGGCTATGATGCCGATGGCAATCTCGACACCTCGGTGTGCACGCAGACGCTGGTCAACACCGGCGACAAGCTGCGCGACAATCCGGCTCTCGCCGAACAGCTAGCCGCCGGCGGGCCGCTCGCCGTGCACGGCGTGCAGATCACGCCCAAGGAGCTGGTCAAACCGGCCAACGTGCCGCCCTTCGGCTCCTGGTTCGTCGACTTCGACGGCTATTTCGAAGATCCCGAGGTCGAGGGACATGTCGGCGACGTCGCCGTCTGGCACCCCTGCGAGGGCCGCGCCGGCTACTATGAAGAAATCCCGGGCGGCTATCTGCCCCCCTTCTACCCGCCGGACTTCCCACCGCCCGGCAATCTGCCTCCGTGCATCGATGTCGAAGACGTCCAGTTTTACTGCACGCCTTCCGGCCTCGAGGCCGATCTCTATCTCCATGACCATGCCGGCTTCGGCGGCGATTCGATCAAGGCCCAGTCCAGGACGCCAGGCGTCGGGGTAACCACCCGGCAGTCGCATGAGCCCGGCAAGCCTTACACGATCGACATCACCGGCCACTATCCGGGCGACACAGTCGATGTCGGGCTCTGTTTCTACAGGAAGTCCGACAAGGACAAGGGTGGCTACTACCCTTGCTGCAAGATGACTTTGCCGCTCAGAACCCCAGCCGTCAGCTGCGAACGTTGAGGAGGGGAAGATGAAAAATCTCGCACTCTCCCAGTTCGCAACGAACAACAACTCAACCGTCATGGAGACGATCATGAAACCCCTGTCATACGCCAGGCGCGGCGCGCGCTGGCTGATGGCGGCCGGTATCGCGGTCGCCATGCTCACCCCGGTGCAAGGCTTTGCGGAAGACGCTGCCCCGATCACCCCGGAGCTGAAGCTCGATCTCGACAGTTCGCGCGTCATCACTCCGAGGCCCGACCGGGTCGTGCCCTTCTTCACCAAGAAAGGCACTCAAAGAGGCTGCGACTACGTCGTTTATTCGCTGAGCTTCGGCCTGCGCGGCGATCCGCAGGGCCTTGCCGACCCAAGCCTCGAGGCCAGGCTGAAGAAGGTCCGGGTCGACTTCAAGGACCAGCTTCCGCACGGCCTTGAGATCGTCAACGTCAATGTGTCCGGCGACGGCACGGATTCGTCCGGCGGACCGCTGCCGGGGGCGACGATCAGCACGTCGGCAAATCCGAACGATACTGCCACGGTTTCCGATTTCCGCATCTCCGCTTCCGATCTCGACGGCGTCGGCGCTCCCAACGAGCGCGTCATCAACTTCGCGATCACGGCCAAGATCGATCATGCGGCATTTCCCGCGCCGACGATCGTCGACAACCAGGGCATGATCAAGGTGACGGCCGGACCGGGCACGGGGACCATCATCCCGTCGCAGGATCCGAGCAAGCCCGACGACGGCGACTTCAAGACCGGCGTGAAGACCTCGATCAAGATCGACGTCACCAAGTGCAACCCGCCACCGCCACCTCCCGGCAAGGAATGCTTCAAGGTGGAACGCGGCACGGTCGATTGCGTGCCCGGCGGCGGCGCCTTCATCTACCACATGCCGGTCGGCCCGGAGATGGGCGGCAAGTGGGTGCAGGTGTCGACGACCACGCCCGGCATCACCATCATCCCCGACACCCAACTGGTGCCGGCGGGCGGCGGTGTGCTCAACTGGAAGATCGTCGGCGCATCGCCCGGCGACGTCATCCACCTCATCGTCACCGGCATCGAAACCTATGCCGGTCCGAAGGAAGGCTGGGGCCTGTGCTGCACGCAGACGATCGACATCGTCATCCCGCGTGACCAGAGGTGCCCGCCCAAGGACAAGGAGCCGGACCTCAAGGTCGAGAAACGCGCCGACGTGACGCGTTGCACGATGGGTGGCGGCTGCGACTTCACCATCAGGGTCACCAATGTCGGCACCGGTGCCTACCACGGCAAGATCGTGCTCGACGAGGTGACGCTGCCGGCCGGATCCACGCTCGATTCTGGGCCCAATCCGCCCTGGGTCTGCGTACCCGGCGTCACCCCGATGACGTGCACCTATCCGGTGACCACGCTCAACCCGGGGGCCTCCGTCGACCTCAAGCTCGGCTTCAAGCCGGCCGGAGGCTGGCAAGGCAGCGTCTTGCGCAACTGCGCCACCTATAATTATGGGGCCAGCGGCAAGCCGCTTTTCGGCAGCCAGTCGAACGATCGCGGCTGTGCCTCGATCCCGATCTGCCGGCGTGGCGACCGTGACCGCGACTGCCAGCCGCCGGTCGAAAAGAAGGTCGACCTGATCCTGAAGAAGCGTGCCCGCATCCCGGTCTGCACGGCCGACGGCATCTGCTATTTCGTGATCGACATCATCAACAACGGCACATCAACCTATAACGGGCCGCTGACGGTGATCGACAGCTATCCGGGCGGCGCGCCGTCCTCCTCGACCTTCGGCCCGAGCCCGCCCTGGACATGCGGACCGAACGGCCCCGGCCAGTTCCGCTGCGACAATGCGGGGATCTCGCTGCCTCCGGGCGCCTCGACACCGATCGTCGTCAAGGCGGTCATGCCGGCCGGCTACCAGTCGGACACGGTGGAGAACTGCGCCGCGGTGAAGGCCGTTCCTGGTGAAAACGACCTCACCAACAACAAGGCCTGCGCCAAGGAACGCTTCCGCCATCCCAATGGCGGCAAGCCGACCCTGCGCATCACCAAGGTGTGCAACGGCTCGCTCGCCGGTGCTGCGGTCATTTCTTGCCGCATCACCGTCATCAGCCTTGGCAACGCTGCCCCCACCGGTCCGGTGCGGGTCAACGATGCCGCCACGCTGGTGGCCGGCGGCGCGCCCGTCCAGATCCAGACCGTCACCCCCGACGGCGCGGAATGGGCGTGCGGACCGGTTCCGGCCAATGCGCTGTCGTGCCAGATTCCCGGTGCCGTGATGACACCTGGAACCAGCCGCCACTTCGACGTGACGGTCTCGGCGAATGGCGCGTTCGAGAACTGCGCGCGCGGTTCGTATGGTCCGGCGCCCGGCGACGACATCGTCTATCCGATCGGCCAGGCCTGCGCCAAGGGCGGTGGTACCTCGACCATCCGTGTCGAGAAGACCGGCGACCGCGAATGCAAGCTCGGCCAACCCTGCTCGTTCGAGATCACCATCACCAATGACGGGACGACCCCCTTCTCGGGTCCGGTCCGTATCGGTGATGCGATCGGCGTGGACGGGTTGGGCAGGCTGGAGGGCGTTGCGATCACGTCGATCGATCCGCCCTTCGGCTGCTCGCCGGAACCGGCAACCTTGCCGCTGTCCTGCATTGCCAACCTGACGCTCGGCGCAGGCGAAAGCCAGGTGCACCATGTCACCGTGGTCATTCCCGACGACGGCCGCCTGGCCAATCTGCAGGGCAACGTCAGCGGCCAGAACTGCGTCGGCGTGCTGTCTCCCGACACGCGGGTGCAAGGCGGCGGTGACGTGCTTGGCGGTGACCAGACCAATGTGCAGGGCGATCGCGGCAAGGCCTATGCTTGCCATCCCTTCACCATCAGCCAGGAGACGAAGAAGGAATGCTCGCAAGGCTTCGTCATGAACGACGCCGGCCGCTGCGTCTGCCCGGAAGGCACAACCTTCCGCAACGGCCAGTGCACCGGCGGTGGTACCAATATTCTGCCAACGCCGCCGCCGCCGAAGCGCTGCGTGCTGCTCGAAGGCCAGATCCGCACCGAGGACGGACGCTGCGTCTGCCCACGCGGAACCGGGCTTGAGAACGGCAAATGCGTCAGGACCGACAAGCCCGAGCAGTGCACCATCCGTGGCCAGGTCCACAATTCGGATGGCGATTGCGTCTGCCCCAGGGGCACGGAAGTCAGGGACAATGCCTGCCGTCCGATCCGTCCGAAGCCCGAGCAATGCACGATCCGTGGCCAGGTCCACAATTCGGACGGCGATTGTGTCTGTCCGAGAGGGACCGAGGTGCGCAATGGCGCTTGCCGTCCGATCCGGCCGAAGCCTGAGCAGTGCACCATCCGTGGTCAGATCTACGACGCGAATGGAGACTGCGTCTGCCCGAGAGGGACCGAGGTGCGCAATGGCGCCTGCCGCCCGATCCAGCCGAAGCCTGAGCAATGCACCATCCGTGGCCAGGTCCACGACGCCAACGGCAATTGTGTCTGCCCGAGGGGTACCGAGGTGCAGGGCAATGCCTGCCGGCGCAAGCAGCCGACGCAGGAGCAGTGCGACATACGCGGCCAGGTCCACAACAAGCGCGGCGAGTGTGTCTGTCCGCGTGGGACTGAGGTGATCAACGGCGCATGCCGCAAGCCCAGGCAGGAGGTGGAATGCGCACCGGGCTCACAGATGATCAATGGCCAGTGCCAGCCGATCATCAGGCGGCGCTGCCCGGAAGGCACGATCGGGCGGTATCCGAACTGCCGGCCGATCCGCGGGCAACCGTCTCTGGAGCTCAACCCGGGCCTGCTGCTGCAGCAGGTACTGCCACGGCGCCAGCCGCAGGTCGAACAGCAGCAGGATCCGGATCCAAACAGAATCCTGAAACTCCAGCAGCAATAATCATCTGCTTGACGCCAGACCAGAAACCCGCCGGAGCAATCCGGCGGGTTTTTCTTGTGGCTCGGGGGCAAGCGGAAATTGGCTGCGACCCGATCGGAGACGCCACAACACCGCCCGGCCCGTGCAGCGACCGTGCCCGCGCACTCGACAAGTCGGCTGGAGCGCATTAGGCAGTCGATCCAGAGTGGCCGGATGAAAAGGGCGCTCGGAAAGGCCGCACCCATGAGCAGAAAGACCTTGATCGCACCCTCGGTGCTGGCGTCGGATTTTTCCAGGCTCGGCGATGAGGTCGAAGCGGTGGTGGCGGCCGGCGCCGACTGGATCCATCTCGATGTGATGGACGGGCATTTCGTCCCCAACATCACCTTTGGCCCGCCGGTGATCAAGGCGATCCGCAACCGCACCAAGGCCTTCTTCGACTGCCATCTGATGATTGCCCCGGCCGACCCCTATCTGGCCGCTTTCGCCGAGGCCGGCTGTGACGGCTTGACCGTGCATGCCGAGGCCGGGCCGCATCTCGATCGCTCGCTGCAGACCATCAGGAACCTTGGCAAGAAGGCCGGGGTGTCGCTCAATCCGGCAACGCCTGAAAGCGTGGTCGAATATGTGCTCGACCGGCTCGACCTGATCCTGATCATGACCGTCAATCCGGGCTTTGGCGGCCAGGCCTTCATTCCGGCGATCGTCGACAAGGTGAAGCGGGTCAAGGCGCTGATTGGCGACCGGCCGATCCGCATCGAGATCGACGGCGGTGTTTCAGCCGAAACCGCGCCGCTGGTCACCGCTGCCGGCGCCGACGTGCTGGTGGCTGGCGCCGCCATTTTCAAAGGCGGCAGTGTCGAAGCCTACCGGCAAAACATCCAGGCGATCAGGATGGCAGCCGACAACGCAGCCGGCTAACTCGCGGCGCATCGCGTCTTCCGGGCTTCGATCCTCGATGGCATTGCGCCCGGAAGCAGCGGCGGCCTGATTCGGCTTCACTGTTCGCCGCCTGTGCGCGCAACAGAACAGGTGGTCTCACGCACATACAAAAGAACAGGAAGAACAGATTCTCCTGCGTGCATACAAAACATGTTAAGTTTCCGCAGGTTGTGGGAATGCGCGGAATTACAGCATTGATCTCCGAAATGCCGCATATTCCTTCGTGCTAAAGTACAATAGCGTGATCTTCTGCTTGAGCACGCGACGGCGCGCGTTATATGGTACAAGTACGAAAAGGCGAATGCTGTCGGACTCGAATTGCCCAGGACAAGTTTTTGGGAGAAGGAGTCGCTGTGACATACGGAGCTGCCAATCTGAACGACGACGCCGCAGGAGCCAAGAGCACGCTTGCCAGCACGGTCTATCAGCAATTGCGTGACGACCTTCTCGGTGGTGTTCTTGAAGCCGAGAGCAAGCTGCGGGTCGAATGGGTGGTCTCCAAATATGGGGCTGGCGCTTCCCCTGTCCGCGAGGCTCTCAATCGCCTCGCCTCGGAAGGGCTTCTCGGCCGGCACGACCAGCGTGGCTTCTTCATCATGCCGGTCAGCGCATCGGAACTCGAGGAGCTGACGCGTACCCGCTGCTGGCTGGAGGAGCGGGCGCTTCGCGAATCCATCGCCCACCGCACCGCCGAATGGGAAGAACAGCTCGTCCTGGCGCTGCATCGCCTCGGGCGCGCGTCACGTCTTTCGCCGCAAAATCTCTTTTCACTCAATCCGGATTGGGAGCGGTTGCACCGCATCTTCCACAGGGTGCTGATTTCGGCCTGCCGGTCGCAATGGCTGGTGGGGTTCTGCGATCAGCTTTCCGATCACGCCTATCGCTACCGGCAAATGGCCAATGATGGCGAAAGCATCCAGCGCGACGATTTCGGCGAGCATCGCCTCATCGCCGAATGTGCCCTGGATGGCAATGCCGACGGTGCTGTCGAGGCGCTGATCAATCACTACCAGTTGACCGCTGCCATGTGCATGGAACGCTTCAGCCAGGGCGAAGGATCAAAGGCGGTCGCCGGCAGAGCCGAGCGCGCCCGGCGATAGCGGTCGTTTTCCCGGCGGGTCTTTTGCCGCCCATTGCCCGCTACCCCTGGCGTTGGCCCGACTGGCGTGAGCCATCGTCTGCGGTCTTGACGGCGCGGCTGGGAATCGCGAACTCTTCGCCGCCAATGCATGCCGCTCGAAAAGCATGCCCGGCGCCGCCGTTTCAGCCACCCCAGGGAAGTCCTTATGAGCAATCATCTGTTCGATGCGTTCCGGTCCCGGATGCCGGCGCCAGGGCGCCTGCTGATGGAAACCGATGATGGCGGCTCGCTCACCTATGGCGATATGCTGGCGCGCTCGGCGCAGCTGGCGCATGCGCTCTTGCAGTTGGATGTCGAACCCGGTAACCGCGTTGCCGTGCAGGTCGAGAAGAGCCCGGAAGCGGTCCTGCTCTATCTCGCCTGCCTGCGCGCCGGCGCCGTCTTCCTGCCGCTCAACACCGCCTACACACTGGCCGAGCTGGAGTACTTCTTCAGCGACGCAGCGCCACGCCTGGTCGTTTGCGATCCGGCAAGGGCAGCCGACATCGCAGCGTTGGCGGGAAAATCGGGCGCCACCACCGTCACGCTCGGCCGCGACGGCGAGGGATCGCTGACCGATCAGGCTTCGCGGCTGCCGGCGGATTTCCATGACGTGGCGCGCGGGCCGGACGACCTCGCGGCGATCCTCTACACGTCAGGAACCACCGGCCGCTCGAAAGGCGCCACGCTCAGCCACGAGAACCTTGCCTCCAACGCGCGGGTGCTGGTCGAGCACTGGCGCTTCACCGGAGACGACGTGCTGATCCACGCGTTGCCGATCTTCCACACGCACGGCCTGTTCGTCGCCACCAACGTCATCCTGATGGCTGGCGCCTCGATGCTGTTCGAGCAGAAATTCGATCCGGCCCGCATCGTCTCGCTGCTGCCGCGCGCCACGGCCCTGATGGGCGTGCCGACCTTCTATGTGCGCCTGTTGCAGCAGGATGGGCTGGACCGCGAGGCGGCGAAAACCATCCGTGTGTTCATTTCCGGTTCGGCGCCGCTGCTGGCCGAGACACACAAGGCCTGGCGCGAGCGCACCGGCCACGCGATCCTCGAACGCTACGGCATGACCGAGACCAACATGAACACCTCGAACCCCTATGACGGCGAGCGGCGCGCCGGTACGGTCGGTTTCCCCTTGCCAGGCGTCACGCTTCGCATCGCAGATCCCGACAGCGGCGCAGCGCTTGCCCAAGGCGCGGTCGGCATGATCGAGGTCAAAGGCCCCAACGTCTTCGGCGGCTATTGGCGCATGCCGGAGAAGACCAAGGCGGAATTCCGCGCCGACGGCTTCTTCATCACGGGCGACCTCGGCATCATCGACGCCGACGGCTACGTCCACATCGTCGGGCGTGGCAAGGACCTGATCATTTCCGGCGGCTACAACATCTATCCGAAGGAACTCGAAAGCGAGATCGACGCGCTTGACGGGGTTAGCGAAAGCGCCGTCATCGGCGTTGCCCATCCGGACTTCGGCGAAGGCGTCACCGCCGTCGTGGTGCGGGCGCCGTCATCGCAGATCACCGGAGCCGAAATCCTCGGCGCCATCGCTGAACGCGTGGCGAAATACAAGCACCCGAAGCGGGTGATCTTCGTCGACGAGCTGCCACGCAACACCATGGGCAAGGTGCAGAAGAACCTGCTGCGCGACACCTACAAGGGCCTCTATGCCTCCTAGGGGAATTTCAGGAAAAGTGTGAAACGGT
>NZ_SMYZ01000082.1 GCF_004919685.1 Mesorhizobium norvegicum | reverse complement strand
GGCCGCGATCGGCGCGGCCTCGAATGGAGGTTTGAAATGGACAAGAATAGCAACAAGCCCCGCGTCGACATCTACGCGAAAATCACCGATCGCATCGTCGCGGACCTGGAAAAGGGTGTGCGCCCATGGGTGAGGCCGTGGAGCGTGGGCAATGCGAAGGGTCGTATCACGCGCCCGCTACGCCACAATGGCCTTCCGTATCAGGGCATCAATACCTTGCTTCTGTGGTCGGAGGCCGCTTCGAAAGGCTTCGTCTGTTCGACGTGGATAACCTTCAAGCAGAGCGTCGAACTGGGGGGTCATGTCCGCAAGGGGGAGACCGGCTCCATGGTGGTTTATGCCAGCCGCTTCACCAGGACCGAAACCAATGCTCATGGCGAAGAAGTCGAACGGGGCATTCCGTTCCTGAAAGCCTATACGGTGTTCTGCGCCGACCAGATCGAGGGTCTGCCGGCCCACTACTACGCGGCGCCCGATCCTGTTACCGATCCTGTCCAGCGCATCGAGCATGCCGATCGCTTTTTCGACAATACTGGAGCGGTCGTGCGGTATGGCGGAGACAAGGCCTATTATTCTCCCTCTTCCGATCATGTGCAGCTACCGTCCCCGGAATTTTTCCGGGACATGGCTTCGTTCGTCGCTACGCGCGCGCACGAAACCCTGCACTGGACGGCGGCTCCCCATCGACTGAACCGAGACCTCAGCCGTTACCACAAAGACCGCACGGACCGCGCGCGCGAAGAATTGCTCGTCGAGCTTGGCGCCGCCATGCTCTGCGCGGACCTCGATATCGTCCCCGAGCTCGAGCCGAGGCCCGATCATGCGGCCTACATTCAGGGGTGGGCCAGCTTGCTGGGCGGCGACAAGCGCGCGATCTTCCAGGCAGCCGCCCACGCGCAACGCGCGGTCAATTATCTCCACGAACTCCAGCCGCAGGCGAAAGAATTGGGGAGGGCGGCCTGACATTACGCGCTCCGCGTTGCAAGGGGAGGGCGCCGAGCCCTCCTCGATCCGCCTTCGCGTGCTCAGCCCCGGCGGGGGAGTGCAATCGAGCGCGCTCGCCCTGATGGCGGCACATGGCATTTCGGGCGGCTGGATTGCACTATATTCGCCGATGCGTGCTGGAAACCCGTCGCTGTCTCTAGTTATGTCGCCGAATGTGCTGCCCGTTTCCGGTTTTGTCTCGGCTGCAATTTGCGCGAAATCTCCTCGACGCTCGCCGTAGGCAAGCGTTGGGCATCGGTTCCCGCTATTACCCGCACCGTCGACCGGCGCGCCAATGTCTTGATCGGCATGACCCGCTGGCAGTGCACGACCACAGCCGGCGGATCGAAACGATCCCGCGCCGGCTAGCCTCACGCGCGGGCGCTCGCTGCTGCATCCGGTCGCCACTCAATGGCTCGGAATCCGCCGAAAAGCGCCTGCATCGGCTGCCCCATCCACGCCAATAGCGTCTCGCGATCCATGCGTGACAATGACGCCGAGGCATGTCCCCGGTGCTGTCGACGTTGACCGGCAACTCGCACCGGCCTGCGTGGTATCGGCGGCGAGGTCTTTCTGCACCGATCCGGCGTTCCCCTTGGCGAAGTCGGTTTGTCGACGGCACAGGCCAGCTCGACTTGTTGCCAAATGAATGTGAAGGGACGTGCGGCGTGTGATCGTCCAGCCTGGAAAGCGTCGTTGGCTTCAGCACACCGGGCTGCACATCAGGCTGAAGGCCCCCCTTGCGGCTGGCCCCTGTCAGAGCGGTAACCTAGGGGCCGGAGCCAATCAGCCGGCCCGTGCCGGCGCCCTGTCCGAGATGCCTATGTCCATGACCGTTACGGGCCGTTCCTGCTTGAAGCAGCAGGTTGCTTGGCTGCTGTTTCGCCTATCGGCCTCGTCGTCGTTCGACCGATATGAGGAGGCTGGCGCATCTTTCCGGCTATGGGCCGTCGTTCTGCAATGACGCGTGACGTGGACGGCCGGGCTTGATGGCGCCCCACCGTGGCTGCGGTTGCGGTGATCATGCCGATAGGCTTCGCCTGTCGTCCGTGGCCGCGGTTTCGTGGAAGGGCGCACCACCTGCGTCCTCGATGTGGCTGGTCTGACCGAAGGCCGTCTTCGCTTCGCTCCGCCTCGTTCTCTAGCCCGCAACAGCCGGTCGCGACTTTCTTCCCCTGCTGGCTTCGCCATCATTCCGCGCGGAACAAGAAAGCCGCGCCCTGGCTGCCCTTCACTGTCGTTCCGGCCCTAAGGACCACCCCATTGCGCACGCGCAATGGGAACCCCGGTGGGTGCGGGCCGATCGCCTCCGGTCTGTCGACCGCCATCGAGGTCGCGGTGGTCGCGGCCCGAGAAACTCAAGGAGACGACAAATGGCTACCATCGGCACTTTCACCTCAAACGGCAACTCCGGCTTTTCCGGAGCCATCAAGACCCTCAACCTCAACGTCAAGGCCAAGCTGATCCGCGTCGAGAACCCTTCCGACAAAGGCCCTCACTTCCGCGTCTACTCGGGTAGCGTCGATCTCGGAGCCGCCTGGCAGAAGGTCTCCAACGAGGGCCGCGACTACCTCTCGGTCAAGCTGGACGACCCGAGCTTCCCCGCTCCGATCTACGCCACCCTGATCGAGGTGGAAGGCGAGGAAGGCCTGCAGCTGATCTGGTCTCGCCCCAACCGGGACTGATCGCCTCGACGAGGGCTCCGCCGCAAGGCGGGGCCTTTGGCCGCTCCCAAACGAACGCCGGCAGGCGGACGGAGCAAGAAGCGTCGCCTTTCGGGCGTGCTGCTCCGTCGGCATCGCAGTCTCGCCGAGACGGCAAACCGACGCGGGCCCCTATCGGAATCCGGTGTCCCCTCTGTTGCCACCTGAGCCTACGGCTTTTCGGTCCGCCGCAAGGGCCGGACGGCCTCACCAAAAAGCTGACGTGTTTCGGCTCCTCCGTGCGCCTGCTGCGCAGGTCGCTGCACGAGCCTTGCCCACTCTCGTGCGCGCTCGCCATGGTGCCGCCCGATTGAGCAAATCCAGAGCCGTGTCATGACAGATAGAGCGGCAATGTCCCTTCTACTTCACGACAGGCGAGCCGTTGAGCGGCTCCGATAAGATTCTGGACTTTCCGTGTATTCAGGGCGCATTCTCCCCGCCGGGGAGAAGGGGCTTGGATAAATCCCGCTACGATGATCGGTCGAGCCCGTGGCGCAAGTGTACTGGCGCAAGACGCTCGCTGGTACGACGCTGGGCCAACGTGCCGATGCGGCTGGTCTTGGTGACCGTAGCTGCGGCTTCCGCTTTTGTGACTCAGTTTGTCATGCATACCAGCGGATTGCCGCCGGACATCAATCTGCAGAACTTAATCAGGCCGAGACCGGTAGCAATTGCTGGGGTCGCATCTGTGATCGACGGCGACACGATCGAGATCCACGGCCAACGCATTCGCTTCAATGGTATCGATGCACCGGAGTCAGCACAGCAGTGCGACGACGCCAATGGCTTGCAGTATCAATGTGGCGTCAAGTCTGCCGCCGCGCTCGATGCCTTTCTCGCCGCCTCCCGACCGACCCAGTGCATGTTTGTGTCATGGGATCGCTACGGCCGCTATGTCGGCAATTGTAGCCGGGCCGATGGGGTCAGCGTCGCCGTCTGGATGGTCGAGAACGGCCAAGCTCTTGATTGGCCGAAATACAGCCAAGGTGCCTACGCCATGGTGCAGGAGAAGGCCAAGGCGGCAAGGGTTGGCATCTGGGCAGGAACGTTTGAAGCGCCTTGGGATTGGCGTGCCGAGCATCGCGCTGACAATGAACCGCCATCGGCGGTCGCCCCCCCTGCTCGCTGCGTCGCCCAGTGCCTGCAACATCAAGGGCAACATCAACGCTCGCGGTGAGCACATCTATCACATGCCCGGCCAAGAGTATTACGATCGCACCCTAATTACGACTCGCAAGGGAGAGCGGTGGTTCTGCAGCGAGGAAGAGGCGGTGGCCGCCGGTTGGCGGAAAGCAAAGCGGTAAGCCACAAGGGCAGGTGTTGCCCTTTTCTACTGCGCTTGCGCGGGCCGCCGGAACGCTGAGTGCACATCGGCAACGGCCCCGGAAGTGCGACCTGTGGGAGTGTCAAGATCACTGACTTCCGGCTGGCGACATCGCGCCCGCGCCATGTCGATACTACTGCGCTCGGTAACGCTCGGATGAGGCAATAGGGGGGTCAAATCCTTACTTCGCTTGACACAGAGACCAGGCGCTTTAGGCGTTAGTCAACGAGATCAGACGAAGTCCCAAACCTTCTCGCAATATCATCAGAACTCACCCGCTTTGCAACTGCTTCAATCATCTGAGAACGGGGAAGTACCTTGACACGGTAACTGCTCACTCCGAGCATGTTCTGATGACAGAGAATCGCGCAGGGGGGCAGGGAAAGCAATGCCCCCTGCGATGCGGCCCTGCGATCGGGGATGTTCACATACCGACCCTGAATGCGTTGGCTCGGCGAGCTGCGGATTGGTGAAGGAGAAGAAAAGACGTGGCTAGATGCACTGCACCAGTAAGGGGCCATCGCTCATCGGCCGCCGCAGCCGACTGTCCTGCATGCGGGAGCCGCTATGGCCGCTATAGCGGTTACCACGGGTACGGCAGCGGCTACAGCAGCTCCGGATCATACTCGTCCCCTTCATACTCCTCCTCCTCAAGGAGCAGCGGCGGGTCGGGGCGCCGCACCTCAAAGCCGCGCTGGTCGGGAGCCGGTTCGGCTGTGTGGTACACGCCTGAACAAGTGCAGGCGCTCACGCCGGTTCGCGAGAACGTCGAGAACCTAGCGGCGTCGCAGCCTGACCTTCGAGACGTGTTTCTCTGTCACGCGTGGGATGACAGGCAGGGCTCCGCTAAGGAACTGCATGATCTGCTCGAAGCGCGTGGTGTTCGCGTGTGGTTCAGCGAGAAAGACCTTGGCCTCGGGGTGCCGATGATGCGGGCGATCGACAAGGGCTTGGTGAATTCGCGCGTCGGTATCGTTTTGGTGACGCCGGCTATGTTGCGACGCCTCCCGGCAGAAGGCATCGCAGACAAAGAGCTTTCGGCACTACTCCGGCGGGAGCGGCTCGTCCCGGTTGTTCACGGAACGACCTATGAAGAGCTTGAGCAGGTCAGCCTCCTGTTAGCCTCTCGAGCCGGGCTGAATACTGCCGAAGAGTCGATGGCGGAAGTCGCCGCCAAAATCGCCGAATTGGTCGCTACTTAGTCACGCCGGAGGTCAAATCGAGGGCGATATTTTTTGGCGGGTACCGCAGGTTTTCTGCGGCGACTTGGCTTCCTCCTGCACTTCGACAAATTCGAAAGTGGTGTCTGCTTTCGCGGGCTCCATCTCGGAGCCCCAATGCCCGATTCTGGGGCGCATTGCTGCCGCCAGCTGGCAACCGCTACGAGGATGAGGAAGGACAAACAGGGCGCTGGAAGGCGCCAAGTCACTGTTCACTTGCTATGCGTTTAAATGTGCATATATTGTGCGTATGAGAGGTCGGAGATTTGTCATGGCCCACGCACAGCTCGCACATTCCACGGTGGTTTCAGGCTTTGTCGACAGCCTGCAGGAGCCGCGCACACCCTATATCTCGCCGAAGCGCCTGTCGCAGGCGCTGGGTGTGAAGGTGGCCAACCTGGCCCAGTTGACCGGTGTCCACCGCAACACGCTCCGTAACCCGTCATCGGAGCGCCTGCAGGGCCGGATGCGCGAAATGGTGAAAGTGATCTCGGCCGCGACGGAACTCACCGGCGAAGTCGACAAGGCGATCTACTGGTACCGCAATGAACCGATTGCCGACTATGGCCATCGCACGGCGGCCGAGCTCGTCGCGGACGGCCAGGTCGAGGCGGTTCTGGCTTTTATCCGGGATCTTGAGAACGGGGCGCGCGGGTGAACGTCACCCGCGTCGGGCCGGACGAAATCTTCCATCGCTATCTGACACCCAAATGGGCTTTCCTGCCCATCAGTGGCGCAGGCGCGGCGATCGACGGCGGGCGCTTCAACCGGCCAGGCGTCGAGGCGCTCTATCTGTCCCGTTCGGCCCAGACAGCGCTCGATGAATACAAGCAGGGTGCCAGCATCACTCCGCCTGCCACCCTTGCCGCTTACAAGATCACGCTCGCCGAGGTGGCCGATCTTTCGCCCGGATTCGACCCGGACATATGGGACGGCGCGTGGAAGGAGTGGGATTGTGCCTGGCGCCAGATCGCTCGCATCGACAAGAAGATCCCGCCTTCGTGGAAGCTCGCGGATTTGGTCATCACCGCCTGGCTTCGCGGCATCCTGTTTCCGTCGCTGCGTCATGCCGGCGGCACCAATCTGGTGATCTTTCCGGCCAATCTTATCGACGGCGACCATGCCGCGGTTCACGATCCCGATCAACGGCTGCCGCACGACCAGTCGTCCTGGTCCTGAGTCATCGCCTGTCTCTGTGGTCGCAACGCGACAACGCCCGCTCACGACATCTGGTCCTCAACGACATTGTCCTCCGGCCCTTCTTCGGCATCGCCCGCCCCGCCAACCAGTCCTGCCGGAATGTCCCCCGCGAGAAGTTTCTGCTTCGATAGCAGCCCTGTGTCCTCGAGCGCCTCCAAATCCGGTAGCTGGCGCAGCGTATCAAGCCCAAATAGCGACAGAAAATTCTTGGTCGTCACATAGGTGTAGGGCGCGCCCGGCTGCGGGCTGCGTGCCCCCGAAGCGAAACAGAGTCTCCTCGATCGACAGCGCATAGAAGCGCGCCATGTTCCGATCCGCGTCGCGGCGTTCAATACAGAGGCAATAGAGCTGCGCGATCATGGGGGACAGAATCGCGCAGCCGGACGCGCGCGTCCAACGAATGGTTTGAATCAGCGGACGCGGATCGATTCACTCTCGTGATGGATGGAACCGAACGTCAGTCGTTCAGCAGCATCTTTGAGGGCTTTCCCGGAGAGATGTAGCGAATCCTTGTTGGGCCCGAGTCATGCGTGGTCGGTCGTAACGAAAATCGACGCTGATTGGCGCGTCTCGCTACTTCGGCTGCCGGGCAAGGAATTCCGTTATCAGGTCCTGCACCACCTCCTGCATGGTTGTTCTATTGCGCGCGCAATGGACCTGCAGCTCGATCATCTGCGGGACCGGAATGCGTGTGTGCAGCCGGGCTGTCTCGCCGTCTGCCTTTGGCCTTTCGAGCTTCGCTTTCGCCGCTCTGGCAGACTGGGCTCTCGTCTGCTGCTCCAGCCTGTCCGTTTCGCCGATGCTGGATTCCACTATGGCAGCCATGTTGCGCGAGAACGGATCATCCGAACGGGCACGCGGTTTCAAGGCGGGCAGCGGCAGCTGGTTTGCGGTCCGATCGCTTTTCTCGTTCATTGCGTGGCGGCTCCGTTCAGTTTGCGGATGATCTCGGCAGTCAGGGCATTCGTCTGGTCGCGAGCGTCCTCGACGGCCTTGTTCACAGGCTGGACTTCGTAAAGCGTCCCGGCGGTTGCGATTGAGGCGAAGGTCGGCCGTTGCGACAAAAAGGTCTCAAGCACGCTGGCGTCGGCCTGCCGCAGCAGCTGGATGGCTGTGCGGAAGGCCATCGTGTTGTGCTCGATCCCGGAAACCATGTTGAGCATCACCGCGTAGGGAATTTCGCGGTGGCGTCCGCCAAGTGAGCGGATGTGCCGGATCAGACCGAGGCATTGCTTGACATCGAAGACGTGCGCTTTCGTCGGAATCAACACGAAGTCGGCGTTGGCGACGGCCGGGCCGAGTGCGGCCACGGCCGTGCCCTGGACATCCACCAGCAGCAGGTCCTCGGTGTCGGATTGCGCCAGGCGATCGATCAGTTCGTCGGTCGAGCTGATGGGGATGACGTCGATGTTTGAAAGAGCGTACCCGGCGCGGCGACTGTTTTTGCTCCACTCCACCGCGGACAGTTGTGGATCGGTGTCGAGCACCGTGACCCGATGACCGGCGGCGGCGAATTCGCCAGCGAGCAGGATGGTGGTCATGGTCTTGCCGACCCCGCCTTTGGGAGAGGCCACTGTGATTTGCACCGCGCGTTGTTCCGGCATTGTTTTTTCCAAATGTCGCGTCACCTTGGCGTCAATGCGTGTAGGCAATTTGGCGCCAAAGTGACTTTCTTGCATTTTGCCTATGCGCCGATGCAACAAGGTGCATATGCGCCTAAGTGCCTATGTAATAATATAAATTTGCGTGTCTGTGCAATGCTCAAGAAGGCATAGATGGTTATGGATTAGCGAGTCATCAGCTCATTATAATGTTGCATCGTGAATTGACAAGATACGCAATTTGGGTCCAAATTGGCTGAGCAGGTCGTCGCTTCGCTTCGACCTGGACCGTCTTCGACGTGAGGCCCCATCCGCCATGGCGAGAATTTTCGGCACCAGCCCCGCCCAAAAGGACACTCGAAAGCGCTCCCGGATCGATATCGGGCCGGAGGCGGGCGCACTCCTGGACGAGGCCTGCAAGGTGTTCCAGCTTGATCGGGCGGAGACGTTGCGACGCATCATCCGGGCCAGCCTGGATGTCGGCCCCGCTCTGTCGGCAGAGAATTCACGCACTGTCGCGGCCTTGGCCTCGCAAGTCCGGATGGTTGGCCGAAATCTCAGCCAGCTTCTGCATGCCATTCATTCCGGCGATGCTGTCCCCATGGAGACGGCGTTGCCGATATGGGAAGCACTGGATGAGAGAGTGAAAGCCGTCGACGCCGAATTGACGGCGATGACGATCGCGCATGGCCTGAAACTTCGGAAGGCGGCGCATCTGCTGGATGGTGAGAACGCGTGAACCTCGACGAGTCCTCCATACAGGCTATCGCCGATCGGATTCGCGCGAGCGCAGCTTTTGAAGACGAGAACCGCAAGCGCCGGCATCAGGCCATGTTGTCCTTTGCTGGAAACGACGATGATTGGTTGTTCAAGACGGTTCGCGGCCGGAAGGGGGAGGGCGGTTCCGAGGCAAGCCAGCCACCGGAACCGGCCGTGCCGCGCTCGTCTGCCCAGGAGCTGGAGCCGCCGCGCGGTAAAGCCGGGCGACTGAACCTCGCCCTGCCAACGAAGCGGCGGAAGCTCGCCGACGGACCTGCACCGAGGGCCGCTGCCGACAGGCTGGCGGCCGGGTATCAGCCGGCGGTTCTGAAGGTGATTTCCTACGGGCATGGCGTCACAAGGGCAGCCGCCATCGGTCAATATATCCAGAAGGAGGGCGTCGCGCCCGAAACGCATGACGCGCGTATCTTGGCAACGCAGGAGGCCGTTGCCGAGGAAATGAAACAGTGGGGCAAGGGCTTCGACAAGCGGCGGGAAAGCGACGATGTCGCGACGTTCCGGCTTTCGGTGGCTGGAGAGGAGAATGCCGAGCGCCATTCACTGGCGGTTCAGGCTGGTTTCGCCGGCCACGGTTTCGCTTATCGTATCGATACGCTGCAGGACGGATCGAGCGTCGCGCGTGTCGTCGCGACCATGGCCGGACACAGCGTCGAGCGGGGCGAGAACGGAGACGAGAAGAAGAAACATCGGTTTCACTTTTCCGATCGGCGCCAGGAGGATCGCCAGTTCTCGGCACCGACCCGGGCCATGATCGCCTCGCGGATCGCCGAGAAGCTTGGGGTCAACGAGGATACTGTTTCGGTCAAGCCGATTGGGGAACCCAGCCACGGCAAAGCTGGTGTCGTGTTCCAGCTCTCGCGCCTTACCCATGACGGAGCGGCGATCGGCGCCGACGGCGTCACGATCGCGTCTGAGGAGGCGGTCCGGCAGACCGCGCAGTCCTGGGACAAGACGCTGAATTCCTACAAGCCTCGTGACACCATGCATATGATCCTGTCGGCCAAGTCAGGCGAGGACGGACACGCCCTGGTGAGGGCCGCACGTGGGTTCCTGCATGAACAGTTCCCCAATCACAAATTCGCCTTTGGGATGCATGCCGATATGGCCGAGGAGGGCGGCCATATTCATGTCCATGCCATCGTCGCGGTGAAGGGTGAGGATGGTCAGCGATTGCGACCAGGTCCGGCCCAGCTTCGCGAATGGCGCGCTCTCTATGCCCAGCACGCACAAGCGCAGGGCATGAAAATCGTCGCGACCTCCGCGGCCTATCGAGCGTCATCACAAAGCTATGGTACGCGCGACAAGGCGATCGTGGCCACGGCCGAAAAGCCGCGGCCAGGTAGGGAGGCGCGGGACCGCGCCTATGCCCGTGCAAACCCGCACGTCATCGAGAAAGCACGACAACGGATCGACTACGCGAGGGCCAACCCGATCAAGATACCGATTTCGGCGCGCCAGCTGCGGGCCACCCAGGCAAGCCTTCGGGACTGGCGCTCCGTCGCAGCTGCTCAGCCGGATAACACGATGGCGAGTCAATTAATTGATCGGATGACGCAAGCTGTCCGATCAGGTAGTGTTGTGGTCGCTATTCGAGATGGAAAGGGTGTTCGAATGGGTTCAGATGCCAGCGCGGACCAGATGCGGGAAAACCTGAAACAGATCAACGAGACCGTTAACAAGACAGCGGCCATGATGAACGGCCAGAACAAAGCGGAGTTCTTGCGGCGGGCAGCGCCCACCATGGAGCTATTGGCGATCCGGACGGATCTCAAATCACTGCAGGAACGCGGTGTGACGCACATTTCGCATGAAGAAGCGCATCAGATCGCCGGATCACGAAATGAAGCGCTTATCGCAAGAGCATGGGAGATGGAAGATGAACAGTATAGGATCAAAGATCCGTCGGAATGGACGGATGTTGACGTAGCGGCGTTCGCAAGATCCGTGCAACGCTCAGATGACGAATTCTATTCGAAAAGAAACGCGGAACAAGATGAGCCCTTTGCTGAACATGTTAAAGATTATGCTTGGGAAAAGGCGCGACAAGAATATGGTCCTGCTCAACACGAACCAGCGGCCGTGCAGCTCACAAATCGTGCACGTGAGATCGACGCTACGGAGCACCTAGAGGCACAGCGCGCGAACGAAATCCGCAATCGTGCCATCGAGCAACAACTTCGTGATGAACATGCCGGCTCAATCGATCCGACATCGCTTGAGCAGGTTGCACAAGACCGCGAAATGGTTCGAAATGCCGAAAGCATCGCGGCGAAGGAAGCTCGCGAGGCGCAGGCTGCAAGCGAGGCCGCTCGCGCATTGGCGCAGAATCCGTCCGAACGGCTCGATCCAAACACGGTCAAGGGCGAACGTCTCGAAGAGCTGCAGCGCCTGCAATCGAAAAGCATCAACACCTCACCCGTGGATGGCGAGGAACCGGATTCACATAAGCCGCAAAAGCAATAGTCACCTCGCCATGCAGCACCGCGTAGGCTCGTTGCTCCCTAAGCCGGGGCTCTGGCAGCGCTCCGTTCGGCCCACGCTCGCGTCCAAACGCGGATGTACTCCGAGGAAAGGCGAGGATTAGACACCTCGTGATTATGCAACCTCCTTCACCCGGATTTCTATATCCAAGTGAGCGGAGGCGGCGATGTTGACGAGCGCGTCAAGCGAGAACTTGGCGAGCTTACCGCGCAGCAGATCATTGATACGAGGGCGCGTCAGGCCGAGCCGCTTGGCGGCTTCCTCCTGGGGAATGCCCCAACGCTGGACTGCCTTACGGATTTCGTAGAGCAGCGCCGAGCGCGCTTTAAGGTTTGCTGCCTCCTGTTCGGTGTCCGCCAGGGCGTCCCAGACGTTCTCATAGATTTCTACATTCATCGTTCTGTCTTCCATCGTTTTAGCCGTTGAGCCGCCAGATCGAGGTCTTTCTTGGATGTGGCCTGTGTCTTCTTCTGGAACGCATGAAGCACCAAAACGCGGTCCTCTAGGGTTGCCAGATACATGACGCGGAACGCTCCGGATGCCTCTCGGACTCTGATTTCCCTGACGCCGGCCCCCACGATCTGCATAGGCTTCCAATCGTCGGGATCGTCGCCGCGCTGGACAAGTTCGAGCTGCCAGCCGGCCTCTATCCGCGCATCGTCAGGAAACGCTCGAACATCCGCCCTACTGCTTCCAAGCCATTCAATCACCTTCATCGGGGTGCACTGTATCGGTTTTGATACAGGTTGGCTAGAGTGAAATCAATCGCATTTTACGGACGAGCAATCAGCTCACGTCCCCACCAAGAACCGGGAGGCGCTCGAACCGGTTCGATGCGCCCGCCATCGGATTAGGGACGTTTTGTCTGGTTCTCACACTCGACATAAGTACCGAACGCACAAATCGCTCATTTCAACTGAATTTCACGTCCTAGCGATCGCCGTGACGTCTAATTTGATCCTGCAGCGCCTCAAGAGCGGCTGACGGTACCCCGTCGACATCTCCGCTATCCACTGACGGTGACAGGGAACGAGCGCCGGCCTCCACTTCCTGATCGAGCGATGCGAGCAGCGCGGCGATCGACGTGGACTTGTTTCCCGGCCGGACTTGGAATTGCAAGATACTCGCCTTGCCTTCAGACGCACTCGGGTCAGACGCCTTTGATGCTGCCGGCGCCGATCGCCGGCCAAGGGTGGGAAGCGGCCTCGGCGCATCATCGGCTGTCTGAGCGGTCCGCTTCGGCTTCAACTCCGGAACTTCAGCGGCGACCTCGCTCTTTGCTTCAGCCTCACCGCCCGTTGGAAGGCCTGAGCTTGGCAGCGCCTGTGGTGCGTCCGCGCTGCCGCTCTTTACTTTCGGCTTTAACCCGACGGGACCAGCCCTTTCAGCCGCCGCACCATTCGCAGGCGGCACCGCCTCGGCATAGGCTGTATCGCCCGAAACCGGCGCTTCGACGGTATCGGGTTCCCCCAACTCGAAAGGTGCCGCCGGCGCATTGCTAGCCGCCGCTTCGACCTCCGCCATGGAGCGCAGCGGAAGATCCTGCCATCGTGAGAGAGGCGGAACCTTCAAGCGCCGGTGCCGAAACTCCTGGTAGGTCGCCTTATAGGGAGCGTCCTTATAATGGGTGATCTTGCGCACCATGAAACCAGGTGCGCTCATGACCAGAACTACGGCCTGCTTCGCCGGCATCTGTCGAAGCTCCGCCGCCGTCCGGAACGGCCTTTCCTGGTAACTTAAACTCTTGTCTCGACCTCCAAATATACCTTGACCGGCCCTGATGATCGGCGTGGGCACCTCGATCGTGGTCGGTCCCAGCATTACAGAGACATATTCCGAGGTCTCCACGTCGTTCATGCGGATGAAAAGCTTCACCTGGCACGCGGACACAGTGGTCTGCCGCGTCGCTTTACCATAGACCTCGTCGAGCTGGGCGAGGTCCTGCAGGACCAGGACCATGCGGAAGCCATAGCCCGCGTTGATCGCTAGCTTGGACACGATAGACTCCATTTTGCCGAGTTGGCGAAACTCGTCGATCATCACCAGGACCTGGTAGGGCTCGTCCGGGCCCGGCAAGGAGGCCATCAACACATCATGGATTTGCTGAACCAGGATTTTGATGATGGGCCGGAACACGTCGAGCTGCGCCACCGAGCAGCCGATGAAGAGGGCCGTCGGGTCCTTGCGAAGCTTCGAGATATCGAAATCGGTCGACGCCGTAGCGGCCGCAACGAGATCATTGGTCCAGGGGTTGAGAGCCGCCGTCAGGTTGAAGTAGGCCGAGTTTCGCGTTTCCTTTTCCAGCGCAATGAACTGGTTGAGCCCGTGCAGGACCCACGACGGCAGATATTTTTCCTCGTCATTACGGATATTCGTCAGCACCCTCAGAAAGTCCACGCCGGTCGAAAGAAGCATCGCGACGGCGCGCAAATGACGCTGCCCCTCATAACGCGGCGATGTCAGGACATAGCCGATCATGGCCGCAAGCAGCTGCCGGCCGGCGCGCGCCCAGATCTCGGAACTTCCTGTCGCCTCCGGGATGATGAAGGAGGAGACCACCGCGCAGTCCGTCGGCATGCGCGCATCGCGCCGGATGAAATCCAGCGGATTATAGCGATGCGAGTCCCGCTCGCCGGGGGAAAAGAAAAAGACCTTGTCGCCGAGAGCCTGCCGGTGCGCACCGAACGCCTCGAAGTTTTCCCGCTTAGGATCGAACCACACAGAGGATCCTCGCCACATATAACCGTTCGGTATGACAAAGCTGACGCCCTTGCCGGATCGGGTCGGCCCGACCACCAGGACGTGCGCGGGATCATCCGAGCGGATCGTCGCCCCACCCATCTTGCCGAGGATCAAGCCTTGCTTTGCCAGCAGGTTTTGCCTTTCGGCGTCCATGATCGTGCCGAACCGTGCATCGCCGTAGTGCTTTGGCTTGCGGTTGATCAGGCTTGCAAAGATCAGGCCGACGCCGATCGCCACGACAACCGCGACCGCGATCGCGCCCCGAATGATCGTCTCGCCCTGCGTGGGATGATAGGCCAGGCGCTGGCTGAAATGCTGCCAGGCAACGAACAGGCCGCTCAGGCTGCGTTGCGCGTTCTGGTACTTTACAAGCCCCCAGCGCGAGGCGCCTTCGGAAGGGAGGGCGGGATTCCAACGCCATGTCGCCACCAGCTCGTAGGCCAGGCTCCAAAGAGCAAAGAAGGCGGCGAGGCCGATGAGGCCGAGGAAAAGCCTATAAGCCAATAAGCGAGACATTCTGGGGAACCTTTCTGGCGGCTCTCCACTCAGTCATGCGGTTGAACCAGATCGCCGAGGTTCCGCGCCAGCCGCCCCGGCGCGTCTGTTGGATCACAATCGGCAGGACCGACCGCACGTAATCGATGATCTCCGCCTTGCTCAGCCCGAGCCCGGCCTGCATGACCATCAAAGCCAGCTGCTCGAACGCACCGGCCGGGCTGTCCGCATGGATCGTCGTGATCGATCCGGGATGACCCGTGTTGACGGCGCGCAAGAACGAATAGGCTTCCGCTCCCCGGATCTCGCCCAGGAAGATTCGATCCGGCCGCAAGCGCATCGCCGCCTGCAGCAGCGTTTCAACGGTCACGCGCGCCAGGCCCTGGTCGCCCTTTGACGCGACGAGGGGCAGATAGTTGGGCTGGTGGGGTTTGACCTCGCGCGTATCCTCAATCGTGAGAATACGCTCATCCGAAGGCACCTCGTGCAAAATCGCGTTCAAAAATGTCGTTTTGCCCGACGATGTGCCTCCCGAAAGCAAGATCGAATAACGTTCGCGCACGGCCAAGCGGAGGAAATCCTCGATCTTGCCGGCGTCGAGATATTCGCAAAGGGCGCTGTCAGTCTCGCTCAAGTCGCCGGGATCCTGGACGGAGATCGTATCGAACGCCCCCCGCTTCCGATAATCCTCAAGGCGCATATCCTTCACCACCTGCTTGCGGATCGCGAAGGCGCCCCCTGTCGGGGTTGCCGGCGCAAGCACGCCTTGAAAACGTTCGCCGCCGGGGAGGGCGGCCGAAAGCAAGGGATTTTCCTCGCTGACCGACTGGGAGGATGATGCCGCTATACGTTCCATGAGGTATGTGATCGCGGCGCGGTCGAGCTCAGGCACGTCGAAGGGCTCCATATGGGCGGAGCCAACGATTTCGACCCATACAAGTCCAGGCCCGTTCGCACAGATTTCCACCACGCGCTCGTCATCGAGCCAGCGCCGCACGGGCCCCAGCGCCTTATTTAGAAAGACGGTTCTTTGCTGCCCGCTCACGTCGTATCTCCCTCAAAGCCTCGCGTACCGGGTCCGGATAGAACTCCGAAAAATCGAGGTCGCGGCGCACGAACACCATGATGCGCGACCCCTGATCGACGTGGATCGTGGGCGCGATATTGATCGAGTTGCGAAGCGCCTCTTCGGCAATGCGGTTGAGGCTTTGCGAAATCTGTTGCGCGCCGATCTGGCGGGCGCTCTGCATGTACTGGTTGGGTTGCGTCTGCGCTGTCACCGTCTGTCCGGTCTGCGGATCAGTATAGGTCTGATTGGTGTTCGACCCGTTCTGGTCATTGCCAAGGTTGGCGATGAACTGGGTCGCGCCGCCCACGACACTTAGAAGGATCGCCGAGCCGAACCGCTCGAAATAATGGTTGTCGACCTCGCCCGGCATGCCGCTGCGACCGAGCTCGTCGGTGCCGGTCGAACCGAGTTGCACCGACATGCCGTCCGATCGAAGCAGGCGTGTCCACACAATGAACACCCGCGTTTGGCCGGTTGCGAGGCCACTGCGATATTCACCGATAAGGCGGGAGCCACCGGGGATCAAAACCCTGCGACCGTCGAACGACCATACATCCTCCGACACGATAGCCCGAACCATACCGGCAAGATCGCTCTGGATCGCGGTCTCGAGCACGCCCTTGATCATCGTCCCCTGGGCGACCAGAGCGTCGGTGCGCGGGTTCATCGTGGCCTTCGATGTATCCGCTCCGCTCTGGCTCGCCCGTGCCAAAAAACGCCGATTGGGGTCCTCCTCGCCCTCGCCTGCGTTCCCGGCCGCCGCTGGATCCGTTCCATTGCCGCCCAGTGCTGATGCACTGCCAGGCGTATCGCCGCTATCGACGACGAGCTGCTTGGCGCGCAGGCGCTCCCATTTGCGGCGCTCCTCTTCTTCCTGCCTGCGCCGTTCTTCCTCAGCCAGACGCCGGGCCTCGGAATCGTCCTGAACCTGCTGTGGAGCCGCAGGCGGTTGCAATGCTGGCGGAGGGGGAGGGGGAGCCTCGATCGTGGACGGCGGCTGCGCTGGTGCCGCCGGCGGCTCCTCGGGAGCCGTCGAGATTTTCAGGGTGCCGTTATCAAGCTGGGGACGCGGCGTATCGAGCCCAGGTGCGGGAAACTGTGTGGTGTGAAACTCCTCGCCATCCGACGCCGTCAACAGCGGCTTGTCCGACGCACGCGTCGCCGCATAGATCATCCAGCCGGCGAAGACCACCGCACCCAGCGGCACGGCGATCTTGAACAATGTGCTTGCCCCGAATTTTGGCGCGGCGACCGCCGTGCCCTCCTCAGCGAGCATTCTGTACTCATTGGGAGATGGCATCGGGTCCCCTCACTTTCCGAACAGCCCCACCGCCGACACGCTGCGGCTCGTAAGGGTCAAGCCCGGTCGGTTCGTTTACATTGTTCAGTCTCAAATTGAAGACGCAGGTTGCTTCGTTGCCATTGCGCAGGGTCCATTGGTAATTGACCTTGTCGACGACGATGTACGCGCCCTCGCGGCGATAATTCACAAGGGTTTCATTGCGCTCGCTATCGACGACATAGATCGCCGGCACCTCTCTTGCCGGATCGAAGCGGAACCAGGTCTTCGCGCCGTCGTCGTAGATCACGAGGGGCTTATTTGCCGACGACCCCTTATAGGCATAGGACGAGTTGGCATTTTCCGCCCTGAAGCCTTGCCGGTTCGGCTGCGCTGCCCGGGCCCGGGCTTCGTCCATCAGCGCCGCGTCCGACGCCTCTTCGGGATAGCGGAACTTGATCGCATAGACTTGTTGCGCAACCGGCCGAAACTCGCCGTTGAGGAAGAACACGTAGCTGCGTTTGTTCGTCAGGACGTTGAGATTCCCGCCCGCATTCTTTTCGATCGGCTTCACAAACAGCACATTGCCCTTCTTGTTGGGCTCGATGCTCCAGGCCGGTACGTCGCCAGCGCCGAGGGTTTCGATTTTCTCGTCATCACCGAATTCGATCATGGTCGAGGCGCCATAGCTCGCCGGCACCGACACGACATCGTCCTTCTGATACCAGACGAAGCGAATGCGGCTGTCACGAGATCCCGCCCGAGGGGTCTGCTCGGCAAGGGCTGGCTGGACCGCGCAAACGGCGAGCCCGATTGCCGTCAGGATGCCGGCGACCTTCATTGCGGAGTCTCCGCGGTGGGTGCTGGCGCCGTCTCCTGATCGCGCCGATATTCGAGCACCTGAAAGCCGAGCGGATTTTGAAAGCGGATCTCGTTTTTGGCTGGCGCGCCGGTGTAGCGGAACCGGATCAACGACACCCAATGCCGCTGCACTGTGTTGGCCTGGCTCTTTTCCTCCGTCATGAACCGGACCAGGGCGGTCCTCTGGTTAGGAAATGTCACGGACTTCACGGTCACAGCCACGACGGTGTTTCGCCCGTAGAGCACGACGGGGTTGGTCACCTTGTTTGCCGGGCTGAAAAGCTCGACGAGCTCTCTCGAGGCATCGCCGGCGCTCAGCAATTGCGCGAGGTCGAAGTTGTCCTTCAGCGCCTTCGGATCGTAGGTCTCGCGAGCCTTCACATAACGGACGATATCGAACATCCCCATCGACTCGTCCTGCTGCAAAGGACCGTCAGCCAGCGGCCGCTTCACCTCGACAAACCCGGTGGATTTGTCGACCACCACCATGTAGGGCTCATAGGTCTTGAGCGGCAGCGCCAGGATCAGTGCGCCCACGGCTGCCACGGCAATGACCGAGGCGACGCTTGCCACACACCATGCCAGAGATCGCGACCAGCGATTGCGCCGCGCGATATCTTTTTCCCAGATTGCCGCATCCACGTAGTACGGCAATGGAGACTCGGTTTCCTTCGCCGGTCCCCCAGCGCTTTCCGTCACATCGCTCATTGGTGCCCCAAAACTATGCGGGATCCGTCAGCTTTCGCGAAAGCCGCGCATATTCCGCTGAATTCTCGTATCTTCTTTGTGCGAGGCTCACGCGCGCCCGCTCGCGACCCGCCAAACGTTCCTGCCGCGTGCTCCAGCCCATGCGTCCCATCAGCGTCCGCTGACCGGCTTGGCCCAGCGCTCCGAAAGCCCCGCCGTAAAACCGCCCAAACGAAGGCGTTCCAATACCAATTCCGCCTGCGAGTGAGGCGGCAACGTTGGTGATTTGCGACAGCAGCAGCACGCCGACGAGGCAGATCAGGATCAGCGGCGCGGCTTCGGTCAAGGTCGTTGTCGCGGCGCCGTTCGACCGGTTGACCGCGTCGAAATAGGTCTGGGTGATCGAGATGAAGAAGGCGCAGAAGGCGTAGACCAGAATCTGCACACACATGTACTGCACGATGGCGGTTATCCAGCCAGCGAAGAACCGGGTCGTGTAGCCGAACAGCATGAGAATGATGAACACTGGGGCGAGCGCCAGCAAAAGCCAAAGAAAGATCTTCGACAGGATGATGAGGAAGATCGCATAACCGATGAGCAGCGCGCCCACGACGAGGATGATTGCCGCCAGCACGTAGCCGCCGAAGTTCAACACCCCTAGGCTCTTGATAAAGGCAGCGGTGGAGTTGGCGAGCGAATCCCAGATATTTTGCAGGGCGGTCTGCACGGAGTTGACGGAGTTCAGCCCGGCCGATGTCCCGGTCACATTGGCCGACACGCTCGTGAGAAGGCTGTTCCCGATCGCGGAAGGTGTCTCATTCGCGAACGAATAGGCATATGTTTGAAAGTCCCCCCAACTCGTCGCCAGAGCGTAGATGACGAAGGCGCGGAACAGGCGCCAGACCATCTCTTTTCCCGATCCGGTCGAGGTTCCCTGCCAGACGCTGATGGCCCAAAATATCACGTACAGCGTCAGCATCAGGCCGGCGACACCCACCTGTCCGCCGCCGGTCAAGGCGGACGCGAGGTTTTGGTAGGCTTGCGATACGTAGTTATTGCCGAACCGGTCGACCTGTTGGAGAAGCGTCGTGATATTGAAGTTCATTTTTTCGCCATCCCACCTGGAAATAGAGATGGATCGCTATTGAGTGCCTTCATCGGACCGCACTCAAATGGCTTCGCCGCTTCTGTTTTTGGTTCGGGCGCCGCGAACCCCAGGGGCTGCATCGGTCCCTCGTCGCGCGAGCATGGAGCCTTGAGCGGCTTGTGGCCGCACCCGGAGGTCGCGACGGCGCCAATGATGGCGGCCGCTGATAGAAGCAAGCGCACCGTCATTGGCCGGATTTGTATTCGAGCCCCCGCGAGGCCTGGGTGATCAGGTTCATACGATCGATGTTTTCCTGGTTGGCAGCCGCCGTTGCGGTGTTCACCGCGCCGATCAGCTCGTTCACGGTCAGACCGGTTTGCACCATGATCTGGCTGTTCTGATCGATCGAGCCCTTGATGTCCTGCGCCGTGCCGATCCGCTGAGCGCCCGACTGAAAAGCGTTGGAACGCGTCTTCACCCCGTTTTGCGAGGAGTCGACCAGTCCGGTGACCGTGGCCGCGACGTTCACCAGGGCGCTGTAGTTCTTATCCATCTGCGTCGTCTGGCCATTGATCAGACCCGAGATGGTTTTCACCAGCTGTAGGCCGTTGATCAGGTTCGAAACGATCCCCTGCGATCCGTTGCCGAGGCCGGCGAACGACAACGAGCCACCCGAGATCACGCTACCAAGCGAGGGCGCGTCCCCCATGGAGAAGCCGCCATTGCCCAAGGCCATTTGCGCCAGCTCGCCGGCCTGGCTCGACCGGTCGCCCGTGACGGCCTGGAGCGTCTTTTGCGTATAGTTCATGATGTTGCGGTCGGTGCTGAGGATCTCGCTCGTGGCCGATGCAATCTGCCGAGCCTGCTCCAGATTGGCCTCGTCGATCGTAGGCACCTGCGCAAAGGCGATCCCGCCAAAGCCAAGCAAGAGTGCCGCTGTTAACGCAATTCCACGCATAGCCCTGTCTCCTATTGAGCCTGATATTGCTTGACAGCCGACATCAGTTCGTCGGTCGTCATGGTGACGGGGGCGCTGTTCGCGTCCCTTTGGATTTGCGAAAGCATGGGCGATACGTTTTCAACCGTGTCGGTCGTGCGCGGCGCCGGGCATGCGCTGTCCGTCGACGAGCAGCATGGGTTGCCGGCTTTGCCGATGCCACTCGACCCCCCGGGGCAGCTCGTCGCGCCACTGGAGCCAGGCGGCGGGGACGCAGGAGTGGGCACCACCAGGCCGGAGGATCCGCGGCTCGTCAGTGTGGCAGTGCCGATGTTGCGCACGTTGAAAGCTTGGGCGAAGAACCCGGTTGCCTGGATCACCTCGTTGAAAGTCAGCCCGCCTTGGGCGCGGATTGCGCTGTTGCGGTCGAAGGCTTCCATGACCGTTTTGTCGGTCCCGATATCCTGCCCCATGGTCTCGAAAACCCGCCTATTGGGGACCACGGTCGACATGCTGCCGTTCATGCCGCCGAGAACCTGACCGGTGCTGTCGAGCAGGCTTCTTTCACCGGCATTGCCGCCGACAGCGCCCGACTCCGACACGGTTGAGGCGAACGCCGAAGAGCCCTTGATGTCGGGATTGGCCTGTTCCAAGGACGCCCTGCCACTCGCCGGATCGACCGAAGCCTTCGGGCTCTTCACGTTCTGCGCCTTTTTGGGCGTCGTCACCGAGCAATTGACGCCCTGCGTGGCGGACTTCGTGTCCTCCTGGATGAGCTTGATCTGAACCGTGTCGGCCTTGTCCTCGCTCCGCTGCGACAGAATAGGGCTGTCAGAAACCGGCACGGCCGCCATGGCCGTCGATAACTCGAAAATTGTGACAAGGGCGGCCGTCGCGCCCATGATGGTCTTCATTCCGGGTCCCTCCCAAGAAAGATTGGCAACCAGACCTGCGGATCGTCGCCGACGCGCGCGCGCAGCGCGTCGAGCTCCTGAACCGTCTCAATTCGACCGGAGAGGATCTTGATCGCGTCAGGCATCGCGCCGAGATTGAGGCGCGCGATGACGCTGTCCTGGTCATGCTTGATCAGGAATTTGCGGGCTTCGGGCGGGGTTTCGCGAATCCATTTGATCTCGCGCTCCGACAGCCCGAACGCCCTGTGCGATTCTTCATCGGCCTTCGGGTTGGGGAAAAAGATATTGGTCGGCGTCTGTTCGATCAGCGTGTTGGCGATCGACGACTTCACGATATCCGCCGCAGACTGCGTGCCGAAACCAATGATGCCATTCAACTTTCGAATGGTTTTCAGCTTGTCCTTGATGAAGTAGCTGAAAATATCATTGTCCAGGAGCTTCCAGCCTTCATCGAGGAAGATCATGACCGGTTGCCCGTCAAGCAGCTCCTCGATGCGATGGAAGATATAGAGCAAGGCCGCCGTGCTGGTCGTTGCGTCGCTCAACACGCTCGTCATGTCGAAGCCAAAAATGGACGACATCGAAAACGAGTCTTCCGCGTTGTTGAACAACCAACCGCGCTGATCCGGCCTCATCCATGGCTGCAAGCGCGAATAGAGATCGTCATCGCCGGCGCGCATCGCACCGCGCAACAGCTCGGCGAACTCCTCCATGGTTCGACCTTCCGGCGGCGCGCTCGCCACCTGGGCGATCGCGTTGCGGATGACTTGCTCCTCGCGCGTCGAGTGGGCGTGTCCGTCGGATCGACGCAGCATGAAGCTGAAAAGCTGGAAGAGAAAATCCCGGTTGCGCGGCGTATCGGGCAGGCGCAACGGATTGAAGCCGGAAGGCTCCCCGGCCTTCAGAACCTCATAGCGGCCGCCAAGCGACCGCACGAAGATATCCAGGCCGCGGTCCTTGTCGATCATCACCAGCTTGGGGCGCGGCGTGATGCGCTGCGCCTGTGCCGCGAGAAAGCCGAGCAAGACCGTCTTGCCCGAGCCCGAGGGACCGTTCAGAGTGAAATTGCCGAGGTCTCGAACATGGAAGTTGAAGAAGTAGGCCGTTTGCGACGTCGTCTCGAGGACGCTTATCGGCGTTCCCCAATGCACCCCGCCAGCCCGGCCGCTCGGATAGTTATGAAAGGCGGAGAAGCCCGCCATGTTCTTCGATGAGATCATCGCCTTGCGCGCCACATAGGCGAAATTGCCGGGCAGGGTGGCCCAGAACGCTGGTTCACAATTGAGGTCCTCGCGAACCCACAGGGCGGACACCTCCGTCAGCGCGGTGCCGACGTCGGTCACGCAGCGCGCCACGTCGTCCATGGTTTTCCCAAGGCACAGCACCGTGAGATGATGCAAACCATAGAGCGCTTCCGAAGATAAAAGCTCATCGCGCGCTTCGCCGAGTTGATCGGCCACGATCGAGCCGGCCTCATCCGACATGTCGATCTTGCGCCCGACCCGCTCCATCTGGGTCAGCGCCTGGGGCTTGTCGATGATGGCGAAGGATTGCGTCACGATGAATTCGTGCGGCACCCTCAGCATGGGGTTGAGCATCCCCGGTCCCGTAATGGAAGGGTACTCGCCTACCGAAATGATGGCGCCGTATCGCGTTTCGCCAGGAAACGCCCCGCGAATTTCCAGCGCATTCGGGCCGAAGAATAGCCGCTTGGTCGCCAGCGCCTCCGCAAGCTTCATGCGCGGCAGTGCCATCGGCCGCGGAAACCCGCCATTGACGAGCTGCACCAGGAATTCCAGCGGCTCGGAATGCCAAACGTCATTGCGCTTGACGACGCTCAGAACCCGCGCGCCATACGCCTGCAGGCTCTCTCGGACGGCTTTCAACACATCCGTGAGTTCGATCAGCGACCGCTCCTCGCTCGAAGTGCGACCGTCCGCCGCCCTGCGTCCCAAAAGCTTGCGGATCACAAGATCCGCTGTCCCGACGGTTCCCTGCAGTTCGCGCCGCACGATCGTCAGGTAGATGTCGTTCACAAACATGCGCTGGGTGCGCAGGGTCGCCGTATAGCGCTGATCCAGCTCTTGGCAGAACTTATTCTCGAAGCTTGACTCGATCGCCGGCTTCACCTCGCGGCGCAGGATATGCGAGTAGATCGCATAGCGGGAATTCGCCAACCCCCGAATGAGATCGTTGCGACCGAGCAGGCGCGAATTGATCTCGGCGATATCGATCGTCTCGAAGCATAGCCCGCTCATGTGAACGAAGGACATCAACATGCCGTCCTGCGTCTTGATCACCTCGTCGGACACATGCCGCGAGTAGGGTATATGGGCCGAAACCGGGTTCTCCCGACGAGATACGGCCCCGAAACTCAGTTCATCGCGAAGAGCCCGTGCGATCGCCACGTCACACCCGGTAACTGCGCGCGGCCCAGAAGCTGGCGCTCCGGGGCGGCATCTTTCGTGAACGGATGAACATGATCTCGATGAACATGGGATCGCGCATGATCGCGATCCTGGCAACCGCATAGAGCGGCACGCAGATACAGAGCATGATTAGATTATGGGTTGCGAGGAACACGACAGCGGTCAACACGCCGATGAACCCCGCTAGCTCGTAGGGGATGCCGAGCACCGTCGGCGCTCGGGTCAAGCCCTTGACGAGAGGAGTGATCAACAATCTGGGCTCGCCAGGATCGATCCGGCCGTCTGCCATGCCGATCACCTGCCGACCGCGGATTGAAAGAATTCGACGATCTGAGCCGAGCCGAAGACCAGCACGATACCCAAGACCCAGCTTCCAGCCACAAACCATGACAGGCGTGCCGCCCAGGCCATGAAGCCCATGAAAATGCAGAACAGAACCGCCAAAGCCGTCGCGATCGGCCCGGTCAGGGTCTGCACCAACGTCTGCAGCGTGCTTTGCACCGGCTGGAGATTTCCGCCTCCGGCCAGCGCCTGCGTTGCCAAGAGCATGAGCGGCATCGCCACACCAGCGCTGCGTGTCGCAATCATCTTCCACATGGTCATCAAAGCTTCTCCTCAGTCAAAGTTTTGCACCATCCCGCCCTGCCAGACCGGCGCCGTCGCTTCGCGAGACGTCGTGGTGCCGCCATTGCGGGAGTTGGGGCGGGATGTCGGATCATTTTGTTGATCCGTCGCGCCGGCCGCAGCCGGTTGAGCGCCGGCCAGGTCAAGGGGCACCGCCCCTGCGGGCATCACTGCCTCAGACCCGACCGATGGCCATTGGTAGAAATCGTTGATGACGTTGGCGACGTAGCCAACCGTCTCGGAGTAGGGCGGCACGCCCTTGTATTTGAAAACCGCGACCTCGCCGGCATTGTAGGCGGCGAGCATGTATATCGGATTCGGAAACCTGCGATGCAGATCCCGCAGAAAGCCGATCCCACCTTTTACATTATCCGCGGGATCGCAGATATCGACCCCGTAGCTTGCTGCCGTGGACGGCAGAAGTTGCATCAGGCCATAGGCACCTTTGGGCGATAGCGCACCGGAATTGAAGCGGCTTTCGGCCCGGGCAACCGCGAGGACGAGCGGTGGGGCAAAGCCTTGCTGGCGCGCAACCGTTTCGACGATACGCTGTCCCTCTTCCTTCGACAGGGCAGCGACGCCGGGGCAGGGGTTGTCAGCCTTGGTCGATGTCACTGTAGCGGCCGCGCTGTCAGCGCTTCCCGCCGCACCGATCCGCTGCACGTCATAGCTCTCAACCTCAAAGGCCGGCATCACCCGGCCCTTTGCGTCGACAGCCGCGATGACGATGCGACCGGTACGTGCGGTGACGTTGCCCTGGAACTTCCCGGAAGCTTCCTGCGCAGACGCTGCTTGGCACGTCACCAGGATCGCACCCACGGCCAGTACTGTTTTGCGGGATCGAATCATTAAAATAATCCTGCGCCGTTGCCGATTCTGAAATGCTGAATTAATACAATGAATCGATGAACCGCAATCGCGAAAATGAGGTTGGCGCAATGAAAATGAGCAGGGTTCTTTCCGTTGTGGCGTTTTTGCCGACCTTGTCGGCTCTGTCGGTGGCGCCGGCCCATGCTGATGATTTTGGCTGCAAGGTTTTGCTGTGCATCCTCAACCCGCAGGGTTGGGCGAGCGTCGGGGAATGTGTGCCTCCGGTCGAGCGGGCTTTCCGTATGGTCGCGCATGGGGAGCCCTGGCCTCAGTGCCCCGAGGCCGGCAGTTCCGGTCGTATCGGATATGAGAAATTCAAACCCTGCCCGGACGGCACGATCGCCGTCTCGCCCGAGACGGAATCGGGCGGAAGCGACAACAGCTCTCGCTCACAAACTGTCTACAAGCCCGACAGCAACGGCGCTTTCTGCGCGCCGCGGAATGCAACGAATGCCTCATGGGGCACTTACCCGAGAGGCTCGGGTTTTGGTGCGCGTCCAACATCCGCCGTGACGCCGCGCGAGAAGAGGACGGAGCCAAACTATCTCGATCTCACGACCACAGACGGCAAACAGCGCTTCTGGTTCGATCTGAGCAGGTATCAATGATGAAGCGTGGCTTCTCGGCCGTTGGCCTTCTCGCGGCCGTCCTCGCCAATGTTCCGGCACGGGCCGAGGACAAACCCAATCCCTGGTTTCAAATCCCCGCCACAGCATCTTTCAGCACCGGCGACACCTGGACCTATGCCGGCGAGACCCACCGTCTCTACGGCGTTCAAGCCTGCCTGCGAGGCACTTATTTCACAAATGCGGCAGGGGGGCGTGTCGATTGCGGCGAGGCCAGCCTCGCCATGCTCGTCTCTCTTATCCGGGATCTCAAACCCCAGTGCTACACGGCCGCCTGGCAGGTCGCGACCAAAACGCGCTTCGTCGTCTGCCTTGCACAGCCTATCTCAGGATCCGCGGCCGGTTCTCGCATCGATCTCGGCACGGCGCTGATCTCAACAGGCTGGGCCTTTGCGGCCATCACTCCGAACGGCACTCCGGTTCACGCTCCCTATATTGTCGCGCAGGAGGTCGCTAAAAAGCAGCACCTTGGCCTGTGGCAGTTCGCCAACGTTCCCGATCCGAATGCCATCATCCTCCACAACATCCGCAACGCATCTAACGCGGCTGGTCAGTCTTCGAATCCACCTGCGAATCGATAATCGGTCCCCGGCGGGCTTGATCATGCCTGACATCCCGCTGAGGCCGCCGCCACATCACGAACGCCACGGCAGGCGCAATCGCCGAAATCAAGCCGAGAATAATACTCGCGATCAGCCCCGGCTCTCGCCAAAACGATAGACTGTCCCACTGATTTAGAAGCCGGGCGCCGGACAGCACCAAAATCAGGACTGTTGCGATCACGATGCCCGTTCCCGGATCCATCTCGAATTTTTTCAGCATGGCATTTTCCTTTTCGCCCCCCTGGTCACGGCCCTCGCACGGACTTTCGCTTTTCACGTGTTGGGTCGATATTCCAAGGCCGGTCTGCTGTCCGGCCCAGGAACCCGCTGCTGTTTGCCCGGCAGCGCCGGACGGGGACCGCTAGCGTCCCAGCACCAGGTCTCAAGCTCGCAGCTAGACACCAGATGGTCGAATTCCGACCGTACGGCCTCCTTGGCATCATGCGGTACGACAAAAAGCGCCGTTCCCTGCTGGTCAACGTCGGTCAGAAGACCGAACGCCATCGGCACCGCTGGCAGGACGTTATAGCGCAACGTTTTCACAAACCGCCGATGCTCCCCGGTCAGGACCTCGATCAATTCCTTTTCGTCGTTGTGCTGAAACGGGATCCAATTCTGTGTCACGTTCATAAAGCCGATTTCGTCGATCGACAGGATGCCGGACGACTTCTGCGTGACCGTTGCGATGAGGATCAGGTGCGAATTTTCGTGCAGTCGCCACAGGTCGAATTCTGCTGCAAAGCGCTTCGGCACTGCCTTGAACATTTTCTCATCCATGAACAGCGGCGCGTCGGGCATATGCTTGATCGATAGCTTGCCGCCAAACCGGGCAGGATCGAGCGATTTCACAATGCCGATCACGATCTTCTTGTGCTCCGCCTTAGCTGCCGCCGCGAAAGCCCGCTCCCGATCCGCCGCCAGCCGATCCTTGTGCTCAGGGGAGTACATTGCCGGCATGAACAGCAGCTCCCGCAACTGGAACTTCTGGCTCGACTTCACATCGGCCGCGCCCCAAAGAAATTTCCGGACCACTCCCCAATTTCTTTTTCCCACAAAGCCGGGTGCCATTAATGTCAGCTCCGCCTCTTCCCAGAGATAGTCGAGCAAGCCTCGCAGCGTGAGCTTCTTCGGATCGGCCTTCACTGTGTGGTGGGAAGTCCCCTCGCCGGATGGTCCCAGTCGCGCCTTGCCTTGTGTCAGTGCGAAGGCCAGCTTCAGCCGCGCCGCCTCCGATGCTGGATCCTCGACGATTGCTTGACCTAGGACCTCCGCCTTTCCCGACAGTGCGAGCGGCAGTTCATAGCGATCACAGTCTACCGCATGGTCCTTGCCGGTGTTCGGCATGCGCTTGATGATCAATTCCTCGCCGACGGCGGCCATGTACATCGGCACACCGGGATGCCGACACAAACACAAGACGCGAGCCTGCTGATCCCGCGCCTGACGCAAGAGCGTCTGAATTTCGGGGTGCTGAGGGCCAACCGTGCGACCCAGAATAGCAAAGTCACTCATAAGGTGCCATCCGACTTTAGATCGTTCGCCTTATGATTAAATCATTGAACCGATATTTCGTTCAACCCATTGGGTTCAGCGATGCTTCCCATGGATTGACAGTGGTTAACCCGGTAGGCGCGAATAGGCTGATGTTTCAGGTGGGCGACCATAGAACCGCAAGCAGCAGCTCTGGCGGCGATGTAGCCGTCAGCGGCGTGATCCGCCGGGATGGTGAAGCATGATGACAATACGATCCTCGACATAGACTGTTTCATTGATGGCGCGCATGAAGAGCACGCGGTCATGTCCTCGTGCCGGATGATCCGACGAAGCTACGCCACTATGGTGACCTCCTGCGGCCGGAACCGCGCGCTTGTGAGGTTCTGTACTGCGGCGCACGAATTTGTGCCGTTTTATATGTTTTTTGGAGGGGAGGTGTCGGTGGGACTGACGCAGCTGGCGGGCGCCAAAGGCTAACGCGTGACAGCAAGGATCGCAGGGGGACCGGATCGGTTGGTGGTGCCAAATTTGTGATCAAAGTTGATGGCAAGCTGGCTCGCCGAGAGGTCAGGTGTCTGCGTCGAGTGTTTCGCGCGCCAAAAGATCCAAGGGTAAGGTCTCGGGCGTCGGGTCGTCTTCCCACAGCTTCGCGAAATCCCGGTCGTCGGGCGGTCTGTGAATGAGGACCTGGCGCTCAGGGTTGGCTTCGCGAACGCGCTCGGCCGCGCTGAGGCCGGGCTTGTCCGGATCGGCGAAGACGACTATCCGCTGTACGCATTCGGGCAGCTGAAGAAATGGCAAACGTGGTGCTCCCAGTGAGCACCAGACGGGCAGGCCGTATCGCAGCATTACGGCATGGCCGGTCTCATAGCCTTCGGCAATACCAAGGACGGCGGCCGCTGGGGCGAGCCGCAAGGCAAAGCCCCGGCTCGGGCCGATGATGCGGCGCGGCTCGTCCAGCCCCGCCTTTTCTGGCCGTGTCGGGTGCAAGAGGGTGAGTTGCACCGAACAGATCGAACGGTCGGGGGCCTGCAGAGCAGCCACCAGCGCGGGAAAGCGGTTCTTTCCCAACCGATAATCCGGCAGATAGCGCAACGTTGGCAACGTCGCCGGCAGACGGCGAGAGGCAAGATAATCTTCGGCGTGCGTGCCGGCGAGCGCAGTCGCTCTCGACCAGAGCGCGAGCGCGTCCGCCGCCGTGGTTTTGGGCGCCGCCGGACGAACACGACGCAGAGGCTCGGCCGCGCGCTTCGACAAATCCAGGTCCGCAATGGCGGTCTCGATGTCGACGGGATCGCAGCCCGCAAAGCAGTAGAGCATAAGACGATAATCCCCGTCGCGAACAGAGAGGGAGGGATGGCGGTCGCCTTTCCCCTGCCCATGACTTGGTACTGGGCAACGGCACAAGTAGCTGCCGCGCGCCGGGAACCCTCCTAAAGCGCGATATACCTGTGCAGCGCTTGGCCACGACACCTTTGTCATGGATCTGATAATGCCGCCAAGTCGCCGCCGGATCAATAGAATGATTCAATAGCCCGATGAACATTGCCGGCGGAATAGCCGGGCGTTTCAAGGGCCAGGACTTTAGCCGTCGTGACGGCAGGATCACCTCGGGCAGGTAGCCCCAAGCCTGGATCGCTGAGAGCGCCATTCGCAAACACTCGAGATTAGCGATAAGGAGCCGTTGCATGAGGTAATTGCGAACCGCAGCATGGTGGTGTCTGCGCAGGAACGGCTTATGACTGCGCGCGGGCGCGCAACCCGAGCTTCAGACGATCGGCACATTTGTGGCGTTCCTGGCCGGCTCGGTGGGGACCTTTTGGGAATTTGCGACGCGGTGTTGCGCAAGCCTCGAATCATTTGGGGCTGCCGTATCAGGAGATCGCAGACCTGACGGAACGGCAGGATCGTCTGTGTGCGTGATTGAGCAGATCCTGGCACGCAGAGCCTGTTAGAGTTTGAATCGGCCAAGGCGCTGATCGTTGACGCGGTACTGCCAGACCAGTTTCGAATCCTTGGGGTTGACGCCGGACGTTGACCAGGCGGAGCGCTCGACCTTTGCAGCGTCATGCAAAGGAAGATCGTCATCACAGCGCGGCGGTTGTAACGACGACCGAGGACGATAACGTACGAGACTGCGGGTTAGAAGTTCGATGACACAGACGGCAGCGAGGGACAGGATCAAGAAAGCAGTGGAAAAGTTGAGCATGCGAAGGCTGGCTTCCCGATCGGGCAGGGCGAAGAAAGCGAGCACGCCGCCGGCGAAAATTGCGAACGCGAACCTCACGAACATGACAGAGAGCCTCCTATTTCGATGCTGATCATTATAATATCACAGATTGATCGTCATTATAATGATCAATGGAGATAGAATGGCCCTCATGGATCAAGCGTTTTTCGACGGCTGAGGGCATGGTACCGTTTTTGGCAGTATCGGCTTCAGAGTATTGCCCGGCGCCGTTTCCATCTCGAACAGTGATGGCGATTGGGTCCGGGACCAAGCCTTGCGGCCTGAACCAGGTCATTCAAAGTGGTATCGGGCAGCGGTTGCCGCTCCGGATGAGGTGGCATCACGAGAAATGCATTTGGACGCAGGACATCCAAGCCGGATTCATTTAATTACTCATTTTTAACAGCGCAGCAGATCGTCACATGCTATCGTGCATCTGGAACGATTTGGCGGGTCAAAAGCTGTACGTCGTCACTTTGCCGGAGTATGGGGAGGATGCCGCGACACTTTAATAGGGCAATGCGTTATCAATAGGGCAATGCGTTATCGTTTCGGCTACACCCCCTGAGCACTAGACATTCTGCAAAAAATGGCCGTCATATTCCGACCGATAAGCAGGGGGGCAGCTGTGCCGATATTTAAAAACAAGACAGAAGACAGTGATGGTTGGCTTTCGATCCTGCTCGCGCTGCGACTTCGCCAAATCGAGAATGAGTACCCGGACTATGCGAGTTTTGCCGACGCTACGGGGCTGTCGCGCGGCACGCTCTACCAGTTGCGGACGGGGAAGGGGAACCCGACATTCGTCACCCTGGAGCGGCTGGCGCGGCACCTGAAGGTTCCGGTGTGGACGCTCATTGGTCGGACTGGTGACGACGACACCGTGAAGCGGGACATCGAGACGTTCGGCTTCAGCTTCACCGAGATTGCGCGGCATATTGAGGCCACGCGGGCTGTGAAGCGCTCGATGACGGAGTTCAGTGGTGTTCCTTCTTTGAAAGAGGCAGCTAGCCCTGCTGGGGCAACCTCCGAGAAGAAGCGGCTGCCTCCGACCAAAAAGGGACGCAGGGCAAATCAGTAGATACAAGAAAAGTAGAAGCTGCTAAACAACCAGCGTAGATTCATTTGCTACGATTGGCAGAAAATCTATTTCATATTTATTTGACTCGCACCAAGAAATCCGTCAGCGTCGATGCAATGGCATTATGTTGCTGAAGGGTTCACGATGCGAGCGAATATCTGGCAAGTCGCGGGGGACGATGCGCTTTATAAGGAAGCGGCCGCGTTCGTCGATCGCCACCCGAAACCATGGGTGGAAGAGGTTTCGGATTTTCTACGGCAGAAAGGCAAGCCCGAGACGATCACGTTGGTGATCGGACAGTTCATCGTGGCGGCTCTGTTCGAAGGACGACACGCGGATCTGCTGTACTGGTCGCTGGTTGCCGCCGAAGTGAACTGCGTTGGGATGGAGCAATGGCCTGATGACGTGCGCCAGGAGCTGGCAAGCCATCTGAAACGAGGATTTGGAAAGCTCTCGTCGCGAAATCTCTCCCATTGAAGGCCGCGGGCCGACAGCGTGGCCCTCAATAGGAAGGCGCGGTTACACCTGACCAGGGGCAACGTTGATGTCGCTGCCGGTGGGACCGGGAGCGGATGAAGCGAGTTTTGTGTCGCCGCCTGTATTGAAATCCCCCGGGCCCAGGCAAGCGGCTTTGTTATCTTCCTGGCAATTGGCATCGGCCATGGAGCGGGCGTTCTTCGCCATATCGCAGATCGTTGTCCCGTTGATGTCGGAGAATCCGCTACAGCGGCCCGACCGAACCATCTCTTGGCAATTGCCCGTCCCCAATTGAATGCAGGCGGCGATCAATGAGGCATCAACCTTCTGACCGTCGAAGGTACCCATTTGCATGAGCTGCTTGACGGGCGCGGAGTTATAGCCGTCGTTCGTAAGTTTGGCCCAGGCGTCGACTTGGAACTGGAGGGATTGGCAGCCAAACTCGGAACGCGACATGCCTGCGTAGTTTTTGATGTTGGTGTTGTTCAACTGGAAAATGCCGGTGCAGCAAGAGCCATTGTAGACGCCTTTGTTGCCGCCGGATTCGAAGCGGCCAAGGCCGCCGAGGCTGCACGACGTGTTTTTCAGCTCGTCGCGCAGGGATGAATTCCTCACGGCATCTGTGATGTCCTGTGCGGAGTAGTCGGTGCGTTCGCAATATTGTGCGCCGGCTGATGCCGCCGCCACCGAGTTGCAGACTAGAAAGCCGGCGGCAAGGACGCCGCTCAGTTTGGAATAGAGACGATACATAGGGATGTGCCTCACGGAAGCTTTAGGCTGGTTGTGCATCGAGACCACTCCTTGCCGCCGACGAACGAACGAAAACGAATCTCTTTGGCGTTCACTTTGACGTCGATTTCGGTTCGATCGTCCCGATTGGCCTGGGGTCGATCGTCATCGGACAGATCGACGTAGCAGGCTTGCGCGCGTGTAACGATTTTGCCGCTGTCTGCATCGATGATGCGCGCCTCGCAGAGGTCAGGCTCCAAGGAAGAGCCGGCGTTGTTTGCGCCAGTCTCGCATTTGCGGGTCGAGGCGATCGAGACGATCAAGGTGCGCGATCCGACCTTGATGGGCTTCGACAGGATATCGAGTGGCGGTATCTGCCCGGGCGGAATGCTTCTGTGCAGCTCGTCACGCCAATAGGCGGCATTCGAAGCGATGATATCGGACCATGCGCTCTCTATGGCTGGTTGCGCGCCTGCGGCCGTAAGCGACTGGTAGCCTAGAGGCTCCCATGCGTGTGCGGAGATGGAAGAGATGGAGATAATCGCGAGAGCGCCAAGCGTGGACTTGGTTAACCTCCTGAGCTTCACACCGCCGTGGCCGCCGCCTTCAGCCGCGGTCAAGGCCGCGCATCGCGCGACGTCAGGGAAGCCTTGATCCGCTGGCGATTGCCGGTGGCACGCTGGTGTACTGAGTAAGGTTAGGTTTTCCATGTCGATCATGGTTGCGCTCCTTCCGAGTATCGAGGTTGCCGGAATCAAACCGGGCATCGCGGCTTCCCCTAGGGTTGGGGGATTGGGACCCGGAATTGGCATTCCGGGGCGATTTCACCTTGGAATACGATGCCGGCGCGAATGCTTTTGCCCTGAACATCGTATGCACCCATTGCACCATTCCGAGCGAGGTCGGGGCGGACGTTATTCGGTTGCGCGCCATATTCGATGAAACATCCGGATCCAGCGTCAGCGACCGTGGATCGGCCGTTCTGATAAATCGCCAAGCGCATGGGACACCGTTTCAGCGTGGCTTTGCCGACCGGATCGGTGCGAATGGGCGAGCAGCCGGTGAGCGTGTGCAGGACCGAGAGGACGACGGTTTTGGTTGGGCTGCGAACGACGATGTGACTCTCGGAAGCTGGCGCATTGGCGACCGCAAAGCGCATATCGCCTTTAGCCACATAGGCGTCGTTGTTTTTCTTCAGTCGGTCGGCCCATAGGGAGGCGTAGGGCACGGCTTCCGAATTCGGGAGCTCGAGATCGGCGTAGGCGACGGCGCGCCAGGCGTTCGGATCATGCGTGAGCGACTGAGCCGAAGCGTGGGGCGCCAATGTAAGGGCAGTCGCGACTGCGACAAATGTCAGGCGTCCATGCATTCCTTGCCTCGCTTTTATGCCCTATGATTAAATCAATGTTGTAATGATTGTCGAGCATGATATTTGGATGGGACAAGAAGCCCGCCTCTCGGGGTTGGATGAATTGCGAGGCCTGGCGATCGGGCTGGTGGTGCTGTCGCATGTCGGGCCGGTCTTCGGAGAAGGCGGGCCGGTCGCTGCTCTGCTGTTTGCGCCGGCATGGAGCGTCGGGGTCGACCTGTTCTTTGTGATTTCCGGCCTGGTGGTGGAACGCTCATTGCGAAGCCTGCGCCTCGAGCGCGGAGCGCTCGAGGCGGCCTCCGCCTTCTATGTCAGGCGTGCCATGCGGATCGTGCCGCTGGCCTGGTGCGTTGGCGCCATTCTCTCGATCGGGTTGATCATCCCGGGAAGCGGCGTTGAGCCTGCAGACGCGAAGGCGGCATTCGCCTTCATCTCGAATGCGCATTGGGCGCCCTGTTTCGGGGGCGCCACAGGATGCGGTAACGCCTTTGCGTTTGGGCCATTCTGGTCGGTCGCCGCCGAGATGCAATTTTATCTGCTGGCTCCGCTCCTGGTGTTCTTGCTACCGCGGCGGGGGCTCGTCGCGCTGGCCGGGCTCGTTCTCGTGGCCGGGGCGTGCACGCCGCGGCCATGGGGCGGGACCCTCTGGGCGTTCCGAATCGATGCAATCGCGGTCGGGCTGGCGAGCGGCGCCATCATCGGGACGAGCGCATGGCCACGGCAAGCGGAACACCTTCGGGAGATCGGCAACATGGAAGCGGCGTTCTGGATGACGGTCGGGGCCTTTATGCTGGCGATCTTGCCGCCGGCCACACATGGCGTGGCGACTGCCGCACTGGCTCTGATGTGCGGATGGATCGTGACAAGGGCGACCTTGCGGAATCGTTCTGTGAACTGGCCAGCGCGCATTCTGCGCTACGTAGGACACATCTCCTATGCCCTCTATTTGATCCACGTGCCGGTGCTGGCGCTGTTCAACTGGTCCCTTGGCCAATTCTTGGGCGCTCCGACGACGGCAACCATCTCGATCGCGATTGCGATCGGGCTGTCTCATGTGCTGACAGCGGCGATCGGAGATCCGCTCCGCCAGCTCGGCCGCCAATGGTCAAATCGAACAGTCGGGGAAGTGTCGCCGTGACGGAAAAAAATCGTCAGTGGTCGCTTGTTGGTGAAGATGTCGATCAAATTCCGCGAGGAGCGAGGGCGCTGGCGGAGCAGCTATTGACCGAGACCGACGGCGATGCCGTGGCAGCGCTCGTCGCGGCCTGCTGCGTCATTGGAGCCATGCGCTCGGCGGTATCGAGGGGTATGGTGCGCAATGGATCGCCGTCAGGGGTCGATATCGCGCAAGTGCTGGACGTTTTCGTACGAAGCGAGCCCCCAGCAGAAGAGCAGAACCTAACCGATAGGACCGTGAAGTAGCTAGGCTGGGCAGCCTGCCGCCCGATCCCCCGATATGCCGAATGCACGATACCCCGAGAGCGACCGTCAGCAACTCGGAGCACTGACACTGATTTCGCCCTGGAAAGGAATTGAACGAAAGCCTTGCGAAAATAATCGCTCGCCGGGATTGAACCTAAAAGAAAAAGTGCGGGAAGGGCGGCTTTTCGGCCGGAGGCCAGCGATGGGGCCTCCGTGGCGACGCCGCCGCCTTGCCGTGCTTTGGCCGTCGGCTTCTGTGCGCATCGGGCCAGCCGACACGCGCCAGTGTGACGGCCGCTGCTCAGTAGCGGTTGCCGAACCAGCCCTTGCTCTTGGGTGGCGAGGGTTCCTGATAAGCCCACGGGACGGACGTGTAGGACGGCCTCGGGTCTCGGACGCGCCAAGCTTTCTGCCAGTAGTAGAAATTCAGGGGTACTCGGGCGAGCACGCGACCATCGGCAGACAGGAGGTCGGAAGCACAGGCGACGACGGGGCCGTCGTAGTGTTGCACGCGGCCGGTATAGCCGTTGAGCGCTCCGGGCCGGCACGCAAATACACGAACGCCTGCGGCGATCGTGTCCGGGGCTTCCGCAGGGACGGAGATCGTCTTGATGCCTTCCTTGGTAACGAGCGTGCGCACAGGCACGGAACTCCAATGCGAGCGGCGCAAGGCGCCATTCGCCTGAGCTTCGGTCGGGTAGCCGGTTCGCTGGGTAATGACCGGTGGGAAGCGGCCCAAGTCGGGCGCATATTCTTGCCGGCTGCGACTGACCCGATCGGGCTTCCAATAGGAGTCCGTAACCGAAACGGGCCCGGCCGAATGTGAAGCATCCAGCACTCGCCCGGCGCAACCGGCGAGCAAGGCCGCCGATGCGACGAGGTGGAGGATGTGACGAAATGAACGCATATCGGGCTCGAGGGTCATGGGTTTGCAGGTGAGGATTTCCGATAGAGCGAGCCATGCCATGGTGACAACGCCATAAGGCCACGTCTGCTTTCCCCGCGTCGCGGTCTGGTCGCAGCCGTTGACGCCGCCGTAGGTGCACGAAGCAAAAGTTGATTACTGGTTCTCATGAATCACTCCTCTTCAGAGTCATTGAGTCAATAAACTATCTTGCAAATCGCTGTGCAAGTGTGTCTCTCACTCAGATGCAGCGAAGGAGGAGGGTGCTTGTATCCGCATCGGTGCCCGATGGGCCAGGTAAGTGCATCGGTGTCGAGTTGACGCTGGCGGTCTGACTTTCTGGATTTCGGCAAGGCTGGACCATGGGGCAATCGGTAGCCTGAATGCGCGCTATGCCGCAGCGGTCGCAGCGGCATCCGACTGGACGAACTTAGCGGCTTCGGGGGTAGCCTTGCCTGGTGTCGTTGCGAGCTTCTCGAAGCCGCTGTCCGAGCGCTAAATAGCGAGCCGTAATCGCATTCAGCTTTGTGAAGAACTGCTTGCTCTGCGCAGGGTTGCCCGGCACAGGTGGAGGGGACAAAGCGAAAAGAGCATCTCTATCAGCGTCTAATTGTTCCAGCTCCGAACAGAAACGGCAAACCTCGTGGTCGGTCGTTCCGGAACTCCGATGTGACGTATGGCGCGAGGTACCCATATGCTTGGTCAGCCGATCCACATCGTTTGACGAAAGTCCGATCGTATCCAAGGCGTTTCCTCCACGCCGGGTTGTGGTAATGCAACCTGGAATAAAGTGGGTTGCAACCTAAGTATACTGGCGGTTTCGCCTGTCACTTTTGACAGGTCGCGAGACGCTGGGATCCAGCGAGGAGCAACTTGGTCAGATAGCCGTCCGAATGGCTTGGAGAGGCACGTTGATATCAAGGAGATAAGCTGGATATGGCGCAATTTGACTCAAATTTTCACGACATGACGGAAGGTATTAGAGCAGTTGCCTCTCTTGCGGACGCCGCGGACCGTCTGAACACAATTGTCGAAAGTTACGGCCTTGAGACGGCGGCCTTTCTTACCGTCAGGCCGGTTTACGAGGAACCGAGTAAGCCGTTCTATGTGACCACCTATTCGCCTGACTGGGTGAAACGCTACATCGAGAAGGATTTTTTCGACATCGATCCCGTGCTTCGCCATGGGCTGCGTGCTGTGACATTGGTTGATTGGAAGGAAATCGACCTATCGGAGAACGCCGTGCGCACGTTCTTTGGTGAAGCGAGGGAACATGGTGTCGGGAAGCATGGCATCACGTTCCCGATTAGGGGTGTCGACGGCGACCGCAGCATTCTGAGCGTGACGAGCAACGAGAACGCAGCGGCGTGGCAGGCGTTTCTCAAATCCGAGGTTCGCGACTTCCAGTATCTCGCCGGCGAATTTCACAATGCTATCGGTCGAATCCAAGGAAGGCCACGCCATCAGACGGTCTGCTCCGATAGAGAGATCGAATGCCTGAAATGGTACGCGAGGGGAGAGAAGGTCAAACGGACCGCAGAGATACTGTCGCTATCCCCTCGCACGGTGCAATTTCATCTCGATCTGGCACGGGCCAAGCTGGGTGCCAAAAGCTTGGCCCACGCGGTTGCGATCGCCGCCGAGCGCGGCCTTTTCTTTCAAAGACTTTTCTGATCGGTAGCCAGGGCCTTCGCGGGCGGCAGACACTTAGTGGGCGAGCTGCGGGGCAGGAAGACTTGTTTTCGGCCCGAAAGCGCGCACCATTCGATCGCCGGGGCGGCGTCGGTGCCGAGTAAGTCGCCCGCCGCCCTGGCAAACGCCTCCGGGGTACTGTGGGCCCAAAGGCCACCGTGTTCTTCAGATGCGGCGGGCGTGCTGCAGGGCATTGCGGCACCGGCTCTTGCGTTGCGCGCGGCGACACGCTGAACCGGCGTTGCCATCGATGGGCTTTTCATATCACACGATCTCCGCACTGGTACATCATCACCGACATGCAGACGTCCTCCCGGCGATTTCGCGGGTATGGCTCAGCGTGGTCGCTGCCTGGCATGAACGCGCCCGGCTGCAGCGCCTCGCCCATGCGCGTCAGATCGCTGAGCGCGGTACGCAGCTGAGGCCAGGGGAACTCGGTGCAGTCTTCGGCGCTTTCGCCCTCGCGCAGGACCGCATCCAGCTTGGCGGCCACGCCGGCGAGTGTCGTAGCAGGCGCTGCCATCAGGGACTCAACCAGCTCCTGCTCTTGGTCGGCGGCGGCAAGTTCCTCCCGCTTGGCGGCGGAATAGCCGATGCGCCGGTCCTCCGCATCCCAGCGCGCCTGGTGGGCTGCTAAATCCGCCTCCGCCCGAGCGCGCAGGTCCGGAAGGCCTGGATTGTCCCCCAATAGGTCTTCGATATCACCCGGCCAGGAGACGGTGACGGTGACATTCTCGTCGGGCAACTCGACTTCCGCTTTTGGGAAGCCGATGGCGTCGACCAGTCTACTCTCAAGATGCTGCTGCTTGCGGCAGAGCGCGACGGTGCGTGTGTATGCGGACTGCCATTCTTGCCACAGCGCCAGTGCTGGATCGAAGGCAGTGTTGCCGGAGAGCGCTCTGTCTGCGGACGCGCTTTGCTGAAATTGCACGGCCGCCGCGGCCGCTCCTGCACCAGTCAACAACATCCTGCGCGTGACGGTGGGACGAACTCGTGTATTGTCGGAATCACCCATGATCCGAGCTCCCTATAGCCTGGGTTCTGGTCAGGCTGGGCGATGTGAGTCACCACGTCGTCCGGCCGTTTTGCAGGTTGGCAGAGTACAGGTCGGGATGTGAGTCGGCAAGAAGAATCATCACACAGTGATGAAATTAGCGCGATCCAATGCAAGATGGCACGGGTAGCTCTTGGGTGGGGTGTGCGGGAACTGGCCGAAGTGGCGCAGGTCGCAACGCAAACGATCACTCGTCTCGAAAAAGGTGACCGCCTCAAGGCAAAAACAGTTGCGGCAATCCGCGCGGCGTTTGAGGCGGCAGGCATCGAGTTCATTGCGCAAAATGGCGGCGGCCCAGGGGTTCGGCTTGCGCAGCCCGATGGCGGCGCGCGACCATCGGCGCGCAATGGTTAACTTTGGTCACTGCGGAACCGCCAAGCGCGGTCATTAGACACCCCTTAAGATGGCTACGAAAGAAGTCGAACAGGATGTCCTTGCGCAGACAGCAGTTTAACCGCCTTGCGGTCGAAGGAGACGAATGTCTCCCCGCCCAGCCAGTCGCCGTCGAAGGCAATCACGCCGTCCGCAAAATCACCGCCGGCCTCAAGCACTGCAAGCCCTGCCTCGACAGCTGGCCGGTTGACGACGACATTCGCGGTGTTCGACAAGGCCCTGATTGCCGCCACTATATCTAAGCGTGCAGTTTGATATTGTCGGGCCAAGACCCATGCGAACTCGCACAAGGCCTGAAGGCTAACGGCGACGATGTCTGCCTTCGCAAGGAGATCGACGGCTGCTTCCGCTTGTCGTTCATCGTCGGCGACATAGGCGCGCAGCAGAACGTTGGTGTCGGCCGTGACTTTCATTCCTTGCTCGATCCAGCTGCAGTACCCGCTTCCGCAATTGCCTCGTTGATCTCTTCAATGCTCAACACGCGTCCATTCGTCTTGCCCTTGAGAAAACCGTAGAGCTCCCTGAATGATCCCTTCACCCGCGCCGCCTTCAATTCCGCCCGGCCGTCGGGGAGCAGATCAAGTTCGATCTTCTCGCCCGGCCTAATTCCCAGATGCTGCAGAACGTCCTTGCGGAAGGTCACCTGTCCCCGTGCCGTCACCGTCAATGTCGTCATCTTACAGCTCCAATTCATCGATACGATTAGATAATGCAAATTTGCATTATCATCAATAGCAGAGTCCCGCGTTGTCGAGCAGTTGCGCTCTGGCGGGTCAATAATCGGCGTCGGTCAGCCGTCCGCCAGTCATCCAATCGTTCCAACCGGTACGGCGATACCTGCCTTGCGGAAGCTGCCATGCTTCGCCGTGCCCAGGAGATAGCATAGGTGGCGGAGTTCGAAAGGGAGCACGCCTCGCCATGGGCGCACCTCAATTCGACCGGCTCGTGCAATGAGCACCGGCCGATGCTGACGCAGGACGAACGCATGCCGTTGAGGATGTTTTCAGCGAACTGCGGGGTAGAAAACCACGCTGCCGGACTCGGCCGATGAAAGTCTGCCTTACGACTGAAGCCAAGGCGGATTTGCGGCAGATCGGTGATTACATCGCGAAGCACAAACCGCCTCGCGCCTGGTCTTTCGGATTTCGTCGGATGAGGCGGGCGGACCGGGAAGCCTTGTCCTGTCTGGAGTATTGACGAACTTTATCCATACGGGCAATCCGTCAGCACCATGCCTGAGGCGGTGTTCCTGTGCCGGATCGCAACATCTATGGTCCGTCGCTCAACCTGATCCGGAAGGCGCCGCGTGGGTAGAATGCTGGCCGAACCAAGGGTCCTATTCGCAAACCACACGGTACCGCTTGCCGGGCTCGCTGATGTTCTTGCAGACAAGCGGCTTGCTCGGCTCGGAAGAGGAGAGCGGCGGGCTTGCGGCCGGCGATGCCCGTCTGTTGGATGTCTTGAGACTTGCCATACGGCGCGGTTCGAGCCGTTCCGGCTTCTGTGGCGCAACCGGAAACACGCTGGTTTCGATCTGTGGCTGCTGCAGGCGTGGCGGCTCTTTGTCAAAGAATCGCCTGGTATCAAGCGCTCTCGGAATAATCACGTACCATCATCGCTGCGTGCGCAGCCGCTACCCAACAGTAAAGCCAGCCCCAGGAGAAAAGGCAGTATCCGTCCAAACATAAGCTTAACCCTTATCGGGCCTATATCCGGCTTGCGGGTCGCCGACAACCGGCGCAATGGACACGAAGAAAGGGCGGCTTTGCTTGCCGCCCTTTCGAAATTATCGAGATGCGTGGACCTTTAAAAGCCCATCCCACCCCCCATGCCGCCCATGCCGCCGCCGGGCATGCCACCAGGCATGCCGCCGCCAGCCGACTCCTTCTTCGGAGCCTCCGCGATCATGGCTTCGGTGGTGACGAGCAGGCCGGCGACCGAAGCCGCGTCCTGGAGAGCCGTGCGCACGACCTTGACCGGGTCGACGATGCCCATGGCGATCATGTCGCCATATTCGCCGGTCTGGGCGTTGTAGCCGAAGGTCGCACCCTTGTTCTCAAGGATCTTGCCAGCAACGATCGAAGCTTCAGCACCGGCGTTCGCGGCGATCTGACGGGCCGGAGCCTGCAGTGCACGACGAACGATGTTGATGCCAGCAGCCTGGTCGGCATTGGCGCCGGTGGCCTTGATGTTGGCCGAAGCGCGCAGCAGCGCAACGCCACCACCAGCCACGATGCCTTCTTCCACGGCCGCGCGGGTCGCGTTGAGGGCGTCGTCGACGCGGTCCTTCTTTTCCTTGACTTCCACTTCGGTCGCGCCGCCGACGCGGATCACCGCAACGCCGCCCGCGAGCTTCGCGAGACGTTCCTGCAGCTTCTCCTTGTCGTAGTCCGAAGTGGTCTCTTCGATCTGCTGCTTGATCTGGGCAACGCGGCCCTGGATCTCTTCCTTCTTGCCGGCGCCGTCGACGATGGTGGTGTTCTCCTTGGAGATCGATACCTTCTTGGCGCGGCCGAGCATGTTGAGGCCGACATTCTCGAGCTTGATGCCGAGGTCTTCCGAGATGACCTGGCCACCGGTCAGGATGGCGATGTCTTCCAGCATGGCCTTGCGGCGATCGCCGAAGCCCGGAGCCTTGACGGCGGCGATCTTCAGGCCGCCACGCAGCTTGTTGACGACCAGCGTGGCCAGAGCCTCGCCTTCGACGTCTTCCGAGATGATGAGCAGCGGCTTGGAGGTCTGCACGACGGCTTCGAGAACCGGCAGCATGGCCTGGAGGTTGGAGAGCTTCTTCTCGTGGAGCAGGATGTAGACGTCCTC
>NZ_SMYZ01000081.1 GCF_004919685.1 Mesorhizobium norvegicum | reverse complement strand
GAATTCCTCGAGAGATCTCGTCGAAGTCTAAAAAGCGCGATCGAGATAAGTGCCCAAAGGCAAAGGCGTGCCCAGCATTCACGACGCCATCGCCAAGGGGATCAGTCGTCCAACTGGACGACTGGAACTAACGCCACTTGCCCGGCTGGCGGGCAATAATTTCGGCTTGGCCTCAAGGTGAGGTAGCGACTTCAAAAATTCAGGAGGGCAGACGTGGGCGAACCGACATCTTTGCAGCATTCCACTATTAAGTCTGTGCTCAGCAAACCTCAAATCGAGCGCATCATCGAGGCGGTTGAGGGTCGCTTCGATGAGCAGGTCGAGTTCTTGACACAGTTGGTGCGCGCTGCCTCGCTTCGAGGCAACGAAGCTGGCATTCAGAAAATTGTCTCCAACGCGCTCGAAAAGCGTGGCTATGACGTTCGCAGCTTCGCGATCGATCCAGCTCACATCGGCAAGGATCCGGCTTTCTCACCGACCAGATTTGACCTTAAAGATTCTACCATTGTTGTTGGGTCGAAGCGACCACCGCGAGAAAGCGGCAGGTCTCTGGCACTCAACGCGCATGTTGATGTGGTGCCGGTCGGCACAAGCGCCCGTTGGAAATACGAGCCGTTTTCGGCCACTCGCGAGGGGGACTGGCTTTATGGCCGTGGTGCGGGTGACATGAAAGCTGGCCTGACTGCAAACCTGTTTGCCCTCGACGCGCTTTCAGCCGCAGGCTTCGATCTGAAAGGGGCGGTCCAATTTCAGTCGGTCATCGAAGAAGAGACCACAGGCAATGGAGCGGCAATGGTTCTTGCCGAGGGTTTCCGCGCCGATGCGGTTCTCATTTCGGAGCCTACCGATGAGAAGGTTGTCAGCGCCAATACCGGCGTCATGAAATTCGCTATCACTGTCCAAGGAGTACCCGCTCATCCATTCGAGGTCGCCACCGGTAGGAGCGCAATCGACATCGCAGTTCGGACTATCGAGCATCTGCGCCAGCTCGAGCAAGAGTGGATCGCGGAGCGGCCCATAGCTCAGCCTGATTTCGCCAGCGTCGGCAACCCAATAGCTTTGACGATCGGAACGATATCAGGAGGCGAGTGGCTCGCCTCGGTGCCAAGCGAGTGCCGTTTTGAAGGCCGCATCGGCTTCTACCCCGGCGAGGTCGCAGAGGCGCGCGCGGCAAGGTTTGCGAGCTTTCTCAAGAAGGCATTTTTGGACGACCCGCTACTGAAAGGATGCCCCGCACCCGAGATCGAGTGGGTGGGTGTCAAGCAGGGCGGATATGTTCTTCCGCCAGGAAGCGAAGCAGAAGAGCTTCTGGCAAAAGCGCACTCCCTCGCCGACAGCTCCGAAAGGGAACTCCTGCGCTTCGTAATGCCTTGCTACCTCGATGCCGCTGTGTTCGCCTTACATGGCGACATGACCAGCCTCGTCTACGGACCAGTTGCCGAACACATTCATGCTGTTGATGAGCGAGTGAGCCTACCATCGCTGTTGCGGGTCACAAAGGCCATCGCTTTGTTTGCCGCAGCCTGGTGTGGAATAGAGGCGCGAGCCCCGCAAGTATAGCCGTAGCACCGAAGATACTTGCTACCGAAGCGATGCCTATCCGCGCTTTCCCACCCAACTGCACGGCTCGGCGGCGATTCAGGGAAGAGACATAGTCGTCGCAGATGCGGCAGCGAAGGGAGTTGAAATGGACATTCAGGAAATTGGCGAGAAGGACCGCAACAGCGTCCTGCACCCTTTCACGCAGCTCAAGGATTTCGCGACCGGCAAGCTGGGTCAGCCGACCATCGTCGAGACGGGAAAGGGCATCCGCATCCAGGATGCCCACGGCAACAAGTTGATCGACGGCTTTGCCGGCCTCTACTGCGTCAACGTGGGCTATGGCCGTGCCGAGATTGCCGAAGCGATCTCACGTCAGGCATACCGACTCGCCTATTACCACTCCTACGCTGCCCACACGACAGACGAGCTCGCGATCCTTTCCGATCGCCTCGTTAAGATGGCGCCGGGCAAGATGAGTAAGGTTTTCTATGGCATGTCCGGCTCGGACGCCAACGAGACCCAGGCCAAGCTCGTTTGGTACTACAACAACCTGCGCGGCAAGCCGGACAAAAAGAAGATCATCTCGCGTGAGCGCGGCTATCACGGCTGCAGCGTCGTCTCCGGCTCGATGACAGGCATGAGCTTCTATCACGACCATATGGACCTGCCGCTGCCGCAGATCGTCCATACCGGCGCGCCTCACTACTACTGGGGTGCAACCCCGGGCGAGACCGAACGCGAATTTTCCGCGCGACGAGCCGCCGAGCTCGTTCAGCTGATCGAACGTCTGGGTCCCGACAGTGTAGGCGCCTTCATCGCTGAGCCTGTGCTCGGCACAGGGGGCATCACGCCTCCGCCCGAGGGGTATTGGGAGGCTATCCAGGCCGTCCTGAGAAAGCACGACGTACTCCTCATCGCCGACGAAGTGATCACCGGCTTTGGCCGCACCGGCTCGATGTTTGGCTCGCAGCATTATGGCATCGAACCCGACCTGATTACGGTCGCGAAGGGTCTGACCTCTGCCTACTTCCCGCTCTCTGCGGCGATCGTTGGCGAGAAGGTCTATAAGGTGATGGAAGACGGCGCTGACAGGGTCGGCGCATTCTCACATGGCTATACCTACTCGGGTCATCCGATCGGCGCCGCCGCGGCCAACGCGGTTCTCGACATCGTCGAGAAAGAAGACCTCCCTGGCAACGCCCGTGACGTCGGTGCTTTTTTCCAGGCACAGCTGAAGGAAAAGTTCGCGCAGTTGCCGATCGTCGGTGAGGTACGTGGCGTGGGCCTCATGGGTGCGATCGAATTTGTCTACGATCGCGACAACAAGAAGCGGTTCGATCCGTCGCAGAAGGTTGGTGCGCGTATCTCCAAGGCGGCGCGTGATCGTGGCCTGATCGTGCGCGCCATGCCGCACGGCGACATTCTGGGCTTTGCCCCACCACTCGTAACAACCAAGTCTGAAGTCGAAGAGATCGTTGCAATCGCCGAAAGCGCGGTGCGCTCGGTCATGGACGAGCTCGTTCGCGACGGTCAGATAATCTGAAGGAAGACGCCCGGATAGGTTCGGCCGCCCGCGGCAAACATTGGTGTAATCATCGCAATATAGAAGTGAGGACAAGGCGCTGGTCCTAGCACCTTGACCCGACCAACCAAGTCAGCAGCCGCTCATGCCTGCGGATCATGAAGAAGGACGAGCTCGCCTATGACCGCTGCCCACCTGGATATCAAAACCGGCTTACCCGTGTACAGCCCCTATGACGGGTCCCTTGTGGGAACGGTCAACGCCACGGACGCAAGCGAGATCGACAAACTCCTCGCGTCTGCCAGGCGCGGAGCCGAGCTTTCGCGTAACCTGCCAAGGCACCAGCGTGCGAGCATTCTTGAGGGTGCCGCCCAGATCATCCAAAGCCGCCGCGACAGCTTCGCCGAAACCATCGTCCGCGAAGCTGGAAAGACCATTGTTCAGGCGCGGAAGGAAGTCCTGCGTTGCGTCAATACGCTGAAGCTCTCGGCTGAGGAAGCAAAGCGCAATGCCGGGGAGATCGTGCCCTTCGATGCCTATACTGGATCAGAGCGGCGGCAGGGTTGGTTCACGCGTGAACCGCTCGGGATCATCGCCGCCATTACCCCCTACAACGATCCGCTGAACCTTGTAGCCCATAAGCTTGGTCCCGCAATTGCCGGCGGCAATGCCATTCTGCTCAAGCCATCGGAGCTGACGCCGCTTTCGGCAATCAACCTCGTCAAAGCGTTGCGCGATGCAGGCTTGCCTGAGGACGTCATAAACATCGCAGTTGGCGGTGCAGATATCGGCAAGGCCTTGGTCGCCGCCCGCGAAGTTCGCATGGTGTCGTTCACCGGCGGATTTGCAACCGGAGAGGCAATCAGTCGCTCGGCAGGGCTCAAGAAACTGGCGATGGAACTGGGCGGCAATGCGCCCGTCATCGTCATGAATGATTGCGATTTCGACAAAGCGGTCGAAGGCTCGGTCTCCGGAGCGTTCTGGGCGGCCGGACAAAACTGCATCGGCGCCCAGCGCATTCTGGTGCAGGCGGCGCTTTATGAACGGTACCGCGATGCCTTCGTCGCGGCAGTGAAAAAGCTGAGGCTAGGCGATCCGTCACACGAGGATACCGACGTTGGTCCGATGATCTCAAAAGAGGCGGCGGAACGCACCGAAACGACAGTCAATGAAGCGATTGACGCGGGTGCGAAATTGTTGTGCGGGCACCGCCGCGAGGGCTCCCTGTATCATCCGACTGTGCTGGAGGGCACGCCTCAGACCTGCCGGCTGTGGCATGAGGAAGTGTTCGCGCCAGTCGTCATGCTTGCTCCCTTCGATACGCTTGATCAGGCCATCGAGATGGCCAACGTACCGGAATACAGCGTGCATGCCGGCATCTTCACCGACAATCTCTCTGTCGCGCTTGAGGCGGCAAAGAAGATCGAGGCCGGCGGCGTAATGATCAACGATTCTTCCGATTACCGCTTCGACGCCATGCCCTTCGGCGGCTTCAAATACGGCAGCATGGGCAGGGAAGGCGTTCGCTTTGCATACGAAGAGATGACTCAGCCTAAAGTGATTTGCTTCAATCGCGGATAATCTCCGGGCCAAAAAAAGCGACGTTGGCGTTCAGGAGAAGCTCCATCTGTGCTTGTGAGTACAACGCCTAGTATTAAAACAAAGCGAGTTTAAGATGACGCACTACGTACTCACCGTTTCATGCAAATCGACTCGCGGCATCGTTGCTGCGATTGCGACTCTGCTGGCCGGCCAGGGCTGCAACATTGTCGATAGTTCGCAGCTCGACGATCTCGACACGGGCAGGTTTTTCATGCGTGTCTCCTTCATCTCCGAGGAAGGTGCCGGCCAGACCGACCTGGTGAAAGGCCTTCAGCCGATCGCCGAAAAGTTTGCGATGGATGCTGAGATCCGCGATGCCACCAAGCGCATGAAGGTGCTGCTGATGGTGTCGCGCTTCGGCCATTGCCTCAACGACCTGCTCTACCGCTGGAAGATAGGCGCCCTGCCTATCGACATCGTTGGCGTCGTTTCAAACCATTTCGAATACCAGAAGGTCGTGGTCAACCACGACATTCCCTTTCACCACATCAAGGTGAGCAAGGAGAACAAGCCGCGGGCAGAAGCCCAGATCCTCGAAATCGTCGAGCAGACCGACACCGACCTGATCGTGCTTGCCCGCTACATGCAGGTTCTTTCCGATGCCATGTGCAAGAAGATGTCGGGCCGCATCATCAACATCCACCACTCGTTCCTGCCCTCGTTCAAAGGCGCCAACCCGTACAAGCAAGCCTATGAGCGAGGCGTCAAGTTGATCGGGGCAACGGCACACTATGTCACCGCTGATCTCGACGAAGGCCCGATCATCGAGCAGGACACCGCCCGCATCACCCATGCGCAGAGCGCCGAGGATTATATCTCGATCGGCCGTGACGTCGAAAGCCAGGTTCTGGCACGCGCCATCCATGCCCATATCCATCACCGCGTCTTCCTGAACGGCCATCGAACCGTCGTCTTCCCGGCAAGTCCGGGAAGCTACGCTTCTGAGCGCATGGGCTGAGCGATGGCGCATATCATTAACGGCAAACAGGTAGCGGCAACCGTTATTGAAGCGGTGAAGCAAGCGGCGTCTGATCTCGAGCGAACAAAGGGTGTCAAACCAGGGCTTGCCGTGGTGATTGTCGGTGACGATCCGGCTAGCCACGCCTATCTCGGCGCCAAGGGCCGCGTGGCCAAGGAAGGCGGCTTCGACTCCATCCAGCACACGCTGCGGCGCAAAGGACGCAAGCGAGCTCGCAGCCCTGGGGGCCTCTCTGAACAGTATGCGTCCATCCACGCGATACCCGCGCAGCTGCCGCTGCGAAGCATCTTGATGCGAATTCGATCGTCCCGTTGATCCGCCCGGAGAAGGATGTCGATGGCCTGTATCTCGTCAATGCCGGTAAGCTTGCGCCCGGTGACCGGCGTTTTGAAGTTAATTGGCGCATTCGGTTTGCGGTGACGGCATCGAGGATTGAGGATTTCGCCGATCACGTCGCAGACGATATCGACCGACCATGCGGTTCGTTGCAGTGAAGAGCGAAGAGCAGCAGGCCGCAGCGATGGTGTTTCGCGTTCGCGATCTTGTGGTGCGTCAGCGGACCCAAACCATCAATGCGGTAAGAGGCCATCTTGCTGAATTCGGGCTGGTGGCCGCACAGGGTCTCTTCCATGTGACTAAGCTTGTCGCGGCGATCGAGGACAAGGATTCTGCCATCCCCGAAGCCGCCCGGCCGATCCTGTGTCTGCTCGTCGAGCAACTCCGCTCGCTTGCATTGAGAATGACGAGCAGCTTGCGAGCGAGTGCAATGCGGATGACCATTTTCTCCTTTCCGGCAGCCTGCAACTGTTGCTTGAAAGCGGCCAGATGCGGATCATATTTGGCGACGATGCTGGCGACGAGGAAGAGGACGCCGCGCGGCCCTGCACGACCCCCGCGCACCGGGCGTCGGCCGTTGCGCTTGCCACTATCGTTGGCGATCGGCGCCAGGCCCACGAGCTTGGCGATGGCCTTGTTGGAGAGGACGCCGATCTCGGGCAACTGCGCCATCAGCCGTGCCACAGTGCGAGAAGCAACACCCTTGAGCGAGCGGAAGGCCCTGTCGAGGCATGCCCACAGCGGATCGTCGTCGATGAGCGAGGCGATCTCACCCTCGAGCTGGCGGCTCTGGCGCTTGAAGAGGGCGATGACCTCATCGAGGCCGGCAATGGTCTCGGCGTCGGCCGCGGCGCTCTTGCGCTGCTTCTGGACGATGAGATCGCCGGTCACCTGGGAGAGCCGGGCAACCAGCGCCGTCAGCCGCTGCTGAGCCGCGCTCGGCGGCAGCGTCGGCTTGAGCCGCTTGACGGCACCATAACGGGCAATCACGGCGGCATCGATCTTGTCGGTCTTCTCCAGGAAGCCCATTGCCTCGGCGAAGTAGCGAACACTCCTGGCATTGGCCATGCCGCAGGGCTGACCCATCTCCCACAGCAGCAGGAAGGCCAGCCGTTCGTAGCCGCCACTGGCCTCCATGACGACGAGTTCGACGTCATGGTTCTGACACCAGGCGGCCAGATCGGCGATGCCTGCCGCATCGTTGGTGAAGCGGTTTGCCGCTCCCATCGGCTCGATATGAGCATCGAGCCAGTCTTTCGAAATATCTATTCCACACAGCGTCGTGTTCACGGTAACCTGCCTTGTGCGTGCGATTGGAGCCAAGCGACTATTCGGTCGTGCGTGACGAAGGCGAAGATCCCAGGCTCATCCACGGTTGTAGCCGCAGGGGTGTCGGGCGACTTCGCCAAGCCTCGAATCGGATGGCCGTCCGGTTCGAGGCTCAGTCGCTTCCATCGCACAAAGTCAGCTCCGTGCAGATACAAGAGGGTGGCCATGCTCGACCGAGAGATCGCCCGACGCGCCAGGGAAGATGCAGAAACCAGACGGTTGATGACGATTCCTGGGATAGGGCCGGTTACCGCAACAGCTCTTGCAGCCTTGGCTCCTTCGGCTGCAACCTTCAAGAGAGGGCGCGACTTCGCGTCATGGCTTGGCCTCACGCCGCTGCAACGGTCCACGGGCGGAAAGCAGAAGCTTGGCGAAATGTCCCGAATGGGCGAACGAACGCTGCGTCGGCTGCTGATCATTGGGGCCAGCGCAAGGGCGCGACGGCTGATCCGTGGCTCTCGCGGATGCTGAGCCGCAAGCCGCCCATGCTGGTGATCGTCGCCCTTGCCAATGAGACGGCGCGCATCGTCTGGGCATTAATGGCCAAGGGAGGGCCTATCGGGCACCAGCCTTGGCGGGATAGTCCGCTCCCCGGAGCGGACTGCCAAAGTGTGAGAAGGTCGAACGGAGAGTATGGCGCAACGGTCAACGACAGGGGATCGGGAAAACCAGATCATAGATATGCGTCTTGAGCGCGCGAGGTTGAATTGGACCCGATCCGCGAACTCCCATACAGGCCCGCGGCATGTCGAACGCCGCATCGGAGGCCGGACACATGTCTGCACCCGACCACGCTCCTCATTCTTCATAAAAGATTCTTCTTGCGCTGACTGGGGCGTCCACACATGTCCATGATCACGATGTCACCAGGTTTGGGGGTCGGAACCAGAACCTGCTCGACATAGAGCCCGAACCGCTCGCCGTTGATCGGTCCGTCGATCAGCCTCAGCACAGATCTGGCGTCGGCGGCCAGTCGAGGCTGAGGCAGTCCGGATATCTTTACTCTCCACCATAGATTCCTAGCCTATTCGGCCTTGGATGTGTGACCGTGCCAGCCGGATACTCCACACGAACACCCCGCCCTGAACGGGTACCCGACAGTGGCTCCCGGCTAGCTAACGCAGAGGCCGCGATCTCAACGAGCGGAACGAAGCATCCATCCACCGCCCCAAGATGCAGGCTAAGAAAAACTCTCGGCGCGACCGATTACATGCCTGAATTTAAGAATGCGCGCTTCTTGGCCGTCGGGACTGGCAGATCGTGACTCAGGCATGACGTCTTTTGGATGTCGCTTTTACAAGTCAATAATTCCGAATCCTACGGCTTTTATGGCAGCGACCGTTCTGCTGCCGACATCTAATTTTTGCATTACGTTTTTTATATGGAAATTTACGGTATTCACCGATATACCTAAAATGTTTCCAATTTCCCACGACGATTTACCTCTCGCCGCCCACAAAATACACTCCCTCTCTCTTAGAGAAAGCCTGGGAGTTTCCCCGACGCCACGCGAATTCTCGGATTTCGCGACCCTCACGTGGAAATGAAACGCTGCAAGTTGTAAGTAGGTGACCGTTCTATTTTGGAATTCGCGGTCCCAGGGTTGAGCAAAGCTCATGATCGCAAAGCTGCCATCGGGACCGTGCAATGGAACGCTAACGCCCGATCTTAACCCGAACGTCGCAGCCTCGTCGAAGACGCGCCGTTCGTCTTCAGTCGTGCTTGCGTCGTTGTATACGTCACTCCATCGAAAGGCGCCCGCCCGCTTTCGACTCGTCTTGATGATGGGGTCTATCCTGTCATAGCCCATTTTGAAATAACGCTCCTGCCATTCCTCAGGATAGTTCAGCAGGACCGCCGGACCGCGTTGGACCGGCTTTAAAAATCTTTGGTCGGGTGTAAGAGAGCCATAGGCGATCCACGGGCAATCAAAATTCAGAGCAAAAGCTGATAACAGGTCGAACAACTGCTCGGATTGAGAAACACCATCAGTATGGTCGAGAAATCGGCCTAACTCGACCGCAAGCGCCTCCTTGGCTGCCTTCGGGAAATGCATCGACGAGACCAAAGAAAGCTGGTCGGACACTCTCGGTGCCAGCCCTCGAAGCTGAGAGACCGCAGTTATCGGCGGGCGCCCCATGGTCTTTCCTCCGCAGCCATTTGCACTGGATGTTGTCCACTTATGCACAGGTGCACAGAGTTGCCAGCTGTAAATCTGTGTCTCTGCGGGCCGCCATGGGCACGCCGACATCGCCAAATCTCTATCACATCATTGCAACGCGTGAAGTTATTTTAGGTTAAGTGCAGATTACACTAGCTCGTCGTAAATTTTAACTTCGGTAACAAATGTTTAGCGTCTACAATGTTTCTCAGTTTAATTCGTGGGTCATATAGACATCTGCGCGCGCTCTCCAGGCCACGTCGATTAGCCGGCGTGCTACCGCCCTGCCTAAAAAAGAAGTCGAAACTCGGACCGGCCTCAGGCCAGCCCGAAAGAGAAGGAGACTAATATAGCAATGAAGCGATCGCTTTTTTTGACAGATCATCGGCATTTTGAAGGAGCACCTGGCCGGGCTTTCAGCGACCGACCTGTGCAGCAAATACGGCGTCAGCGACGCGACCTTCTACACCCGCCGCCAAGAAGTATGGGCCATTGAGGTGTCGGATACCAAGCGGGCTCAAGGCGCTCGATGAGCGGCAGGCGCGCCTGAGATTTATGGCGGAGTCGATGATGGCAGTGTCAAAGCTGCGCGAGATGCTGGCAAAGACCCTCTGACGCTCGGTTTCGACGTGGCGTGCTTGAACTGGGCTATTGAAGAGAGGCCGATCCTCCACCGCCACGCGTTTGATCTGGTGGGCATTGCTCGCGTCTTTTGCAGCCGCTCGTAGCGGCTGGACGATACTGCATTCCCAAGAGGGCGGCAGAGCGACGCCGTTTGGCGATCGGCAGAGGCGGCTACTGCGGATTTCCTGGCGATTATTTCGCGCGAATGAGCAGCGAACTATAAGGTGAGCGCTGTTTAGACATTTTCCACCCAAACGGTTCGCCAACCGCTCCAGGATACATTCGTTCGTGAATCTGGCGCGCCAGGGAAATGGCGCGCTCATAATCATCTTCCAAGTGGACGCGCGACTCTGAAGAATCAGCCTGTGTCACCGCGGTTCTTGATCCAATGGCGACCGAGCGATTGTCCGCCAGCTCGACAAACCGCATTGCGAAATCAATATCGCTTAAAATGCATATGCAGGCCCCGTCTTTGTCCTCCATGCAGATGACGCTGATGTCGTGTTGATTAAGAAGCGCGCAGAGGTTGTCGCGTTCTGCCAGGCTGGCGCACGATAACACCGCGGCGTCGCGAGCCACTGTCACGGAACGGGCGTTCCCATGGCCCGTTACAATAGTGCCCGTGACGACACCGTCGTGGGCGAGCGATTTGCAAACAATGGTCACCGCATGCTTTTCGGCGTAATCCACCGCCCTGTGATGCAGTACCTTTGCGCCATGTCGCGACATCTGCGCAAGTGTCGCATAGGCAATCTCCGGAATCATTTGTGCCCCCGGGACGAGATAAGGGTCTGCCGTATAGACGCCCGGAACATCCGAGTAGATTTCGCAAGCGTGCTCTCCTAACATGGATGCAATTACGATAGCTGTCAGATCAGAGCTGTTTCTGCCGAGAAACGTTAACCTACCGGATTGATCAATTGCCTGCGCGCCTGCGGCAACGACAACTTCATGCTCCTGCAATGCTGCCATAATTGGCTTAGGATCTACGCTTTCTATCGACGCGCGACCGAAGTTTGAATTCGTGCGTATTCCAAGGGAATAGCCGTTCAAAGACATTACGGGAATCGCTAATCGGCTGATGGCGGCTTCCAACAGGCAAGCACTGAGCATCTCTCCGGTTGCAAGTGCCGCATCGAGGTTCCATGGCGATGCTTGCTTGTTCACGTCGAGCATGACTGCTTTCAGGTTGCCAGTTGTTCCCGACATCGCGCTGACCACGGCAACAATTTTGTTTTCGCCAGCCGCCAGCCGGTCGGCTATGTGCCCAGCAACTCGTCCATAGTCTTGAGGATGCAGAAAAGAAGACCCCCCGAATTTCAGAACGGTTGCGCTCATGTCCCACCAATCACGTCATTAGTAATTGCAAGCTGTGCGATGAGGGGTGCGTTATTCATGGCGTCTTCCCGTTGAGATCGCGGCAGGCGCTCGACTGGGATAGCCGGCGATGACCGCTCCACAAACTATGCGGAGATGGGATTCTCAAAAACTACCAGGATCGGTAGGTGGGCAGCGATTGATGCACCTTGCTACGCCTCAAACATGGGGTGATCGCGGCGCGATTCGCTCTCGGCCAATTCTCATGCGAATCCAATTCTCATACGAATAATGGCTGGCGGGGGTGGTTGCCCCGATAAGATGGAAAAGCAGGCTCACGAATGGGACCGGGCCCAAACATCGAACGGAGAGCAACTATGGACCAATGCGCCTGATGTTTCATTGAACGATAATGCGATCCGACAGCGGGGAAAGCGGATCTCGCGGGGGTAAGTGTCTTTCGGATCCAAAGGTGTTGCGCAACTCATCCGCAAGCGCGCCCCGCACGTTAAGCGCGTCGTGTTCGAGACGGGGCCTTTGTCGAGTGCTTCTTTCATGCGCTGGCGGCCGAGGCGTGCCGGTGATCTGCATTGAAGCCGGCATGCGCAAAAGATATTGAACGAACCGCTCAACAAGACCGATGCCAATGATGCGGATGGCTTGGCCCAGCCGAAATTGGCTTCTACAAGGCAGTTCAGTAAAATCATTACACACCATGTTGGTACCACGTTTGTGAGGGCCCGCAATCAGCAACTGAGCGCGGCAAGGCCATCGCTATGAATCAGAATGGCGAAAGGGTTGTTGAGATCCAGAAAGCACTGTCCGTTGACGTCAGCCGGATTGGCGCCTTCGCGTTGCAGCGCACCACGCGGCTTCGGATCGCACAGCCGCAGCGCGCATGGTGCCACAACTCGACCTCATCGTCGCCTCGCCGCGCGCGCCCCTCCGTATAGAGCGGCTCAGCAACGTCGTAGCCCCAACCCCTCCGCACGTAGTACCAAAAGAGCGCCAGGTGGACGAACCCGCCCGAAGGCAACGCGCCGGCTGAACGCGCCGTTTCGGTCAAAATTGCCGAAGGGACGACAGTCTCGTCGACGCTCGCAATAGGTATGAGCACAAACCGGATACCGACTGCCCGCTGTCACGTCGCGGGGGACGCCTCTTCCCTCCCCCCCTGCTGGCCCAGTTCACCGCCGCGCTGGGGGTGTCCGGCGATGTGTCGCCGACGACGACCCGCTCGAGCACGCTTGGTCACAGCTTCCATACCTGCTCAAGTAGATACCACTCGCCTGCGGATATCTTCGGTGGCTTACAATTTATCAAATTTACGGCGATTATCGCCGCTCCGCAAAATGACAAAAAAGTCAAACGGCCATGTCTTCTCCCTTCTTATGCGGCTTCAGGACACATTGAGCACAGGCAATTGCTGCCAAGCATGGCAGCACCACGACGACCCCACGTCGTGGCGGCAGTTAACAACTGTCCGCTGAAGTTTGCCAACGGGCCTTCGGTCAAACCTGGCGCAGCGCTGTTACGGCAGGCACAGCACGTGGAAATCTGTCGAGCATCAGCCATTGCGAAAGGTGTAGCCATAACCGTTGATGGCCGGCGCGCCGCCGAGATGCGCGTAAAGTATCCTCGAGCCCGCTGGAAAAGAGCCTTTTTGAACGAGGTCAATCATCCCTTGCATCGATTTGCCCTCATAGACGGGATCGGTAATCATACCCTCGAGCCGCGCACACAGACGGATCGCCTCCTTGGTTTCCTCGGATGGAATGCCGTACCGCGGGTGCGCGTAGTCCTCGAGCAACACCACGTCATCCTCGGCAAGTTCCGATCCGAGCTCGACGAGGGTCGCCGTATGTCGGGCAATGCTAAGCACCTGCGCCTTGGTCTTGGCCGGGGTAGCAGAGGCATCGATACCGATCACGTTGCGCTGCCGACCGTCCTTGGCGAATCCGACGAGCATGCCAGCATGCGTTGAACCGGTGACCGTGCAAACGACCATGTAGTCGAAGGCAAACCCAAGCTGTTCCTCCTGGCCGCGCACTTCCTCCGCGAACCCCACATAGCCGAGGCCTCCATTCGGGTGAACAGACGCCCCGGCCGGTATCGCATAGGGCCTGCCGCCCCTTGCCTTGACCTCATAGAGCGCTTTTTCCCAGCTGCGGCGGATACCGATGTCAAAGCCATCGTCGACCAGACGCACCTCTGCGCCCAAGATGCGGCTCAAGAGAATGTTGCCGACCCGGTCGTAGACGACATCCTCATGTGGAACCCAGCTCTCCTGGACCAGGAGACATTTCATGCCGATCTTGGCGGCAACGGCGGCGACCATGCGCGTATGGTTGGACTGCACGCCGCCGACGGTGACAAGGGTATCGGCATCTGACGCGATCGCGTCGGGGATGATATATTCGAGTTTGCGCAGCTTGTTGCCGCCGAACGCCAGACCGGAGTTGCAGTCCTCGCGTTTGGCGTAGATTTCGACCTTGCCACCCAGATGCTTGCCGAGCCGGTCGAGCTTCTCGATGGGTGTGGGTCCAAAGGTGAGCGGGTAACGCTCGAATTTTTCCAGCATATTCTCTCCGGCGATGATCATTCAGCTGAAATAGCCACGCAAAACTCGTTCCATAAGCGCTGCTTGGATTGGTCGGCCGCGCTCTCCGACCACCCATCAGAGCTTTGGGGATTTCCAGCGCTCTCCTTGCGATTGAGACGAAGCGATCCACATGTCGCCATGCTGCGATGAGGCGGCCATCGCCCAGGAAACCTACGACGACACGCGGTCGGCATCTGCGTTTTTTCCAGCTTTGCAAGTGCAGCCAGACCGCCAAACCAACAGACTTCGATAAAAACGCAGTGGCTCTTGTTTGCGATTGGACCGGCAGGAACTGCACGGTTGCCGAGCCGAATTCCGCGAGGCGATTTTTGTGGCGCTCAACGCCTCACAGAGGTTTCAGCTGCTCGATCGAAGTGCTCGTCTACCTGATCGAAACGGGTGCCAATGCCCTCGAAAGGCTGGCCTCGCCGCAGCCGTAAGTCGTCGGATTGTAGTTGACGAGCGTGTCGGTCCTAGCGGTATCCAGCAACTGATTAGTAATCTGTGTCGGTGTTGCTGACGTGAACTTGCTGCTGTTCCGAACGCGAGTCCTCTGAAAGGCATGCCCGGCAGAGACGGAGCTCCCTGCCGGGCCGGGTTCGCCTTGGGAGGTGGCGTAAGCTAGCGACTTTCGTGGCGGTGGGACACTCAATCCGTGCGTTTTGCGCAATAACGAGCATGTACCGTGCCAAGCCAAAAAGCATTTAAAAAACACCCAAGAGTCAGCTTCCTCTACGTTGCATACCCGACATTGTCGGTTATCGGACAATGCCGAACGTGCCTCTCGGCATCGACCTACGCCGGAACCCGACCCGCAGGGTCGTTCGCTGCCATTTCGACCTGGCGAACTGGTGGTGACCGGGTTTTAGCTCCGACTGTTCTCCGGCTGATGGACAGGGCGGATGTCGCTTTTAAAAGAGGAACTGTCTGTACCTTCAATTCAAGACGGCGCGGCCACGAGAGACGGCGCGGCGAATGCGGTCGCGCAGATGATCGCGAGGATCAACACATCCGGCAGATGGGCAAAACCGCAGCCTGATCAGTGTCCACACCTAGGGCGCTCTCCAACCGGGGGTCAAAATTGGACGCCGATTCCCCGCCTCAGGTGTCAAAATCGCACGCCGAAACACAGGACCGTCATCGGCGAATCCGCCCGGAGAACCGAAACTGCATTCCCCTGGGCGGTAGAACGATGAGAATGCCGTCGCCTTCGACCCTTACCGGGGAACCATGGCCTGAATAATCAAACTTGAACAAAGGGATGAATCTGAGCTCTGATCTTGTTACGGCGCCTCAAGGGAGGAGCAGCGATATGCCGAGCGTTTGATTGCGCTGGGGTACATCTTGAGTTTCATTCCTACCCTCATCATCGTCGGGCGACTGGTACCGAGCTTCCTGGGACCTATCGAAAAACTCAGCCCCTTGCCCGGCTTTGCCAGCGCGGCTGGATCGCCAAATCAGAAAGAGCACACTTGCGAAATAAACCATTTGGAGCAGCAGCGAGCAGGCCAGCGTGGCGACGACGGTTAGACGGATCGACTGCGAAGCGAAGTAAACGGTAGCAGCGTTGCCGCACAGGACCAGCCCGAGGAGCCGACAAAAGATGATGAGGCGCATGCCGTTCTCCTGATTTTGTCTCGTCAAATCATGCAGCTCATGCTGCGATCTGGTCGGCCGCGAGATGGTTCTGGCAGTTCTTTGGGCAGACGCGGCCGCAGGCTCCGCAGCCAATGCAGCGGCCGGCATGGTCGACAACCATGATCATACGATTGAGCTCGCCGTCGAAATCGTCGTCATCGGCGTCGCAGGCGCCGAGGATTTCACCCGCGTCATCGACGCCGTAAAGATGCATGACCTCGCGCGAGCAGACTTTGAAGCAGCGGCCGCAGCCGATACAGATCTTGCCATCGATAGCGATCAGATATTCCGGCACCCATATGGAGCCGTCGCGGCTGATGAATTTGCTCCTCATCGCAAAGTCTTCATTTTGGCAAGCTCTCTCCTGGCACCATCCAACTCGGCATAAACGGCATGCGTTTTCTCGGCGACTTCCTCTATCTCAATCCATTTGACCGGGAGACCCTCGGCAAGGTCGCGCAAGTTCGTCTTGGCAATTGCAGCGCGCAGTTGAAGCTTTCGGACTTTCTTCGCCATCTCATCCAGGTTTGACATGATCCTTCCTCGAAAATGGGTTTCTTCACGCCCGCGCCACTTCGGGATAGGCAATAGCAGTCGCATCGCCGACCAGTTTCGCGCCGGTATCCGCGAGTTTCCGGAGAGTCTCGAAGCCTAATCGGTAGACGTCTCGACAGACGTTTGATTTCTGTTGTTGACAATGTCATCACGCCTGAGCGCTCCTCGATCGCCAGCTCCGCTACGGTCTAAAACATGTCGAGCCTCCACAGCACGTCCGGATCCCGATTGCCAATGAGTGGATATTCCGGCGCAGTTCCTCGGTGATAATGAAATCGGCCAGCAGCCCGGTGTCCGATTTCCGTTGGCATGAGCCGTGGAAATCCTGAGCACGGATCAGCCGCAGGAGGCATTTGACGAACGGGCGGGCAAGGGCCTCGCCATCCTTGTTGACAGCAGGGCCAAGCGCTGCGTGAGACATTTCGTTTCCTCAATTTCAGGTCTCGTCCTCAACGGAGGATTTCTGCTTTCGGTTACGCTGACTTCGAGCCCGCTTACGCAGCCGACGTCCGGCCTCGCCAGGCCGATTCCACGTAAATGCTGCCCCTGTGGCCGACCTTGAACAGGTCCTGGACTGTGACGTCTTCAACGACGGGCCAAATTCGCGTCGAATATCGCCGCCGCGGCTATTCGGTTGGAAGTCTAAGGTCCGAGCCCTGACCTGGAGCAAACCGTCGACCCTGTGCTCCATGAACACAGTTACTGCGAGCGCGCCGCAGAAAATGGGCGAATTGATCAGGGTTCGATTCCACTTGTCATCCCGACACCTTGCCGGGCTGAAAGTTCGTGAGAGGTTAGCCACGCAGCCAGTCGTCCACTTTGATCAGAGGAGCCGGGGACTCTCTACGCAACATGTTGTTCTCCATTCCCACACCTTTCCTGACGTTTATGCGCGAGCTGGTTCTCTCAGAACGGAACACACCGGTTAGGAGCCATCAAAGTCTGGCGTGTTCTCATGCAATCAGCCCTCACTCATTATTGCCGATCTCAACCAGCAAACGTCATGCCAGCGCGTTGCCCGCAGTAAATGCATGATTCTGCCTCGAAACCTCACAAGCCCAAGACGGCCGGTTGTTTTGAACCCGACATGTCTTCTGCCGCGTCAGCTTTTGGACACGCATCATGCGTCAGACGCTTGAGGGCGAGAGCGGCTTGGCTGTCTGCCCTGCGGTAATGTTGGCGTCGGCTCATCTAGCATCATTCGACGCCAGCGATGCGCGGGCGCGCTAGGCCGACCCAGCGCCCCGAACCGCATGACCTTCTTGATCGGCTGGCTACAGGTCGGAAATTCCGCGATTCCGAAAAAGTTGGCCAGCGCAGTGCAGCCCGCTCGGCATTTGCCGCACGAATGGCAAGCGCCCGAAAGCTGTCAACCGAGCGATCCTCCAAGGCGCGGGCCGGCGTCTCGACGATATGTTGGTTAAGTCCGGCCAGTGTTTGTACCTATGGTCTGGGAGTGGCCTTCGGGCAGCCAGTGGTAGCGAGTAAAGCTTCGGCATCCTCGGCTTTGATTGCCGCCCAAATCTGGTCGAAATCACGATAGGCTATTATGCCTCCTCCTCATTGAGAACAGGAAGCTCTGCTCTGGCGTAGAAGCCTAGCACGGGTCCGAGATCAAAGGTCGTTCCTGGCGCAAGGCGCCGGACGGACGTGGGCCATGTTTCGGTCGAGACGCCCTCGATACCTCGCGCCAGCGTGCTGGCAAATCGGGGCATCAGCGGCGCGAGTGTCTGTGCCAGGATCGCAGCGGCCGTCGTCTGAAGGGCGAGCGACGTGCGGGTGCGGGCGGAATAGAGACGTCGCGCCGCCTCATAGTCTTGCGCCCGTCGGTAGACTACGCAATCGCTGACGAAATCGCAGGCCTGCGCGGCCGCTTGCCGGACCGAGAAGCCATCGTCCGAATAGACGCGTTCCATCGCCGCGCGATGGATCTCTATCCGAGCAAAGAAAGCGCGATCGGCGGGGGCCCAGTCGCCTGCGTCGGGCACACAGCCGCCAAAGTCCTGCTTGATTTCCCGGTGCAGCGCATCAAGCCAATTCAGCCAGATCCCTTGGAACACCTCGTTCTCGGTGCGGCGTAGCGCGTCCAGCGTGAAGTTCGTTCGCTCACCTTCCGGGCGTGTCAGGCCCAAATGAAGACGGACGACATCGACTGTCTTTGGGCCCAGAACCTCTTTGCCCCAGACCGCATGACCGCGGCTGGTCGAGAACTTCTGGCCGTCGAGCAGGTAGAACTCGTTCACATGATACCGGATGCGCGGGGTCCAGTGGGAGAAGACCTCAGCATAAAGCGCCGGATAAAGCAGGGCGTGATAGAAGGAATTATCGAAGCCGAAGAAATGGACAATCTGCCAGTCATTGCTGGGCAGGGCCGCATTCCAGTCTCGACCGAGCGATGTAGCTAGCGTCTGGATGTTGTAAAGAAATCCGAAAGCCATCTCCGGCCAAGCCCAGATCACCTGCCCCGGGAGCCCTTCGGCCGGCAGGCCCCAGTTCGAGGGGTGGGTAATGGGCACGGAAAGGTCGCCGCGTTGGCGTAGACGCGCGAAGAGGTCCATGATCCGAACGGGGGCGCCCGACGCCCTTAAATGCCGGTCGATATTGACGTAGCACCGTTCCAGCGCAAGTTCGGGACGGCGCACGGAGCCGACCACCGGCGCCTCGGCCGAGCGCCGCGACCGGACTGCATCTAGGTCGTGGCATAGGTTCGGCGCGCCGCATTCCTCGCAGATGTTGCCAGCAGCGGAGCCACCGCAATCGGGGCAGAGGCCGCTTACATCCGGCTCGTAAAGGTAGTCGCCTGTCACAGCATCGAAGAGCGCAGGGCTCTGGCGCAGATCTACCGCCGTGCTGCTCAGAAGACTACGGAAACACCCGGCTTGAAATTCTGCATAAGCCCTATCGCCCAAAGTGGGAAGGAAGCTGTGGACCTCACAGTCGAGAAGCGCAAGCGTGGCTCGAATCTCGTCTCCGTAGTGGCGCGCCACCTTTGCGGGCGTCGATTGCTCGGCATCGGCACGCGTGGCCACGTAGCTCTGGTAATCGTCGCTTCCAGTCAGGTGATAGGCTTCGACCCCTTTCATGCGCAGGAAACGCGTGTAGACCTCGGCGCCAAAATAAGGGCCAGAAAGATGCCCCAGATGCAGATCGCCATTAGGCGTCGGCGGCGTGGAGAAGACGAAGATCGGCCCGCGGGGAGTCGCGGCCTGTGCAGCAGCTTCGAGGGCGGCCTTGCCGTCGCGCCAGTAGACATCGACGAAATTTAGGTCTTCGTCCCCATCGTTGTGCAGCACATGCGCTTCAAAAGGATGGAACAGAACGACATCGCCGGCTGCGACCGAGATTTCCCCAAGGTCGGTCCTGACCTTGCCCACTCCAGACAGGACCACAAAGGCCTCGATTTCGTCGTGCCGATGGGGCTCGGATGTGACGCCTGGTGCCACCTTGCCAAATGAAAACCCGGTGCCCGCGCTTCCCGTCCCAAGCGCAGCCATGTCGATACCGAACGCCCGCGACAGCTGCGTTCGAGAAAACGTGGATTTCCGCATGACGAACCTCAGCTGTCAAAACAGTGGTCTCTTCGGCTGCCGGCGCAACAGCCTCTGCTGCAAGTTGCGAAGAGAGCGGCAGCCCGACACGTTGGCCCCCCGTCAGAATAGTCCGGCTCTGGGCCCCAGGCGGGCGAAACTAACGGGCGCCAGAGAGAGCTTTAGGCGTCACAGAAGAGCGCCCGGCGACACCTCCACATCGACATACCGAAGCGTCGTGACGGACTGCAGGCGATGCTCCAGTAGCCGGCAATCAAAACCATGCTCCGCGCGCATTTTTTTGGCGGCCGATCAGTTTCGTGTGCATTCCCGCCTGGTTCCGTGAGCTCAATCGCGATAGAAAATACCGTTTGGGGGCTTGAGGTTGTCGAGATCAGCCACTTTGCCCTCCGGCGGATTAAGGGCGCGCTTAAGCACGTTATATTCAGCGCGGGTCGGTCCACCGGTCGAAGCACGCTGGAACACCAAGTAGAGCGTCCGCCGCGAACGATTGCTTTTATTCGGCTTCGAGTAATGCGGTGCATAATCGTCGAAGATGAAGATGTCGCCAGCCTTCCATACTACGGGTTCCCAGGAGAATGTTTCGGCGACCTCAGGATCCATCACCCCGCCGGCATCCATGGGAAATACCCCCTTCTTGTGGTTGCCGGGGCTGAAGAAAAGGCCACCATTGTCCGGGTCGGAATCGTCAATGCCTATGGCAACGATCGCATGGACCATCCGGTCGGGCAGCCTGTGTGGAATGTGATAAATGTCCTGATGCGGGCGATAACCGCCGCTATCGGGATAGTGGAAGATCAGCAACTCCTTAAGCCTGCGCGAATCTTCGCCAAGCAAATCCTCGACCGCAGACTTCATGCGCTGATCTTCTAGGAGGAGAAGACGCAATGGCTCATGGAAGTCGAGAAAATTCTCGGCCTTGGAGATAATCTTCCGATTGTCCGTCGTTTTCTCGAACCACATGAGCCATTTATCATCGCTGACATCCCAGCGTGATATGTCTTCAACAAATCTGGAAATACCTTTCAAAGCCGCGGGATCGAAGAACCTTTCGAGCCTGACGTATCCATCTTTCTGCCACTTTTCTCTTTGTGCATCGGTCAACATGCGAAAAGCCTCCTGTTGGAAAGAGTGGTTGGTCAAACATTCCGGTTAGGGGCGGTCGGGCGCTGGCCACGGAGACGATACTCCACGGCATGCAGACGGCGGCGCTAAGTGCGTTCCGCTCCGGGTGGATTGCAAGGCTTTGTTGTCCCTCCTCAATGGAGAGATCGCCGAGGCCCGTAAAGGTCTGTCGATCCGGTCCGTCTGCATAGTAGTCACGGCCGAGCATGCTGTTGATGGTGCGACTGCCCGAAAGACGACCTTCGTGCAGCCTGACGCAACGCAAGCGTGCGCAGCGCGAATCTTTGCGACAAGTTCCCGTTCGGGGCGGGCGATCAGGGAGGGCACGTCGCTGGCATCGGGTCCATCGATGCTCAAAAACGGGTACTGTCCGCAGAAGTTCGGCGCCAGACTGCCCATCCGAGGCCACGCCGGGTCCTCGGGTTCCCTAAGCTGGTCCCGATCACTTACCTCACCCGGTCCAGCCACCACACGCTTCGCTATGGGCCGGAAGCCTCCGCTGACGGCCGACGCAGCCATGGCCGCCAGCGCCACTGCGCACTTTCGAGTGAGCGACCTGGTCCGGTTTCGACGACCGTGGGGCAAATGGACGCCCGCAGAATAAAGCGATGCGCCCATAGGTCCAAGCGCATGTTCAGTCACGATGAGTTCGGAGCGGACTCCGGCCGCCGCCGCAGCGGAGGCGGATAAAATTCCTTGGACGCCACCGCCGATGATCAGTAGTCGCTGAGTCATATCCCGCTGCCCATTTCTTCGGCTACCGGGTCGGGCCAGCTCTCGACGGTGGTACGGCTGATAAAGCCAGGATGCTCAGGGTTCGCGCACGGCGCGCGCTGTAGAAGGCTGTCAAGAATGCGGCGAGCTCGCCAGGCCAGCAGGCTTAGGTTCGGATCGGCCAGCCCGCGCTGCCCGGGATTGGCGTTCTGTACGAAGATGCGTCTGTCACGCGGTCCGTCCCAGCACACCGAAAAATCCTCGTTGATGACCAACTCATTGTCGGTCTGTTGCAGCCGATCCGCCATCGGTTCCAAAAAGCTTGGCACGGCGTTCTCGTAACCGGTGGCCAGGATGACGATGTCGGCGGTGACTTCTTCGACGTCGCCCAAGCCGCGCTGCAGCGTCAAGTTATGACCCGCGCCGGCGTTGATGCAGCGCGAAACGTTGCAACCCGGCCGCAGTGCGATGTCACATAGGTCTGGCTCAAGAAATTCGTGGCGGTACAGCGCCTGGTAGACGGCGCGCAAAGTGCGATCCGAAATACCATCCGAGGCGAGCACGAAACGCCGCAGGAACAGCTTGCGCTGCGGCTCGCTCATTGCCGCGAAACGATCCGAAAAACAGGGCATGAACAACTCGTTTGTGAACGGGCTGTTGTCGAGGGGCAGGTAGTTTTCGCGCTGCGAGACCCAGGTGATCGAGGCAGGCCGCCGTTCTCTTGGCCCACCGACCAAATGCAACAGCACCTCGGCTCCCGACTGGCCTCCACCAACGACACAAACATGTTTATGTCGCACCTCAGGATGGATGTGCAGCAAATCGGATGAATGGAACAGGTTGCGTCCGATCCAGCCCTGAAATTGAGGTGGAATCCGCGCTTGCTTGCCGATGCCGACCACCAGGTCTCTGGCACTAAGCACCGCGTCGTCCGTGCGCACCCGAAACTCGCCGTCATAGCGTATCTCGTGGACGGTCTCGCCGCCGCGCACAAGTGGGTTTCTGCGGAACGCCCAGTTCAGGTATTGCTCGAACTCAGCCCTGAGCACAGCATCGAACTGTGCATTCAGAAAGTGGTATAGACGCCCGTTCTCGTGCAGGTAGTTTATGAACGTGTAGGCGGATCGCGGATTCACCAGCGTGACCAGATCCTTGATGTGGCTGACCTGGAGTTCTGAGGACTCGAATGCGGTGCCTGGATGCCAGCGGAAGTCGACTTGCCGATCCAAGAACAGTGCCCCGTGCCCAACCTGCTCATGGATCTGACACGCGAGGCTCAAATTGGACGGGCCAGCACCGATCCCAATGCAAGAGAGCTCCAGGTGCCTTGCTCCTGCTGACGCCTCCCAATCAGGCGCTGTACGCGGCGAATGTCGGCCATGGCCGCTGGGCTTGCCCTTCCCGCACGCATCATCGACACCACAGGACTTGCAACAGTTTGTCCGGGCGTTCGTAGTATCGGGTGTGACGCCCGCGGATGCCGGCTCCGTGATGAGATCGGCACTCATGCCGACGACATGTTGCGCGTGGCTGACATCGAGAATCCCCCCTCGATGACCCCGGAGTGGTCAGTGACATGCTTTCGCAGCCTATCCCTCATTGCAATTGGGCTCGGTTGCCCGCCTCGACCGTGATGAGCCGACCTTCGGCCTGCTTGGCGACCAGCGAGGGCACGGTCATGAGTGCGGCGACAGCATTTTTCCGTGGGTTTGATCATAGAAGACGTCCGCTGCTGCGTTCGGGAGGTCCCCTGCATCGAACGTGCCAGAGCAAAACATCAGCAAAAGCAACGGAAGGCAGGTTTGCGATCCTGTCGAGTATCCAACATTGAGGCCGAAACCTTGCACCGGCGCCGATTTTTGCACGTAATCGTACTTTTCGACTTCATAGCGTTGCAGGCGCTCTTGGCACTTTCCACACGGCCGTCATCGCGGGCTGGCCCCGGCGGCGAGTGTCGATCCCTGAAAAGGAATTTCCGTTATCAAGGTCCTCATGAGGACTATCCCGACATGGTCCTGCATTACGGCGACACGACGGATGCGGCTATGCGGTGGCGAAGCTCTACGGCTACTGGATCACCATGAACTACCGCGAGGTATACGGGCTCTATGGCATCCTGTTCAATCACGAAGGGCCGACGCGCGGCGAAACTTTCATCACGCGCAAGGTGACGCGTGCGGTGGCTCGATCATGGCCGGCAAACAGGACTGTCTCTATCTCGGGAACCTGGAAGCAAAGCGCGACTGGGGCTCGGCGCGCGCCTATGTCGAGGGCATGTGGCGCATCTTGCAGCATCAACCTGACGATTTCGTGCTGGCAACCGGCGAGACACACACGGTCCGCACCTTTGTCGGGGCTTGCCTTCAGGCGAGTCGAAAAGGAAAATCGTCTGGGAGGGCGAAGGCGTTGACGAGGTGGGCCGTGAACGCATGAGTAATCAAGCGCTGATCCGGATCGACAAACGCTGTTTCGGGCCAATCGAGGTTGACCTGCTGATCGGCGATGGCTCTAAGGCAGCCGACAAAACTCGATTGGAAGCCGAAGATCACTTTCGATGAGTTCGTCTCGGAAATGGTCGAGGCTGACTGCCGCGCCTACGGGATCGTGTTAGCGTGGCGTGAAAACACGATGACTTCGCGGCATGTGCATCTTGCCGTTTCAGGGACGTCGGCATTTCAGGCCCGCCGCGGTCAGCCGGCGTCAGTCAGTTCTATCGTTTGGATCGGCAAATTCACACATCCTGCAAAGCAGAAAACCAGCCGCTCCATTCATGCGATCGACGATTTCGCAAAAAACTTGGCTTTTAAAGAGATCGCCATATTCGTCGCATAGAAGGTTGCCCAATACGTGACGCCGCTCAAAATCCATGGAGCAGAGAGTGACCTCGCCGTTTGGAAGGAGTACATTCCGATACTGCCGTTCGTCCACGCATATCAGCGCTCCGACGACTGGCTGCCGTGGTTCTACAATCTTAGGGTCTACGCTTCCACCCCTGCTGCTCACCGGTCGCGCGCGAACTAGGGCTTGGGCAGGGATAATGTCGGCGATATCGGGATGGGGCTCACCCAAAACCACGAATCGGATCGAAGGGATGTCGGCGTCGACGAGTTGACCAACCAAATCGCGATACTTGTCTCCGACAAGGCGGCTATTCATGTGGGCGCCATCATCAAAAACATGAACCACGAATACCCCTAACCGCAGCGCCTGCAAGCGTTGTAGATCCTGCCCCTTCATTCCCACAAGCGTCGTGAAAATCCTGATGCCGTGGCCTTTGGCGGAAGCGTGCTCGACCATTTCGGTGCAATCCGGATTGAGCCATGGCTCAGAATACCCGGCAAAACTAATGTCGACGGAGGCTGGTACGCGCGCCAGACAGCGCTTGAAATCTCCAAGACTAAGATGCTTCGTATCAGATACTTTTCTTTGCCGGTCAGCGAACTTGTCCTGCGGACAATATGAACATCCCACGATGCATCCTGTGGTCGTCGTTATCTCCAAAACTCTGCCGGCTGGGATAGCAGAGCGCAGTTCCGGTAAAATCATTCGTTGTGACTCCCACTCGTCTTGGTCATGCATAACGTCCAGCATGGTGTCTTTGGCTTCATGACACCGACAGTCAAGACAGTCCGAATGAGCCCAGCCATCTCCGCCTGGGCAGCAGTCAACAGCCGGTTTCCTCAATCTGCCGAGCGGACGATCAACGAACTTTGGGCGCATCGGCGCGGCAGGGCGGCGCAACCGCAAAGTCGCGCGTCAGCCATTGCCAAGGTGTAGCCGTGACCGTTGAGCGGGCGCGCCGCCGGCGCAGCAGACCATCAATCGTCTCGCGTTCTTATGCGGTCAGCCCCCACTCAATATTGCAGCCTCTCCAGCAAAGGCCGTGCCAGCGCGCTTAGCCGCAGCAACTGCACGAGTAGGCTTCGAGAAACCTCACGCCCAAGGCGGCCGGTTGTTTTGGACCAGACATGTTTTTTGTCGCTGTCAGCTTTTGGACATGTATTTCAGACGCTTGAGGACAGACTTGGCTGTCTCCCCTGCGGTAATGTTGGCGTCGGCTCATCATCTAGCATCATTTCGGCGCCGGCTGTGTGCGCGGAAGATCTACACGACCTGACCGCCGCGTGCAGCGACTGCCTGCCGGCTCATAGCTGATCTTTTCTCCTGAAGCCGGCGATGGGGCCAGGCCGTCGAGTGCGTGCTGCCGGATGCTGCGTATGCTGTCTGGCTAGACGGCGGATACCGCGTCACCTCCATATTTTCGCGACAGAGGTTTGGTGGCGTCGCAGGCCTTCCTGCTACATCACCGCAGTGCTCGGGAATTCGTATCTGATCCGCGTGAGGCGAAGACCTTCTCTCTCGACTGGCTCGCCGAGGCCGTCTGTCCTGCGGGCACCGAACGATTTCTCATTTGGCATGGCGCATGCGCGTCGATCCGCAAACCCCGTCATGAGGACAAATCGGAGCTGGCCGCCACTCCACCTCCTCCTACCACGAGGGCAGACGGGAAGCAGCGCCTTCAAATAAGGAACAAAATAACTTTACCTCGAATCTTGCCTCTCGATCACAACCGGAGCCATGGAACCGCGTCCGCGACCATCGCCTCGCGCCCCAAGGCAATTGCCCAGCGCAAATGGCTACGCGCGATTACGCCATGCATCCCTTACGAGGCTATGACAGCACCTCGGAGAGCCTCGCCGCCATCATGCAGACCGATCTAAGCCCACCTGATCCAGCACAAAGGAATTTCAAACATGCACCAAGATACCGTCCGTGGGAAAGCTTTCGCCATGCCCCTGACCAGCCCGGCCTACCCGGCCGGCCCATATCGCTTCCGCAACCGGGAGTATCTGATCATCACATATCGCACCGATCCGCAGAAACTGCGCGACCTTGTGCCGGAGCCGCTTCAGGTGTGCGAGCCTATGGTCAAGTTCGAGTTCATTCGCATGCCGGACTCGACGGGCTTCGGCGACTACACGGAAGGCGGACAGGTCATCCCTGTCTCCTTCTGTGGCCGCAAAGGGAGCTATACCCATTGCATGTTTCTCGACGACCATCCGCCGATAGCGGGCGGACGCGAGTTGTGGGGCTTTCCCAAGAAGCTCGCTAGCCCAACGCTCCGAACGGAGACGGATACCCTTGTTGGCACGCTGGACTACGGGCCGGTCCGCGTCGCGACGGGTACCATGGGCTACAAGCACCGAGCCGCCGACCTCGCGAGCGTGAGGGCCTCGCTCGCTGAACCGAATTTCCTCCTCAAAATTATCCCGCATGTCGACGGCACGCCGCGCATCTGTGAGCTGGTGGAATATCATCTAGAGGACGTCCATTTGAGGGGCGCCTGGACCGGCCCGGCAGCCCTGAACCTCTGGTCGCATGCGCTTGCCCCCGTCGCCGAACTGCCGGTGCTGGAAGTAGTCTCGGCAGTACACCTCGTCGCAGATCTCACGCTCGCGCTCGGGAAGGTCGTCCACGACTATCTCACGGAAGCCTAGCCTCGCCATCGGAAAGGAAGAACCATGAACTTTTACAGTGCTATCTCATTGAACCAACGCGATGGGGAGCTGGTGGACGGCTTCTCGACAAGGAACGCCACTGACAATCTCATACAACGTCTTTCCAGCGACCTAGCCTTAGAGGACATTCCGCCGCTTTGCAGCGAGTGCAGGCGCCTCGCGAGTAAGAGCGATTGCCCTTGCCCATCCTCCCTGCTTTTGGTGCAACATATGCTCGCTGCCGTTTACCAGCGGCTTGACGCCATTGACTGCCTCTCAGAGCAAGGCGCCATAAGACTGAAGGCTTTTACCGATTATCTGGCGGCGGTCGTTCGAATAGCTTCAGAGAGCGGCGACGCGGCACCCTGGATTGATCTAGCAGCCCGGTTTAGCGCTCTTTTCGATCCCGACGAAGTTGCCCATTGATCTCGCGCCTATCGCTTTTTCGTGGAACGAGCGGCCTCGTCGGCAGATGCGTCATCGATCGCCAGCGGCGTGCCGGCGCATATGCGAGCGTAAAAGCGCCGAGCAGCCGGTGATGTATCTCGAACGTGACGACGCCGATTGGCGCGATGCGCGTTGGCTTGGGGCCCTCGTGCCCAAGCATGGGTGCGTTCCCATTCCGCGGCATCGTACTCGCGAGCCCGTCTGTGCCGTGCTCAAGCAAACGAGCTCGAGCGAACCGCCCCCGGTTGCGGATTTAGACAATCGTTGATGGAGTTGGCTGGCGAATTGGCGCGTTCGGCCTTCGGTTGGAAGACCGGCTTGAGGGGGGCCAACGAAACGGAATTGGCGAAGCCACGCTGGAGTATGCCTTCACTGGGGTCGCGTCCCTGCACGTGCTGTAGCGCAGCGTTCGCGAAGCCGCTCGCGAGCGCGCGCTCATAGCGCTGAGCGGGCGAGCGGCTTCGGGGCGGGCGCAGAGGCTGGGTAGACGGGCCGGACTCACCTCACCCGGTCCAGCCACGACATGCATCGCCAAAGGCAAGGACCCCGCTGACCGCCCGCAAGGGGGAGATTGGCCGTCATCGCTGCCTTCGCCAATCTCCAAGGCTAGAAGTTTGGAGCCGCCAGGGAAGCTGCCGGTCTCCCCCCTTGCGGGGAAGATGGCCGGCAGGCCAGAGAGGGGGCTGTCCCGCCAGCGTTAGATCACATTCAATTCCCTGAACGCCCGCCCTTCAGCGACACGGCTGTACCCAAACGCCGAGCAGTCCACCGTGCGGTAGCCGCCGTGCACGATCAGCTCGGCCAGCGCCTTGCCGACCGCCGGCGCCCTGCTGCAGGCCGTGGCCGAAAAAACCATTGGCGAAGATGAAATTGCCGACCTCCGGATGCGGCCCTATCAGCGCGTTCTGGTCGAGCGTGTTGTAATCATAATCCCCGGCCCAGGCGCGGGTCGCCTTGATCGCTTCGAAGGCCGGAATGCGGGTCGCCAGCACCGGCCAGATCACCTCTTCGAACAGCGGCCAGTCGACCTCGAAATCCCCGGGATCGGCCGGGCCATCGCCCTCTTCCGGTTCGGCGCCGCCGGTGAGGTAGACCGAGCCTTCCGGCCGCACATAGATGCCGGAGGGATCGACCAGCAGCGGCATATCAGAATATTTCTCGCGCGCCTCGAAGACGAAGACGTTGCGCTTGCGCGGCTCGACCGGCAGCGAAAGCCCGGCAAGCGCCGCGACCTTGCCAAGCGTTCGGCCCGGCGGCGTTGACGACGATGCCGACTTCCAGCCTGTCGCCATTGTCGAGGCTGACACTGGTCACGCACTGGCCGTTCCACCTCCGCCTCGCGCATGACTGGAGAGATTTCCGGCGGGCGTCGCCTCCCGAGCAATGCTTTTCATGTTCGTTACTCTTCGTAAGATCGATTATTTCGATGGAGCCCATCTACGTATGAATGCAGGCGTCACAGTAGAGCTTTGAACAGCATCGGTGCGGGTCCGGAACCGTCATCGAGCCAAAAACAGCGGCAATGTCGGCTTTTCAAAGATCCATCTGGTCACACCGCCAAAGAGCCGCTCACGCAGCCGACGGCTGCCATAGGCGCCCATGACGATCATGTCCGCAGAAATGTCGATTGCGTGCTGCGCAAGCACCGTGGCCGCCGATTTGCCGGCACTTGGCAGGAGGTCAACCGACACCCGAGCACCGTGCCGAGTGAGATAGGCAGCGATGTCGGCTCCAGGCTCCGCGCCGTTCCCGTTGTAGTTGGCCTTCGGATCGACCAGGGCGACACGAACTTCCTCAGCAACGCATAGGAGGCCCAGCGCTTCTCGAACCGCACGGGACGCCTCGACTCGCGAATCCCAACCGACCAGGACGCGCCGTGGCCACAGCGTCGCCTCAGCCCCCTTCGGCACAACGAGCACCGGCTTTCCCGTATCGAACAAGCAGCCGTTGACCACAGGAGGTCCGAGATTCTCGTCGTCGAGGAGCCCCGGTCCGATGATCGTGAGGTCGGCGCAGAGCGCCCGCTGTCGTGCCACTTCACCGAGGCTGGCCGGATCGTAATAGTCGGTGTCAACGTCATAGGCGAGCGACATAGATTCCAGCAGTTTCTGAATATCTCTGGAGCGTTTTTCCAGTCTGACCGCGTCCTGTGTAAATCGATCGATTTGCCGAAACCGATCGTTCAATCTGGCAATTGCCTTTCCACGTGCTACCGGCCACTCTGGGACACCATCTCCGATCCGCCGATGCGACATAAGGAGCATCGGAGCGGGTATAATCAGTACGGAAAGGTGCGCGCCGATCTCCGCACACAAGCCGGCAGCAGTTCTGACGTCCCGATCGGAATGGTCAGCGCCGGTCGAACAGAGTACCGTTTTAAAGCCCATTTTCCTGCTTCTTCCTGAGTGTTCGATGAGGGCGTTTCAGGCCGCAAGACCGGCTCACAGCGCGAGGAAAAGAGAGTGGCACCAGACCCGGCACTCGATTCAGCCGTCCAGCTTCTCGAGCGAGTAGCCGGCCGATCTGACGGTACGAATGACGATACCGGTCGAGGCCGTCTCCAGTGCCTTTCTGAGCCGACTGATATGGACATCGACTGTGCGTAGACCGACATGGATATTGGCCGGCCAGGCCCCGCCGATCAGCTCGTCCCGGCTGAAGACCTTGCCGGGAGCCTCCAGCAAATGCCGCAGCACGTTGAACTCGATCGGTCCGAGATGGATGTCATGGCCATTGCCGCAAACCCGGTGGGCATCGAGCTTCATCTCAAGGCTGCCATAGGAAAGCCAGCTGTCGTTTTCAATCCCGTTTGAACCCGGCTTCGGCAGCGCCAGCCTCGTCCGCAGATAATCGAGCAGCTTGGCCGGCGCCATTGGCCGCACAAAGCTCTCGTCAATGCCGGCCTTCAACAGATCAAGGTGCTGGTTCTCGGCGCCGGGCGCGATCAGGGCAATGATGGGCAGGCCGCCGGTCCGGGGTTCCCGCTTGAGCCGGGCGCAGATTGCGGACCCGGTAAGGCTCGTTGGACCGCAGTCCAGCACCACGGCCTGGAATTCCCGTTCGTCGGCCTTTGCAAGTGCTTCCTTGGCGCCGCCTGCCGGCTCACTGACGAAGCCGTCCACCTCCAGTATGTGGCTGAGGAACAGATAGAACTCCGCATCTTGCGAACAGATCAGGACGAGTGGCTTCATCAGCGCTACCCCGAGAACCACATTGGCCTCGACCGCGTCGGCCGCGTGGGCTGGCCATCGCGGCTCCTCAAGGCCTGACATGATCCTCTTGCTCGAAAATTGGTTTCATGCCCGTGCCACCTCGGGATAGGCGTCGATGGCTGCGATGGCATCGTCGACCAATTTCGTACCGGCCGCGGCGAGTTTGCAGAACGTCTCGAAGCCGAACCGATGGACGTCGCGCACGGTCTTGGACAAAACGACCAGCCGCCCGGCGGTGAAAAGCACGCGCCCGAACCCCTCATGGCTCATTTCGATCATCGGCGATGCCATCAGGCCGGAGCGCTCCTCGATCGCAAGGGCGACGGCAGTGTAAAACTTGTCGAGCCTCCACAGCACGTCCGGATCGGGATCGCCGATGATTGGGATCGTACGACGCCGTTCCTTGCTGACGATGAAGTCGGCCAGCAACTCGGCATCCGCTGTGCCGTCCCATGACCCGTGGGTATCCTGAGCACGGATCAGCCGCACGAGGCATTTGACGAATGGGCTGGCAAGGGCCGCTTCGTCATCGTTGACAGCAGGGCTGATAGCGACTTCAAACATTTTGCACTTCCTCGTTTTAGTCCTCGTCCTCGAAAGAGGGTTTCTTTTCGGCGACACCAGCTTCGGCCAGCACCTTGCGCAGCCAGGGCGGAGGACACGTTCTCAGCATCATCTGCGTGCGCAACAGCACCTCTTGGATGGTTTGTGGCTGCGGCACCTTGATTGGATGGATTTTTGCCGAAATAACCTTGGCTGCCGAAGGCCCGCCGATGGCCAGACAAAACAGCAGATGGCAGCCCTTCAGCGCCTCCACCTTCGGCGTGACGCGGTCATCGCCCTCGGTCCGACGCTTCCCGCTCTCATCGGAAACGTCATCGAAGGCCACGGCTTCCACGAGATGCCACTCCTCGCGCGTCACGTCGTAGACAGCAAAGCGCTTGGCCGACCCGAAATGGGCATTGAGATTCGTCATGTCTTGCGTGGCGATGGCTACGCGCAATGCGCCTGCCCGTCGGTCCGTCATCGGTGCGTGAACCTCGTCAGTGACGAGTGAGAGGCGACGAACGGAGCTCATCTGGCATTTCTCGTTTCCGGAATGGATCAAGCGCCTCAGGCGTCGGCGCGTGCTGGTTGGCCTGAAAGATATTGGCAACATCGAAGATCAGGTCGCGGGTCCCCCGATAGAGGATTGTGAGCTTGTGCTGGCTGCCAAGCCGGTCGAAGATAGGGAAGCCGACGCGCATGAGCGGAATGCCAAGGCGTCGCGACGCCTGGCGACCGTGGGAATGTGTTACGAGAAGATCCGCGCCCGCTGCAAGAGCTTCCAAATCGCCGAGATCGCCGATCTGAACCCACTCCGCCGGTACTTTTTGCAGAATCTTCGACATATCGGTCGTCGTGACCGCCGCCGCGATGTCACAGCCCATGCCGGTGAAGAAGGTTGCGAGTTGATAGAGTTGGTCTGGTTCAGCAGCGATCGCAATTTTCTTGCCTCCGAAATGGAAATGTCCGTCGAGCAATGCATCCTCCAATTGCGCCCGGTGACGGCGAACCCGGGCCGGCACCGCGGCGCCCGAAACCGCCGATAGCAGCGAGACGAACCGGTCGACGGCCTTCAATCCGGTCAGCGACTGGAACACCGCGTAAGGCACGCCGGTCAACCCGTGCAGCGTTTTCGCCGGGTGGCGCATGTGCTCGCCGATGACGATGCATTGCGCGGCCATGCCAAGCTCGCGGATTTCCTCGACGCTGGTGCCGCCATAGGTAGTGGTTACCCAGCGGTCAGGAACCGTGCCGTCGAGTGAGCCGGAGACGTCCGGCAGGATAACCGGCTTGAGCCCAAAACTTTCAACCATGTCACGCAAATGCTCGACGTCAGCGACAGTGAGGTTGCATCCGGGCAGGATCGCGATCTTCTTCGGCTGCCGGGTCCGTGCGCCCGACCGTGTAATCCCTTCGATCATCGCCGCGACAGCCTTGGCCCAGCCTTCTTCGATCGCGCCGCCGAAATCAGGCGTGTTGGCCAGCACAACCTCCGTACCCGCGAGCTCTTCCGCATGCTTCAGCTTGACGTTGGCGATATCACTCGCGCAGTCTTCGCCACGGGTCTCCACCAGCGCGGTCGTGCACACTCCTATCAGCTTTGGCTTAGTGCGGGTTTTGAGGTTGAGGATCGCCTCTTCCAGATGGTCCGCTCCGCCGAGTATGGTTGCCACCTCATCCATCGCCGTTGTCTGCAAGGGGATCGCTTCCTTGAAATGCCGCACGAAGAGCACGAGCGCGAAGCTGGTGCAGCCTTGGCTGCCATGGAACAGGGGCATCGCACCCTCGACTCCAAGAAAAGCGAAGGCGGCACCCAGCGGCTGCGACGACTTCAGGGGGTTGACCGCCGCTGATTTGGTATTGCGAAGGATGCGGACCATCGGATTTCCTCATCGGTCGCCGAAGCGGTGAGCCGTCGCGCCGGCGAATTCATTGAAAGCGTTCACAGTCGCTGTCCCGTTCTTCGTGCTCGCCAGATCGTCCTGCCCGGCAGGCTGGCGATCCCATGGCGCCGGCTCCCGCACCTGGCCCCAGATCGGGTTATGAATGGCGAGGTCGATCTGCCGTACAAGTTCCACCATGCCGTCATAGCCGGCATAAGGATGTTGGCGCTCCTGGTTGATATCGAGCCACGGTGTCTTGGCCTTCAGGGCGATGAATTGCGTGCGCCCGCCCGACAGCATGATGTCGGCCTTGTGTTTTGAGAGCATGGCGTAAAGATCGCGCGCTGCCATCTGCTCGAACATGTGGTTTTCGTCCTTGAGGATCCGTTTGATCCGCTCCTTGTCTTCGACGGTGGATTTCTTGACCGAGGTGCCGACGATCTCCATGCCAATCTCCATCAGCGCGTGGACGACTGACCAGGACTTCACACCGCCTGTATTGAGCAGCACGCGCTTGCCTTGAAGCCGCCGGCGGTAGGCCTCGAGCTTCTTCCACGCAATCGCCTCCTGCTCGGCAATCAGCGTCTCTGTGCGATCGAGGATCTCCGCATCGGCGCCCTTTCTCACCAGCAGCTCAGCAATGTTGCGAAGTGCTTCGGAGGTATCGGTTATGCCGTAGAAGGAGCCCTCGAAGAACGGGATGTCCCAGCGCCCCTCCATCTTGCGGGCCAGATTGATGAGTGCGCTCGAGCACACCAGCATAGCCGCCCGGGCGCGGTGCGCGGATGCAACGTCGATGTAACGCGCATCGCCCGGTATGCAGGCGCGCACCCGGATGCCAAGCCGATCAAGCAGCGGCTTCACCAGCCAGAATTCGCCGGAGAGGTTGAATTCGCCAAGGATGTTGATGTCGTAGGGCCCGGCGTCGTCGGGTTCCACCGTGCCGATGACATGATCGAGCAACGCTTCGGCGGCAAGTTTGTTGCCGAGGTTTTTGGAGCCGGCCAAGCCCGGCGCATTGATCGGCACCACGGCCAAGCCGAATTTTTCGGCCGCGCGTTTGCACACGGCCTCGATGTCGTCGCCGATCAGCGCCGTCACGCAGGTCGAATAGACGAAGACTGCCGGCGGCGTATATGTATCCTTGATCTCGCGGATCGCCCTGAACAGCTTCCGCTCGCCCTGCCCCATCACGATGTCGAGTTCGGTGAGGTCGGTTGTAAAGCTTGTCCGCCACAGGGTTGGCCCGGACGAAGCTGCGCCTCTGTTGTCCCAGGAATTGCCCTCGCAGGCGAGCGGCGCATGGACCAGGTGCGCAACGTCGGTGATCGGCTGCAGGACGATCTTGGCGCCGTCAAAGGCGCAGCCGCCGGCTGCCGCCCCGGGGGTCAGCGGCTTCGAGCAGCCCTGCTTGCGCGCCTTGGCATTCTTGCCGCGGTTGGTCTCGCAGGCGGGTTCGTCGAAAACGTCCTGGATCTTGGCACTGAGCGAGGTCATTGCGTCAGTCTCCGAAGTCCATTGGGCATGGGCGGCCTCGGCGAAAAGCCGGCACGGGCTTAGCGGGTGAGGTCATAGGAATAGTCCGTCACGCCCGTTTCGCTCGTCTCGCGATCGAGCTTGTCGAATATCTTGTCGAGGATCGTCGTCAGCACGCGTAATCCACCCTGGTAGCCCATGAGGGGAAAGCGATGGTGATGGTGCCGGTCGAAGATTGGAAACATCAGCCGGATCAGCGGCGTGCCGGTGTCGCGCTCCAGATACTTGCCATAGGAATTGCCGATCAGCAGGTCCACCGGCTCTGTAAACAGCAGCGAACGCATCGCCCAGAGATCCTTGCCCGCCCAGATCTGCGCATCCTGGCCGAAGGACGAGGATGCAAGCAATTCCTTCATCTCGGCCTCCCAGGCCGATGTGCCGTTGGTCGCGAGGCAATGTGTCGGCTCGCCGCCGGTCTCCATGACGAAGCGGGCCATGGCGTAGACGAAGTCCGGATCCCCATAGATTGCGTACTTCTTGCCGTGCAGCCATGACTGGCTGTCCGCCATGGCGTCAACCAGTCGGCCGCGCTCCATCCGGATTGCCTCGGGGATCTCCTGGCCGGAAATCGCCGAGACCTTCATCAGGAATTCGTCGGTCGCCTGGACACCCAGCGGATAGTGGAAGGATGCCGTCGCCTGCCCGACCTCGTTGCAATATTCCAGCGTCTTGCGGGTGTTGTAATGCTGCAGCGACAGTGTCGCCTCCGCGTTGAGCGCCCCTTTCAGGTCTTCGATCTTGGTGCCACCGTCATACATGCGGTATTCGCCGTCCGACGGCGTGTCGAACTGGTCTGAGGCGTCCTGAATGACGATATAGGTGACACCCATCAGGTCGAGGAGGCGCTTAAGTTCCCGGTTGTTTCCGACGCAGAATCCGTCGAAGCCTGGAATGATGTTGATGGTCCCAGCGGCCTTTGAGCGCTCGCTGCCCTTCCAGAAATGCTCCAGCACGCCCTTCACCATGCCGTCATAGCCATCGACATGGCTGCCGACAAAGGCAGGCGTATGAGCGAAAGGCACGTCGAAGTCGCACGGGACCGAGCCTTCGTTCTTGGCGTTCTCTATGAAGCTCCGCAAGTCGTCGCCAATGACCTCGGCCATGCAGGTAGTCGAGACGGCGATCATCTTGGGGTCGTAGAGCTTGTAGGTATTGGCGAGCCCGTCGACCATGTTCTTGAGGCCGCCAAACACTGCCGCGTCCTCGGTCATCGAGGAGGAAACCGCTGACGAAGGCTCCTTGAAATGTCGCGACAGATGCGAGCGATAGTAGGCAACGCAGCCCTGGCTACCGTGAACGAAAGACATGGTCCGCTCGAAGCCCGCGGCCGCGAACACCGCGCCGAGCGGCTGGCAGGCCTTGGCGGGGTTTATGACAAGCGCCTCGCGAGCGAGGTTCTTTTCGCGGTATTCCCAAGTTTTGGTCAATTCGCGTTGATCGGTAACGATCTGATCAGGGTGCGGACATTCGAAATTCAGTTTCTTCTCGGCAAGCATTTGTCTGTATTCCGGCTCGCGGAACAGGGGAGCATGGTCGAGAATTTTTTCGGCCGATTGCGGCATGGTGGTCACCTTTTCCATCTGGCTGCGGCAAGCGGCAGCACAGGGACATCAAAGCGTTAAAGGGCATCCAGCGTGGATCGAGCACGCCCCAAGCATTTATCGGCCTCCCTGCCAGGGAGGGAGGCCAGTCCTCATTCGGCGGCGACCGCCGTCGGCGGCGCGTCCTTCATCTTTTTCCACGGCGCGCGGTAGAGACCCCAGACCGGGTTGTTGATGGCCAGATCCATGTCGCGGGCGAAAATGGCGAAGCCGTCATAACCGTGATACGGGCCGGAATAGTCCCAGGAGTGCATCTGGCGGAACGGGATGCCCATCTTCTGTACCGGGTACTTCTCCTTGATACCGGAGCCAACGAGATCCGGGCGGATGCCTTCGATGAACTTCTCCAGCTCATAACCGGTGACGTCGTCATAGAGGAGCGTGCCATTCTTCACGTAATGGCCGGTGCGCTGATAGTCGTCGTTGTGGGCGAATTCGTAGCCGGTGCCAACGATCACCATAGCGAGGTCCTCGTAGGCAGTGATGACGTGACGGGGGCGCAGGCCGCCGACATAGAGCATCACCGTCCTGCCTTCGAGGCGCGGTTGGTACTTGGCGATGACGGCATCGACCAAAGGCCGGTACTTGGCGATGACCTTTTCGGTCTTCTCCTCGATTTCCGGGCCGAAGTGTTTGGCGATGTTGCGCAAGGAGGCCTCGATCTGGGAGGGGCCGAAGAAATTGTATTCCATCCAGGCGATGCCGTACTTTTCCTCCATGTGCCGGCAGATGTAGTTCATCGACCGGTAGCAGTGGATCAGGTTGAGTTTGGCCTTGGGCGCGCGCTCTATCTCGGCGAGCGTTGCGTCGCCCGACCAGTTGCCGACCACCCGAAGTCCAATCTCCTCAAGCAGGATTCGCGAAGCCCAGGCATCGCCGCCAATGTTGTAGTCGCCAACGACATTGACGTCGTAAGGGCCGGACTCGAAATCGACATCGTCCTTGTCGAAGACCCAATCGCGGATCGCATCATTGGCAATGTGGTGGCCGAGCGATTGTGAAACGCCGCGGAAACCTTCGCAGCGCACCGGTACAATCGTCTTTTCGTGCTCCTTGGCCTTCTTGCGCGACACGGCCTCGATATCGTCCCCGATCAGGCCGATCGGGCATTCGGACTGCACCGAGATGCCCCCACTGAGCGGAAACAGGTCCTCGACCTCGTCGATGATCTTTTCCAGCTTCTTGTCACCGCCGAAAACGATGTCCTTCTCCTGGAAGTCGGAGGTGAACTGCATTGTCACGAACGTGTCGATGCCCGTCGTGCCGACGTAATAGTTGCGGCGTTGCGACCAGGAATATTGCCCACAACCGACTGGCCCGTGCGAGATGTGGACCATATCCTTGACCGGACCCCACACCACGCCCTTGGAGCCGGCATAGGCACAGCCGCGGATAGTCATCACGCCCGGAATGGATTTGATGTTCGATTTGACGTCGCATTCGGAAAGGCCCTTGTCCTCACCTCCAGCCTCGTCCTTGCTCGTTGCGACACTGAGGTGCTTCTTGCGACGCTTCGCCGCCTTGTCTGGATATTGGGACAGCACGTCTTCGATAAGCTTCGCATGCAAAGCGCCGTCATTCTCATAGTCGAGGCCCATGGGACCTGCCCCTTTCAAGGTTCGGGTAACGCCTCGCCAACGAGGCCTTGTTTCGTACAAAGGGGCGCCAGGTCACGGTCGGCGCCCCCTGTCGGTAGCGGCGGCTACTGAGCGACGGCCAATTTCGCTTCCTTGGCCTGAAGCTCGGCAAGCATTTGCTCGTCCGTCTTCATGATGCCGAAGTCGAGCAGCATGTCCTCGAGCTCCTCCATGGTGATTGGGGTCGGGATGGTGCCCTGGCCCGAATTGACATGGATCTTCTCGGCCAACGCGCGGTACTCCCCTGCCTGTTTGGAGTCCGGCGCATACTGGATTACCGTCATCTTTCTCAGTTCGGCGTGCTGGACGATGTTGTCGCGCGGCACGAAGTGGATGAGCTTGGAATTGAGTCTGGCGGCCAGCGCCTCGGAGAGGTCGAGCTCGCGGTCGGTCTGTCGCTCATTGCAGATCAGCCCGCCGAGCCGCACGCCGCCCGAATGGGCGTATTTCAGGATACCCTTGGCGATGTTGTTGGCGGCATAGAGCGCCATCATCTCGCCGGACATGACGATGTAGATTTCCTGGGCCTTGTTTTCGCGGATCGGCATCGCAAAGCCGCCGCACACCACGTCGCCCAGCACGTCGTAGGAGACATAGTCGACATTATCATAGGCGCCGTTCTCCTCGAGGAAGTTGATCGAGGTGATGACGCCGCGGCCGGCGCAGCCGACACCCGGCTCGGGGCCGCCAGACTCCACGCACTTGATGTCTTTGTAGCCGATCTTGAGCACGTCCTGGAGTTCAAGGTCTTCCACAGAACCTTCTTGGGCGGCGAGATGCAGAACGGTATCCTGCGCCTTTGCGTTCAGGATCAGCCGGGTGGAGTCGGCTTTGGGGTCGCAGCCGACGATCAGGATTTTCTGTCCGAGGTCGACCAGGGCGGCTAGCGTATTTTGAGAGGTGGTGGACTTGCCGATGCCCCCCTTTCCGTAGAATGCGATCTGACGCAGACCTGACATGTTGCTTCCTTCCTTCTTTCCATCCATAGCGGTTACCCGCGACTTGAATGCCGGTCGGCAGATCCCGCCGCCTCGCACCGATCGTTTCAAAATTCGTGCCAATTTGGCCGGCTGGATCGAAGAAGAAATTTTATGATTGCTTTTCAGCTGTTTAACATTTGGCAAAAATATTAAATTGGCTAAATAAACTTGTGTCGCGGCCCTGACAAAGGCGACAGGAAATGTCGGATGGCGTTGAGTGAGACGTCGGCCGCGGAGCCCGGAAAGAAGCTAGTTGTCAAAATCTGATGGAGTAGATGCCCCCTCCCGACGCCATCGCAATGTGCCAGTTTGGTGATTGCCAGAATCGACCAAGACAGAGACGGCATCCATGGAAGTTACCACCATTGGAATCGATCTTGCAAAGCGGGTCTTCCAGGTTCACGGCGCGGCGAGTGACGGGAAGGTTGTCTTTCGCAAGAACCTGTCGCGCGCAGTTGCTGCCGTTTCTCGCCGGACAGCCCCGGTGCACGGTGGCGATGGAAGCGCGACCGCCCACGACTGGGGGCGTACGATCGGCGGGCTCGGGCATGCCGTCCGGCTCCTGCCGCCGGTCTATGTGAAGTCCTTTGTAAAGCGGCACGCGGAAGCGGCCCTCAGGCCGACAATGCGCTTCGTGGCTGTCAAAACCGAGGAGCAAGAGGCGCGGTCGATGATCTTCCGCACGCGCGACCTCTTGGTGCGCCAGCGCACGCAGCTGATAAACGCCCTGCGCGGCCACCTCGCCGAAGCACGGGGTCGTCGCCCCACACGGCCCGGCCCACGTGAAGCGCCTTGCGGATGCAATCGAAGACGAGGAAGGCCTCATCCAGCCGATCGTCCGCGACGTTGGTCGTCTCTACCTCCAGCAGATCGCCATCTACAGCGAGAAGATCGCCGAGCTCGAGAAGACCCTCCCTTGGCTGTAGATCATCTGGGAGCTCGTCCCACTGGATTTGGCGCGCTGAAGGAGCGGAGATCAGCCAAATCCGCGAGCGTTCCAAGTGGATTCCGTCCACTCTATCTGAGTTTCAGCCATCTTGCCCTCCCGAGCATTCCTTAACCCGCCGCCGCATCAGACCGCTCCGCGTATCGGATTGACGACCTTGAGCCCGGCAAGCCCGCTGCGCGGCTTGCCGGCCAGTTTTCCTCCTGCCATCAGCCGCGCCCAGATCAGCCCTGCCTTGTCGTCGAACGAGAGGATGCGGCCCGCAAACAGCGCCTGCGGCCCCTCAGGCCCAGAGAACCAGTTGTCGAGTGCGTCGCGTTTTTTCCCGCGCGGCTTCTCCAGAACCCTGCGAAGAATTTCCGCAACGGTCAGCGAAGCGATAAACAAATCCTCGTCACGCTGTCTCGACATCCATGCCAGGAGCGATTCCGAAGGCTGCGATTTGACGACATCGCTGATGATGTTGTTATCGAGGAGGTAGCGTGTCACAGGTCGATCTTCCGCACCTCTTCATGGGGGCGGGAAAGATCGAGGTCAGCTCCCACGAGCGGCGAACGACGCAATGCGGCGAGAATCCCGCCAAGCTTGGGTGGCTCGCCGGCGATGGTCTGGCTGACAGCAGCGCGCAGGCTAGAGGTATCCGGTCCATCTTCGGCCAGGCGGCGAGCCAAAGATCGAATGAGGTCGCGATCGGCATCGCGGCCAAGCACCTCGAAGCGCGCCAAGCCGCGCTCGCTGAGGCGAGATCGATAGTTTTGAATGGCGCGTTTTTGCGAGCTGCTCATAGTTGCCTCCGACTACAACACACATACGTAATACATTCGACATACATCATAACTACAACAAGAAGGAACATACAGATCTAAATAAAAAGACAGTCTTCATTTCTCATTTCCAGTAATATAACCAGAATACTGGGTTTGATCAAGGTGCAGGCAGTCCGAGCAGTGCTCTCTTTCTGTTGAATGGCATCGGTGGGGACGCGCGATATATGTTACGCGACGGTACTTTTTGACCAGCGTCGAGTTCTTGCGCTGACAAGAGAAATATCTCGGCGCCGACCAGAGGGCGTCGGCCCCAGGACGGGCGAGGCTCGTTCGGAGAACGGCGCGAAACAGGGATTGGTCGATTCGCGCGGCGATGATTGACCACAACGCCTGCTGGGCGGGTTCCGCGTGCAGGTGCCCGTCGCTGCCCGCCTTGAAAAACTGTCAGAAAATCGCATACATTTCTGACAGGAGCATGGCCATGCAACGGTTGACCGAACAGATTCTTGCGCACGCGAAAGGGCTGCCAGAGGGCACGCCGGTCGCAGCTAAGAGCTTGCTTCACCTCGGGAATCGCGCCGCGGTGGATCAGGCATTGTCGCGTCTAGCCGAGCGCACGCAGTTGATCCGGGCGGGTCGCGGCGTCTATCTCCTTCCGGTCACGAGCAGGTTCGGCACCCGGGCTCCCTCCGTGGAGCAAGCGGTCGAGGCGCTTGCCAGCCAGCGCGGGGAGATCATCGTCACGAGTGGGGCCGTTGCCGCCAACACCCTCGGTCTCACGACACAGGTGCCGGTCCGGTCGGTCTATCTGACTTCCGGCCGCACCCGGAAGATGAGCCTCGGCAAGCAGGTCGTCGAGCTTCGCCATGCGCCTCGTTGGCAGCTCGCCATGGCGCATCGGCCCGCTGGCGAGGCGGTGCGAGCGTTGGCTTGGCTTGGGCCGGAGAAGGCTGAGGCCGCCCTCCAGACACTGAAGCGGAAACTCCCGCCGGGCGCCTTCAGCGAGTTGGTCGCGGTAGCGCCGCAGCTTCCGACCTGGATGGCGCGCAGCGTGGGCAAGGCCGCACATGGCTGATCCCTTTCTCCACCTCCCGATCGAGGATCGGCGGGAGGCGCTCGGCGTCGCGGCCGATCGGTCCGGCAGGCCGGCGCATCTCCTCGAGAAGGACGTGTGGGTGGTCTGGGCGCTCGCCACCTTTACGGCTCGGCGCTCGGCGAACATCTGGTGTTCAAGGGCGGCACGTCGCTGTCCAAAGCCTATCAGGTTATCCAGCGGTTTTCCGAGGACGTCGACCTAACATACGACATCCGGCCGATTGCACCCGACTTGGTGGGCGACGACGGCGAAGCGTTGCCGGAGACCCGTAGCGAGGAAAAACGCTGGTCCAGTGAGGTGCGTAAGCGCCTGCCCAATTGGGTTGAAGGAAGCGTTCAGCCGATCATCGCAGATGCGCTCGCGGCTGAAGCTTTGGCGGCCGCCATCCGCGTCGAGGGCGAGAAGCTGTTCATCGACTACGAAGCCGCGACGCCTGGCTCCGGCTATGTGGCGCCGAGCGTGATGCTCGAATTCGGAGCACGATCGACGGGCGAGCCCGCGAGCTTGCGCGACATCGCCTGCGACGCGTCTGGCCTGATCGAGGGCGTGACCTTTCCCACGGCTCGTCCACGCGTGATGCATGCGGAGCGAACCTTTTGGGAGAAGGCGACGGCCATCCATGTCTTCTGCCTGCAGGAGCGCCGGCGCGGCGATCGCTTTGCTCGTCACTGGCACGATGTCGCGCGGTTGGACGAAACCGGTTTTACCCCGTCCGCCTTTGCTGATCGCGATCTGGCGAACGCAGTGGCGCGCCACAAGACCATGTTCTTCGCCGAGAAAGCGCCCGATCGAACGCCCATCGATTACGCGGCGGCTGTCAACGGCGGTCTGCGGCTTGTGCCCGCAGGCGATGGTCTGAAGGCGCTTGAAGAGGACTACGCCCGCATGGTCGACGACGGGCTTCTTCTGGAAGACGCGGAGCCTTTCGAAGCGCTGATGGCGCGATGTGCCGATATCGCCGAGCGAGCCAATTACATCCGCGAATAGAAAAAACTGGGGGGACGGCGCCGTGCGAATTTCGCGGATCAAAATTACAAACTTCGCCAATCGGCGCGCTGCGGGCGGGAATGCTCGATGCGCTGATGGCGGCAGAGCCAAGCCTCGCCGATCAGCGCGAACAGGTGGTGCGCATGTCGGCGGCGCTCGCTGTCGGCGGGCCGCTCGCCGACCTGGATCTGGCGAGCCTCGGTGGACGCGACGCGTCGCCTCTCCATCTTAATCTGTTGACGCCGCACTCGGCAAAGGGCTGCGAAGATGATGTCGTGATCATGGTGGGACTCGATCTGGGCGGTTTGCCCTGGCGCACCGAGCAGCCGGCGGCGCGACGCGAAAGCCGACGGCTGTTCTATGTTGGCCTGACGCGGGCCCGCGACGAGATCCATATGCTGTATTCCGGTTACGTCGATACCGGCCGCGGGCGAAGGTTCGGCACCCCGTCCCGTGCAAGAGCGTAGCTGTCGACAAGTGTGGAGATCAGCTCCTTTGCATTGGGAAACCGTTATTTGAGGGTCGGGTCGAGCTTATCGCGCAACCAGTCGCCGAGGACGCTAACGGCAACGGCCGTGATGACAATGACGAGGCTTGGAGCGAGCAGCATCCAGGAGGCGCGGGTGATATACTCGCGGCCGGCCGCGACCATGACACCCAGGCTGGTCATCGGCGGTTGAACGCCGAGGCCGAGGAAGGAGAGTCCGCTTTCCACCAGGACGATTTCCGGAAAGGTCACCGTCGCCGCCACGAGAAGCGTCGCCGCGCTGTTGGGCAGGATATGCCGCAGATAGACACGCAGCGGATGGGCGCCGAGTTGGCGCGTTGCGCTCGCATAGCCCTGCGCGCTGGCGGTGATTGCCAGTCCTCGTGCCAACCGCGCATTCCGCTCCCAGCCATAAAGTCCCATCAGGGCGACGAACAGCGTCAGCGAATTACCGAAACAGGCGAGCATTGCCAGCGCCACGATTAGAAATGGTAGCGAAGCCTGTACGTCGATCATTAGCAGCAGGGCATGCTCGACGAGCCCGCGGAAATACGCGGCGATGAAGCCAATCCCGGTACCGACCAACACGCTGATCGCAGTGGCGCCGAAGGCGACCAGCAAGCTGGTGCGGATCGAGTAGAAAAGACGCGAGGCCACGTCACGGCCCAGATCGTCGGTTCCCAGGACGTGTAGCATCGTTCCGCCAAAGCCGACGGGCGGCGCCAGGCGATGGCGCAGGTCGATGGAAGTGATCTCATAGGGAGCCATCAGCGGCGCGGCGAGCGCCGTGAGGAGCATGAGGAGAACCCAGCCCACAGCAAGGAGTGTCGGCAGGTCCACCGAGCGAGGCGGCGGACGGTTGGTTTCTACAGTTGCCGTTTTCATTGCGATCCTGAGTTTGTTCCACGCAAGCGCGGATCGAACACGCCATAAAGCAGGTCCATCAGCAGGTTGGCCGACGTCATGGTCAGCGCCACGAGAAGGAGGATGACCTGCACCACGGCGAGATCACGGTTCGCAACCGAAACCACCAGCAATTGGCCGATGCCGGGCCAGCCGAAGACGCTTTCCACCAGTACGGCGCCCGCGACCTGGCCGCCGAGCATCAGGCCGAACAGCGTCAGCACAGGAATGATCGCATTCGGAAGGGCATGGTGGCGAACCACCTGCCGCCACGTCACGCCCTTGGCGCTGGCCGCCACGATGTAGAGCTGCGACAGAACTTCGATCATGGCGCTACGCGTGAAGCGCGCGATAATGGCCGCCCCGCCCAAACCAAGCGTGAGCACCGGCAGTACGAAGCTTTCCGGCCGATCCGCGCCGCCGGACGGGAACAGGCCGAGCGTCACGGAAAAGATCAGGATCAGCAATAGCCCGAGCACGAAGCTTGGCACGGTGAAGCCGAACACGGTCAGCATCATCACCGATCGGTCGACCCAGGTGTCGCGATGCATGGCGGCGTAGGCGCCGACCGGAATGCCTATTAGCATCGTGAGCGCCAGTGCCGGCAGCATCAGCGCCAATGTCAGGGGCGCGCGCTCGAACACAAGCTGCAGGGCCGGTTTTCCAGCCAGCATGGAATTCCCGAAATCGCAGTGAAGTGCCGCCAGGACATAGCGGACATATTGCACATACAGAGGCTGATCGAGCCCCCAATGCCGGCGAAACGCCTCAAGATCCGGGGCGCGGGCGCTGGGACCGAGTATCTGCAGCGCCGGGTCTCCAGAGGCCCGCAGCACCACGAATGTAAAGGTCACTACGATCAGGATCGACAGGCCCGCACGCAGGAGCTTGGGGCCGGCGAAACGAAACACCGCACTCATCAATGCCTCACCACATGGCAGGCGACCTGCCGTTCCGGTCCTAGCGGCAGGAGTTCGGGCAGGCTCTGGCGGCAGACATCGCGCGCAAGTGGACAGCGTGGATGAAACGGGCATCCGCAGGGCCGATCGGTGGGGCTCGGCGGCTCGCCTGGCAACGCCACATAATGATCGAAGCCGCCCGGAAGCCTCGGCATGGCCGAGACGAGCGCCTGCGTATAGGGATGGGCGGGTTGATCGATAATGGCGTCGGCGCGCCCCTGCTCGACGACGCGGCCAAGATACATGACGACGATCCGGTCGCTGACATGGCGAACGACCCGCAAGTCATGGCTGATGAACAAGAGGCCGATCCCGAGCTCCTGCTGAAGATCCATGAGCAGATTGACGATTTGCGCCTGGACGGACAGGTCGAGCGCCGAGACCGGCTCATCGCAAACCAGAAGCGAGGGTTTTGGCGCGAGCGCCCGGGCAAGCACGACGCGTTGGCGCTGGCCGCCGGAAAGCTGATGCGGATAGAGCCTGCCATGGTCTTCGCCGAGGCCGACGCCGTGGAGAAGCTCGGCCACACGTTGCTCGCGGCTTGCCGGATCGCCAATCCCGTGAATCGCCAGCGGCTCGGCGATGAGAGCGCTGACAGTCATTCGGCGGTCAAGCGCTGCTAAGGTGTCCTGAAAGACCAGCTGCATCTGGCGCCGCTGCGCGCGCCACTTTTTGCTGTCGATGCGCGGCAGCGGAAAACCCTGAAACAGCACACCTCCGCTGTCCGGCGGCTCCAGACCGAGCGCAATACGGCCGGTGGTGGACTTGCCGCATCCGGATTCGCCGACAATGCCGGTCGTCCGGCCCATCTCGACATCCAGCGACACGCCATCGACTGCTACAAGATATTTCCGCGGTCCGTAGAGTGGCGAGCCGAGCGGAAAGCGACGGGTGATGTTGTTGAGACGCAGCAGGGTCATTGATACGTGCCGGCGTCCAAACGAAGGCAACGCACCGAATGCCGCGCGGCGACCTGCCGCGGTTCCGGTCGGCTCGTGCGACATACCGCGATCGCGTGCCGGCAGCGTGGCGCATAGGCGCATCCCGGCGGCAGATTGCGTTGTGGCGGCGCGCCGGCAATGGCGGTCAACCGCATGCGCGGACCGTGCGAGGGCGGAATGGCACCGATCAGGTCGCGTGTATAGGGGTGCTCCGGCGCGGTCAGAAGCGTGTGTTTCGGCGCCGTTTCGACGATCTGGCCCGCATACATGACGCATGCCCGGTCACAGATGGCCGCCACCGCGGCGAGATCATGGCTGATCATGACCAGCGCCATGCCTGTGTCGCGTTGAATATCTTTGAGCAGCAGCAGGATCTGCGCCTGCACGGTAGCGTCGAGCGCGGTCGTTGGCTCATCGGCGATCAGCAGTTCGGGCCGGCCGGCGAGCGCGATGGCAATCATCACCCGCTGGTTCTGGCCGCCCGACAGTTCGTGGGGGTACGCGTTGAGCCTGCTTGCCGCAGCGGCTATCCCGACCTGGTCGAGCAGGCGGCAGGCCTGGGCACGGGCGGCGGCACCGCTGAGGCCACGGTGCAGGCGAAGCGCTTCGGTGATCTGCGCGCCGATGCGATGCACCGGGTTCAGCGCGCTGGCCGGATCCTGGAAGATCATGGCAATGCGTCCGCCGCGCACCCGATCCAAAACGGATTGTCGTGCGCCCACAAGATCGAGATCACCAATCCTGGCCTCGCCCCGGATCTCGGCGGATTTCGGCAGCAGGCCAAGAACCGCCCGCCAAGTCACGGACTTGCCGCAGCCGGATTCGCCAACGATACCCAAGGCCTCGCCTTTGTTCACAGCAAGATCGACACCGTGCAGCACAGGCACATCGCCGAACGCCACCCTCAAGCCAGCAATGCTGATGGCAGGTTTGGTGGCGGAAGCCCCGATGCCATGAGCCGGCAACAGCGCGGCGCCCGCGCTGTTCTGGAAAGACTTATGCAGCATGGAACTCAGGCCACCGGCTCAGGCGGCATCTTCGGACCGAGATACATTTGCGGCAACGGGTTGGGCTGCCAGCTGACATCCGCCTTCTGCCCATAGATAAAGGGCATGGAGTGCAGCGGCGTGATGCAAGGGTCCTCGATCTCGACAATGTCCTGCATCCGTTTGAAGGCCGCCTGGCGCTTGGCGAGATCGGTCGTCGTTTCAAGCTCGTGACCGAGCGCGTTAAACTCGGCATTGGTCCAGCCACCTGTTGACTGGAGGTCATTGGTCGGACCGATAATCTGCCACAGCATGGAAACGGGATCGGCGTAGAAGGCGCCGCCGGACGTGTCATTGATGCCGCCAATGTCGCCGACCTGCGTCCAGTTTTCACACATGATCAGCTTGACGTTGATTCCGGCAGCCTTCCACATCTCGACAAGCGCCTGGTTCTCGGCGAGCTGCATCGGATAATAGGTGCCGACGGAAGGGTATGGGATTTCCTCGCCTCTGTAGGATGACTTGGCGAGCAGTTCCTTGACCTGCGCCGGATCATAGGACACCCCCTTGCGGTCGGGGTCGTTGATCTCGCCGAAGATCGGTAGCTGCCAGCTGGTCAGCGCTTTCGCCCGGCCGTCCCAGAGGCCGTCCGCCAGCGCACCGCGATCGATAGCGAGAGCGAGCGCGCGACGCAGATCGACATCTTTCAGGATGGGAGTCCTGAGCGGAGCGAATGTGAGAAAGCGGAACCACATGGCTTCGCCACCAACAATCGTGAGGCCGTTGACTCCCTCAATTTCGGCAATGTGGTCCGGAGTGATGTCTGTGACGATATCGTAATCGCCCGACTTCAGTCCGGCGATGCGCGCGGCGATTTCCGGCAGCCGCTTGAAGCGGATCGAGGCAAATGGCGGCTGGCCTCCCCAATATTCGTCGTGCGCCACCAGCGTGATCTCGTCGCCATTGCGGACCTCGCCGATCTTGTAAGGGCCGGTGCCGATCGGCTTCGCCGCCCAGGCGTCGTAGCTGCTGGCGCCAGCCCGTGCCCTGGCGCTGATGATCTGCGTGCCCCAGGCGCCGAGCCGCTGGGCGAAGACCGGGTCCTCTGTCCTGGTGATCAAACGGACAGTGCGATCATTGATCTTCTGCACATCGGCGAGCGAGGAGAGGAAGTTGGCAAACACGGCCGCGCCCGGCGCTTTTTCGCCGCGCAGTCGATCCGGCCCGAGCGAGAAGACAACGTCATCCGCCGTCATTGTGGAACCGTCATGAAACTTCACATTGTCGCGCAACCTGATCTCATGGATCGTGGCGTCAATTTGCTTCAATGATGTCGCGAGCGCGAAATTCAGGCGAAAATTGTCGTTGTAGTCGGTCCGTAAAAGCTGATCGAAAATGCTGTATTGCACCCGCCAGGAAACGTTGGCGATGGAGGAGCCGTCCACCGGTTCCAGAATTGTGCGCAGGTCCTGAACGGCAATATTGAGGTTCGGCCGCCGGCCGGTTGCCGCCATGATCGTGTTCGGCAATGCTATTGCGCCAGCCGCCATGGCGGTCATGCCGAGAAATCTGCGACGTGTCGTTTGCATATCAAAATCCCCTCTCTTTCAGTCGGGATGACAATCGGAGCGAATGAAATCCGCTCCCGAGACGGGCTGAGACATAGCGCGGTTATGTGACGGTTTTTTGCAGGTTTGAGACGGATTGTGTTGGTTATTGAAAATCAAAAGGAAAAAAACATTTCACGGTTGGGCAGCCGTGAGGGCTGAAAGAAGAGGATCAAGCAGAGACCAGTGCGGGGTTGTGACGGTTTTGCGGATATAGAACTTCAACACCGGCGGCTTCGATCTTGTCCAGCATGTCCGATGCCGGCCTCCGGTCGGTGATGATCGCGGTAATCGCCGAATGGGGGAGGATGCGGTAACGCGCCGACAAGCCGAATTTGCTGTGATCGGCGAGAATGACAATTTTCCGTGCTTGCTCGCAGAGCGTCGCAGCAAGCTCCTGTCCGACCTGTTCATGGTCGAAGACGCCATTCGGATGCACCGCATTGACGCCGATAAATGCGACGTCGATCTGCTGTTCGCGGAGTGTACGCAAGGCGGTGAATCCGGTTACGGTCCGGAAATCGACATTGAAATCGCCCCCCAGCATGACAACGCGATGCCGATAGCCTTCGGCCGCGGCGATGGCAGTATCGACCATGTTGGTGACGACGCGCATTTCCGGGAGGGCCGATATGCGGCTGGCCAACGACAGAATGGTGCTGCCGCCCCCGAAGAAGAGATTCTGACCGGGCTTCAGAAGACCCAGGGCGATCTCAGCGATGGTGCTTTTTTCCGCGCGCTCGGAAACAGCTCGCGATGAGATGGCCAGCAGCTTTGGCTGTTGCGTTGCGACCGCGCCACCATGGACCCGTGCGACCAAGCCATCCTGCTCGAGCCGTTTGATATCCCGCCGCGCAGTCTCTTCTGAAATATTGAACCGCTGCATCAAATCTCGGATGCGCACTTCGCCATTCGCCTGGATGATTTCAACGAGCCTTTTATGACGATTGTAACTTAGCGACATGCTTCTCTCTCTCGCGGCATTCGAAAAAAGACTATTCAGTTCGCTGCGCAAATGTCACGTCAGGGCGTCACTTTCAGAGGCCGTTGAGCGGCTTAAGGTGCGCCGCAGAGCTTTTGCCAGCCTTTCGTTTTCCGTCCGACTTCGAACCGTCAGGCGCAGATATCGATCTGCGTCGTTCATGGCTTGATAGCCGCATTCTCTTACGAGGACGGATTCGAACAGAACGAGGCGGCGCTTGAGCTCGGCAGCGGATACCGAATTTTCAGGCAGCCGGCACAAGATGAAATTCGTTTGCGAAGGTACGACGTCGAGGCCCGGTACCGTCCGCAGCTCCTCGATGAACAGCTCTCTATCTTCTCGCAACATCTCTAGACTGTGTTCCAGTTCCTCTGCGAATTCGGGAAGCAGGAACAGTGTGTATTCGGCAATACCGTTAATGTTCCACAGCGGCAGTTTCCGGCGCACGGCGGCAACGAGCGCGGGATCGCCAGCCATGAGGTAGGCGAGCCGGATTCCTCCAAGTCCGAAGACCTTTCCAAGGCTCTTCACCACGATCAAATTGGCACAGGACGGCACCAGAGTCTCAACGCTGTTTGATCGGCCATCAGCGGGGAAATCAATGAACGATTCATCCACGATCAGCCGCCGCCCTCGAGATCCTAGGGCCTCCGCCAGCCATGCCACGTCAGCATGATCAACAAGTCGACCGGTCGGATTGTTTGGATTTACAACGATTGCCGTATCCGCGCCTGTCGCCAGTACGAATTCCAGGAAAGCTCGAACGTCGAGATCGAAATAGGGCGGGGTGAGGACGAAGTTGTTCTTTTGTTCGTCATCGAGTGGTGTTTGAAAGCCGGCGAACGTCGGCACGGGAATCGCGATTGTGGGGTTCAGCGTTGAATAGAGCGCCTGGATGAGATCGGTCACCCCGTTTCCGACTGCAATAAAGTCCGGCTGCTGCGAGGTCATCGTGCCAACAACTGAAGCGATATCGATCTGCTGAGAAGGATAGCATGTCAACACGCCTTCGAGCCTCGCCGCCAGCCGATCGTAAAAAGTCTTGGGAGGGAAGCGGGTATTGCAAAGAAGCATGTGCTCGGCGATTGGCTTGCGCCAATAACCTCCGACGCTCGTTTCCAGACGCCGCAGCACGTTCTCCTTGTCACACCGAAATTCCGCGATGGATGCGTCGACACCGTCGCAAATATCGAGCAGCTTGGAGCCAACATTCAGCACATTGTCAGGCAACGCTACGTCCAGCTGGGACAGGCCCGCGACTAACGTACTCAAGGCCTGATGCAGAGATGCCGCGGCGCGGCTTTCGGCCAGAAGATTGCGTAGAGCATCAGCACTCAATCGATAAATCCCGGTCGGAGCGTCGGGCCGCCAAGCGGAGCCGCGCAAACCTTTGTTGACATCGATACCGTCAAGAACCTCACTGTCGAAAAGCGGCGTTCCCCATATCAGGAGGGTATCGCCATCATGTTGGCAAAACTTCTCAATGAGATCGCCGTCATGCGCGTCGTGCCACGAAAGCGTATTTGTGCTGTCCTGCAGGCGGAACCCATCGAATGTGCCGCTGCTCAAGTTTTCAACGAGAGTGACATCTTCAATGCCGTTTTCGACACAGGCGTTGACGAGACGGTCCAAGAGCGGCTGACCGTTGATAGGAACCAACGGTGCATCGTAGCTGCCACTCCACAGATGTATTTTTGGCCCTGCGAAATCGAGGATAAAAATAGCACGGGTCGTATCGGCCATCTCGGACTCCTTTCTTCTGAAGGAAACAAAAAGAGCGCGTAGAAGCGCCCATTCCCAAAATCAAAACGACCCACTGGCGCTCGAAGTATCCCGTGATGCCGTTCATACCGGCGTCATCCGAAGCCTATAGGGGGCTTTGGTTTCGATCGGTCTCTTCCAGGTGCAACATGACCCACACCAATCCATCCAGGCCTACCGCTCGTTTTCAGACGCCTGCCTCGATAAAGCCGCGCGCTCCTACGAAAGCGATTCTGATCCTCATGGACGGCGTAAGCGCGGACTATTTCGAAAAGCACAAACATCGGTTGCCGACGCTTCTTCGTTTGGCAGGAGACGGTCTGTCCATCACTCGCCTGCGCTCAACGGTGCCGGGAACGTCGATGCCGGGGCGCGCAAGCATGCTAACCGGCGCGGCGCCTCAAGCGAACGGGATCTACGGAAACCACATTGTGCGAGATGGCTCGTTTGTCTGCGCCGACGCGTCTGATCTGCGGGTTCCGACCATTGCAAAGCTTGCCAAAAATAGCGGGCTTGATGTCGCGTCCATCGGCGCTGGGTTGATCGACCCAGCCGATTGCGATGTCTTCGTGCCGGCCTGGTGGGAACGAGGGTTTCTCCAGGGAAGCCGGTCATTTAAGAGCCTGCCCGAAAACCGCATCGCTCGCTCGCGCATGATCAAAGATCCAAATGGACGGTTGCGAGCCGCCGGCGTGCTCGATCTCTTCGGCTTCCCGTCCAGTAGTGACACCGTTGCGAGCACTGCTCTCGTTGCGGGCCTGGCCGCGGATCATCTCATGATCGGGGCTGCAGGAGCGCTGGCTTGCTCGGAGAACCCGCCTGATCTCATTTTGACCGAGATCGACATGACGGATTCGATTCAGCATCAGTTCGGATACGAAAGCGAGGCGGCACATTGGTCTATCGCCGCGGCCGACATGATGATTGGCGCTCTCATCGAAGGACTGAGGCGAGTCGGGCGGGAAGACGATTACGCGATCGTAGTCGCAAGTGACCATGGACATAGCGCCGTCCACACAACCATTTATCCGGATGCGATCATCCCTGACTTGCTTTGGGAAAGTGAAGGAGCGACGCTCCATGTCCTGGTTGACGGAGCTCATGACCGCAGAATCGCAGACGGACTGTTGGCGCGCTTCCAAGTGGAGCCGTGGTCGAGCGACCATGTTCCGGTAAATGAACGTGATTGCATAGCGACCTATGTCGCACCTCCTGGACACTCCTTCGAGGAGACCGTTGGAGACACGCAAGAAGCTGGCCCGACGGGCAGACCTCGATACTTGTCCACCCACGGTTTTCGACCGGGCAGCGCGGAGGACGATCGGATATGCCTGTTGAGCATCCCTGGAATGCAACCTTGCAATATTGCCTGGGGCTCCGCTGAAGAGTTCACGCCAACCATTGCTCAGATCTTGGGATTGTCCGACGCCCCGTTTTCGGCAAAGGGTCTTCTGTAAAATGCCCGCAAGCGACCGCCTGCGGGCTCGCATATTCGTCATGAGAATACCTCTTTGAAGAATATCCCAAGGTTGGCCAACAGCCAGAACTTCCGGCCAAACGAGTCTGAAGGATTTCGTCGTCCGGCCTCGAACCAACGCCGCAAAGCAGCAGGATCGAACAAATCTCCCAATGGAGAGTCCTTATCAAACAGCAGCCTTCGATATTCCGTTGCTCCCTCGCCAACGGCCCACTGACCCAGTGGCAGCGGAAATCCCATCTTTTTGCGAGATAGAACAGATCTGGGCAAGACGCTCCGGTATTCCCTTCTTAAGGGGAATTTTGAGACATCGAGACGTTCGCTGAAGGAAGCAACCGGATGCCACAGTGCCTGGACCGAAGCGATTGGAGACCTCCACCTCAACCGCTGTGAGCCGGGCATCGCCATTGCGGCGGTAACGAGCTGGTGATCGGTATAAGGAACGCGAGCCTCAAGCCCAGCTGCCATTGTGGTGTTGTCAACCATTTCCAGCAATGCGGGCAAATGCGTAGAGACGAGAACATATGAGATCTTACTAAAGAAATCTCCGCCGGCCTCTGCAAATTGAGTCGAGAAGTGATCGAACAGAGCCATCTCGTGCTCCCTTCGTATCCGGCCATCGATAGCAAGCGAGCGGATTTCATCGGTCGGGAAGTAGCTGTAGCGCTCCAGGAAGAACTGCAGCTGACTGCAATGGACGCCGAGTCCGAGGCGTCGGCGTGCGATCTGGGCAAGAGCAGGTGGCAATGCGGCGATGATCTTGCTTCGATTGTAATCATACGGCGTACGGAACAATCGGCTGTAGCCAGCAAAAATCTCATCGGCACCCTCGCCGGTGAGGACGACCTTATGCTCCTTCGAAATCGCCTTTGCGAGCGTAAACATTGCGGTTTCGTTATGCATCCCAAGCGGATGTCCGCGCAGGCGCACCAGCTCCGCTACGGCGTTGACATCGGATGGTTCTCCAATCGGGACGACCCGGTGAGTGAGCCCGAATTCTGCTGCGACCTCCATCGCATAGGCCGTCTCGTCATAATCGGCGGGCTCGACCTTGCCGGTATAGCAGATCGGACGGATTTGGGAGCGGGTGGACGCCTCATAGGCGAGGATGCTCGAGTCAAGTCCACCGGACAACAATGCGGCGACCGGTACGTCAGACACCAGCTGACGTTCGACGGCGCTTCCAAATAGTCTCCTTATGTCGGAATAGTCCGGCTTCGATCGCGAAATGCGCTCCGACAGATTCCACCAACGTTCGGACGTGTGTCGCCCATTCCTTATTGCGAGGAGATGGCCGGGCTCTAACTTGGAGATCCCGGCGAACAGCGTCCTGGCACCGACAACCGCGCGATAGGAAAGAAAACTGAGCGCGCCGATGATGTCGGGTCCGCGTATCACGCCCGGCCAGCGAATGAGAGCGTTCGGCTGCGATGCAAAGAGAAGGCCAACATCGCAGATCGTGTAGTAAAGGGGTTTTACCCCCAAACGATCTCGGGCGATGAGAGCAAGCGAGTTCCGGGGATCGAAAAGCGCGAAGGCAAACATCCCGTCAAGGCGGTTTAAGAATGACTTTCCCCAAGCAATATAGCTAAGAATTAGAACCTCGGTGTCGGACACCGTCGAAAAGGAAAAACCCATATCCCTCAATTCAGCTCTAATTTCCCGATAGTTGAATATCTCGCCGTTGTACGTCACCACCACTCCGGTATTGTCATCGCGATAGGGCTGATTGGCGCGAGAATGAGCGTCGACAATCGACAGCCGTCGATGCGCGAATGCGACCGATTGATCAATGTATAGGCCGCTGGCATCGGGCCCGCGATGAGCGAGAGCCTCAGCGCAACGCTCAACGGCCTCAGCACAAACGGGTGTTCCCTCGTTTTTGAGGACTATCCCAAAGATTCCGCACATTGGGGTCGCTCTCTTGGCACGAATAACGCCAACTACGTGCTCGGCTTTTCGCCGATCATCTGGATGCAGCCATCGCCGAACCAGAAGCGGGCCAGCGGGTGGTCATAATGACGGTACATCGGAGCGAGAAAGCGCCGAAGATTATGGAAATTTTTTGTATACCTTGAGATCCTGCGGATCTTCTCGAAGCCGCACTCGCCATACCAGCCTCGGATTTGCACCTCTGTGAATGCGAACCCGTGATAGGTCGGCGCCTGGAAACGATCCCGGATCGTCACGAACAAATCATCATCAAAAAGACTCCGAAAGAATTCGTTTTCGCCAGGTATATATTCTTTCTCTTCGCCGTCCTTTATTCGCAACAGCCAGTTGATGGCTTCGCGTGCGGTGGATGCATCCAGATTGTCTATGGAACTGCGGAATTGTTCGTCGCTTTGGTAGAGTTCTCGCAAGTGATTGATGCATCGGTAAATGACGCCGTTGGCGGTACCCATAATCGTCAAAAAGAAGCTGCCGCCGGGGCGGGTTACACGGGCAAGCTCTTCAAAGCCTTTTTTCGGATTGCTGGTGTGCGGCAAAACCCCTGCGCAATGGACAAAATCGAAACTGAAGTCGTCAAACGGCAGATCGAGCACACTGCCCGCGACCAGTTCCGAGCGCGGCCCAAATCGGCTGAGCCGTTTGCGCGCGCAATCCATCCAATCATTGCTCAATTCAAGCGAAACAACGTTTCGTGCCCCCTTGTCGAGAAACGCATAGGACGCATTCGCGTTGGAGCCGCAGCCCGCGTCCAGGACATCAAGACCGCGGAAGCTACCGGTAGGCAGGCCGAAATATTCCTCCTCGATTAGAGAGACTAACCTGTCGAATATGTGGTCGTCATTCTCCTGCTCGCGCTGGTAGCGATCAAAGACGGTGCGAGTTTCGGCCTCGAAAGAGTTTTCCATGTATTCTCTTCCCTATAGCTGCAAACTGATTCACTTTGTGAGTAAGGCGACAGATCCGGCTGCGGCGAGTGTAAGGTTGCCCAAGCGCAACGCACTGCCGGTACCTGGAAATTTGAAGTTTGAAAGATGCAGGACCGACAGCACAAACCCTGCACCGATCAATAGGTTGCCCAGGCCTTGCACCGGCAAGTGATGGTCGGCGACGAAGAGGAACGCCAACACGAAGAGATTATTGTTCAACGGCAATCCTCTGCCGAATCCGTCAGCGTCCAGTCCGAACGTCGAAAAATAGCTGAGGCGCAGAGCCCCTGACAGGATGAGGCAGTTGGCAGCCAACAATGCGGGAACGGAGAACGCGTTGAAGGACAAAATCAGAACCGCTGGAAAGACGGCTGCGTAGACCAAATCAAGCAGCCCGTCCAACGCGCCACCCAGCTGTGCCATCAAAGCGGACCGGTTCGGGGAACTCTTCGCGACCATGCCGTCGGCATCATCTGCCAAAAGAGCCCACAAGCCGAAACAGATGCCAATCTCGAAGCGCCCGATCAAAGCAAAGTAGATCGCCGTGGTGGCCAAGATCAGCCCAAGGGCCGTAATGGCATTTGCAGCGTCGAACAGATAGCGGATCATCCTCCTACCCCCGCCACGGCGGCCGGCGCGTCGGCACTATGTCTGTGAGGTCGCTCGAAGGCGAAAATCCTTTCCGCTACCCGCAGGTCCTGTTCACTGTCGATCTCGTACCATCGCAAATCGTCACATCGCGCCGCGGCGAGTTGCAGTCCGCGCTGCTCGATGAGATGCGCGAGCAGCTCCTCGGTATAGGCTTTGATTGCGCCCGAGCCGATCAGGTCGTGGAGGACCGGGACGATCGCCGTTTGGAGTTCGGCGCCAGAGAACCGGATGAGGTTCATCATCTTGAAGAGCACCGGGGTGCCTGATACCAGATTTGCCGCCGTCTGCTTCAACCGGACTTCGGATATGAAGCCGTTGCTGGAAAGGACGACCGCGGACCCTTCCATGGATGGATCGAAGGGCGCGACCGCGGCGGCATTGGCCGCCTCCACCCTGATCAGGTGGCGCAGCGCATCTTCTTCGAAGAAGACGTCACCTTCGAGGAGATAACAGTCGCCGGAAAGAAGCGTGTCGCGTGCCAGCCAGAGCGAGTAGGCGCTCCCTGTCTTGTCGAAGACCGAGGACTCGACATAGTTGATTTCAAGTCTGCCGAAGCGTTCGCCACAGGCATGCCGAATGGCATCCTTGCGATAGCCGACAACAATCGTCACCTCTTCGACTCCCACCGCCTGAAGGTTCCACAGTGCATTGTGAAGTATCGGTGTGCCGTTGACTTCGACGAGGGGCTTGGGACACAGATCGGTCAGCGGACGCAGGCGGGAGCCGAAGCCGGCAGCGAGAATGACGGCTTTCCTGGGAGCAGCGGGAGGCATCTCATTCACCTCTTTCGTGGTGTTGCGGTGTCATTTCCAGGCGTTGAGGAATTCGACGAGCCGGGCCAGGCCGGTCGCGAGTTTTTCAGATGGAATTCCATAGGACAGGCGCAGGCCGGCGGGGTCACCGAACGCGGCGCCCGACACAGCTGCGACGCCAGTTTCGGCAAGCAGAGCCGTCACGATATCGTCGGCTGTCGTTGAGGCGCCGTCTTCCGATGCCGATCGCAGCAGATGGGAAAGGTCGAGATAGAAATAGAAGCCGCCTTGCGCCCTGGCGACCGGGACACGCGTCAACCAAGCAAGCACGTCAAGACCCACCCGTCTGGCGCTTGTGAGGCGTGAACGCAGCTTGCCTTCATAGTCCGATCCATCCCTTTGCAAATGGGCGAGCACCGCGTGCTGGGCAATTACGTTTGGATTCGAAGTGGTGTGCGATTGCAGGGCCTTGACGGCATTGATCACCTCTTTTGTGCCCGCCAGATAACCGATGCGCCAGCCGGTCAATGCCAGCGATTTGCTGAAGGAGTTGACGATCAGCGCGCGTGCTCGAATTTCGGGAGCGACCGAGACGATCGGATGGTGGGTATGATCCTCATGCACGAAGTCGCCATAGCACTCGTCGAAAATGATCCACAGGTTGTGGCTGACCGCCAGTTGAGCGATGGCCATCAGGGTCTCAACATCGTAGACCGCACCGGCCGGATTGCTGGGCGTGTTGACGACGATCGCCCGCGTTCGTTCGGTGACCGCCTCCTTGATGTGCTCGGGGCGCGGGACGCAACCGTTGGATCTGGTGTCGACGAAGACCGGTGTGCCGCCGGCGATTAGCACCTGGGCCGGAAACGTTGTCCAGTAAGGCGCCGGGATGATGACCTCGTCGCCCGGGTTCAGCAGCACCATTGCGGCATTGAACAAGGCCTGCTTCGCTCCGGACGTCACGGCAACTTCCTCGGCCTTCCAGATCTGTCCGGTATCGAGGGAGATCTTCCGCGCCAGTGCCTCGCGCAGCTCCACCATGCCAACCGTATCGGTATAGCGATTGACGCCCTTATTGATGGCGTCGATCGCGCCGTCGCGAATCGTGGGAGCAAGCTCGCTCCAGATCTCGCCGGCGGTCAGATCGATGATCTCCTTGCCAGCATCGGCCGCCGCTTTTGCGGCAGTGCGCGCCGCGGCGGTACCCGATGTACCGAAAAGGTTTGTCCGATGCGCAAGCATGTGCGCTCCCGTTTTCGTTTGCTTTCAAAAGACGGGCTGGGCCTGCTACCGCACGCCGGTCGCCGTCTGCGGCAGATATTTCTCTTCCGCCGCTGAGAGTTCCTGGTAATTGAGCAGATCGAAGAGTTCATCGAGGGTCGCCACCTCGTCCTCGATACCGGCGATACTTTCTTCGCGGAGGATGCGGTCGCAGACCTGGCGCATGGCCGATATCGCCGCGCGCATGTTGTGGTTCGCCCAGATGACCGTGGAGATTCCGGCCGCCCGATACGCGGAGACCGGTGTGCGGTAATATTTCGTAGGCACGATCACGACCGGAAGGCGGTTCTGCCAGGCGCGCGTGAAGGCGAAAATCTGCTCAGCGTTGGACTTGCGGGAATGAATCAGAATAGCATCGGCGCCGGCCTCAGCGTAGGCTTGTGCTCGCGCCAGCGCCTCATCCTCTCCGCGGCCGGCGATGAGCGCCTCGATCCGGGCGACCAGAACGAACTCCGCATCCGGCACTTGGTCCTTCACCGCCTTAAGCCGGCCGCAGAACTCGGGAATATCGGCCAACGGGTGCCGATCACCGATGAACGAGTTCATTTTCGGGAACGCCGTGTCCTCGAGACATATGCCGCTCGCGCCATGTTGGCGCAGCTTGCGGGCGACCAAACGGGCATTGTTGAAGTTCCCGAACCCGCTGTCCCCGTCGACGAGGACTGGAATGTCCACCGTGTCGGAAATTCGGTCAACGACATCGACGAGTTGGGACCAGGAAGCTTCGTTGGCATCTCGATATCCGAGACTGGATGAAATCGAGAGGCCGGACGCCCAGAGCGCCTTGAAGCCAGCGCGCTCGGCAATCGCCGCCGAAAGGCCGTCATGAGCCTCCATTGCGAAGGCGAGTTCACTGGACGCGATCATTCGGCGCAAGCTCTCGCGCGTCTGCGCACCAGACTGCCTCTCCACCATGCGGTCTCACCTCCACCGACGCTGTCCAGCCGACAGGCCTGTCATCGCTGCCGCACGAAGTACTTTCAGAGGCGAACCGCTCTGCCCACCGATCGGCGACCTGCCACTGTCGTGCCCATACAGAATCAATGAAGCAAGGCGCGTGCCGAATTGGCGAACCACCTGCGCCGCACCAGTTCTCCATACCGGCGGCCAGGTACCCCTCTCTACTCTTGGTCGGGCTTGCGACATCCTCGTCCAACTTCGGACACAAGAGGGGTCGTGGGAGTGGCTATTCGTCTGCGCCGTGGCGGGCGTCCCGTCAGGCTGCCGATCAACGGTCAAGCGAGATGGCCAGAGAGCGGAAGACCGGCGGTCCGTGCAGGCAAGGTGACGGACGGCGTTGGTCTTCGATACCCGCCATCGCCAGTCGGCTTGATTATATATCCAGCCCGCATGGACCATCGTCGAGCATCGGCACGCGAGATTTCAACACCCCCAGGGGCCGCCCCGAGCTTCAAGCCTTGACCTAACCAAGCGACTTGTTGATCGCTGGAATGATCTTGTCTCCCCAGAGCTCAATCTGGCGTAGCATCGTCTTTTGGTCGAAATCTCCCAATTGGGTCTGAATTGCGATCTGGTCCGGCTTCAGGATACTTATCTCTTCCAGCAGGCGATCGATGACGCGACTTACGCTGCCGATCGGCAGGTTCTGGCGCATGGTCTCGAACGACAGATCCTGCTGCGTCGGTGTTTCCTGCAGCAGATAGCCGTCCCGGCTCTGCTGGCGGCGCTGATGAAGTGCTTCAGATAGCCGGCGCTGGAAGCGGGCGTTGTCGAGATAGCTGTCGATCTCCGCCTGATCGTCGCTGGCATAGCAGCAGCGCAGAAGCCCTATCTTGGCGGCGGTGACATCCTTACCCCGCGAGGCCGCTGCTGCCTCGATGGTCTCACGCAGCGTTCTCACGTTTTCCAAGCCGTTGTGGAACGCCGTGACGAAAAGATTGTGGCCCTCACGATAGGCCCGGCACATGCTTCGCGCGAACCCGCAGGCGATCCAGATCGGTGGGGCTGGCCTTTGGATGGTGCGCAGCGAAATCGCCGTCAAAGGTATCTTCTCATACTGGCCATTGTGCTCGAAGACCTTCTGGTTAAGGCCCTTGAGAAGGATATCCAGGTATTCCGCAAACACGGCCGGCGCCTGATCGACATCGACGCCGAAGCGCTCGAACTCGAACTGCTGGTATCCCGAGCCGACGCCGAGTTCGAGGCGGCCGTTCGAAACGATATCGGCAAAGCCGATCTCGGAGAGCAGGCGCTGCGGTTGATATAGCGGCAGCACACACACACCGGTGCCAAGGCGAATGGTGCTCGTAAGGCCGGCACAGTGTGCCACCATCATCAAGGGCGAGGGAACCAGGCTGTAATTGTTGAAGTGGTGCTCGGCGAACCAAGCGGTGTTGAAGCCAGCCTGCTCCGAAGCGATTGTCTGTTCTATGGAGTTACCGATGACGCTGTCGCACGATTGATGATAGCCTCGCTGGGCCGCCAAGATGAACGTCGCGAATTCCATGGCGTGTCCCTCGTTTACACAAAGTGGCCAATCAAGCCTTCGACTTGTGCCGATTGCGGGTGGGCCGCGGTATCGATCCGGCCTGGCGGCGACGTAGTCGACGATCTTGCGCAAAGCCGCTTATCGTTCGGCGGCCGCAGGCAAGCGCCAAAACCTGGCTAGTGATTCGACCCTGATGACGAGTTTTCCGTCACCGATGAAGACGATCACTTGGCAAGCCGTGCTTGGCACGTGCCATGCAGCCGCAGTCTCAATCCTCGAACCTCGTCGGCTTCGACGAACCGCAACCCGTCGCCGGCGAACATTCCGTTGGATTTTCTTGATCGGTTGGCTGGGCGTTTCGCGCGTCAGCCAACGAGGTCAAGCCGCCGTCCACGTAGAGGGTCGAGCCGTTTACGTATGAGGCATCAGGCGAGGCCAGAAAGAACACTGCCTCGGCGACGTCTTCGGGCTCTCCCATCCGCCCCATCGGGATGCGCCGTTTGATCGCTACGGAATCGATGCAGCCGGACTCGACCAGCTGAGCAATGTCAGGCGTACGGATATAGCCAAGAGCGACGGTGGCCGTTCGGATGCCGACCGACCCGAGTTCGGCCGCCATGCACCGGGTCAGAATGTTCATACCCGCCCTGGACGCCCCATAGGCATGGCGCGGCACGAAGGGCAGGAAACTATTGATCGATCCAAGATTGAGGATTACGCCGCCGGCGTCCATCGACTTGATCGCCTCGCGCGCGCAGGTGAAGGTGCCGGTGAGATTGACGTCCAGTACCCGCTCGATCTGTCGCGGGATTTCGATCCCTAGCACAAACGTATCGGCAATAGCAGCACAGTTGACGAGGATCTCGATGCGACCGAAGCGCCCCCGTATTTCCTCGAACAGGGCCACCACCTCGCTCTCGACCGCCAAGTCGACGGATTTCGCCACGTGCCTGCCGCCCAGCAAACCAGCGAGTTCTGCCGCCCCAGCACCATCTTTATCAGCAATCACGACTGTGTCGGAGTTCGCGGCAAAGCGGCGAACGACGGCGGCGCCTATACCGTTCGCGCCGCCCGTCACGACCACTGTGCGCGCATCGGTTCGTTCTTCCGGCCGGAAGAGTTCGGCTCGAGGCGTCTCGCCGACCGGCGGGTGTGCGCGTCGCCCGGCTGGTTGAACGACATCCAACCGCCGTCGACCGTCAGCACCGATCCGGTGATGTAGCCCGTCTGTGCGCTGGCCAAAAAACGCACGGCCCGAGCGATCTCGTCGGGGCGCGCCATTCGCCCCATGGGCACGCGGCGGCGCACGGCCGCGAGGTCCATCTTGCCCGCACGTTCCAGTTCCGCCACCATCGGCGTGCGCACGTATCCTGGCGCTACCGCCGTTACGCGGATGCCGCGCGAGGCCCACTCGCATGCAAGCGACCTCGTGAGAGCGATCAAGCCTGCCTTCGAGCTGGCATAGGCGTTGCGCTTGGGATTGCCCAGCACGCCCGCCAGCGAAGCGACGTTGACAATGGCAGCGCCGGGCTGCATGCGCCTCGCCGCTTCGCCGGCCATGATGAAAGGCCCGATCAGATTTGTTGCCAGCACGCGTCGGAAGGCCTCGAAACCGGTGTCGATAGTCGCAGCCATGGCGGGTCCTATCGCCGCGTTGTTGACGAGAACATCGATTTTCGCGAACTGCGCTTCGATGCGGCCGTGTAGGGCGACAATGTCCTCTTCTCGTGAGACATCGCATTCGAGGCTCAGATGCGGATGGCCGAGACCGCCGGCCAGTTCAAGAACGCCGCAGCCAGGAAGGTCCACCGCAACGACGATGTCTCCATCGGCGGCAACGATCTCGACCAGCGCACGGCCGATTCCGCCTGCCGCTCCCGTTATGATGACGACCCGTCCTGCCTGCTTCATATGAACCTCTCCGCAGCCAGCGTCAGAGATATCGACGCGAGTCAGCCGCAAGACCGGTCGCGGACGTCCTGGTGACGGCGAGTTTCCATACGGGTAGACGTGTTGCGTTCCGCGACCGCTCCCGCGACGCGGCTCCGCAATTGGGAGCCTTGGAAAGCATTGTGGTGACATGCATGGCATTTTCATTTTGATGACGAGCTGCGGCGCTTCCTGAGCGCGTAAACCGGGTCATTGGGATGCGCTGCTCCGATCGGTTGCCGCAAGCCGAACCGTTCTGCCTCGGGGACCGCTGGTGGGGTCTGCTCTTCGATCCAATCGTAAACGACGGTCCGTTCGGCAATGCGCCACGCCCCTTCCCTCTTCTGAAAAAGATCGCAGTAACGGCCGCAGAGAAGCACCTGGCGTGCTTCTCCGTCATTGTCTGGTCCGCGTTGCAGCGCGGTGAAATAGCTTTCGACCACGGCCTCCGACGGGTCGATGAATTCGATCAAGACGTTCGTGATCTGGTGGATTAAGCGCGGTCCGGTTTTGAAGAGACCAAGCGCAAACTCAAAGAAGCCCTCGGCTGAGCCGCGATAGGCACCGTGATTGTCATGCGCATCGGGCCAATATGCACTGCGCAGCGCAGCCTCATCCGCGCGGTCTATGCCGCGGCAGTACCGATAAAGGCAGTCGCGGATCGCCTCGCGGTCGCGCAGTTCGGTGATTTTTGCCTGGCCCATCGCTCTGTCGCAAATTTGAGATTGGAAGAGGCGTTTCGTGCCTCTAGGTGCGTGCAAGGTCGAACCGATCGGCAACTGAAGAAGCCAGAACGGAGACGAACTTCACGTGTCGCGTGCGTGTCATTGAGGTCTCGATGCCGGAGAGGAGGTAGGCAGGGAAGCGGCCGGACATCTTGCTTTGCGGTGTGGGGCCACGTCTCGTCGATTCCACCTAAGCTTCCCCAGTTCTTGGTTGCATGGCGGCTGGTTCGAACCGCGCTGCCGAGGTGCGATCGACTTCCAGCGCACGTTCGGGGCAGGATCGCGCGCCTTGTGACGCAAGCAGTTGCTCCCCCTCCGCAACCTGAATGTCACCGGGCAGGATGTAGCCATCGTCATCAAGCTTGAAGATGTCCGGCGCTTGCGCCCAGCATCGCGCGTGACCCTGGCATTTGGCATTGTGGACGATAATGCGCATAGCGCTGCCTCCATTGTCTTGGCATGGCTCGGCGATGGTCATGACCAGTCCAGGATCAGATTTTCGATCCCGAACACATGGCCGCCACAGGTGATGGGCGCTGTACCCTCCTTGATCCGGAAGGTCGGTATGCGCGCCAGCCACTCCTCCAGGCCAATGACAATCTCGCGCCGGGCAAGGTGTGAGCCAAGGCAACGGTGGGGACCATAGCCAAAGGCGGCGTGGCGGTTGTGCTCTCGCGCCAGATCGACCGTGTTGGGGGATTCGAATTCCTCCGGGTCGCGATTTGCAATCATCGTGGCGCACGAAACATAGTCCCCCTTTCGGATCGGCGCGCCTTCGAAGTCGATATCTTTCGTAGCCACGCGGATCAACTGAATGGGCGGATAGGCCCGCAGCAACTCTTCGGTTGCGAGCAGGATGCGGGCCGGTTCGCTGCGCAGCAGTTCCTGATCCTTGAGGTTGCGCGCTAGATAAGCCAGGTCAAAGCCAATAGCTGCTGCGACAGTGTCAAGTCCCGCGACGAACACAAGCACGCCGATGCCACGGATCTCCCCGTCGGTTAGCCGGCGGCCCTCGATCTGTGCCTGCACGATGAAGGTCATGAGATCGTCGACCGGATCCTTGCGGCGATTGGTTGCAAGTTCATCGATGAAAGCCACAATCTTGCGGGCAGCCACAGGTCGTTCCACATCGTCGCCGTGGAGCAGATCTTTCGCCCAGCCGACAAATGTATCGAGTCCCTGATCCGGCAACCCCAGAAACCGAAGGAAGATGCTGACAGTGAACGGAAAGGCAAAATCCTTCATGACGTCGCAGCTCGTGGCCGATGCGGTGATCCGGTCGATCAGGGCTATCGCTCGCTCACGGACAGCCGGTTCCAGTGCCGTCACCCGCTTGGGCGAAAGCAGCGGACTGAGCAGTGAGCGAAATGCGCCATGGGCCGGTGGATCGAGCTCAAGCGGGATCGTCGGCCAGGTTTCGCCCAGTATGGAGGAGAAGATGCTGCGATGGCTGGAAAAAGTTTCAGTGTCCTGCAGCACCTTACGCTGATCTGCGGCGCGGGTGATGACCCAGGTGCCCCGGCCATCTTGCGTGTTGTAGGGGGAATAGAAGATCGGAGGCCCGTCATGGGCGCAAGCGACGGCTGCGTGTGGATCCCCGTTGGGCGTTGGTGGCATGCCTGGCGATGTGAACAGGCTGAAGTCTCTCACCATTTCGGGCGGGACATGATCTGGAACCGGGTTGATCGCCATTGCATTTCTCCTGCCGTCTAACCACTAACCAGGCCGCGCACCATGGCATCTTGGTCATCTAGAGAGCCGACGAGCGAAATCGTCGGAGACCCGGCGTTTTCCAGCTTCGAACGGCGAACCGGAATGAAGCTCTTGCTCCACAGCGGTTCGGGGTCGATCATCTCTTCGAGGATATCCGCAGCGCGGCACGCGAAAGACCGGTTGGCCGCCGAAGTGCTCGCCGGTCTCCTCAAGCGCCGGCGAGAGGACAGGAGCAAGCACATTCTGGTCGAACCGTATCTGCAGATCGATCGGTGGCCATTGGCCGGTGCCGGGCGGTTGTGACGGTGACGCCAGTCACGCCGGTCGATATTGCATTCCGCGGGCAATGCCCGTTTCGGATAGAATCTGAACTGACGCTGACCTGACATGTCGTCTTCCTTCATTGCATTGAGCACGATATCACTCACGAATGGACGCCAGTCGGTATCTCCTGCCGTCTCACATGAGAGCTTCAAAAGTCGTGCCAACGGCGCGGAAAGAGCCCTGCAGGAGATTTTCTACATATCATTCAACAGCTTGAGCGAATGCGCAGCCGCAAGCCTGGCGGAGCAAAGCCGTGTCCCGGAAATGACAAACCCGACAGCAAAGTCGCGGCAGCTTCAAAATGCTCCGAGAGCACCAGGCGGCTTTTTTCCGTCACCTCGGGACCGTGCCCGGCTCACGCAAGCGCGGTTCAGAAAGATCACATGGCCAGCTTGCTGATGGACGTGCTGGCTTCTTGTACCCATTTCCGATTTCGAAGCTGTCTCGCGAGCGTCCGTAGGGCGAAGCGCGTAGGCCCTTCAGCCGTCTCAATCCTGAGAACGGAGGCCATAGGGACCTCGTCAGGTTAACCCCGATCGACTCCTGTGCCTCGTTCCGAGTTTGAGCCCAGATTTTCGCTTCGAATACGAGCCATCTGTTCTCCGCGCCGGCGACCTGGCGACGCTACGGTCCGACTTCCGACATTTTTGTCCAGCTTCGGACAAAGAGGGTCGCGGCTTGATACCCATAAAGGGGGATCCCCTCCTCCCAGAGCCCACGATCAGGTGATTATGGGCGCGCTCGGTCTCGGCGAAGGCATGGTTCTGGCCGCTCAAGGCAAAGAGTGTCGCTGCAAAAAACAGTGTGAACCCCAGCCTGAAAATCAAATGGCATGGCGCTTGCGTTGTACCCGGCAGAACCCATCACAAGGTGGCCAGGAGTAAGACCATTGCTGACATCGCGACGCCCCGTACAAGCGCGTACCGTTCTCGTTGCCGCCGCAAATCGAGACCTCGTTTCTTCAGACGCTCGTGCTTGCGAGCGGTTTTGGCATGGCTGATCCAAGGCCGACACAAAACGCGCGGCGCTCGGCCGAATTGCCGGCCGAGGTCGATGCCGTGTCAGTTTCAACCGAAAAAGCAGCGCACCAGTTTTCCTCAAGGAGCACATTGATGACGGTCAAAAAAAAGGTTCCTTTCGTCACCTTTCGCACGCGTGTTCGCGATGAGTCCATCGAGGGGCCAAACCCGTACCGCTGGGAAGACAAGACATCCGACGACTGTTTCAGCGGCAAGCGCATCATCCTGTTCTCGCTGCCCGGTGCCTTCACCCCGACCTGCTCGACCTTGCAGTTGCCCGATTTCGAAATGCTCTACGACGAGTTCGAGAAGGTGGGAATTGACGCGATCTACTGCGTTTCCGTCAACGATGCCTTCGTCATGAATGCCTGGGGCAAGGCCCTGGGGCTGCAGAAAGTCCAGCTCATCCCAGACGGCTCGGGCGAGTTCACCCGCAAGATGGGCATGCTGGTTGCCAAGGACAATCTCGGCTTCGGCATGCGCTCCTGGCGCTACGCTGCCGTGATCAACAATGGCGTGGTGGAGCAGTGCTTCGAGGAGAACGGTTTCTGCGACAACTGCGAGGCCGACCCCTATGGCGTATCGTCGCCGCAGAACGTCCTTGAAACGCTGAGAGCCGCCAAAGCCGTGACGGCTGCATGATCTAGACGAGTCAACGTCTCGAAAATCCCCTTGCACAAGGCGAAGGGTCGCTCGGTAGGAGTTTCACGCTAACCATGGAGTCCTCAGCAAGCCTGCTTCAGCGTCAGAAGCAATCGTTGGTTTTGACGCCGCAAATGATGGAATCCATTCGCCTGTTGCAACTGGCGCATCCCGAACTGCATCAGTTCGTCGAGCACGAAATCGAGAAGAACCCCTTTCTGGAACGGGCATCAAACCGGGCGCCGAAGGACATTCCGTCGATTTCGGCCGGGAACCCCCGCATCGGGCCGACCACGGGCGGAATATCGGATCGGGCCTCGCAGTGGAAATCAATCCGCGGCAAAAACAATGTCCAACCGGGGGGAAACCATGCGTTCGAAGATACCTGGACGTCCATCGAAACATTGCACGACCATGTCGCTCGTCAGATCGCTCTCAGCGCATTCGCGCCGCTGGAGCGGCGAATAGCTGGCGAGCTTGCCGGTCATCTGGAAGACACCGGATACCTTCCGGTGAACCTTTCGGAACTGGCCCGCAGCCTGAATGTCCGGGAGGCTGCTGTGGAACGGGTTCTCGGAACCTTGCAGCAGTTCGATCCACCGGGTATTTTTGCGCGAACTCTCAGCGAATGCCTTGAGATACAATTGCGGCAGCTAGACAGGTTCGACCCGGCAATGGCAGCGCTGGTCGCCAATCTTGAAGCGCTGGCGCGACGCGATTTTCAAACATTGAAGCGCCATTGCGGTGTCGATGAAGACGACCTTCTCGACATGTTGCACGAAATCCGCGCGCTCGATCCCAAGCCCGGAAACCGATTCCAATCCGGAGGGCCTGAATCGATCATTCCCGACGTCTTGGTCCAGCCCTCTCCCGGAGGTGGGTGGCAAATCGAACTCAATCCAGACACGCTGCCCAGGCTGCTGATGAACCAAAACTATTTTGCCCAGGTCTCCCGCCTAAGCGCTCAAAATTCGAAAGATCAGTCATTTCTCAATGAATGCCTCCAAAACGCGAACTGGCTAATCCGCAGCCTTGATCAGCGCGCCAAGACGATCCTCAAGGTAGCGGCTGAAATCATCCGCCAGCAGGACGCCTTTTTTGAACATGGGGTCGCCCACCTGCGGCCTCTCAATCTCAGGACTGTCGCGGATGCGATCAACGTGCACCAGTCGACGGTAAGCCGGGTAACGTCGAACAAGTACATGCTGACCCCGCGCGGCGTGTTCGAACTGAAGTATTTTTTCACTGTCGCGATCGGCTCCTCCGAAGGCGGCGACGCGTACTCCGCCGAAGCTGTCCGCCATCAAATCAAGGCGATGGTTGCCGTGGAATCGCCCGACGAAGTGCTTTCCGACGACGACATCGCCACCCGGCTCAAGGAAAACGGGATCGACATTGCTCGCCGCACCGTTGCGAAATATCGTGAGGCGCTGAACATCCCGTCCTCCGCGCGACGTCGCCGGGAAAAGCGCGTGCGTCTTCGATGCCAATCAAGCCCGGACGGCGGCGGCGACGAAAGCGGCTCTTAAGCGAGCCCGTTCTTGATCCGTGCCAAGTGGCTTTCGCCTTCCTCCGGGCCAAAACAGCTTTCGAAATCGCCGCATTCCTGACAACTGGGCGCGGTGCATAGCGAAAAGCCTTCAGCCTCGCAGAGCTTACGATAGAAATACTTCTTCCATTTCATGTTTTTGGTGTTGCCGGCCGCCAGCGCCGGGAAATGCCTGGCCATCAAGCGGCTGAGTTCGGCCCGATTGAAAAGGCCAAGGTCCTGCCACAGATGGTCATTGCGCAAACTGCGCCTGGCGATGATCTTGGCGAAGAGGGTGCTGGCCGGATCGCCTGGCCTGGCATGCCCAATGAGCAGGCCGCGCAGAAGCCCTTCCTCCATATCCGGCTCGGGATCGGTCAGCTTTTCCAGCGCGAAGGCATTGACGGGCACAGCCGGGAAATAGCGTGTCATGACATCTCGCAGGTCGGCACGCGAAAGGCCGGTTGCTTCGGTCGCGGTCGCCTTGCCGGCCTCGACCTCCTCGAACGCGAGGTAGACAACACAGGCAAGCGCATGCCGGTCGAACGCCGCCGCCTGGTCTGTCGGCGGCCATTGGCTGGTGCTGAAACAGCCACGGTGATGGGCGAATGTGGCGCCGTTCTCCTGGTCTTGTCCCAAGCTCATGCAGCGAGCTTGTCGGCCGCAAGGTGGGTCTGGCAGTTCTTCGGGCAGACGCGGCCGCAGGCGCCGCAGCCGATGCAGCGGCCGGCATGGTCGACGATCATGACCATGCGGTTGAGCTCGCCGTCGAAGTCGTCATCCTCGCCCGCGCAGATGCCGAGGATTTCGCCTGCGTCATCGACGCCATGAAGGTGCATGACCCCGCGTGAGCAGACCTTGAAGCAGCGGCCGCAGCCAATGCAGGTCGCGCCATCGATCGCCGTCAGATAGTGCGGCGTCCAGGGAGAGCCGTCGCGGGTGACAAAAGCGCCCGTCATTGTGAATTCTCCAACGCCGCAAGTTCTTCCTTTGCCGCATCCAACTCGGCAAAAACCTCGAAGGCATTCCAGGCGACCGCCTCGATCTCGGTCCAGTTGACCGGAAGGTGCGCGGCAAGGTCGTGCAATTCCATCTTGGCGGCTCCCGCGCGCGACTGCAGCTTGCGGACCTTCTTCTGCAACAGCTCAAGGTCTGACATGATCAGGTCCGTATCCTGCACCTCGAGTTCGGCATAAGAGCGGTTGAGCGCAGACGACAATCAAGATCTTGTTCCCGACGTCGACGCGGGCGGTGAGCGCATATTGTGAGGGTGTCGATTTGGCGACACCCATATGCCAGAGAATGCGGATCTCGCGTGGACCCGGCGCGTTGCTTTCCTTCGCTCCATTGATCGCATCAACCAGGATCTAAATGATCGCGCGGCGGCCGCCGCCTCAGGAGGAAGCCCCAAGCGCCGTGTCGGCAACGCAGGACGCAGCTCATAAAAAATTGTCTTCATCCCATTCATGGGCTTGCTCAAGAGCGCGTCAGGAAGACAGGCCGGCACCAAGCGTGTCGTGGATTGGACAAACCCGACGACAGGTTGGGGCCGCTCGTTCAGGAACGGCCCGACAGTATTGCTGGGGAGGCAAGCTGAATTCACGCCGCGTTCAACCGTGTTGCACATTGGTCTCATCCCACCCCTTTGTCAGCTCCAAGGCCTGCCGCTCGAACAGGCGGCGGTAGATGCCGTCGCGACGGATCAGCGCGGCATGGTCGCCCTGCTCGGTGATGCAACCACGGTCGAAGACAAGCAGCCGGTCGAGTGCCCGCACCGTCGAGAGCCGGTGCGCAATGACGAGCGTGGTGCGCCCGACCATGAGCCGCTCCATCGCCTTCTGGATCAGCACCTCCGATTCCGAGTCGAGGCTTGATGTCGCCTCGTCCAGAATCAGGATCGGGGCATCGGCGAGGAACGCGCGCGCTATCGCCACACGCTGGCGCTCGCCGCCTGAGAGCTTCACGCCGCGTTCGCCGACCAGCGTACCGTAGCCGTTCGGCAGGCGTGCAATGAAGTCATGCGCGCTGGCGAGCCGCGCCGCCTGCTCAATGTCGGACCGAGAAGCACCCGGCCGCCCATAGGCTATGTTCTCGGCCAGCGAGCGGTGGAATAGGAGGGGCTCCTGCTGTACGATCGCGATCTGCGAGCGCAGCGAACCCTGCGTCACCCGCGAAATGTCCTGCCCATCGATCAAGATTCGTCCAGCATCCAGGTCGTAAAGCCGCTGGATGAGCTTGACGAAGGTGGTCTTGCCGGAGCCAGAGGGGCCGACCAGACCGACCCGCGCGCCGGCCTCAATCGAAATCGACAAGTCGCTGTAAAAGGGCGACCAATGATTGCCGTAGTGGAAATGGACGCTCTCAAAATCGATGTGACCCTTCGAGATCCGGATCGCCTTGGCGCCCGGAACATCGGCCACGTCGGGCGGCTGGCTGTAGGTTTGGACCAGTTCCTCCATCTCATTTACAGAGCGCTGGATGTTGCGCACGTGTATGGAAACATCACGCAAGTAGCCATATAGGACGGTGAAAGAGGCGAGCACCAAGGCGATGTCACCTGGGGTAGCCTGGCCGCGCGACCACAAAAATAAGGCATAGCCGATCAAAGCCGCTCTCAGCGCAAGAAGCATGATCCCCTGGAATGCAGCACTGACCGTCCCGCGCACCCAGGTTCGGAGGGTGCGGTGCCGCCACTTGGAGATGACTTTCGCGAAGCGATGATCTTCCCGCACCTCGGCGCCGAAGCCTTTGACCACCGCGTTACAGCTGATCGCGTCCGCAAGCGAGCCGCCAAGCCTCGTATCCCAGTTGTTGGCGAGGTTTGCGGCTGGCGCCACATAGCCGAGCGACAGGACAATGATCAGCGCCACATAGCCAACCGAGCCGCAAGCGATGATCAGCCCCATCATCGGCCAATACCAGCCGAGCAGAACGCTCGACCCCACGAGCATGATGAGCGACGGGAACAAGGCAAGAAGGATCGTGTCGTTAAGGAGGCAGAACGCCCACATGCCGCGCGTGATCTTGCGCACCGTAGAGCCCGCGAAGGTTTTCGCATGCCAATCGGTCGAAAAGCGCTGGACGCGATGGAACGCGTCGCTGGCGATGTCCGACATCATCTTCAGAATGAAGTCATTGACGGCAATGAAGGCGATGTTGCGCATGACGACGGCGCCGAGTGCGAGCGCGATCAACATTGAAAAGGCCGCAAGAGCCGCATCCCACACGACGGCGTCGGCTGCCGCTCCTTGGGCGACCGCGTTTACGAGCCGTCCGGAATAGAGCGGCGTCAGAACGTCAAGGAGCGTTGCGACAAGCACGGCGATCATAATGATCGCGAGCCGGACCGGTTGCTTGCTCCAGTGGCGCATGGTGAAGGCGAAAACGTCGCGAAAGGCGGCGCCGCGTAGATCGATGTGAAAACGCCGCGTGGCTTTGTACGAGCGCAGCAGGCCGCTCGGTCTCAAGAAACCCGAAATGGAAGGTCTGCGTGAGGACGAAAACATCGCTCGGAATGCGGGTGGCTGATCTGGAGCTGACATGTTGGTTTCGTTCCTTCGTTCCATCGATCGCGATGTCACCCGCGAGATGAATATCGGCCCGCGGGCACGCGCTGCCCTACGAGGAGAGAACCGCAAAAGCCGCGCCAAAGGCTCAGAAAGAAGCTCAGAAGCATTTTCTGCATATTCTACAATGACAAACGAGGTCTCAGCAGGGCAAGGGGGCGTAAGAGTGCCGTGTCGCGCACTTGACAAACCCGACAGGACGCCTCGGTCGCGCGGGCATCCTTGGCGAACGGCCCGACATGATTGCTCCTCACGCGAAGCGGAATCTACGTCCGATTCAACGGCGTTCCGCGTTGAACAATTCCCGCCGATGTCGGACACGCGACATAGCAGTGTTTGAGCCATCATGTTGTTTTGAAATGATTCCCTTCTTTGGCACGGTCCATGCGTAGCTGTTCGCGAAAGCGTCCGGCCTGAAGGAGAAACAGTCCATGATCCAGCGCACCGAAAACGCCGTGGCCTAAAGACCGCGCTTGCCGGGGGCCGAGCCGGCGCAACGCCAAGGTCGAGGCGGGTTGCCGCGCCGGCGCCAAGAAGCGCGCAGGCCGAATGTGGCCGCGGCAACTCCGTCGGCTAACCATCATCATCATGACAGACCGGGCGTGCGCTTTGCGTGATTGCGCTCAGCAGAAGGATCACATCCATGAGACCTGTTTATCTGGACAACAACGCAACGACACGGGTCGATCCTGAAGTCGTTCAAGCAATGCTGCCGTTTTTTACCGACCAATTCGGCAACCCTTCGTCGAGCCACGATTTTGGCGCTTCCGCCCGGGCGGCGGTGAGAAAGACGCGCCTGCAGGTGCAAACGCTGATCGGGGCGGATTTCGACGACGAGATCACCTTCACCTCGGGCGGGACGGAAAGCGACAACGCCGCGATCCTCTCGGCGCTCGAGGTGATGCCTGAGCGCACAGAGATCGTGACTTCCGCAGTCGAGCATTCGGCCGTGCTGACGCTTTGCGCCCACCTTGAGAAGACGCGCGGCGTCAAGGTGCATAGGATCCCGGTGGATCGCCACGGCCGCCTCGACCTCGATACCTATAAGGCCGCCCTCACCCCGCGCGTGGCGATCGTCTCGATCATGTCGGCGAACAACGAGACCGGAACGATCTTCCCGGTGGTCGAGCTTGCTGAGTTGGCCAAGGAAGTCGGCGCCCTTTTTCATACCGACGCGGTGCAAGCGGTCGGCAAGCTTGCGATCGACTTGAAATCGACGGCAATCGATATGCTGTCTCTCTCCGGTCACAAATTACACGGACCGAAAGGGGTCGGCGCACTTTATGTAAAGCGCGGCGCGCGCTTCTGTCCGCTGATCAAGGGGGGAGGCCAGGAGGGCAACCGCCGCGCCGGCACGGAGAATACGCCAGGCATCGTCGGTCTCGGCGTGGCAGCCGATCTTGCCTTGAAATTCATGGACGACGCGAACACACGGGTAAAGGCGTTGCGCGACCGCCTGGAGAAGAAACTTCTCCAGCGCATCCCACACGCCTTCGTCGCCGGCGATTTGCTAAAGCGGTTGCCGAACACCGCAAACATCGCCTTTGGAGATATCGAAGGTGAGGGCATACTGCATTTCCTTAATCGCGAGGGCATCGCCTGCTCCTCCGGCTCTGCTTGCGCCTGCGGCTCGCTGGAGCCGAGCCACGTCATGGTGGCGATGAATATCCCCAATAGCGCGGCACACGGGGCAATCCGTTTCTCCTTTTCGCGCAACAACGGCGAGGAGGACGTCGACCGGGTGCTCGAGGTCATGCCCGGGATCGTTAAGAAGCTGCGTGAGCTTTCCCCATCTGCCAGCCAGGCGAGAGGACTTCAATCAGCTCCAGGCCTGGGCGACAAGGCAAACCCGACCACCGTTTCCGGCCCAGGAGAAAGCAATGCCCAGTTGTTTCGCTGAAAGCCGTGCCATCGATGTCACCGACATCCTCGCCCGGCTGAAGAGCCTGTCGGCTGCGGAGGAGTTCTTCGCAGTCCTTGGCATCTCTTATGATCCGAAGGTGCTCAATGTCTCACGGCTGCATATCCTGAAGCGCATGGGCCAATATCTCGCTGAAGAGGATTTCGCCGGTCTTCCCGACGGGGTGATCGCCGCGCGGGCGCGTGCGACGTTGGAACGCGCCTATGAGGATTTCGCGACATCCTCGCCACTCACCCACCGGGTCTTCAAGGTGCTCAAAGAGCACGATCCCGACAAACCGGCCACTCGGGACCACACCTTTGTCCCGTTCGAGTCGATCCTGAGGCGGTTCGGGACAGAATGAACGCGACACTATTGCGACGCGACAATGTCGAAAAGCCGACAAACTCGGTCATCACGACAGCACCCTTCGGAAGAAAACAACCCATGTCAAAGGAAACAGAGCAACGCAAAGCGGTTGGCACGAATGATGCTGCGAAGGAGATGAACGCCAGGGCCGCTTGCGGATTGGAGCCGAGAAAGACGCAATGCACATTGTAATCTGTATCAAGCAGGTGCCGGACTCCGCGCAGATACGTGTCCACCCGGTGACGAACACGATCATGCGCCAGGGCGTGCCGACCATCATCAACCCTTACGACCTGTTCGCCCTCGAAGAGGCACTGAGATTGCGCGGCGCCCATGGCGGCGAGGTCACCGTGCTTACGATGGGTCCGCCGATGGCAGAAGATGCGCTGCGCAAGGCGCTCACCTATGGCGCCGACCGCGCGGTACTCTTGACCGACCGCTGTTTTGCCGGCTCCGACACGCTGGCGACCTCCTTCGCGCTTTCTCGGGCAATCGTGAGAATTGGCGAGACCTTCGGCGCGCCGGACATCGTCTTCGCCGGCAAGCAGACGATTGACGGCGATACCGCCCAGGTCGGGCCCGGCATCGCCAAGCGCCTCGGCCTCCTGCAGTTCACCTATGTGGCGAAGATCGACTCTATCGATGTCGATGCGCGCGAGATCACCGTCAAGCGCCGTTCGGAAGGCGGTACGCAGATGCTGAAAAGCAGGCTGCCTTGCCTCATCACAATGCTGGAAGGCACCAACGAAATCCGCAGGGGCTCGCTCGACGACGCCATGCGCGCCGCGCGCAGCCAGATCGTGAAATGGAGCGCGGCCGAAGCTGGCATTGAGGACTTCAACAAATGCGGCCTGCGCGGCTCGCCGACGGTCGTCAAGCGCGTTTTCGCCCCTACCACGCGGGCGGAAAAGGCGACGCAGATCGACATGACCGACAAGACGCAGCACGACCTCGCTGACGAACTGATCGCCTCAATCTTTACCCGCCAGCCAGCGCTGGAACACGAACTCGCCTTCGACGGCGGCCAGTGACGGGACGGCAAGGCAAGGAGAGATGATGTCGAACGCTAACCGCGAAGCCCCTCCTTCCGCCGGCCGTGCCGGCATCAAGAGGGAATTGCCTGAGCACTTTAGGGACTATCGGCACGTCTGGGTTTTCATCGAACTGGAACGCGGCGAGGTCCATCCCGTGTCCTTCGAACTGCTTGGCGAAGGCCGCAAGCTCGCCGACAAGCTAGGCATCCAGCTTGCGGGGATCGTGCTCGGACCGCCGGGCGAGGCCACGCAGCATGCCGTTGCCGAGGCCTTCGCTTACGGCGCCGACCTTGTCTACCTCGTCGAGGCACCGTTGCTTGCCGACTATCGCAACGAGCCTTTCACCAAGGCGATGACGGATCTGGTCAATACCCACAAACCGGAGATCCTGCTTCTCGGTGCGACCACGCTCGGCAGGGATCTCGCTGGCTCAGTAGCGACGACCTTGCTGACAGGGCTCACTGCCGACTGTACCGAACTCGATGTAGATGTCGACGGTTCGCTAGCCGCGACCCGTCCGACTTTCGGCGGTTCCTTGCTATGCACGATCTATACGCTGAACTACCGGCCGCAGATGGCCACCGTACGACCGAGGGTTATGGCCATGCCACCGCGGACGGCTAAGCCGGTCGGGCGTGTCGTCCGGCACAAGCTGTCAATGACCGAGGAAGAGATCATCACCAAAGTCCTTGGCTTCAACCTCGATCGCCAATCGGCAAAGGCAAATCTCGCCTACGCCGACATCGTGGTTGCCGGAGGCCTCGGTCTCGGCTCAGCGGAGAATTTGCAGCTTGTGAAGAATCTAGCGCGGGCAATCGGCGCCGAATATGGCTGTTCGCGCCCGCTGGTCCAGAAGGGCTGGATGCCGGCCGATCGGCAGGTTGGCCAAACGGGCAAGACCATCCGGCCAAAGCTTTACATAGCGGCCGGGATTTCCGGCGCCATTCAGCATCGGGTTGGAGTGGAGGGGGCTGATTTGATCGTAGCCATCAACACCGACCCGAACGCCCCGATCTTCGAATTTGCCCATCTTGGCATCGTCACCGACGCAATCCGTTTCCTGCCGGCATTGACGGAAGCTTTCACCCGGCGGCTGTCGCCGCACAGCCACGACAAGCTTGCGAGCTAAGGGAGAGGGCCATGATCGAGGAAGAATTCGACGCCATCGTCGTCGGGGCCGGTATGTCCGGAAACGCGGCCGCCTACACCATGGCAAGCCAGGGCCTGACGGTGCTGCAGTTGGAGCGCGGCGAATATCCGGGCTCCAAGAATGTCCAGGGCGCCATCATGTACGCCGACATGTTGGAGCAAATCATTCCGGATTTCCGGGATGATGCGCCTCTCGAGCGGCATCTGGTCGAGCAGCGATTCTGGGTGATGGACGACACCTCCCACACCGGGATGCAGTATCGATCGGACGATTTCAACGAGGCGAAGCCCAATCGCTACACGATCATCCGCGCCCAATTCGACAAGTGGTTTTCGCGCAAGGTGCGCCAGGCCGGCGCGACGGTGCTGTGCGAGACGACGGTGACCGAACTTGTCCGCAATGCCAGCGGCAAGGTGATCGGCGTGCGCACCGACCGGGCTGGCGGGCCGATCTACGCGGACGTCGTCGTGCTCGCAGAAGGTGTCAACGGACTGCTCGGTACACGGGCCGGCCTGCGCAAGATGCCGAAGCCAGAAAGCGTGGCGCTCGCTGTCAAGGAAATGCATTTCCTACCCGATGAGGTCATTGAGCAGCGGTTCGGCCTCCAGGGCGACGAAGGCTGCGTGATCGAAGCGGCGGGCACGATTTCCCGCAGCATGGCCGGACTGGCCTTCCTCTACACCAACAAGGAGTCGATCTCTCTCGGCATCGGCTGCCTCGTCTCCGATTTCGCCCAGACAATGGAGAGCCCTTACGTCCTCCTCGACAACTTCAAAAACCATCCTTCGATCCGGCCGCTGATCGCGGGCTCCGAAGTCAAGGAGTATTCCGCGCATCTCATTCCCGAAGGTGGCTACAAGGCAATTCCGCAGCTCTTCGGCGACGGTTGGGTGGCGGTCGGTGATGCCGCCCAACTGAACAACGCTATTCACCGCGAGGGTTCGAACCTTGCCATGACTTCCGGTCGCATCGCGGGCGAGGCAATCATTGAGATCAAGGGCCGCAACCAGCCGATGATCAGGAGGAACCTCGCCCTCTACAAGACCATGCTGGACAAGTCCTTCGTAGTCAAAGACCTGATGAAATATAAGGACATGCCGGCCCTGATACACACCAATTCCCGCAATTTCTTCATGACTTACCCGCAGTTGATGTCGCAGGCCGCGCAGAACTTCATGCGGGTCGACGGAACCCCGAAAATCGAGAAGGAAAAGGCGACCACTGCTGCCTTCATCAAGGCGCGTTCGCGCTGGGGGCTGATCAGCGATGTGGTCCGCCTGGCACTCGCCTGGCGCTGAAGGAGAAACAGGATGACGATGGCCGTGACGAAGTTACGTGTCGAGGAGAAGCTTTATCAGAACCGCTATCTGGTCGATCCGGGCCGCCCGCATATCAAAGTGCGACCGCACGAGAGGCCGAGCGCGAACCTGCTCGCGCTGACACACATCTGCCCGGCCAAGTGCTATGAGTTGAACGACAAGGGACAGGTGGAGACCACTTCCGACGGCTGCATGGAATGCGGCACCTGTCGCGTGCTGTGCGAGGCCAGCGGTGAGATCGTGTGGAATTACCCGCGCGGCGGCTTCGGCGTTCTCTTCAAGTTCGGATGACTGGCGCAAAGAGCGGGAAACGAGAGGCTCGCAATTGCGGTCAAGACCGCCAATATTGTTCACAATTGCCGAAAGGCTGAAAATACTATGTTTCTGGAACTCAAAATACAAAAAAGGGCCTGGGAGGAGCACCTTGGACAACCCTTGAGGTGTTTGCATGGCTCACATGCTTCCAGATCAGGTCGGTGAAATTGTATCTCGGAACACCCCGCCTGAACCTGCGGTCGAAGCGGCGCGCAATGCGGACAGCTTGCTCGGGGGAATCTACGAGATATCAAAGATTCTGACTGCCCCGACCCGGCTGGAGATTACGCTTGCCAATGTCGCGAATATCCTCTCCTCGTTTGTGCAAATGCGTCATGGCACAATTGTCGTCCTGGACGCTGAAGGAGAGCCGCAGATTAGCGCAACTACCGGCGGCGCTGTGCCTCAGTCAGCCATCGGCAGTGTCATACCCCAGGCCGTAATAGACAAAATCGTCGCTACTGGAGTGCCGATCGTCATACAAGACACAAGCACGTCCGAGCTGTTTCAGGCTGATCCTCAATCGACCAGCGGCGCGATCGCAACTGCGTTTATCGGTGTCCCGCTAAAGGCTGAGGAAAAGATCTTCGGGACGCTGTCGATCGACCGCGTCAGGAACGGTACCACCAAGTTCCGTTACGAGGAGGACTTACGTTTCCTGGCCATGGTCGCCAATCTGGTCGGCCGGACCATCCGCCTGCATCGCACTTTGAGCACGGCTGGTCAGCGACTTATCGAGAAGCAACCGAGACCAGAGCAATCGCTCGACGAGGACAGGACCCATCCGGCCCGACATCCGCATGTCAAGATCGACGGAATCATCGGAGAAAGTCCCGCACTCAAGCAAGTGCTGGAGATCGTCTCGGTCGTGGCCAGGACCAATTCCACCGTGCTTCTTCGAGGCGAAAGCGGTACCGGCAAGGAGTTCTTTGCACAGGCCATCCATAAGCTTTCACATCGGAGGGAGAAATCCTTCGTCAAATTGAACTGCGCCGCATTGCCCGAAAGCGTTTTGGAATCGGAGCTCTTTGGCCACGAGAAGGGCGCCTTCACCGGGGCTATCCTGCAGCGCGCCGGCCGGTTCGAATTGGCAAATGGCGGAACCCTGCTGCTTGATGAAATCGGCGAGATTTCGCCTGCCTTTCAAGCCAAGCTGTTGCGCGTCTTGCAGGAAGGAGAACTGGAGCGAGTGGGCGGCACCAGGACCCTAAAAGTTGACGTGCGGCTCATATGCGCCACCAACAAGGACCTCGAGACGGCTGTCCGGAATGGAGAGTTCAGGGCCGACCTTTATTACCGCATCAATGTGGTGCCAATAGTCCTGCCTCCCCTCAGAGAACGACCGGGCGATATTCCACGCCTTGCGAACGCTCTCCTCGACCGATTCAACAAGGAGAACCATCGCGATCTTGGCTTCACGCCGTCGGCGCTTGACCTGATGTCGCAATGCTATTTCCCTGGCAACGTGCGTGAGTTGGAGAATTGTGTGAGACGGACGGCCACACTTGCGCGTTCAACGACAATAACTGCGTCGGATTTCGCCTGCAAGAACAGCCAGTGCCTGTCTTCGCTTCTGTGGAAAGGAGTCGGCCGTTCGCACGGCGCCTATGCCGTCGACGAGTTCGCGCGTGGCAATATGATGCCGGTTGGATCGCCGCTGCCTGCCATGCGAGTCGGCCCCTCACAGAATGAGGCATCGCTCGGCGAGACCTGCGACCCCCACCATCCCGTTTGCCCTGCAATGAACCCGCGTCTGACGGAACGCGACCGGCTGATTGATGCGATGGAGAAAGCCGGCTGGGTTCAGGCCAAGGCGGCTCGTGTTCTTGGTCTCACGCCGCGGCAGGTCGGCTATGCTTTGCGCCGGCATCGTATCGGAGTGAAGAAGTTCTAAACGTCCCTGATGACATCAAACGTGGGGGCGCGGTTGCTGCCCGCACCGGGCGTAACTGAGACAAGACGTCACTTTTCGCGTTGCTTTTGACCGTTGTCGGCGACCTGACAAAACCGTGTCGCAGGAAACGGACACAATTGGACACAAAAGGCCGACGTAAAAGCCAACATGACGGATAAGACCGCTTTTGGGGTTGGCATATCTCTTGCGCTCTGAAGTGCGATGTTCACACCACACACGGAGCCGCTCCATGTCCGCACCGATGATTTCGCTACAGGGCCTTTCCGGCACGACAGTCTTCGATCAGTCGCCGGCGAGAGCGAAATCCGGTGGCTGCGCATCTTCATCCTGCGGCTCCTCCGCGAAGCCGCACGAGATGGACTCGGCCGTCTGGGAGAAGATCAAGGATCATCCCTGCTTTTCAGAGGAAGCGCACCACTATTTCGCGCGCATGCATGTGGCGGTCGCCCCAGCCTGCAATATTCAATGCAACTACTGCAATCGCAAATATGACTGCGCCAACGAAAGCCGGCCTGGGGTCGTTTCGGAAAGGCTGACGCCCGACCAGGCGCTGCGCAAGGTGATCGGGGTTGCCAACGAAGTGCCGCAGCTTTCCGTGCTTGGCATCGCCGGTCCGGGCGATGCCTGTTACGACTGGAAGAACACAAAGGCGACATTCCAACGGGTCGCCAAGGAAATCGCCGACATCAAGCTGTGCATCTCAACCAACGGGCTCGCGCTGCCAGACCGCGTCGCCGAGCTTGCCGAAATGAATGTCGATCACGTGACGATCACCATCAACATGGTCGACCCGCGGATCGGTGCCAAGATCCATCCGTGGATCTTCTATGACAACCGCCGTTATACCGGCGTCGAGGCAGCCACGATCCTGCACGAACGACAGATGTCGGGGCTGGAGATGCTGACGGCGCGCGGCATCCTCACCAAGATCAATTCGGTAATGATCCCCGGCGTAAACGATGAGCACCTGATCGAGGTGAATAAATGGGTCAAGGAGCGCGGCGCGTTCCTGCACAATGTCATGCCCCTGATTTCCGACCCGGCGCACGGTACGCATTACGGCCTGAGTGGGCAGCGCGGCCCCAAGGCAATGGAGCTGAAGGCCCTTCAGGATCGTCTCGAAGGCGGCGCCAAGTTGATGCGCCACTGCCGGCAGTGCCGGGCCGATGCTGTCGGCCTGCTCGGCGAGGATCGTGGCCAGGAATTCACGCTCGACCGGCTTCCCGACAAGGTCACGTACGACGCCAGCAAGCGCGAGACATATCGGGCAGTGGTCGCGCGCGAGCGGGGCGATCGCCTGGCGGCCAAGAGCGAGGCGCTCGGGATGGTCAAGACCGCAGGCTCCGGCAAATCGCTTCTGGTAGCGGTGGCGACCAAGGGTGGCGGCCGCATCAACGAGCATTTCGGCCATGCGAAGGAATTCCAGGTTTATGAGGCCTCTCCGAAAGGGATCAGTTTCGTCGGTCATCGCAAGGTCGAACAGTATTGCCTCGGCGGCCGGGCCGAGGACAAGAGCCTCGACGGCGTCATCTCTACGCTCGAAGGCGTAGACATCGTGCTGTGCGCGAGAATTGGAAATTGCCCCGAGGATCGTCTCAAGGAAGGTGGGATCCGAGCAACGGAGGCTTACGGGTATGACTACATCGAGACCGCGATCGGCGCGCTTTACGCCGCCGAGTTTGGGAGTGAGCCACTGGCTGCGACGGCCTGAGCCGCCTCATTCTAACCGAACCGGAGTTGAAAATGGCCTTTAAGATCATCGCTTCCCAATGCACCCAGTGCGGTGCCTGTGAGTTTGAATGCCCTTCGGGCGCGATTAAGTTCAAGGGCGAGACCTACGTGATCGATCCGAACAAGTGCACCGAATGCGAGGGGACCTTCGAAACGCAGCAATGCGCCTCGGTATGTCCGGTGTCGAAGACTTGCGTCCCCGCCTGACTCCATTTCGGCTACCGACACGGTCGAGGCGCCTCCGCAGGACCATTGACCTCCTGTTGGAAAGCTGCAGCCGAGAGAAAGGAACGGCCATGAGCCTCGGACGCGAACAGGACATCGAAATCCGTACACCCCCGCGATTCATGCCGGGTGAGCGGGTCCGCGCCACACGCCACATAAAAAATGACGGCACCTATCCGGGCAAGGAGATCGGTGAAAATCTGGTGCGCAAAGGCGACGAGGGCTATGTGCGCGACATCGGCACCTTTCTCCAGCAGTTCTACATCTATGCGGTCGAATGGGTCGATCGCGGCACCGTCGTCGGCATGCGTGCGCGTGAACTCATGAGCCTTGAGACGGCCCGGACTCCTTCCAGTGCCCAAATCGGTGCTGGCTTTAGCAAAGGAACGGCCCGATGAGGGTAATGATCCGCAGGACCGGTGCTGGCTTGTCGGCATATATTCCCAAAAAGGATCTCGAAGAGCCGATCATCAAGGTCGACAACGAACACTTATGGGGCGGGGCTGTGACGCTGAAGAACGGCTGGCGGTTAGTTCTGCCCGACCTTCCGTGGGACACGCCTTTGCCGATTACCGTCGAGGCAAGGAAGATTTCCGGCGAGGACTGACCTTCGGGTTGACACAAAGAGAGCGGCAAAGGGATACGAGCATGAACACAATGACCTCGGGCCATCTCGTCGTCATTCGGGACAGTTTTGCCGAAAGGCAGCTTGACCTTTTGAAGAAAGCGCTCGCGGCCGATCAGGTCATCCCCTATCTCGGCCCGGGCTTGCTTGAGATCCGCTCCGCGGGACCGCCCGTACCGCATACCCCCGAAGCCGTTGCCGCAGCGCTCAACAAGCGCACGCCAGCCCCTTCGAAGATTCGCACCAACATGTGGTCGGTAGCGCAGTATATCGAACAGCGCCGGCACCGCCGGACGCTTCAAGTCTGGATGGCCGAAATATTCGCGGCCCCGGTGGTGCCGACCATCTTGCATGCCTGGCTTGCAACGCTGCCGCTCTCCGTGATCGTCGACAGCTGGTACGACGGTGCCATGCGCGCGGCTCTAATACAGACCCGGCGAACGGACGTCGTCGAAATACAGGGCGTAACACGGGCGCACGAGATCGGTGACATTTGGACGAAAGCCTACGATCTGTCCGGGATATTACTCGAATCCGCACCAGCGGCGAAGACGGTTCTCTACGCCCCTCACGGCGGTGCCAGGCCGGCCGCAAACTTCCTCGTCGCAGATTCCGACTACGTTGAAGTGCTGAGCGAAATCGACATCCAGACGCCGATCCCTGACCTGGTGAAGGAACGGCGAGCTAGCCGTGGTCTTTTCTTCATCGGGTGCCGCTTCAACGATCAGATGCTGCGCACCTATGCCCGGCAGATCATGAAGCGCTCCAATGGCCCACATTTTGCGGCAATCGATACAGCGACGCTGACCAAGAACGAGCGTCGTTTCCTTGCGGCAAGCGCAATCACGGTCATTGACATGCCGACGGGTCAGGCCGCAGCCCGTCTCGTCGGACTGGGCGAGACATTGCATGAAGCCAAACGGGGTATCGTTTGAGCCATTCTCAGACGCCTCAACATTGCCGAAAAGGTAAAACGGGCAATTGACTTCCGGGTTTTTCAACAACTCCGAGAGGCGCTCTGAAAAGCTACGACGGTTATTGCATTCGAGGCTGCAGCGGATATGGCATTCGATGCTGCGGATGAACACAGCCGCGACGGGCTCGAACCAGCCGAGCAGAGCATAGTCTGGCGCCAGGGTTGTCGCGGCGAGCGGTCGCAGCTGATCGGCTTCACTTGGCGGTAAAAGCTGTGGCACGGCGCGATGACCAGGGCCGGTTGGGGTCGAGGCCAATCGAGCTAAGGCCAAGCGTGCTCACCGCATAGGCGGTCACCTGCCACTGCCATCCCAGAGCGTCAGGATGATCGCGTTGCGCGACAGCTTGGCGCGCCGCAGACGCGAGCGATTGGTTCAGGGCAGCCCGCTTCGCCATCAACGAGACCCGCTGCTGCATGAGTTGTAAACGCCCGCACCGATGGCGCCGCGAATCCGCGCTTGTGGCGCCATGACCTTGAGGCGAGTGAGTTCGGCGCTAACAACGCAGACTGAACCAATCCGATCAGCCCGGCCCATGCCGGAGAGCACGGCGACCAATGCCGCCAGCTCCACCACGCAGGGGGACACGATCCCGCCTGCGGCTAAGCGCGAGTTGAAAAGCATGCGTCGACGCCCGCCATTTCCGCATGCACCGCCTTGGATAAGGCCTGCCTCAAGGCATGATGCGGGCCTGGTTGGCTTTCCTGTCGATGCCAGCTTCGTAAGCAGCGGCTCCCGCGAGGTCGAGCAGTTCTAACTGGCGGCTTGAGTTGACGGCGCTCACGCACAGCCGTTCCAGGTGCGGCCGGTTATGCGGCCTTCCCCTTCCCATTTGGCTTGGGCAAGCTTTAGGGTGATCCTCTGCATCGGCGGTCGCAGAGAGGTCCGGTCTGCAACGTCAGCACAGGCCACTATTGCGGCCGCCTCGGGATGTATGCGTCCCTCTCATCTGTTTGGCCGGTCTGGGCGAGCTTGCACCCGGTCGGACATGCAGTCCAACCTGGATGCGCGCTTCCACATCAAGCCGCATGAAGGCGAAGAAAATCGTCATACGTCGCTTGCAACCCGGCACCAAGAGACGTTTTGGCTTTCCAGCCAAGGTTACGCAAGCGCGTTACGTCCAGTAGCTTGCGCGGAGTACCGTCTGGCTTCGTCGTGTCGAACACCAAATTGCCCTCCCAGCAGACCGCCGCCTTGACGAGTTCCGCCACCTCGCGAATTGTGACGTCCTCACCAACGCCAACATTAATCAGGGGCGCAGTGTCGGGGGCTGTCAAGGCGTCAAAATCCGAATCTGGCAGACCAAGCAGGAACGCAATGGCATCGCCTACATCCGACGAATACATAAACTCTCGCCGAGGATTTCCGGATCCCCAGACCCCCACCGAGGAGTCGCCGTTCATTTTAGCTTGATGAAAGCGGCGTATCAGAGCAGGCAGAACGTGACAATTTTCGGGGTGATAATTATCGCCGGGACCATATAAATTGGTCGGCATCAACGCGAGATAGCGCGCCTTGTACTGCCGGTTGAAAGACCAGCACGATTCGACACCTGCGATTTTTGCCAAAGCGTAGGGACGATTCGTCGCTTCAAGCGGACCGGTGAGAAGGTATTCCTCCCGTATCGGCTGCGGACAGTCGCGTGGATAGATACACGAGGAGCCAAGAAAAATCATCCGTTCGACGCCGGAAGCGTAAGCGGCATCAAAAACACTGACTTGAATCGCGAGGTTGTTATGAAGGAAATCGACAGGGGAGCTAGCGTTCGCCAGTATACCACCAACCTTTGCGGCGCACATAACGACATAATCTGGCCGCTGCGACATGAAGAACCTGCGCGTCTCGCTCCGGTCAAATAGATCCAGTTCGTCGTGAGTACGTGTTATTATCTCATAGGATCCTAACGCCTCGAGGGCTCTCATTGTGGCGGATCCAACAAGGCCGCGATGGCCTGCCACATAGACTTTCTTCATCTTTTTGTTTTCCATTGTTAACGCTCTGGGCGCTCCTTAAGAAGGCCACCATAGCACTGACAACAACCCAGCATGGCGCCGCCGTTGTCAGCATAACTCTCGTGGACTGTGTGAATAAAAACCCTGCTTCATCAGCACTGCCTCACGCTCTGCCATGCGCAAATCTTCCCGAACCATCTCCCTAACCAATTCGATGAAGGAGATTTTGGGCTCCCACCCAAGTTTTTCTTTCGCCTTGCGGGCATCGCCGAGAAGTGTCTCGACTTCTGCAGGACGAAAATAACGGGGATCTACTTTTACGATCAGAGCTCCCGTCTTTGCATCGTACCCCTCTTCGTCGACCCCTTCCCCCACCCAACGAACATCGATGCCGAGTTCAGCGGCCGCGACGGTGACGAATTCGCGCACCGAATGTTGCTCACCGCTAGCGATCACAAAGTCTTCAGGTTGCTCCTGCTGCAGCATCAACCACTGCATCTGGACGTAGTCTCGAGCGTGCCCCCAATCGCGACGCGCATTAAGGTTGCCCAGGAATAGAGTGCGCTGCATTCCAAGCTTAATCCGAGTCAAGGCGCGCGTGATTTTGCGAGTTACAAATGTTTCTCCGCGCGCAGGTGACTCATGATTAAATAAAATGCCGTTACATGCATACAAATTGTAAGATTCTCGATAATTTACGGTGATCCAGTGAGCATACAATTTGGCAACAGCGTAGGGGGACCGGGGGTAGAACGGTGTCGTCTCGGTCTGTGGCGTCTCCCGCACCAGCCCGTAGAGCTCAGACGTCGAGGCTTGGTAGTAGCGCGTATGCTTGACGAGCCCCAGGATCCGAATTGCCTCGAGGATACGCAGCGCACCCAAGGCATCGGAGTTCGCGGTGTATTCTGGTTCTTCAAAGGAGACTGCAACGTGGCTCTGAGCTGCCAAATTGTAAATTTCGTCCGGCTGAACCAGTTGGATGACGCGCGTAAGGCTCGACGAGTCTGTCAAGTCCCCGTGGTGAAGTGTAAGATCAACGCCACTTTCATGAGGGTCATGATAGAGATGGTCTATACGGCCCGTATTAAAAAGAGACGATCGTCTCTTTATCCCATGCACAGAATAGCCTTTTTCTAAAAGCAATTCTGCGAGGTAGGAACCGTCTTGCCCCGTGACCCCGGTGATTAAAGCTACTTTTCTCTTTGACAAGCTTGAATCCTTTTGATTTTGACGCGCCCATGAAAACGCTCGCCTGCGGCGGGATTGCGTGGCGAGAAAGGGGCGTATTGGGCAGGGCGAACGGGGGCCTCTGCGCGAAGGCAAGGGAGAGTTCGAGCGGGATGCCAGCCTTTCATGGAGCCGGGGAACGTTCGAAAGAGTTGTCGATCAAGATCAAACGACGCGGGTCATTCAAATCGAATTCGACAATTCGTGGCACGAAGAGGCGGGCATAGCGGGTGAAGGCGCTAGTCGGAGGAAAGCGAATAACAGTGTCGCATCGACCGAGGAGATACATCTCAACGAGCGCGGAAAACCCCCCGTCGGTGCCCAGTGCTGCACTGTGTAAGGGGCCGGCCTGATCCGCCTGGAAGCGTTTTGGGACGGTGAAAAGTTCGGGAAATACGCCCGACAGGTGATCAACAACCTTGGCGCTGTCTGTACACAAGAACACCCTTACAGGTCTTGAATGCGCTTGCGCCTTGGCCATACGAATGGCAGTGCATACCTGCTCTAAGGCAACCTTCGGATCAGCCCAGTAAGGTGCGTGATCCATAATATCTTCGCCGTTGCCGTGGCGGACATGGACTCCAATTATGCTGTGCCCGTCAAAATGTTCCTGGTAGAGCGCTTCAATGCGATCCTCAATTTCGACCCTCGGTGCGATGCTCCTAAATATGGTTCGCTCGGCCTTTTCATCGCAGCGCCACATCAAGCAAGCATCACACACTACCGTGTTGGCTTCACAATCATCTTGGGCCTGGAAAAGATCGTTAAGCTCGTCACGTTCTTGGAAAATCTGTTCATCCGGACGGTACACGCAGTCGATGGATGGCTTGTTCCACCACGACGGGAAGAAGGGACCAGGGAATGAGACGTGGTTGATCTGGTCATCGCAAATGACCCGTACACCACCGATATCCTCAATTGGCTTGAAGAAAGCTGGAAAGGCATTCGCAAACGGGTTGTCAAGGTAACAAGAGCCGCGCCAATCTATTGCTAAAGCTCGTCCCGTCCGATGTGCGTAGTCCCAAGCCGACGCGAGAGACCACAGGCAATCACCGAGACCCGTGCGCCGTCGAGAAACAACGAACCGATCGTTCCTTGAGCGATCAACAAGCATCTAAATTGCCTCTCTCCAGAACACCACAAGCCTCAGCTTTGCTGCTGCGTTTGAGGCAAGCGTCTGCGCAATTCGGGGAAGATTGTCGTGCTGTGCCAATGCGATGTAGCTTGCGTCTGTCGCGGAAGTGCCTGGCCGCGATGGACGCGCGCCTGGGCTGGTCTTCGGCGCAGACCAGAAAATGCTCTTCGGAGCCAACGCAAACATCAACCACTTTCCTTAAGGCTGCTACATTCTTGAATTCTTTCTATGCATCGTGCCGTAACATCGGTAAAATCGTCTGTTTCGATGAAACGCATCCACGCCATGGATGGCTAGTGACATGGGTTCCAGGGCGTTGGCTGTGAACCCTCTCGCTGTGCTCGACGCACCGCTAACCCCAGCGGAACCTCACGGTGACAGCACGCAGCATCGACCTAAGTGAGCCGGCCATGAGCGCGGGCCGCGGCCACGAAGCTTCGACTGGGCCAGGTTCTGCATGGGAGCGCCACAAAGAAAGAGGCGATGCGTCGAGCTGTAAGCGAGCTGAGCTCGCTTTCGAAGCGCTATGCCATCAACCCCAAGACGGTCGCGAAGTGGAGGAGCGGAGTTCGACCGCCGATCTGCCCACCGGCCCCAGGGAGCCGAGATCGAAGGTTCTGTCTGCCGTAGAAGAGGACCGTTGTTGTGGCCTTCCGCCGCAACACACTGCTGCCGCTGGACGATTGCCTCTACGGCCTTGCAGCCGACGATCCCGCATCTGACGCGCTCTTCATTGCACCGATGTCTGCAGCGCAAGCATCGGCTTCTTCCACATTGATATTGCGGAGATCCCAACCGAACAGGGCAAGCTAAACATCAAGGCCTTTGTACCGCGGCACCGCCTGTCGCGAACCTTCGCGCCCCTCTGTCCCGCCGGCACCAAAGGAGACCGTCGCGGCGCCGTTGTTGCTAGATCACATTCAATTCCCTAAACGCCCGCCCTTCGGCGACACGGCTGTACCCAAACGCGGAGCAATCGACCGTGCGGTAGCCGCCATGCACGAGAAGTTCGGCCAGCGCCTTGCCGACCGCCGGGGCCTGCTGCAGACCGTGGCCTGAAAATCCGTTGGCGAAGAGGAAATTTTTCACCTTGGGGTGCGGCCCGATCACCGCGTTCTGGTCGAGCGTGTTGTAATCGTAGTGCCCGGCCCAGGCGCGGGTAGGCTTGATGGCCTCGAAGGCGGGGATGCGGGTCGCCAGCACCGGCCAGATCACCTCTTCGAACAGCGGCCAGTCGACCTCGAAATCGGTGGGGTCGGCCGGGCCGTCGCCCTCTTCCGGTTCGGCGCCGCCAGTGAGATAGACCGAGCCTTCCGGCCGGACATAGATGCCGGAGGGATCGACCAGCAGCGGCATATCAGAATATTTGTCGCGCGCCTCGAAGACGAAGACGTTGCGCTTGCGCGGCTCGACCGGCAACACCAGCCCCGCCATGGCAGCCACCGTGCCGGCATTCGGCCCGGCGGCATTGAGGACGGTGCCGGCTTCGATCGTCTCGCCATTGTCGAGCCTGACGCTGGTGACACGGTGGCCCTGCCGCTGGATGCCGATGACCGAGGCGGTCATAAAGTCCACGTTCTTGCCGCGCAGCGCCTTGCGGAACAGCGTCAGCATCGCATGCGCGTCGAACCAGCCTTCGCCGCTGCGGCCATAGGAGCCGGCGGATATACCTTCGGTCGACAGCCAAGGGAAGCGGCGCGTCAGCTGATCCGCGTCCTCGATCACGATGTCGGCCCCCTCGGCGACCTGCGCTTCGTGATTGGCATTCAGGATCGGCAGCCCGTTCTCGCTAGCGAGAATGAGAAAGCCGCCCTCGCGAAAACCGATGTCGGCGTCCGCGCCGAATTCTTCCTTCAGCCGCCGGAACAGTTTCATGGTGAACTGCGACAGGCGGATGTTCTGCGGGATCGAGAATTGCTGGCGAATGGAGGCGCAGGACAACGTCGTTGCCGCGTGCGCGAACTGCGGATCGCGCTCGATCAGCGCGATCGAGCCGGAAAACCCTTCCTCGCGCAGATAGTAGGCGATCGAAGAGCCGACGATGGCTCCCCCGATGATAACGATGTCGTAACGCACTTTTTTGTCGCCTTTCCGGTAACCGCCCGTGTCGATCACACAGCCGTCAGCATGATGTCGAAGCGCGTGCCGCGGCGTGCGCGGGCCTAGCGAGTTGAAAAGGGTTGCCGCATGCGCTTGATCCAGCGGCGCTCACGCAGCTGCCGGTCCTGCTTCACGCAGCAAGTCGTCGGCTCTGTCCGTCTTCTCCCAAGTGAACTCAGGCTCTTCACGGCCGAAGTGTCCGTACGTCGCGGTCTTGCGGTATATCGGGCGCAAGAGATCAAGCATCTTGATGATGCCTTTCGGTCGGAGATCGAAAACATGCGAATCCAAACATGAGGCCCTGATCCCGCCCTTGCTCGAGATCCTGCCATCGTCCTTCATCAACGCCCTGGCTGATGTCGGGCGACTGCCCGGTGAGAGCCAGAACGACGGCGCAATTTCGACCATCAAAGCCGATGGCATCGTCGTAGCCAATATCGAGTATCGTATCGCGGGCGACTTGGGTGTAATCGATGTGCGCATGGCTGGTACCCTCGTCCTGCTGGCTTTGTCATTTCGCGCTCTTCGCAAATGCTGTTTGGCGGCGGAACATAAAACGACACCAGATTTCTGCCGCCACTGATCTCGAAAGTTGTGATGAGCGTACCATTGACAGCGATTTGCGCTCGCAACGATTCCATGAATTTCTTTGAAGGATCTGTTGCAACGCTAAACAACAACGCAACGAGATTGGCGGGGGCCTGGTAAGACGGCAAGCTGGAACTGGTTGGCCAAGAGGGAGGCGATCGGCGCACCTTTCCCCAGGCGACGTGCTAACTTGCATCGTGCACCTCATCCGCCATTTGCTAAATGTTTAGTCCCGGCATTTGCTGGAGCGGATTGAAAGTGAACGCTCGGGCTGGGAAGCCCATGCCTTCCAGATGAACTCGCAGGGCGTGAGGCCCTTGAGGGTCTTCAGCTTGCGGCCGAAATTGTAGGCCGCGACGAAGTCGGCAAGATGCCGACGCAGTTGGTCGCGATCGTCGTAGTGGAAGCGCTTGACGGTTGCGTCTTGATGGTCCGGTTCATTCTCTCGACTCTTCTCGCCGGCCTGTCGCCGTCGACATCTGGCAATCGGCCGATGCTTGCCTGCAGACAGCGGTGGGAGCGCGTCAGATGCGGGACGTCGGCTGCAACGCGTAGAGGCAATCGTCGAGCGGCAGCAGCCTTGTTGCGGCGGAAGGCCACAACAACGGTTTTCCTCGACAGACAGAACTGTCGACTCCCTGGAGCCGGTGGACAGATCGGCGGTCGAATTCCGCTTCTCCACTTCGCGACCGTCTTGGGGTTGATGCCATAGCGCTCCGAAAGCGACCTCAGGCTCGCTTCACCTAGCCCATAGTGCATCCTTTGAGTCGGACGAGAATGGCGAAATTTCTTTTCCGCGACATGCAAGCAAGAAGGCTTCAGCCAATGGCGGTTTTTCGATAATCGGCCGTGTCTATCCCATGTCGTTTCAGCTTGTCGTAGAAGGTCTTGCGGGGAACTCCCAGGACTTCGATCGTGCGCCTTACGTCGCCGCCGCATTCCTGCAAGGCATCGCGGATGACAGTCGCCTCATAAAGGCTGACCTTCTCGGACAAGGGGAGGCCTGATACCGCTTGTTCCTTTCGACCTGGTGCAATGGGCGTGCCTAGCCTTTCAAGTCCCAATGCAACGCGATCGGCGAAATGCACGAGTTCACGGACATTGCCGGGCCAATTGTGGCTCACGAGGCGATCGCGCACGCCAGCGCTTATGTCCGGAACTGGCCTGCTGAAGCGTTTGGAGGCGCGTTCCAGGAAATGCCCAAAGAGCATCGGGATGTCTTCGCGTCTTTCGCGAAGTGGCGGGATGCGGAGCGTCACCACATTCAGCCGGAAATAAAGGTCTTCCCGGAAATCTCCGCGGGCGGCCGGATCGCCGAGATCGGCCTTGGTAGCCGACACGACACGAAGGTCGATGCTGCGGGTTTCGTTCGTGCCAAGCGGCGTGATCTGCCGGGTCTCAAGCACCCTCAGAAGCTTCACCTGGAGTGCTGGCGGCATCGACTCGATTTCGTCGAGGAAGAGCGTCCCTCCGTTCGAATGCTCGATGCGACCGGTCCTGCGCCTCTGCGCGCCAGTAAAGGCGCCTGCCTCGTGCCCGAAAAGTTCGCTATCGATGACGCTTTCGGGCAGCGCTCCACAATTCAGGGCAACGAAGGGCTTCGTGCGTCGTCTGCTCCAGCGGTGAAGCAGATCCGCGACCACCTCCTTGCCCGTGCCCGTCTCGCCTTCCACAAGGACATCCACATCGGTATCGGCGATCTGGCGGAGAGTTTCGCGCAATCGAATCATGGTCGGTGCCTCCCCGATCAGCGGGATATCGCCCGCAGATCGGACAACCGCATCCCTAAGACGTCTGTTTTCCAGGACCAGGCGCCGTTTTTCCGAAGCGCGATGCAGCGTCACGAGAAGCCGGTCGTTCGCATATGGCTTCGAGATGAAATCGTAGGCGCCATCCTTGATGGCGGCAACGGCCAGCTCGACGTCGGCATGCCCGGTGATCAGGACAACCGGAATTTCCGGGTCGATCGCCTTCACTCGCTCGAAGAGCTGAAGTCCGTTCAGCCCGGGCATACGGATGTCACTCACGACAGGGCCATCGAAGTTCCCGTCGATTCTGGCGAGTGCGGCCTCGGCCGAACCGAACACGCTCGGTGAGAACGAGGCAAGCTTCAGCATCTGCGTGGCTGCGCGAAGCACATCCTCGTCATCGTCGATAAAAATGACCGGTCCTGATTCAGCACTCATGCCGCTCGCCTCAGCTCGACCGTGAAGGAAGTCCCTCTCCCGTGGCCGGCATCATCATGCCGCAACGAGCCGCCGAGCTCACGTGCGATCTCTTGCGAAATGACCAGGCCAAGACCGAGACCCTTTTCCTTGTTGGTAACGAACGGCATGAAGAGGCTCCTGCGAATGTCGGGGGCAAGGCCGGGGCCGTTGTCCCGAAGGGAAATAGCGACCATTTCCCCGTTTTCGGCGAGCGCTATCTCGACGCGGGGCTCCGGTTGATCCTTCAGAGCGTCAAGCGCGTTCTGGAGAAGGTTGACGAGTATCTGCTCCAGTCGCATGCGGCTTGCCATGACAATTGGAGACGGATCGATCCGCTTCCGTTCAATCGTCACCCCGGAATCGCGAATTCGGCCTGAAAGAAGCGACAGAGCGCCGTCGATCGCGTCGTCCGCCAGTATCGGTCCCATCGATCCGCTGGCGCGGCGGGAAAAGGACCTTAGCGTTTCAGTGATCGTGCCGATCCTGCCGGTCATGGCGACGATCGAGGTCAGATTCTCGGCGGTTTCTTGCGACCGGCCGATCCCTAGAAGACGCGCGGCATTTTCAGCATAGGTGCGGATTGCGGCGACCGGCTGGTTGATCTCGTGGGCGACCCCGGCCGTTATCTGTCCCAGGATTGACAAGCGGTTCGCCTGGGCGAGTTCGTCGCGCAGGCGACGCACTCTTGCTTCAGCGTTCTCTCGCTCGGCGATCTCACCGGCGAGCGCTGCGTTCGAGCTCTGGAGCTCCGCCGTGCGCAGTTCGACGCGATGCTCCAGTTCCGCGTTCAGCAACACAAGCACTTCTTGGCGCTGCCGGGCCGCCCGCCGCCGTCGAACAATGATGAAAGCGACGAATCCAACGAGAACGAGGGCAAGCAGCGTTGTCACGCGGGCTGTCATGACCGCCGAGGAGATCTCGGTGTCGGCGGGGATGAGCAACGACATGCACCAGCCCGGAACTGCTTTGCCGAGATCCTGCGAAACCGCAACGAAACCGGCTGATCGACTCTCAGGAGTTGCGGTGACCAAGTTGTCGCCGCGGCGGGAAAGCGGCACCGGCTCGAAAGTCACGCCCGGTAGCTGCAGACGATCGCGAGCGGTTTGCTTCTCCGTTGCGGAAAGCGGTGAGAGAGCGCCGAAACGCCATTGGGGCACGCTCGTGGCAAGAACCACGCCTCGCTCATCGGTCGTGAAGACCACGAAGCCGCTCTCCAGCCAACGCGACTCGACGCGGTCGAGCTCCACCTTCACCACAACCACACCGAGCGGCCCCTCCGGCCCATCGACCCGGCTCGACAGATAGAGACCAGGGCGCGCGCTAACCGTGCCGAGCGCATATTGCATAGCCGCGCCATCCGCCATCGCCTCGGTGAAGTAGTGGCGAAAGCGGTAATCGCTGCCGACGAAACTGGTCGGCTCGCCGGCGTTGCTCGCAGCAACCGCTACGCCCTCAGGATTAACGATGTAGAGTATAGAAGAGCCGGCGTCGCGCGCGATGGCGCGAAGCTTCTCATCAAGCGCGGCTTCGTTGGCAGTGCTCGGACTGCGAAGGATCTCCTGAACGGCACCGTCGCGTGCCAGAATCAGCGGAATCATTCGCTGCTTCTCGATCTCTCCTTTCAAACTGTCGGCTGCAAGCGGGAACGCGGCAAGAGCACGGTCGCGTAGGGCATACTCTGCTCTGGTGCCGGCGATGCGTCCCGTTGCAAAGACGACGAAACAGAGCGCCGCACCAAGAATTGCAAGCAAAACCACAAGCCAGAGAGATCGACCGCCGGATCTACCAGGGAAGACCAATGGGGCGCGCTGGAAGGCGCCATTACCCATGTCTTCTTCTTCTGCCATCGTATTCTTAAAACCGATCATTGACGAACCATAGTGCGGGGTTCCGCCAGAAGGGAAGGCGATCCGTGCGGAAAACCGCACAATCTTGCTGCGCGATTTGTTGAAGATACCTGAGGCTCCGGCGATTTCCGCGCTCTCTTGGCTTGGCACGGCTATTGCGGTCAACAACGCAGCAGCGTTCGACCGGGGCGCCGCGATGGGAGAAGCCGCGGGGAGGAACAGCCCGCCCCAAACCGGTCAGGGAGAGAAAACTTACATGTTGACCCCACTGGCTCCAAGCGTAAAGCGCGCACCCCGCAAGACCCTTTTTGCCAAGCCTTACGTGCAGGTGCTTGTCGCAATCCTCCTCGGAGTTGCGGTTGGCCATTTTTATCCGCAAATCGGAGAAAACCTGAAGCCGCTCGGCGATGCCTTCATCAAGCTCGTCAAGATGATCATCGCGCCCGTTATCTTTCTGACCGTGTCGACTGGAATTGCCGGCATGAGCGATCTTCAGAAGGTCGGCCGTGTCGCCGGCAAGGCGATGGTCTATTTCTTCACCTTCTCGACGCTCGCGCTTATCGTTGGCCTCATCGTCGGCAATGTCATTCAGCCTGGCGCCGGCCTCAACATCGATCTGACCTCGCTCGACGTCCAAGCCGTCAATGGCTATGCCTCAAAGGCCCATGAGCAGTCCGTGACCGGCTTCCTCATGAACATGATCCCGACCACGATTGTCGGCGCCTTTGTGGAAGGCGACATTCTACAGGTGTTGTTCTTCTCCGTCCTCTTCGGCATCGCGCTGGCGATGGTCGGAGAATCGGGCAAATCGGTTCTTTCCTTCCTTCAGGACCTCACTGCACCCGTTTTCAAATTGGTCGGCATCTTGATGAAAGCCGCGCCGATCGGTGCTTTCGGAGCAATGGCCTTCACGATTGGCAAATATGGCATCGGTTCGGTAGCCAACCTTGCGATGCTGGTCGGGACCTTCTATCTCACGGCCTTCCTCTTCGTATTCGGGGTTCTCGGTGCAGTCTGTCGCTACAACGGCTTCTCGATCTTTTCTCTTATCCGCTACATAAAGGAAGAGCTGCTGCTGGTCCTCGGAACGTCCTCCTCCGAGGCTGCGCTGCCCTCTCTCATGGAGAAAATGGAAAAGGCCGGCGCCAAGCGCTCGGTCGTGGGCCTGGTTATCCCGACCGGATATTCCTTCAATCTGGATGGCACCAATATCTACATGACCCTCGCGGCCCTTTTCATCGCGCAGGCGACGAATACGGATTTGTCAGTTGGCGATCAGGTCCTGCTGCTGCTCGTCGCGATGCTTTCCTCCAAGGGTGCAGCAGGTGTCACAGGTGCCGGCTTCGTCACGTTGGCCGCTACGCTCTCCGTAGTGCCGGCAGTTCCCGTTGCTGGAATGGCGCTGATCCTTGGCGTCGACCGCTTCATGTCGGAATGCAGGGCTCTGACGAATTTGGTCGGTAACGCGGTGGCATCGCTCGTCGTCGCCCGCTGGGAAGGCGAACTGGATCAGGCACAATTGAAAGCTGCGTTCTGCGGCCACCAGCCTGCCGAGACATCAACCGGCCAGCCACTGACAACGCCCGCGCCGAGCAACTCGGCAGCATCGCTGCCAGTTGAATCGCCTGGCTGGTCCCAAACGCCGGACGATCGGGCCGCGGGTTCCAAACAAACTCTCGCGGGCCGATGAAATCAAGAATCCCGAAATGCAGTGGGTGCAAAATCATCTGCGCCTTGCGAAGGTCTTGCACCGGTCACGACACACAAGCCATCGATGATGCGCTTAATGCCTCCGAAGTTTGCGACGGTTCGTGGAACCGGGCGCGGAGCTGGGTCGGAGCCGTCGGTACGGCTGAACAATTCGCCCACGCTCTACGTTTCGGCTTCTACCTCGCACCATGCCACGACAAGAATTCGGTAGCGTACAGGATCAATGCAGGAATGACAGATTTTACTGAATCGACCTTTGCCGGATTTCTTCTTGATGTCGTTTAATCAGACTCGAACAATGGCGAAGCGACCCATAATTGCTGATATCGCCCGGGAAGCCGGGGTTAGTATTGCCACCGTTGACCGAGTTCTGAATGCCCGTCATCCGGTGCGGAAGGAGACTGCGCAGCGGGTCTTAGCGGCGGCACAGGCCATCGGATATCACGCCGCAGGTCTTATCAAGCAGCGCCTGCAGCCGGACCTGCCGCAATATCGGCTTGGCTTCATCTTGAGAAAACCGACTCACCACTTCTACCAGGGCTTCGCGCGTGAGGTCGAAGCGGCGGTCAACGCGGCGAAGTGCTTCCATGGCACTTCGCTCATCGAATTCGCGCCGTCGCACATGCCATGCGACCTTATTCCATTGCTCAAGGAATTCGGAGCGCGCTGCCACGCGATCGCCATGGTCGCGCCGGATCATCCGGCGATCACGGCAGCCGTCCAAGAACTCAAGGCAAAAGGCATCCCCGTTTTCTCGCTGCTTTCCGATTTCGCCGAAGGTGTTCGTGAGGGTTATATCGGCCTCGACAACCGCAAGGTCGGGCGGACGACAGCTTGGATGCTTTCAAAGGTCGCAAGACGGCCGGGCAAGGTGGCGGTTTTTGTCGGCAGCCACCGTTTTCAGGGGCAGGAGCTGCGGGAGGTCGGCTTTCGCTCCTATTTCCGTGAGAATGCACCGGCATTCGAGCTGCTCGATCCGCTCGTGAACCTTGAGGCACGGCAGATCACCTACGAGGCCACGCTGGATCTCATGCAACGGGAACCCGAACTCACCGGCTTCTATGTGGCCGGCGGAGGTATGGAGGGAGCGATCTCCGCGCTCCGTGAAGAAGGCGAAAGCCGGGGTCTCGTCGCGATCGTTAACGAGATCACGCCGGAGTCACGGGCTGCACTCGCAGATGGCATGATCACGATGTCGGTCGCCACGCCCCAGCGCCTGCTTTGCCAGGAACTGATGACGCTGATGGCCCAGGCGATCAAGGTCGGCACTTCGGAGACGCTTGGGCAGACTTTTCTGCCGTTTGAGATCTATCTGCCGGAAAACATCTGAAAAACTGATAAAATACTATCATGAGAGCCTAATTTCCTTTCATTCATGAAAGAAAAACAGCGGGAGTTTGATTGACTCACCTGCCTCATTCCGGTCTCGTTTAACAACGAATGATTGCTGCGCGGCGGAAGCCAGTCAGCCGAGAACGACGACCCGCACTTCATGAAGAGAGAGGAAAGCTATGCGTCAAGCATCGCTCCGCTTTGCGATCGACCGCATGACGCCGCCCCATCTTGCCAGGGCCGCACTTGCTCGCGGCCCGGGCCTGACTGGCATCGACATTAGCTATCATCTCAATGGCAATTTCATTGCGCGCGAAAAGCCGGCTGCAGACGCCCGTCTTGCTGACGGATCAATCGTCACGACTATCTTCATCAACGCCTTTTCGTGTTTCAATGAATCCCCGCGTGCAAGGGCGAGGCGAGCAAACTCGTCGATTGTGCAGCGGCCTGTTGAGCGAAGACGCCGACGAATGCGATTCGCCAAGGACATCCACGCGCTGGACAATAGGCGCACCTGCCTCGGGCAGCGATTTCATGGCGCGAGATGGATGATCACATGCAAGATACTCGCAACTCCGAGCAAAGTGCCAGGCAGATCTCGTCACGCTGCATATCGCTTCCAAAAATGAAAAACCCTAATTCAAAGTCCGAGATGAATAACGTGGTCCCTATTGTGCCGTTGCACGAGAGGGCGCCGGACATCTTTGAAACGTCGACAGCGCTCACCGCTCCCTCTGGGCTGGAAGCCACGTTGGCCAACGTCGTCGACCTCCTGCCATCGTTGGTGCAGGTGCGGCACGGCATCATCTCGCTCTGCGACGGTGCCGGCATACCGGACATGACCGTCGGCGCCGGCTGGAGCGAAGGCAGCGATGAGCGCTACCGCAAGCATCTGCCACGGGCGGCGATCGACCAGATCATAACGACGGGCATGGCGCTCGTCGCCGAGAACATAGCGTTGGATCCGGCTTTCAACGCCGCCGACAAGGAGGTGCTCGGGGCGTCCGACAACATGAAAGTGTCGTTCATCGGCGTACCCATTCGCGTCGATGCGAACGTCGTGGGCACGCTGACCATCGACCGCATCCTGGACAACAAATCAGGCTCCCTCCTCGATTACGACCTGCGCCTCCTTACCACAATCGCTAATCTGGTTGGACAGACAGTGAAGCTGCATCGCCTGTTCGCGTCCGACCGCGAGCGACTGATGGCCGAAAAAATCCGGATGCAAAAGCAATTCGGCGAACTCAAGCAGCCTGGGCATGAGGGCAAAAGGGCTCATGTCAAGGGGATCATTGGCGACAGCCCGGCGCTGCGCGGGCTGCTTGAGAAGGTCGCGTTAGTAGCCAGGTCCAACAGCACCGTTTTGCTGCGCGGGGAATCGGGGACCGGCAAGGAGCTGGTCGCCAAGGCCGTTCACGAGATGTCGGGACGCGCCAAGCGGCCGTTCATCAAGCTCAATTGCGCAGCGCTCCCTGAGACAGTCCTGGAATCCGAACTGTTCGGTCACGAAAAGGGTGCCTTTACCAGTGCATTCAACTCGCGCAAGGGGCGCTTTGAGCTCGCCGACAAGGGAACGTTGTTTCTGGACGAGATCGGTGAGATTTCGGCCTCGTTCCAGGCAAAGCTGCTGCGCGTGCTGCAGGAGCAGGAGTTCGAGCGCGTCGGCAGCAACCAGACGATTAAGGTCGACGTTCGCGTGATTGCCGCCACGAACAGGAACCTGGAAGACGCGGTTGCAAGGAACGAGTTTCGCGCCGACCTCTATTATCGCATCAGCGTTGTTCCCTTGCTGGTGCCGCCATTGCGCGAAAGGCGCGGTGATATTCCGCTCCTTGCCGCTGAGTTTCTCAAGAATTTCAACAGCGAGAACGGCCGTACGATGGTCTTTGATGCGAGTGCGACCGAAGTGCTGATGAACTGTGCTTTTCCCGGAAATGTCCGCGAGCTGGAAAATTGCGTGCAGCGGACAGCGACCCTGGCAGCGGGAGCGTCAATCGGCAGAAACGACTTTGACTGCTGCCACGGCCGATGCCTTTCCGCGATGCTATGGAAGCACGCATCGAAGGAGACTGCGCCGAAATCGGAGCCGATCGCACCATCGTCACTGAACCCGGCCATACAATCGTCTGGTGCTTTTGCTTCGGCCGCCTTTGGGGGCCCGCCCGTTGACAGCGAGCAGGCACTGCCAGCGCCTGTTCGGCTAGGCCTCGTAAGCGACGCGAAGATGACCGATCGCGAGCGTCTCATCGCGGCCATGGAAAGATCCGGCTGGGTACAGGCAAAGGCAGCGCGCCTGCTTGGACTGACGCCGCGCCAGATTGGCTACGCGCTGAGGAAATACGGTATCGAGATCAAGAATCTCTGAACCGGCTCGCGGACTTCAAGCAGGGCCGCGAGATAGCGCGCGAGGAGAATAGCTGGGACAATCAGCGTTGATTGGTACGGCTCGGACCTCCGTCGGTGAGACGTTGCAGCCCTCCTGTTGGCGCCGGCCGCAATCCACGGCCCGCTCGACCGCACGGCGCTTGGTATCCCAGTCAAGTTGGCGCAAACGCAGCGCCGTCATGGTCGGTCCGACGGCCCCGTGCCGGATGTCTCGCCATTGAAACGGAGAACAGTACGCCGTCAACCAACCTTACCGGAGTGGTGTAGGTCGTCAGGCAGATAAGCGCCGTGCTGCCTTTCGCGCACGCATCCGGCGGCGTGATCGCCTTTGACGACACCTCCGACGCTCAATCGACGTCTCTCCTCACCCAGCGTCACCCACGGCGAGTGTCGCGTTTGGCATATTTTTGTGCAGGTTCGAAGAGGTAAAGTCGCCACAGCGTATGGTGTTGACGCGACGATTGGTATGATAAAGAACAGAACTAAATCGGTTTAGACAGTTCGCGCGGAGGTCTAACCCAAGTGGCTCAGGAACCATGGATCAGCCCAAAGGACCAGGGAAAGGCAGAACCATAGGCAAGACCAACAATGTCAACGCCGACCTGATCGCAGTCGTGGTCGCCGTGAACGACGCTGGACCATGTTTTCTGACCATCGAACAGGGCGCCGCTCTTCCCTCGGGCCCGTTTGAGCTCGCTCATCGTTCGCTCCAGTCGGGGCTCAGGGCATGGGTGGAACTGCAGACTGGTCAGCCTCTCGGTTATATCGAGCAGCTCTACACCTTTGCCGATCGCGATCGGGTCGGCGCCAACCAGCGCGTGATCTCGATCAGCTATCTCGCACTCACCCGCGAAGAAGATGCGGGCACCTCGGGCAGGCGCAGTTGGGCCAGCTGGTACGACTATTTCCCGTGGGAGGATCATCGCTCCGGCAGGCCCCCGATAGTGCTGGAAGAATTGCGGCCGCGCCTTATCGAATGGGCGGACGGCGCGGACGACGGCGCGACGCGCTTCGATCGCCGACGGCGAGCGGCGGTTGCCTTTGCCTTGGACGGCCGGGCATGGAACGAAGAGCTCGCGCTGCAGCGCTACGAGCTGCTCTACGAAGCCGCCCTGGTGGACGAAGCAAAGCGCGGCGGAGTTTCGGCCATCCTCGCTTCGGTGCCGGGCAGATCGATGATCGCCGATCACCGCCGCATTCTGGCAACGGCTATTGCGCGACTGCGCTCCAAAATCAAATACCGGCCTGTTGTGTTCGAACTGATGCCGCCGCTCTTCACGCTTTTGCAGCTACAGCGAACTGTGGAGGCGCTCTCCGGCAGGCTCATTAACAAGCCGAACTTTCGCCGGCTCATAGAGCAGCAGGAACTGGTTGAGAAGACCGGGGCGACGACCGCCGAGACCGGCGGCCGGCCGGCGCAGCTCTACCGCTTCCACCATACTATTCTCGACGAGAGGCCTGTGGCCGGCACAAAATTACCGCTCGCACGGGCTTGACACCCCTTATAGTCACAACGATTATATACATCTTATAATCAAGTGGACTATAACTGGAGGCTCGATGAGTGCCGTCCTGCCTTCGAGCGCCTCACTGTACGACCGCGTTCGGCGCGTTATCCCACCGATCGAGTGGCCGTTCTTCGTCGAGGATATCGACGCAATCCTGAAACTAAAGCGACAGCGCAATGCCGTCATTCTGGCGCATAACTACCAGACGCCGGAGATTTTTCACTGCGTGGCTGATATCGTCGGCGACAGCCTGGCGCTGGCCCGCAAGGCGATGACAGTCGAGGCCGATGTGATCGTGATCGCCGGCGTGCATTTCATGGCAGAAACAGCCAAGCTGCTCAATCCCGACAAGACAGTGCTCATCCCGGACCTCAACGCCGGCTGCTCGCTGGCGGACTCGATCACCGCCGAAGACGTACGCCTGATGCGGCAGCGCTATCCGTCCGTTCCGGTCGTCACTTACGTCAACACCTCCGCCGCGGTGAAAGCCGAGTCAGACATCTGCTGCACCTCGGGCAACGCGCTCGCAGTGGTGAAGTCGCTCCGGGTGCCGCGCGTGATCATGCTGCCCGACGAATATCTGGCAAAGAACATCGCGGCGCAAACCAAAGTCGAGATCATCGCCTGGAAAGGGCGCTGCGAGGTGCATGAACGCTTCACGGCGGCCGACATCCGCGAGCTGCGTGAGGCCCATCCCGGCATCAGCGTACTTGCCCATCCCGAATGTCCGCCTGAAGTGGTCGCGGAAGCCGACTTCGCCGGCTCGACGGCGGCGATGTCCGACTATGTCGCGCGGCATAGGCCTGCGCGTGTGGTGCTGATGACGGAATGTTCCATGAGCGACAACGTCGCGGTCGAGCATCCGGAAGTAGATTTCGTGCGCCCATGCAATCTGTGCCCGCATATGAAGCGCATCACGCTCGCCAACATCCGGACCGCGCTCGAGGAGAACCGCCACGTCGTCACGATCGATCCTCATGTCGCTGAACGGGCCCGCTGGGCTGTGGAACGCATGCTCTTTGTATGACGGCGGACATCCATCACATTGGCGGAGCGCCGGTCATCATCGGCGCTGGTATCGCCGGGCTCATGACGGCGCTACACCTGGCGCCGCAACCAGTCGTCCTTCTGTCAAGGACCTCGCTCGGAACCGAAGCCTCGAGCATCCTAGCCCAGGGCGGGCTCGCAGCGAGTCTGGGGGAGGACGACAGCCCCGACTTGCACCTCGCCGATACGCTTGCTGCCGGCGATGGGCTTTGCGACGAACAAATGGCCAGGAGGGTGGTAGAGGCCGCACCTCAAGCCGTCGAGAACCTTATTCGTCTTGGTGCTCCTTTCGACCGGTCGCTAGACGGGAGGCTACGGCTGGGCCTGGAAGCGGCGCATTCGCGTCGCCGCATCGTGCACGCCGCCGGCGACGCAACTGGCCGCGAGTTGTTTCGGGCGCTACTCGGCGTGGCGCGGCGAACCCGTTCGATCACGATCATGGAAGGCATGACAGCGCTTCGCTTGGTTGTCGCAGAGGGCAGCATTGTTGGCTTGCTGACTGTCCTGCATGGCGCCGTGTTCGCATTGCCCACACGTCGCGTGGTGCTGGCGACCGGTGGTATAGGCGGCCTGTTTTGCGATACAACCAATCCGCTCTCCTCATTCGGGCACGGCCTGGCGCTGGCAGCCTGTGCTGGAGCGGAACTAGCCGATCTCGAATTCGTGCAATTCCACCCGACGGCCCTCGACATTGCGCGCCGGCCAATGCCGCTTGTCAGCGAAGCAGTGCGTGGCGAAGGCGCGGTGCTGATCGATGAGAACGGCCATCGCTTCCTGGCAGACACGCCCGGGGCAGAACTCGCATCGCGCGATGTGGTTGCGCGGGCGATCTCCGATCAGCTCGCCGCCGGGCATGGCGTCTATCTTGATGCCCGACATTGTCTCGGGCAGAAATTCGCAAGACGCTTTCCGGCAATCGACGCTATTTGCAAGCATGCCGGCATCGATCCGGCGGTGGAACCCATTCCCGTGCGGCCCGCTGCTCACTATCACATGGGCGGCGTGGCCGTTGACGCCGAGGGGCGAACTTCCGTTAGCGGCCTGTGGGCCTGTGGCGAAGTCGCATGCACAGGACTTCATGGCGCCAACCGCCTTGCCAGCAACTCGCTGACCGAAGCGGTTGCAACCGCCGCCTGGGTGGCTGAAAGCGTCGCGGCTACCTCTGCGGGTTGGCAGTGGCCTAGGCTTCCGGCAACTGTTCCCATCCGGCCCGACCCTTCACCTATTCGCACGATTGTGTCCAATGCGCTTGGCATTGTTCGGAATGGGAAATCATTGTGCGACACGGTCGCGACACTGCTGCCGATCTCTGTTTGCGAGACGGCCGCGGCCGATCCGGCCCTGGTGGCATTGTTGATGGCGATCGCCGCCCTTCGGCGCGAGGAGAGCCGCGGCTCCCACTTTCGATCCGATTTCCCCGGGCGCGATGCCGCCGCCCTCCCCTCACGATTGACGCTCTGCACAGCTTTTGAGAATGCCGTCACGCTCAGATGGCAAGCATCCGAACGGAGCCGTTGACATGACTTCACTTGCACCACTTCCCCAGATCATCATGGAGCCCATCGTGCGTTCTGCCCTGCTTGAAGACCTGGGCAGAGCCGGCGACATCACGAGCGATGCGATCATTCCCGCCGATTGCAAAGCGACGCTGGCGTTGAATGCCCGGCAGGGAGGCGTTGTTGCCGGGCTCGACTTGGTCATGTTTGCCTTCCTGCTGGTCGATCCCGGGATCAGCATCCAGCTGCGTTGTCCTGAGGGCGGCAAGGTTTCGGCCGGCCAGACCATCGCGATCGTAAACGGGCCGGCGCGCAGCCTGCTGACGGCGGAGCGGACGGCGCTCAATTTCTTATGCAAACTCAGCGGCATCGCGACGGCAACGGCTACGCTCGTAAACGCGGTGAGGGGCCATCACGCAAAAATCGTGTGCACGCGAAAGACGACGCCGGGCCTGCGCGTCCTGGAAAAATATGCGGTACGAGCGGGCGGCGGTGCCAATCACCGGTTCGCGCTCGACGACGCCGTGCTCATCAAGGACAACCACATCGCCATTGCCGGCGACATTCGCACTGCAATCGAGCGGGCGCGCAGCGCCATAGGTCACATGGTCAAGATCGAGGTCGAGGTGGACAGGCTGGACCAGTTGGAGATCGCGCTTACAGCGGGCGTCGACGCCGTGCTCCTCGACAACATGTCGGTCGAGGACCTTGCGCAGGCTGTGGCTATGGTCGGGGGCCGTGCGATCACCGAGGCTTCAGGCCGGGTGACGCGGGCGAGTGCCGCGGCAATTGCGGCGACCGGCGTCGACCTCATATCGGTCGGCTGGCTTACCCACAGCGCGCCCATTCTCGACATTGGTCTCGACATGCCGGCCGACCGAAATTGCAACAGGCATCTGAACTGATGGAGAGGACATGAACCGGGATCGCAGGAACTCCTTTGGTCGCAGGCTAACCTGTGTCAGCACGTCCCCGGTTCCACCAACAGCCGACGCAAGCCTTCTCGGCGCCAGGCGACACGCTTCAACAACGGAGGCGGGAGGGACGGACCAGCAAGGCACAGAAAGCCGCGTCGCAGTCCTTGGCGTCATCATCTGCCGACTCGACGAGATGCGCCAGTTGGCGGCCTCTCACGGGCTGGAACTTCTGAGTTATCTCCTGGACGTCGCCTTCACCGAATCCTGCGACGCGATCAGAAAGGAGCATTCCTGTGCTCAGAGTAGAATAACGGAAACCGTAATCCCCACGGATGACGTGAGTTGAGCCTGCGGGCAGCAGTTGGAGAGTCCGCCCAAGAGCGCCACCAGTCGCGTTTCGATAGAAGACTTCCCGCTGGCATGCGCCTTGTCTTCAGCATCCACTGCAACGCTCCAGGTCAAGGACGGAAGATTATGGAGAACAAGACCTTATGAACGAACTCAGCCCAGACCTGACCTCGGATCCAATCGGTTGGGCGCTTCCCCCTTGGACGCGAGCGGAAGCCCAAGCGCTCCACGACGCGCCATTCAACGACCTTTTGTTTCAGGCGCAGACCGTTCACCGGCAGAATTTCGATCCCAACAAGGTCCAGCTGAGCCGGCTTCTCAGTATCAAGACCGGCGGATGCCCGGAGGATTGCGGCTATTGCAGCCAATCGGCACATCACGAAAGCGGGTTGAAAGCGTCAAAGCTGATGGAGGTCCGGCGCGTCATCGCCGAGGCGACCAAGGCACGCGATGCCGGCGCCACCCGCTATTGCATGGGCGCGGCCTGGCGAAACCCGAAGGCGCGCGACATGGACGCGGTGGTGGCGATGGTCGAGGGTGTCAAGGCACTCGGCATGGAGACCTGCATGACGCTCGGCATGCTCGATCTTGAGCAGGCCGCTCGTCTGAAACAGGCCGGTCTCGACTACTACAACCACAACATCGACACCTCCGAGCGCTATTACTCAGAGATCATCTCGACCCGGACATTTGCCGACCGGCTGGACACGCTGGCCAATGTCCGCGACAGCGGCATCAAGGTCTGCTGCGGCGGCATCGTCGGCATGGGCGAAGAACCGGTGGACCGGATCGACATGCTGGTGACGCTGGCCAATCTGCCGGAGCACCCGGAAAGCGTGCCGATCAACATGCTCATCCCGATCGAGGGCACCCCGCTTGCCGAGGCTGAACCCATCGAGCCGATCGAATTCGTGCGCGTCATCGCGCTGGCGCGCATCATGATGCCGAAATCGCATGTTCGACTCTCCGCCGGCCGCACCGCCATGACCGATGAAATGCAGGCGCTGTGCTTTTTTGCCGGCGCCAACTCGATCTTCGTCGGCGACACACTGCTGACGGCGGACAATCCCGGCGAAGACAAGGATACTCTGCTGTTCCAGCGTCTCGGCATCGAGCCAATGGAAATCGGCACGCAATGAACGAGGCACTTCTTGCCCGGTATGACGCGTCCTTGCGCGGACTGGCGCGCAAGGACCGGCTGCGCACACTTGCACCGCGCGCCGGGCTCGACTTCTCGTCGAACGACTATCTCGGGCTTGCCGCCTCCAAAAGACTTGGCGAAGCGGTGGCGTCGGCGATTGCGCGGGGGACGCCGGTCGGCGCGACCGGATCGCGGTTGTTAAGGGGCAACTCACCGGAGCACGAGGCCCTGGAGGCAGACGCCGCGGCGTTCTTCGGCGCCGAACGCGCGCTGTTCTTCGGCAGCGGCTATATCGCCAACTTCGCTCTGCTGACGACGCTGCCGCAGAAGGGCGACCTATTGATCCTCGACGAACTCGCCCATGCCAGCATGCACGAGGGGGCGCGGGCAGGACGAGCCGAGTTCAAGCTGGTAGCGCACAACGACGCCGATGCTTTCGAGGATGCGATCACGCGCTGGCGCGCCGAAGGCGGCACCGGGCGCGTCTGGATCGTGGTCGAAAGCCTCTACAGCATGGATGGCGACCACGCGCCGATGGAGAGCCTCGTCGCGCTTGCCGATCGGCACGAGGCATTCATCGTCGTCGACGAGGCGCATGCCACCGGCGTCTGGGGGCCGGACGGCCGCGGCCTTGCCACCGCGTTCGAGGGCCGCGACAACATCGTCGCGCTACACACATGCGGCAAGGCGCTCGGCGCGTCGGGCGCGCTGGTGACGGCACCGCGAACGCTGTGCGACTATCTCGTCAACCGCTGCCGGCCATTCATCTACGCCACGGCGCCGTCGCCGCTGATGGCGGTGGCAGTGCGCGAAGCGATTGCCATGCTGTCCGATGAGCCCCAGCGCCGTGTCCAGTTGCAGGAGCGCGTTGCCTTCGCGGGCCGCCAACTGGCCGAGCGCTGCGGCGTGAAGCCCAGCGGCTCGCAGATCCAGCCCTTTGTCATCGGCGACAACAGGCGCACCATGGCGGTGGCGGCGGCGTTGCGAGCGCGCGGCTTCGACATACGCGGCATCCGCCCGCCGACCGTACCCGAGGGCACGTCGCGCCTGCGCATTTCGCTGACGCTCAACGTCGACGAAGCCGACATTTCAGCGATGGTCGAGGCGCTCGTTGAGGTGTTGGCCCAAACATGATCGGAGGCGACATGACCAAGCGCATCGTCATCACCGGAACGGATACCGGAATCGGCAAGACGGTGTTTTCGGCGGGATTGGCCGGCTTCCTCGACGGCTTCTACTGGAAGCCGGTGCAGTCGGGCCTCGACGGCGAGACCGACAGCGAGGTTGTTGCGCGGCTTGCCGGCCTTCCGCCGGGGCGCGTGCTGCCGGAAGTGTATCGCCTGAAGGAGCCGCTGTCGCCGCATCGTTCGGCCGAACTCGATGGCGTCGCGATAGACGTGGCAAGGCTCTCGCTTCCGGACTTGCCGGGTCCGATCGTTATCGAAGGTGCCGGGGGACTGATGGTGCCGCTCAACCGGCGCACCAAGTTCATCGACATATTCGCTCAGTGGCGGGTGCCGGTCATCCTGTGCGCCCGCACCAAGCTAGGCACCATCAATCACACCTTGTTGTCGATCGAGGCCCTGCGGGCTCGCTCGATCCCGCTCGTCGGCATCGCCTTCATCGGCGATGAAGTGGCCGATACGCAAAGGACAATCGTGGAATTCAGCGGCATACGCCAGCTAGGCAGGCTGCCGCTGCTCGATCCGCTGACGAGTGAGACGCTGAGGGAAGCGATGGTTGCCGGCTTCGACCTCGCAGCGATCGCAGGAGGCGAATGATGTCGCAGTCTCAAGTCTGGCATCCGTTCACCCAGCACGCGCTCGAGCCGGCGGTCCCTGAAATCGTCCGGACGGAAGGCGCCTACCTCCACAAGGCCGACGGCACGCGCATCCTGGATGCGATTTCCTCCTGGTGGGTCGTCACCCACGGCCACCGCCATCCCCGCATCATCAAGGCCATCGAGACGACCGCGACGAGCCTCGACCAGATCATCTTTGCTGGCTTTACGCACGAGCCGGCCGAACGCCTGGCGAGCGCACTTGTCGGCCTCGCTCCCACCGGACTCGACTGGGTGTTCTATTCCGACAGCGGCTCGACCTCCGTCGAGGTCGCGCTGAAGATGGCGCTCGGCTATTTCCGCAACATCGGCGCGCCGCGCTCGCGCGTCGTCGTCATGGAGCACAGCTATCATGGCGACACCATCGGCACGATGAGCGTCGGCGCCCGCGGCGTGTTCAACGCCGCCTACGAGCCTATGCTGTTCGAGGTCGACACCATCCCCTTCCCGGCCGCCGGGCGAGAGCAGGAGACGCTGGATCGGTTCGAGGCCGTCTCCCGCGACCGGCACGCCGCCGCGCTGATCGTCGAGCCGCTGGTGCTTGGCGCTGGCGGCATGCTGATGTATCCGGCCTCGGTTCTCACCGAATTGAAGAAGATCGCAGAAACCTCCGGCACGCTGCTGATCGTCGACGAGGTGATGACCGGCTGGGGGCGCACCGGGACCATGTTCGCCTGCGAGCAGGCGTCCATATCTCCTGATATCCTGTGCACCTCGAAGGGCTTGACCGGCGGTGCCATCCCGCTGGCCGCCACACTTGCCACCGATGCCATCTTCCAGGCCCATTATTCCGAGGACCGCACGAAGACGTTCTTCCACTCGAGTTCCTACACCGCCAATCCGATTGCCTGCGCGGCAGCACTTGCCAATGTCGAGATCTGGCGCGACGAGCCGGTGGCCGAACGGATCGCGACCTTGAGAGCGAAGCAGGCCGCCGGGCTGCAACGCTTCCGGGACAATCCATATTTCACCGCCTGCCGAGCCACCGGCACGATCGCGGCACTCGATCTGCGCACCGGCTCAGCCGGCTATCTGGCCGAGATTGGTCCGAAGCTGCGCGCTTTTTTCCTCGAGCGCGGCCTGCTAGTGCGCCCGCTTGGCAATGTCCTCTATCTTCTGCCGCCCTATTGCATCACCGGCGAGGAGTTGGACGGGCTCCATGACGCCATCGAGGAGGCCGGCGAACGCTTCGGCACAAAGCCATGAGCCGATCGTCGCGCGTCCTCGGGTTTGGTCATCATGCGCCGTCGCGCAAGGTCGAGAACCCGGAAATTGAAGACCGTCTCGGGCTTGAACCCGGCTGGATCGAGCGGCGCACCGGCATTCGCTCGCGCTTCTGGGCAACCGACGAAGACACGCTGTCGGGCCTTGCCGCGCAAGCCGGCGACATGGCGCTGGCGAATGCCGGCATCGACCCGAGCGACATCGGTCTTCTGTTGCTCGCCACCTCGACCCCCGACCACCTTCTGCCACCAAGTGCGCCGCTGGTCGCACATCGGCTGGGGCTCGGCCGGGCCGGCGCTATCGATCTCACCGGCGCCTGCGCCGGCTTCATCTATGCGCTGATGTTCGCTGACGGATTCACCCGGCTGCATGGCAAGGTGAGCCTTGTCATTGCCGCCAACATCCTCAGCCGCCGCATCAATCCCGCCGAGCGCGCCAGCGCCGTGCTGTTTGCCGATGCCGCCGGCGCGGTGGTGATCGGTCCTTGCGATGATGCCGATCGAGGCATTCTCGGCGCTTCGGTGGATTCGGACGGCTCGCGCTACGGACTGATCCAGATTCCTGCCGGTGGAAGCAACAATCCGTTCCATGGCGGCCTCGACCTCGAGCAGACCCGCATGACGATCACCGACGGCCGTGAAGTGTTCGCCAAGGCCGTTGAGATGATGACTGCCTGCTCGCAGGACGCGCTCGCGGCGGCCCGGATGCAGCCGCAAGACATCGACCGGTTCATACCGCACCAGGCCAATGCCCGCATTTTCGATGCGGTCGGGCGAAACCTCGGCATCGCCGATGAAGCGATCGTCAAGACGATCGCCGGGTATGGCAACTCTTCCGCCGCGACGATCCCGCTCTCGCTGTCGCTCGCCCATCGGGCGGCGCCGTTCCGGCCGGGGGAGAAGGTTCTTCTGGCGGCCGCGGGTGCGGGTCTTAGCGGCGGTGCGCTCGTCGTTGGAATTTAGCCGCGCGAACCGAACTGCCAAGACTGACCTTGAACGATGAATACAGGGACAACGACCAATGCGAAAACTAGTCGCCGGCAAGCTGCACGGCATCCACGTCACCGAAGCGAACCTCAACTACCATGGTTCGATAACGCTCGACCCCGACCACTGCGAGGCAGCCGGGATCCTGCCGATGGAATTCGTGGAGATATGGAACAAGAATTCCGGTGCGCGGATTTCGACCTATGTCATCCTCGGCGAGCGCGGTTCACGGTGCTGCATCCTCAACGGAGCGGCGGCTCGCACCTGTCAGCCCGACGACCCAATTATCGTCTGCAACTCCATCTACCTGGACGAAGCGCATATCACCTCGCTGAAGCCGCGCATCGTCACGTTCGACCAGGATAACTACATACTCGACCGCCTAAGCTACTCCGTCGATCTTGACACAGACGGCCGTTACAGTTTCTCGATCCTTGATGAGGCGAATGAAGCTTTGGCAATTCCAGCCTTGGTCTCCGGGGCGTGAGCCGCGCTCCGCAGATGTGCGAGCCTCGGCACTGAAGAGCGTCTGGTCTAAGACTCGACGAAGTTGCTGAAAAAGGCCGATGCCTACTGCGCCTTGGGCACCGTGGGCCTTCGTGGGATGGCGCAATGTCTCGCAGCTGCTGATCCGCGAACAGCGGTTTGCATGTCTGACCCTTGTCTCAGGTTACTTGCGGTGGCGGCTTGCAAATTCTTTCTGCTTTCTCAAGCGCCGCGGCTGGGTCCTTGACGACCTGGCTTTTCATGATCTTTGCCGCCGTGTCGATCAAGCAGGCCACAGTCTTCCGCATCGGCAGCGGTGCCAACCATCATCGCGAATATGGCTAGCCGAACGGCCGCAAGCAGCATTGAGGTGGGCCTTCGGCAAAGGTTTCCCGCCGGCGCCAAGGCTCGCCAGCCATCCGACGCCTGATCCGGTTACATATCAGGTTCGTCGATCGGTGGCTTGGCAGCAAGACCGAGCCTGGCTCGTTGGCCATCGGCGTAATTTTCGGCGGGAAACTGTGTCTTGAACCGAAGAACTGTCAGTTTGCCGTCCTCGACAATATGAACAACCCACCCCCCACTACAACGCTTGACCCGCACGTCATTAGGTTCGCCAGCCACCATTGCTGCCCCTCATTTTCGTCGCCCTTGGGCTGAGACTGGAAGTCGTTCCCGCACATCGGAAAACATAGGACCTTACGTAACGTCAAGCCCCGATTTTGGGATAGCCGATGACTTGTCGATTTCAGGGTGACGGCGATTCTGGGCCGCAACGTCCGTGAGTGCTCAAATCGATTTAGATGCGCAGATTTTGCATGTTAATTCAGCCTTGTTATCCACAGCTAACGTGAATGGGAACGCGTATTCAGTCCGAGTACCTCTGCAAAAAATCTGCCGCTCTGGTGCCTCAGCGCGATCACCCGGCACTTCAAGATGTTTCATAGCTCCGGACCGTTCCGAACGATCAGGGTGCCGGATGGCCACTCGCTCATCGAGCGTCCAATCGGCACAACCACGACGAGCACATCCTCGACGCGCGTGGGCGGCAGGTCGAGATACACATCTGCGAGAGTGGACCGGACACTCGAGCGAGGTCAGTTCCGTGGCAGTCGTTATTTCGCCGATGGTGGACACACTCTCGCCGCTCTCCGATTCGACGCGGTTCTTGATCGTGGCAATGATTTCCGTTGCGAGTTGATCAGCCATTCTGTTCCTTTCTATAGCAATGCCTTTTGACGCGGGCGCGGGCGCCATACCTCTGCCAGTCACGTCGCGAAAATCACCCCTAGCCAGGCTTGTGCCACTCACCAACAGCAATCGGATTATAGAGACCGGATGAGTTCCGGTTGGTCTGAGGCGTTGGCATCCAACCGCAACTCATTTTCCCGGGGCAACTTCCATCGCACGTCTGAGCTCATGGAAAAGTCTTCTCCTTTCGGGCTCTTTTTCGCAGTCGTCACACGATAAGGGAGCGGGCGATCAGGGCGTGTGAGGTGCTGACGTCAAACGCGAGATTCCGGAAGATTGATAAAATCGTTTGTTTCGATGAGATGCATCCACCCTGTGGATAGAAATACAGTCCTATGAACGGGCAAGCCTCTGGTGCGGGAGATGATGCTAAAGGAGACATCCCGCATGGCCACTCCACGCAAAAGCTCGGCACGTCTCGGCGCTACCAAATGCTCAGCCCCTCACCTCGCTCTCTACGGTGCGACGAAGCGCGCTGGCAGATCGCGGAAGGCACAATGGTTACCGATCCGCAGGGTGGATTCATCCTGTGGGTCGAGCCTCCGAACACCATCGATTGGCTCGACTCTTTCAGGGCTGCATCGTCCGGAAAATCGTGATCGCCCACCCTCTTGTCTGTCGGTAGCTAATCAGCTTTCGGGTGGCGAACTGAACAAACATGGCTTTGTGCGCGACTATCAAGACTTAGCAGCGCTCAAGCCACTACATCGATGGCACGTTCGACCATGGCGGTCGGTTTTCGATATGCCTGATATGAGCGGCCGTGGAAGCCGCTCAAAGAATGATACCGCAGTGCTGTTGCCAACGTCGGCGATTTCGATGATCGACTCCGCCTATGCCAGCTCTTCACGAGCTCTATCCGCGCTTGCCTGTTATGGAGCGAAAGCCTTAGCGCGACTCGTGATTGAGGCTGTCATTGCTATGGGCTAATCAGTCGGGAAGCTGCGCTTGCAATGACGGAGGGCCGGAACGATCTCGTCCGATCATCTGGCACAAGGTGTGCTTATTAGTACGTTGCGAAGCTAGTAACTTAACCATGAAGGGGGACGACGGTTTGACCGTGACACAGTCGCTGACGAGACGTCTCAAAAATCCCGAGCTATTTGACGATCTGGCCGGTGTGCCTGGTCGGAAGGCGGAGCAATCCACGAGGCGTTTTTCGGTGTTCAATCCCTCAACAGGCGAGCTGTTGGCTGAGCTTCCAGATATGGATGTCCGGGACGTTTCCAAGGCGATCGATAAGGCTGAAGCTGCGCAGGAACATTGGGCGGCGCTCACCGCGCGCGAGCGCTCCGACATCTTATGGGAATGGCACCAACTGATCCTCGACCACAGCGAGGATCTTGCAGCCATTTTGACGGCTGAAATGGGTAAGCCGCTTGCAGAGGCGAAGTCTGAAATCGCCCATGCCGCAGCCTACCTCCAATGGTATGCCGAGGAGGCCAATCGCATCTATGGCGAGACGATTTCGCCGCCTTCTAACGACAGGCGTATGCTGGTAATCAAACAGCCGATCGGTGTTGTCGGCGCCATTACTCCTTGGAATTTTCCCGCCTCGATGGTGGCTCGCAAGATTTCGCCTGCGCTTGCCGCCGGCTGCGCGATTGTTCTGAAACCCGCGGAGCAAACACCGCTTGTCGCGGGTGCTATGTTCACGCTTGCCCGGATGGCAGGTTTTCCCGATGGCGTTCTAAACTTGATCTACGCATCGGAAGGCGATGCGGTTGGGCGTGAACTTTGCTCGAACCCGAAGGTCCGCAAGATCAGCTTCACTGGGTCGACCGAGGTCGGGCGGCTGCTCATGAGGGAGTGTTCGGATCAGATCAAAAGAACCAGCTTCGAACTTGGTGGTAACGCTCCTTTCATTGTTTTTGATGATGCAGACGTCGACGCTGCCGTCGATGGTGCGCTACAGGCAAAGTTTCGGAATGCAGGCCAGACCTGCGTTTCAGCCAATCGGCTTTACGTACAGTCCAGCGTGTATAATGAATTCTGCGACAAATTCACCAAGCGCGTCAGTGCATTGCGCGTCGGTGACGGTTTCGAGCCAGAAGTTGCGATCGGTCCCCTGATCGATAAGTGCGCGCTTGCAAAGATTGAAGATCATATTCGCGATGCTGTGCGGCAGGGTGGGAAGATCCGTTGCGGTGGCAACCGTATCGGCGAATCGGGAACCTTCTTCGAGCCCACGGTGATCACCGACGTCGAAAGGACAATGCGGGTCGCTCAGGAAGAAACCTTCGGACCGCTGGCTCCCATAATCCGCTTCAACGATCCCGACCAGGTGGTGCGCGAGGCGAATGACACGATTTACGGTCTTGCAGCCTACTTCTACGCTTCCAATCTAAAGCGCGTGTGGCGCGTGGCTGAAGCCCTCGAATACGGAATGGTCGGCATCAATACGGGACGCATGTCATCCGAGGCCGCACCCTTTGGCGGAATGAAGCAATCAGGGATCGGTCGTGAGGGGTCGCGCCACGGCCTCGAGGATTATCTCGAAATGAAGTACCTGTGCATGGGTGGGCTATAATCCCACAGCATCCGCGTCCCATTGACTTCGCCCTGACAATCCGCCGCGGCCATCGATGGAATGGTGGCCTTCGATCAAGGCCCAGCGTAAAACCTTGATGCTGTCATCCTTGCCTTCGGCCGCATTCACCGATCCCTGATTGACACGTGCTTGCCATGTACCGCTTCAATCCGCCGGGAGTGGTTTTTCCTGTCTCGGCCTGGCCGCGACAGATCAGGGTGCTGGTGCGCAAAATCTCCGTCCATCCGACAGCCGGCGAGCCTTCGATCACAGTTCTACCGTCTGGTCGAATGGCGGCATCTTCTGAACTTATTGCAGCCCTAGCTTCCTCTTCAGTTCCGCGTTCTCTGTGCGCAGGCGTTCCGCGAGCAGGCTCTTCAATCGCTTGTTTTCTTTCTCGAGGGCGACCAGGTCCTTCAGATCGTCGCCATCGGATCTAGGCGCCGCGGCCTTCTTCCAGTGATAATAGGTCTGTTCCGATATACCCGCCTGCTTTACGGCGCTCTTGAGAGTGGTGCCGCCGCTGATCGACGTCTCGACCTGAGCGAGCATTTGGGCGCGCTCTTTTCCGGAGTAGACCTTCCGGGCGCTCCGCACGGCCGCTGCTGTTGCTTCCGCCGGGGACGCCGTATTGGCGCCATTCTTGCGACCAGGCTCAGTCTTGGCCTTCCGCGAAGGTGGGGTTTTCTTCTTCGTTTCAGGCGTCCTTCCTTTGGGAGCGTGTTCGGTTGCAGCTTCTACTGATTCAGCTTCTAGGGGATTTGCCATGAGATACTCCGCTCGCGGTTTGTGCGCGTGTTCAGCATCAAGGGGTATGACATTAGAGTCAATCAGCCGACGATTTGGCAGATCCATATCTTTGAGCTCCCTTGTTGTGTCGGCTATAGCCGCGGAGAGATCGACATCGCTCCAGATGGAATGGCCCCGTTTTTGATAATTGCGCTTTTGTTTGACCTCCACAGTGAACGGTCGGGTCTGCCGCCTCATAGTTTCTTCCTTGTTAGAACGAATTGCACAGGAGGTCGCGGCTGACGAAGACTGAACAACTGGCGCTTCCTCTGTTGCGCCGAGCTATATGGATGAGATAGCCCGAGAGCAAGCGGCACTTGCGGTGTGCATTGACAAATGCTTGAGCCACGTCGCTGGCTTGTCGCAGCTTTATTTTCATATCGGTGCGTTTGCAGAGCTGGAACAGCTGCTCGCGCATCGCAACGCCATCGAGCACGTTTTGAAGGGGTGGATCTGAAGGCATTCGGTTTCTGCTGGGCGCACGCTAACGTCGCGCGGAATATTGTCCGCGATGGCTCGATCAGGTGGTTACGAGCTTGGCAGCGAATCTAAGGCGGGGGGTGCATGCAGCGACATATCACGACACAGTGGGCTAGTCGGAGCGTCTGATCGACGTGGCCGGCAAGGCGGTCATGCTGTCGTGACGCATGTGGGCGTCGACGGGTCAGGTTTTCACTTAGCGTTTCAATTGAATTCGGAGATGAAAGTCCACCTCGCTCTCCAGTTGGATAGGCCTCGAAATCATGATCGTCTCGTCCCAGTGAAGGTCGCAATCATTCGTGATTGCGACCTTCCCTAGCCAGCTCCGGCCAATCATTGCGGGAGGATATGCAATACAGGTCGAGGCGTTGTCGGCGTTTCGGCGGGTAAGACGGGATAGGCGATCTCCGGTACCTTTCCGGTCAGCGAATTAAGGAAGGCAACGAGCAGGTCGACTTCTTTTTCCGTCAATTCTTGGCCGAGCTGGGTGGTCGCCATAATGGCGACCGCCTGTTTCAGATCCCAAACCTTGCCCGAATGAAAGTATGGCGCGGTGAGTGCTACGTTGCGCAACGGCGCCACGCGGAAAACATAGGAATCGTCGGCTTCATGGGTGACGGCAAATCGGCCTTTGTCGTTTTCCGGCAGGACATCGGTGCTGGGCTTTTCAACGAGGCCGAATGGGTAATAGCCCTCCCCACCCACGTTGATACCGCCGTGGCAGGACGAGCAGCCTTTGTCCATGAAAAGCGTCAGGCCCTGTTTCTGTTCGGAAGTCATAGCGGCGTCATCGCCGTTGAGGAAGGCATCGAAGGGCGCCGGTGTGACCAGTGTCGCCTCAAAGGCTTCGATTGCCCTGGCGACGTTTTCGAAGGTGACGCGATCGGCTTCGCCCGGGAAAGCTGAATTGAACCACTCGACATATTGCGGCATCGACTTGAGCGTGGCGATGAGTTGACCTGGTGTGTTGGCCATTTCGACAGCGGCTTGGATCGGTGCCTTGGCCTGAGCCTTCAGGTCTTCAGCACGACCATCCCAGAACTGCGCGATGTTGAAGACAGCGTTCAGTACCGTCGGCGCGTTGCGCGGTCCCTTCTGCCAACCATGGCCGATCGAGCTTTCATGATTGTCGTCGCCCCCGGTGGCCAAGTTGTGGCACGAATTGCACGACAAGACGCCTGACGCCGAGACGCGTGGATCGAAGAACATTGCCTTGCCCAGGGCTATCTTCTCCGGTGTGATCGGGTTGTTGGCGACTGTCGGCGTGATGGACGGTAGAGCCTTGAAGGTGGCCCGTGCCGTTTCTCTGAGGTATACGGGGATCGTTTGCGCAGCAAAAGCGATGGCCGGCAACGCGACAGCCACCGTAGTGAATAGGATTTTCACAAGTGATCTCCCTGCGTTTTGCACGGAAGCCATTGTTGATATGCGGTTCGTGAACGCCTTGCGCTAAAGGCGGCAATCCTCTTTGCATAAAATCGAATCTGACGCGGACCTGACATATTGTCTTCCTTCGTTGCATTGCGCGCGATGTCACCCACGATGAACGCCAGTCGGTATCTCCTGTCGCCTCTCGAGAAGCATCAAAAGTCGTGCCAACTAAGCAGAAGGAACCTCCGGGGGATTTTCTGGTCATCATTCAATAGGTTGAACGAATTCGCAGCAAAGCGCAGCCCTACTCCGGTGTCGCGGATCTGACAGCCAACAGTCGGGCTGAAACAGAGAGATGTTTGGTCCCTCAGCGTCTTGTCCGATGGGCACCCGGCCTCCCGCATGGGCGGCAGGGGACCACAAGGTATTGAAGCTCAAGATGAACGCCGCCGGCCAGCATAGCTAGGCAGCCCCGCAGATACTTTGACGCTGGTCCGCGAGCTGGTGCGCCTAGTGCCCGACCGCCAGATCGCGCGGCTCCTCGATCGCGCCGTAAGCCGACGGCGCGTTAAAGCGGCCGCGCAATCATCGATGTGAGCGTGATGACGGCGCTGCGCACTGTGTCGTCGAATTGTGGCCACTGGAGCAATCCTCGTAAAGCGAGCCAAGGTTCTTGATCTAAACGGCGGCGGCCGCCATATTAGCGTAGCGCCTCTCACACGTTCGAGAGTGATCGCATTTTGGATGCCGCCGGCTCGGGCTGTTTCGGCATCCCTATTTCAACATCGGCCGCCGCTTGTTTCGAGTTATCGAATGGCCGTTCTCTGCATTTGGAGGCAAAATGACCGCAACGCCTTTCGCGCTGCCCGAGGCAGTGCTTACCGCAATCTCAAACGGAAAACCCGTAATTCAGGCATATCGGGAACATCTTGGCTATTCGACCGAGGACATTGCCGTGACCAGCGGTCTGACAGTCGAGGAGGTCGGGCTGATCGAATCTGGCCATTGTTTCGACAAGGGCTATCGCGATCGGATCGCTCGGGCGCTTGGCTTGGCTGAGAGTATCTTCGATGAAATCTCGGGTATCCCGAACGCTGCCTGACGTCGGCCTCTGAAGATTACCCGCCGCCTGCCAGGTCGGATCAAAATCCAAAGGGTATATCAATACCCATACGGCGGCGGGGCGGTGGCAGAATTCTTATTTCTACGGAATCGATTCGCTCTGCGGAAGTCCAAATAGCAGAAGAATGTCACGATCATCTGACGGCCGGGACGGATGATTCCCAAATCATCTTCTGGCGTCAGCGCATTCTCGCCGCCGGTAGCCTTGCTGCAGAGAAGAGACGATGAGATTGAGCGGATCCGCGGCCGGGTTTGTGCCCGAATGAACTTCCCTCGGGGAGCGAATTCTGAGCGCTGGCGCGGTGATGCGGCGATAGCCATAGATGGACTGCTCGTCGACCAAATGGCGAATGAGCGGCAGCAGCCCTGCATCCTCTGGTTTGAGCAAACGACAAGCGAGATACGCTTTCAATCCGAACCCTCCTGGCCCAAGCAGTTCGCCAGTCTCGCTGCCTGATCAGCACCCCGCCAACCCGCGTGCAGGCGTTGCAACAGATCCTTCAGAGAAATTCATAGACTCTTAGCAACCCCAAACCGCTGGGAATGGTAAGCAAACATAAATTGGTCGAAACCTGTAGCATCTGCGGAGAACGCCAAACGACAAAGTCAGCAGGAGTGCTCAGTCTTTCAATGTGGCTACACTTTGAGCGCATGGGAAAGTAATCGCAATGGAGACCCAACCCATGACCAATCCCGAGCACCCCGCCAATCCGTTTTCCCTTCCCGACAACCTGCCACCCCCGGTGGACGATGGCGAGGCCGATGATCTGGCCGGCATGCAAATGCCAAGCGTGACGCTCCGCACGACCTTCGGCGAACTGGTGGACTTGTCCGCCTTGTGGGGTCGCGTCGTCGTCTATGCCTATCCGATGACCGGGGTTCCCGGGGTCGAATTGCCGCCGGGTTGGAACGACATTCCCGGTGCGCGCGGATGCACGCCGCAAACCCTGTCGTTTCAGGCCGAAAAGGATGTGTTCGCCGCCTTCGGCGTCACGATCTACGGATTGAGCACGCAAACCCCAGAATATCAGAAAGAGCTGTCCGATCGGCTCGGCCTGGCCTTCCCGATCGTGAGCGATGCCGAGTTCAAGCTGACTGACGCGCTGCGCCTGCCAACCATGACCGTGGAAGGCATGCGGCTGATCAAGCGGCTGACCCTCGTCATCAAGGACGGGGTGATTGAACACGTCTTCTATCCGGTGTTCCCGCCGAACAGGTCGGCGGCCGAAGTCGTCGCTTGGCTGCAAGAAAACACCGCTCCGGCGCCCCGACGATTGAACATCCTAAACTCCGCGCGGGAGGGTTGAGTTTCGGCCAGCTTCGCCAGGTCCTTCCCCTGGAGGGCCGCCCGCAATGCAATCACCGCGAGATAGGAACCGCCGACGACGATCTGGATGGCGTACAGCGTTTGAGGATAGGTCAGAAGCAATGCGGCCAGCCCTGTCGATGCGAGTGTCGCCCAGGTCCAGGAGATGGTGATCACCCCGGCGGCAAGTGCGAACGCTGCCGTACGGCCGCGGCTCATCGCTGTGCTCATGATCGCCATATTACTGGGCCTGGGCTCAAGGCGCCCAGGATGTAAGCTGCATAGGCCATGAGCAGGGAATGGAGAGGCGATACGTCCACGATCGATATCCTGGTGTTCGCGTGAGGAGCGCGATATGCGAGGGCCAGAGCAACGATTGCCTGCCCTATTAATTCGTCCGTGCGGCGAGAGGTTCGTCCAGGCGACCGGCCCGTTCGAGTTCTTGCAGTTCGTCGCCCCCGCCCACATGGGTTGAGCCAATGAAAATCTGCGGGACCGTCCGGCGGCCGCCGCTGCGGGCGACCATGACGTTCGCCGCTTCCGGATCGCGCTCAACGTCAAGCTCGATGAACGCAACGCGCTTTTTCGGTCAGGAGCGCCTTCGCGGCAGTGGGGGACAGTCCGGGGTGGTGTAGATCAGCACGCCCGACCTTTGCGTGCTGATCCATGTGGCAAACCCCAAAGCCGTCATGGCCTGGGTCGCTACAATCTCTCTCGGGCTTCAGCCGGGGGCTCCAGCCTATAGGCCCTTCGTCATCCTGCTCGGATATGCAGTGTTGTCTGTCATCATATTCAGCGGATACGCGATCGTTTTCTCCTTTCCGGTCATGTCGAGGCTCTACGCCAACGCGCAACGTTGGATTGACGGTGGACTGGCGCTGTTTTTCGCAGGCGCCGGTCTCACCTTGGTTCAACGCGCAATCACGGAAGCCGGCGGCTATCTGGCCACCGGGCGGTGAAGGGGGCAGATCACAATGGGCACGAACAATCCGCCGCTTTCGCCCGAGGACGTCGAACGCTTCGGGCCTGATCCCCTTACCAGCTTCCTCACCAATCTGGCGTCGGTTGAAGAGCGCATCACGCTTGCTTGCGCACGGGCCGGCCGCGACCGTGCCTCCGTGCGGTTGCTGCCGATCACGTGCCGGCCCATATCCTGCGATATGCCTTCGACGTCGGCATCAGCACCTTCGGCGAGAACAAGATCCAGGAGGCAATGACAAAGTGCGAGGCGCTTCACGATCTCGCCATCGACTGGAGCATCGTCGGACATCTCCAGACCAACAAGGCCAAATATCTGACCCGCTTCGCGCGTGAGTTTCATGCACTCGACAGCCTGCGGCTCGCCGACCTTCTGAACACGAGGCTGGAGCGCGAAGATCGCTTCATCGACGTCTATGTGCAGGTCAACACGTCTGGCGAGGACAGCAAGTTCGGCCTCCATCCGAACGCACTGCTGCCCTTCGTGGAGACCCTCGATCAGCTTCCCCGTCTCCGGCCATGCGGGTTGATGACACTTGCGCTGTTTTCCTCCGACATGGCCAAGGTGCGGCCTTGCTTCATTCTGCTGCGCCGGCTGCGGGACAAAGCCGTGAAGCACAACGCCGCGCTCACCGGGCTCTCCATGGGTATGACCGGAGACTTCGAGGAAGCCATCGAGGAAGGCGCCACTGTCGTGCGCGTCGGTCAGGCCATCTTCGGCAAGCGGCCGACGCCTGACGGCCACTACTGGCCGGGTTTCGCCCCCACCGATCGAGGAATTGAACCATGATTTTTCGCAAACGGCCTGTCTGCTTTTCCGATCACCCCCGCCGATCGTTCCGGCCGGGTCGACGTTGACGCGCTACGGAAACTGGTCAGCCGGCTGATCGCGGCTGAGGTCGATTCCATCGGCCTGCTCGGCAGCACCGGCATTTATGTGTATCTGACTCGCGACGAACGACGCTGCGCACAGCTCTACCCAATGACACGCAATTGCATCGCGCGTCGACGGTCCTGAGGGAGCTCCGCCATCCGCGAAGCCGGATCGCTGCAGGCATTGCGCAATCGTCTCGTTCACGCTGTCAATGTAACGACAGCCGGCCCGAAACCAGCCTATGATCTGGAGGAGGACAATGCCTGATGTGTCCGTCCTCAATGTCGCCCTGCATGGAAACAAGATCGGCACGCTCAGGCTCTTGCAAGGAGACCAGATCTTTGCATTCATCCAGGAATACATCGACGAGGCGCGACGGCCGACCTTAACTCTCTCCTTCAAAGACGATCACGGCGGGCTCGTCACCGAGCAACCAGCCACGCATATCCAGGTATCGCCCTTCTTCTCAAACCTGTTGCCGGAAGGTCCATTGCGCAAGTACCTGGCAGATCGGGCTGGCGTGAAGGAGGTGCGCGAGTTTTTCTTGCTGTGGGTGCTGGGGCGCGATCTACCCGGCGCCGTGACCGTCACGCCGACGAATGGAGAGGCCTGGCCGCCCGCCGATAACGCTGTCGGCGGCGGCAGACAAAAAGACAAGGCACTGCGGTTTCGCTCGCCGGCGTGCAGCTCAAATTCTCAGCCATCAGAAACAAGCGCAAGAACAGCGGCCTCGTCATTCGGGCCAAGGGCGTCGGCGGCTCCTGGATTGCCAAACTCCCGGCTGAGCGGTTTGATGGCGTCCCCGAGAACGAATTCTCGATGATGACGATCGCCTCTCGCCTCGGCATCAATGTTCCTGGAATCGACTTGGTCCATGTCGACTCTCTGGAAGGCCTTTCCGCGGGGCTGAGGCGGCTGCGGGGGACAAGGCTTTCGCCCTTCGTCGTTTCGATCGAGACGGCGCAAATCTCGTCCACATAGAGGACTTCGCGCAGGTCTTTCGCCGCTATCCCGAACAGAAGTACGAAAGTGCGAGCTACCGCAACATCGCCACGGTCCTCGGGATCGAAACCAACGAAGAGAGCATCGCCGAATTCATCCGGCGGTTGGTTTATTGCACACTGATCGGCAATGCCGACATGCACCTCAAAAACTGGTCGCTGATCTATTACGATCGCAGGACGCCTGCTTTGTCTCCGCCCTACGATCTCATATCGACCATCCCCTACATTCCCGATGAAACGGCAGCGCTGAAATTCGCGCGTACGAACAAGGTCAGCGAATTCAACGAAGACGAGCTCCGATGCCTGGCAGCAAAAGCACGCCTGCCTGAGAAGCTGGTTCTCGATTGCGCCTAATTAGGAAACCGTCCAGCGCTTCTCGACGTGTGGAACGCCGAGAAGAACAACCTATGGCTCGGCAAAGACGTCATCGCCGTGATCGATCGCAACATCGCGATCGTTCCCCTCGCAAGCAAGGTCTATCGGCTAGCGCGTTGATCCCAGAAGATGAAAATGCGGCGAAAGCGATAGCGGACAAGGAAGGCGTGAGCGCAGCGGTTGTCGGGTATGAATGCGTCGCCAGTGCTTGAGGTGAGCGAAGGTGTTATCGATCTTGTGGCGTTGGCGGTAGAGAACCGGATCGTAGTTATGGTTGTGCTTCGCATGAGCCGGAATCAGGGAGTGATGCCGTGCTGGACGAGGGCATCGCGGAAGCCCGATCAAGCTATAGGCACGTTCCGCGAGCAGATGGCGGACTGGCGTCACGTATCTGCTCAGCGTCAGACGCGATTGCACTCAAAACGTCAGCTTGAAGCCGGCCGACATGGTGAAGGCATAGAAGTCCATGCCTGCGCCATCTTTGAAGGTCGTGCTGCTTCGGGCGCCCGTCGGGATGTCGTACACTGTCATATCGCCTTTCGCGCGGAAGTACTCATCGAAATTGCCGGCTAGGAAGAGGCTAGCGCGTTCGGTGATTTGATAACCAGCCTTGGCGCCGAGCGAGATGAAGGGAATGGTACGAAAGTCCTCTTCGTACACCCTGCTCCGCCAGTGATGGTCAATATCGCTTGGGTTAGTCGAAAGGCCGCCGCGGAGCAGACCCGAGAGCGTCCAATTGCCGAATTTTATGATCGATTCCGCACCAAGGGAAAACGCCCGGAATCAGCAGCGCGCTTTGTGTCCCGCGTCCAATCGTCGACGACAGTGAGGATGTGGAACGGTCGGAGACGAAGTCGAGCGATCACCACTGCTTAAACTCGGCGGTTCCAGCATCGGCACGGCGGCGGACGGTCAGCTTCTCGCGATAGAACCAGCTTCTCGCGATAGAACCGAAGAGCTCCTGTGGCATCTCGTCGCCCGTTCCCACAAATTTGCGACGGAGGCGGCGAAAGCCGAGATTTGTCTAACGCGAATATGCCCGCTCTCTACGACAACAGCCAAGCATTGCGAGCAGCGCGGAGCCGTGACGAACGACCTTCCAGTCGGCTTATTTCTCCTCGGAACTGTCGGCAATGTGGCCGCCGGTCTGCCGCCGCCACAGGCGGGCATACAGGCCGTCGCGTTTAAGTAGCTCCGAGGGGGAGCCCTCCTCAACGATGCGCCCTTTGTCGAGCACGACGATCCTGTCCATGCTGGCAATCGTCGACAGGCGGTGGGCAATGGCGATCACCGTCTTGCCCTCCATCATAAGCTCGAGTTTTTCTTGGACCGCCGCCTCGGCTTCACTGTCCAGGGCAGAAGTCGCCTCGTCTAGAAGGAGGATTGGCGCGTCCTTAAGCAGCACCCGAGCGATCGCGACCCGCTGACGCTGGCCGCCAGAAAGCTTCACCCCGCGGTCACCGACGAAAGCATCGTAGCCGGTGCGGTTTTCGCTGTCCTTGAGATCGGCCACGAAACCGTCCGCATCGGCCAGCATTGCGGCGCGTTCGACCTCCTCCGGCGAGGCATCCGGCCGGCCGTAACGGATATTGTCCCCGACAGAGCGATGGAGCAACGAGACATCCTGGGTCACGACCCCGATATTCTGACGCAGGCTTGCCTGCGTCACCGAACGGACATCCTGGCCGTCGACGACGATTGCGCCATCGTTTACGTCGAAGAACCGCAGAAGCAGGCTGACAAGCGTTGACTTGCCGGCCCCCGACATGCCGACGAGCCCGACCTTCTCGCCGGCGCGGACCCTGAGCGATAGATTCTCGATTACCCCTTTTCCTTGCCGGTATTCGAACCGGATATCCCTGAACTCGACCGTGCCGGCGACAACGGCCAGCGGCCTGGCTCCGGAGACATCGGTTACCGTTGGAGGCGTGGTGATGACCGGCATCGCGTCGCGTATCGTGCCCACAGCCTGGAATATCTGCTGTCCTAGCTGGAGAAAGGCCAGGGAGTTGGTATTGAGCCGCTGAACGAGTGCGATTGAAGCAACAAATTGGCCGGTGGTGACAAAACCGGCCACGAGTCCCCAAAGCCCGACGGCGATGTTGGTCAGCGAAAGAAGGACGTTCAGCAGGACGACGCCGGTGTCGGTTGTTAACTGGATGCGCCGCTCAAGCTGTTGCGTCTCGATGGAATCTCCCATGATGGTGCGCATTGCGTCCGCCTCGCTGTCTTCGGCCGCAAACAGCTTGACCACGTGGATGTTGCTGTAGAGGTCGGTCATGGCGCCGACGACGAGGCTGCGCGCGCGGGCAGAGTGGCGGGACCGCACGGCAAAATATGGCACTGCCACAACCGCGACAGCGACGTTCGCCACGATCCAAAAAAAGACCGGAAGCGCCAGCGGCCAGGACAGCGTGGCAAGCAGCGAAAGCGAACCGAGAAACTGCACGAGAAAATACGGTATGCTGGAAGACGCTACGACGATCTGCTGCTGCACGGCGGAGGCGAGTTGCGAAATGCGCGACGCCACCTGGCCGGCGAAGAGATCGTGGAAGAATGCAAGGTCCTGACGTTCGACCGCCTTGTAGCCATGCCATTGCATAGCCGCGGGCATGCATACGGACACTGCCTGGGAACCCAATGTCTTGGCGATGAACATCAGCAGCGGTTGCGCGGGGAACATCAGCAGGCCGAGGAACGTGAGCATAGGCCAAGCTTCCTCAAGGAAAACCGCCGCACCATTCGTGCTCACCCCGTCCACAATGATATACATGCCCCAGATCACCGCGAGGTTGATTCCCTCGACCGCCATCATGAAGACGGCGATGGCCGCCAGCGCGCCACGGAACATGCGTGCGAAATGCAGAAGCAGCGCAAACGGACCTGTTGCCGGTAAAGGCGCGTAGGGGATATCCAGCGGGCGGATAAGCGTCTCAAAGGGACGATAGATGAAATGCAAAGGCGACATGGCGGGTCAAACCGGCTGATCAGAAGAATGGGTGCGGCGCATCGGAGGAGTGCGAGAGCGCTCGCGCCCCCTGAACTGCCAAGCGCACGTTCCTCGTCCACACACAATGCGTTCCTGGCGCGCTTCGAGCGGACCACGCAAGGCTGAGGGGCGCACTTGAATGTACATGCGCGCTGTGGCCAGGTTCGAGAGCTGCATAGGGTGGCCTCGTAGTGCTGGTGGACGGCTTTGCTGAAGGAGGCGCGATCTACGAGGAGGCGCCGCGGCTGGCTATAGCGGTCCAGCTCCCCAGGTGTGGCTGGGTTCATCGTCCTGTTCTGGCCGTCTCATTGCGGGCATCGAGCACGCTCCTGGTTGATTTCTCAATCCTCCCCGACGCCCTGCCGACGTCTCACTTACGAGATCAAAGCAATTTGCGTGCCGGATTTGCGCTCCGTTTCGTTCAACCGCTTGCTCGCCAGCCGGTGCCTGGCTGTACGGCCAGCGGGTGGGGCTCTGACATTCTTGTTCGGTTTCGGACACAGGAAGGTCGCCATAGACACTATCGGGAAGACCGAATAGAGCCTCGAGCATGTAATCGTCGCACCCGGTTGGGCCAGCGCCTTGTAGCTCGGGCGCTGCACGCTCGCCCGCGCAAAGCGGCGCAGGATCGATTCCGCATCGGCCGTGCGGTGCTGCAGGGCCGCCGCATATTTGATCAACTCGTCATACTGCTGCTCGATGAGGTTCCAGCCGATCGCCCGTGTCAGGATCGGCAGAAGGTTCGGGAGATCGCGCGCCATTTCGGTGTCGGGCACCCAGCACTTCATCGGCAAGAGAACGAGCGACGGTTCCGGCCACGGTCGCCAACCATCTGGTGGCGCACCGCGACGGTCCGGCTCTTATGCTACGGCGAACTGGGGAGCACATGCGCCCCCTGCCATGACGCACGCATCCAGAAGGAAGAGGTGAGGTTACGCGAACGGGTGTGATGGAGTGGGAGGCGCATCGCGTCCGACCATCCGTGGAATCGGCAGCCTTGATTAACGTCTGCGACGTCTGACCAAAGCCATCCATGGCGGAGTGCTCTCGCTGAGGTTAAAGGCAGCCTCTTCGGCCTCGTACCGGGTCAGCCCGGTGAGCGGCCGACCGTATCTCTCGGCGGGAAGCCCTGTCAGGCTATCGATCACACACCACAGCCCTGATTCCGACGGCAACGGAAGGCGAAGGCGGCTTACGCGCAGCCGAGTCGAATGAAGGGCGCCTCGTGCTCCCTTTTGCGGTCGGCCCGACGGTCCACTCTTGTCAACCTGACATACACCCAAGGTCAATGTGACTTGGGGTTGTCCGAGCTGTCGGAGATGCGACGTTAATGTCGGTCATCCGACACAGCCGGTCCGATCGATCGCCTTGATCTAAAGGCATTTCCTTTGGCGCACATATTGCATCGTTCATCCGGACACGGATCAACGGACTGACGACAGCCATGCAGAGAATGTCGATAGCCAACGCTTTGTGCCGGGCCAAATTCCGGCCCTTCCAGGTGTGATTGCAAGCGTCATGGGGCTTTGAACATTCCCTCATTGTGGACATGGAAAATACCCTGCTGGCTCGGATGCCAACTCTTCAGTCTGGTTCACTCGGCCAGTTCCTGGATCCGCGTAGGGCGCACGGGTCATGGTGACTGCCGTCTTGGCTGCACCCGCGTGCTGACTGCTTCGAGCAACGCTCAACGCTGCTGCATGCCGGCGATGAAAAGCCAGACTCCAACAATGCGTCTTCCGAAAACCGAAAGAGGTGAACAGATATGTTCAAGATCGGCGCTTTGGCGCTCGCGTTATCAATTCAAGGGGCATCGGGATCGGCGACCGCTCGGGCGCTGGCCAACGGTTCGAACGATGCGCATCCATCGCTAGCGCTGAGCGATTTGGAGCGGGCACTGACGATCAACAATCGCTATCGCGGGCTCGTGAATGTCCCCGAGCGGCCGTTCTGGCTGACTGGAGCCAACGCGTTCGCATACCGCCGGACTAGCCACGGCGAGCAGCAGTTCATGCGGGTCGATGCTGCCACGGGTTTGAAACGGGCCGCCTTCGATCAGGCCCGTCTGGCGGCGGGCCTAAATGAAGCGAGCCATAAGAGCTATCAGGCCGGCGATCTTCCCTTCGAGCGTTTCGAACTGACCGAGGATGGTCGCAGGCTCGACTTCCTGATTGAGCAGGTCCGGTGGAGCTGCGACGTTGCAAGCTATGCCTGCACCAGCACAAAATTGGATGTGGAGGCCCCGGAGTTTCAGCTCAGCCACTACTACACGCCACCGGCTGAGAATAACCCCGACCAGAGGAGCGTCTCGCCCGACGGCAAATGGATCGTCTATATAAAAAACTACAATGTTTTCCTGCGCAGCAAGGACGGATTGCAGGATGTTGCGCTGAGTCGGGATGGATCCGAGGGCAATTACTACGTCTTTTCGACGCTGAATTGGTCGCCGGACTCGCGCCATCTCGCGGCCTACCGCGTTCGCCCCGGCTACAAGCGGGAGGTCCCCTACCTCGATTCGTCGACGGACCGGTTGCAGCGCGAACATTCAACCCTGGTCTACCCCAAGCCGGGTGATGTCCTTCCGCTACCCCAGCCGGTTCTGTTCGAGATTGCCAGCCAGCGCCAAGTCGCGATTGACGACGCCCTGTTCTCGAACCCCTTCGAACTTTCACCTCTCCGGTGGTGGGCGGACGGTCGCGGCTTTACTTTCGAATATAACCAGCGCGGGCATCAGCTCTATCGGCTGGTCGAGGTAGACGCCGCCACGGCCCGTGCGCGCTCGATCATCGACGAGATCAGCAAGACATTTGTTGATTACCAGCCTCTGGTGATGGATCAGGAGGGTACCGGGAAAATCTTTCGTTACGATGTCGACGACGGGAAGGAGATCATCTGGGCGTCCGAGCGCGATGGGCACGAGCACCTGTACCTGTTCGACGGCGGGACCGGCGCGCTCAAGAACCAGATCACCAGCGGTGAGTGGGTCGTCCGGGGGGTCAACCATGTCGATCCGGTCAAGCGCCAGATCTGGTTCGAGGCGAGCGGGATGAACCCGGGGGAGGACCCTTATTTCGTCCATGCGTACCGCATCGGCTTCGACGGTGAGGGGCTGACTGAGCTCACGCCCGAGCCGGCCAACCACCATGTCGAGTTCTCTCCCGACGGCCGCTATTATGTCGATATCTGGTCACGCATCGATCTGCCGCCCCGCATGACGCTCTACCGCGCCATCGATAATGCCAAGCTCATGCAGGTGGAGACCGCCGACACGTCCGAGCTCGTCGCCGCCGGCTGGCAGCCGCCACTCAGCTTCCACGCCAAGGGGCGCGACGGCAAGACTGACATCTGGGGCGTGATTCACCTGCCCGCCAATTTCGATCCGAAGAAGAAGTACCCGGTCGTGGAGAATATCTATGCCGGGCCGCAGGGCTCTTTTGCCCCAAAATCCTTCTCAAGGCGGACAGAGCCGCTCACGCAACTGGGCTTCGTCGTTGTGCAGATCGATGGCATGGGTACCAACAACCGCTCGCGCGCCTTTCATGACGTTGCCTGGAAAAATCTGAAGGACGCAGGCTTTCCCGATCGCATCCTATGGCACAAGGCGGCCGCCGCGAGGTATCCGTGGTACGATATCTCCAATGTCGGCATTTTCGGCTGGTCCGCAGGCGGCCAGAGCGCGGTGGGCGCGCTGCTCTTCCATCCCGAATTCTATAAGGTCGCGGTCGCCAACAGTGGCTGCTATGACAACCGGATAGACAAGATCTGGTGGAACGAACAGTGGATGGGGTGGCCAGTCGGCATTGAATATTCCCAATCCTCCGCCATCGACAATGCCTACAGGCTGCGGGGCAAGCTGATGATCGTCGTCGGCGAAATGGACCACAATGTCGACCCGTCCTCCTCGCTCCAGCTTGCCGACCGCCTCATCAAGGCGGGAAAAGATTTCGACATGGTCTATGTGCCTGGTGCCGATCACGGCGCGCCAGGCATCTATACTGAGCGCAAACTCCTGGACTTCTTCGTTCGCAACATTCTCGGTCAGACCCCACCCGACTGGCACGCTAAACGAACCGAGCTGCAAAAGAGCAAATCGTCACGATGATGGCTTGGGCAGCTTCTGCCTGTGGCAATCCTCGCGCCCGTTTGTTGGCTTGATCGAGGCGGCGAGCGAGCGGAGAACCGCTCGGACGAGGCCTGTGCCGATTCCTGCGCAACGGGCCTCCGCAAGACGGAAACAGGAGCGATTCCGACGCTCGACGGCCCCCGGAAGCGGGACGGAAGCGGGGGTGGGCGGCGAGTTGCGACCGGAAGGGCCGCCGTTCAGGCGGACTGCATCCGAAGGGCCGAAACGAAGAGAAGGAGCCGAAGCGACAGCGAAGGGTTGCGGGACGCCGCGGCGGGCCTAGAAGGGAGTGCCGCCTTACCCTGCGCCGCCGGGAGGCACAACAGAGAAGAGATGCGCCGACCTGCGACCCATGCCGACGCAGGTTCGGTCTGCCAAGCCAACGTAGGGCATGTGACGTTGAACTGTCAGGTTCGACCGTATACGTCCTCAAGCCGCACGATGTCATCTTCGCCGAGATACTCGCCGCTTTGGACCTCGATCATCACCAGTCCGATATTGCCGGGGTTTTCGAGCCGGTGTTTGTGGCCGCAAGGGATATAGGTGGATTGATTGGTGGTCAGGAGTAGCTCCTGGTCGCCGTTGACTATTTTCGCAGTGCCGCTGACCACGACCCAGTGCTCGGAGCGGTGATGGTGCATCTGCAGGCTCAAGCGTCCGCCCGGCTTCACCTCGATGCGCTTGATCTTGAAGCGCTCGCTTTCCTCCAGAACCGTGTAGGTGCCCCAGGGCCGGTGCACGGTACTGTGAAGCAAGTGCGCTTCATGTCCCGCAGCCTTGAGGCCCTCGAAGAGTTTCTTGACGTCCTGGACGCGATCGCGGGATGCAACAAGCAATGCATCGGGGGAATCCACGATCACCAGGTCGCTGATGCCGACAGTGCCGATGACGCGTTTGTCCGAGCTTATGTAACTGCCCACGGTGTCGACCACATGGACATCGCCGCGAATCCTGTTGCCGCTCCCGTCAGCGGCGATCAGTTCGGCCATTGCGTTCCAAGATCCAATGTCGTTCCACCCCATTTCGCAGGGAACGACAGCGAGATTGTGGGTTTTTTCCATCACCGCATGGTCGAGTGAAATACGTGGCGCCATGGCGAAGTGCTCAGATGAGAGTTCGACGCTGGCAACATGTTCGCCGTGGCTGACGCGAGCGTTATCATAGCTATCGAGAACGGCATCGATCACCTGCGGGCAATGCGCAGCCATTTCGTCGAGCATGACCTGCGCCTTGAAGCAGAAGATGCCGGCGTTCCAGAAGAAACGTTTGGACGCGACATAAGATTTGGCAGTCTCGGCGTTCGGTTTCTCGACGAACCGGACAACTTTCTCACCGTCGGCCTCGATGTAGCCGAATGCGGTGTCTGGCCTATCCGGGGTTATGCCCAAGGTTGCGATACGCCCCTGCTGCGCCTGTTCGATTGCCCGGTTCATGGCGGTTTGAAATGCGGGCAGATCACCAATCATATGGTCGGCGGGAAAAACACACAGAACAGCATCGGGACCCTGTGTTGCCTTGGCATGGACGGTTGCCGCAGCGACGGCGGCGGCGGTATCCCGACCCTCAGGCTCAAGCAGAAAGGTGCGTGGCAAAACAACGGAATTCAGCTCGTCGAAAACGTCTTTCGTAAGGAAGAGGTGCCCCGTGGACGTCACGGTAACAAGCTCCACGACATGCTGCATCGAAGCGGCGCGCAACACGGTGTGCTGGATGAGCGAAAGTCCATCCGCCACCTTGAGGAAAGGTTTGGGGTGCGATTGCCTTGAGGCGGGCCAGAGCCGCGAACCAGCTCCACCGCTGATGATGACCGGAACCACTTTCATCAAAGGTCCTCTATCTCGTCTGTAAGCGCGAACGCATGTGCCCCTTGCAGCGTCGAGGCGACGATCGCCATGGCCCTGCTCTCGGTCGAAGCTTCCGAGTAGCAGCGCAGTTCCGGGGCATTGCCGGAAGGCCGCAGATGTATGATCTCACCTGAAAGCATCCGCGCCCTGAGGCCATCGGTTTCGTCAATTTCGGCGACGGTCCCGAACGAGGCAAGAAAGTGCTGCAGTGCGTTCCGGCTTGCGAGATGATCCATCAATCTGCGCGAACTTTCCGCGGGGAAGTTCTGAAGCCGGTCACTGGCGCACACAGGAAGATTCCAAAGCCCGCGCAGTCGCGACAGCTTCTTTTTTGTCGACGCCATGGTACTGAGGACGGCCAAAATCGGGAGGAATGAGTCCCGCGTCGGCAGTGCAGTCAATGTCTTCCCATTCACCACACAATCCGAGCCCAGCAGAACACCACCATTGGCCTCAAAGCCGACGATGACGCCGCCGGCGCCGTGTAATGCTTCCATTGCTTCAATGACAAATGGAGACCCGACTTTCGTCCTCTGGACCGCGAAACCAAAGGCCTTCGAAATTCCCGAATTGGAGGTCACTGGCGTCACGATCGTGTCTGCCTTCAGGAAAAGAGCCGTTGCAAGCCCAACCAGGTCGCCGCGAAGAAGATCGCCATTTTCATCAGCGATGAGAGGCCGATCAGCGTCCGCATCGGTCGACACGATGGCATCGAGTCCGAATTCGCGGACCCACTTCTTCAATTTCGCGATTGTTGCTGCGTCCACGGCTTCGGTATCGACAGGTACGAAGGTCCCGGTTTTCCCGACGGCGACCACGCTGGCACCGAGCGATCGAAGAACCTGTACCAACAGTTCCGCCGCGACCGAACTGTGCTGATAGACACCAAGTCTCATGCCGGAAAGTGAGCCCGGCTCCAGCATGTCATGGCCGCGCTCTCGATAAGAGGCGATCGCTTCTTCACGGTGCATAGGCCACGTCGTTCCCAGACAAGCCGTTGGTAAGCAATACGCAATTGATCTTTCGGCTACAAAGCGCGTAATCGCGGCCTCATCCGCCTTGCTGATTTCACCATTCGGGCCATAGAATTTGATGCCATTGCGATCGGCTGGAATGTGCGACCCGGTGACCATAAGAGCCGCCGCGCCGTGTTTGCATGCATATAGTGCCAGGGCAGGCGTGGGTATGGTGCCGCAATCGATCGGCTGGAAACCATTTGCGGCCAACGCCGCCATGCAATTGTTGGCTATCGCCTGACTGCTGTCACGTAGGTCGCGGCCTATGAAGACCGAACTATTCGGCTGAACCCGGCTGGAAATCAAACGCCAAGCGAAAGCTTCGGCATAAAGTCCGCTGGCCTTGCCGACCAATTCCGAAGCCAATCCTCGAACGCCGCTTGACCCGAATTTCATGATTTCGCTTTGCTAGTGGACAGGCAGGGTGGGGTCATGTTGCAATGGGCTAGTATTTCTACTGCAAGCGCCATCGTTGTCAGCCACCTGCTGTTCAGATATGCGGTCTCTACAACACGGTGTGGCGTAAGGACCCCTCAGAGTTCCGCCGAACAGCAGGGCATCCACTGGCACAGGGGCATCCACAGTTCTCCTTCTATTGGAATCTTTTGGCGCGCTCATCTAATGATCAAGGCGGTGGAGTGATCGATCGGTGCCTGCCGGTATTTCGCTATGCAGCATCATGACAGATCCGTAAACTTGGTTGTTTGGATGGAATGCATCCATGGCATGGATAGGGCTAGAAGGCCGTCTCGATCAGCGCAATGGAACCCTGTGATTCTTAGGTATTTGGATTAAGGTCAGCCAGAGCGCTCGCCGACCATGCGTCGCCTAGGGCGCTAGACCCAAGAAGCAGGAACCGATGCTGGGATCAGCTGGGACAACGATCAGCGCCGACAATGTCTTGCCTTGCGACGCCTTCAGTCTAGGAAAGTTGTTCTGGAATTGCGTTCGATCAAGGCCCAGCGCAAAACCTTGATGCAGTCGTCGCCGCCGCAATCTTCGCCTTCGGGTTTGTCTACATCCATCAGTTCGAGGACGGAGACGGCCGCATTCACCGCTACCTGATCCACCACGTCCTTGCCATGCACCGCTTCAATCGCCGGGAGTGGTGTTCCCGTATCGGCCGCGATCCTGGACCAGATCGACGAGTACAGGCGTATGCTGGAGAGCTATTGGAAGCGCCTTCTGCCATTGGTCGAATGGGAACTGACGCCGCAATTCAACGTCCGGGTGCTGAATGACACCGGGGATTTCTACCGATACTTCGATGCAACCCGCACGCCGAATTTCTTTATGCCTGCGTTCGGCGGGCGATCGAACGGTCCCTTCCCTACGAAACAGCTTTTCTGCAGCGCTACGATCAATTCCGGTAACATGTGAATGCCTTTATCGACACGCCTGAGCGGCTGATCGATCTGCTCTTCCGTTTCCTTAACCAGAATGGTGGCCCCTATCGAGCCGCGCCCTCGGAAAGGAATTCCCAGCTCTGACCAATGACGAGGCGCGGCGGCTCGAGGCGATCTATGCGCAGACCAGAAAACGGCAAAGCACGAGGCAGAAGCCTTTCACTGGACTGCCGGTCGACCCTTGCGTTGTCGCCGAAACTCGGGACGTCATGTGCTGGGGCAAACCGGACAAGCCGAAGGTGTGTCGGGAATGCTGCTGCGCCACGGCAGTGATTTCTGCATCGTCTATACGCCTATATACGCAGTGCCGGCGTCAGCACCCCAGCGGTCGAAGATACACGACAAGTCGCGTGCAAAGTCATCTTGGGGACGCTGACAACAAGGTACGTGGGCTCAATCGCGTCCACCCCATTCACAAAACCGGCTCCGTGGAGTAGTGGGAACGCAGAGAAATCTCCGGTCGCAGCCTTACCCGGTCAAAACAAGGACTCAAACCATGAATGCCCTCGTCATCTGCTCCGGCGGATTGGACTCTGTTTCGCTCGCTCACAAAGTGGCGACCGAGCAGAAACTCATTGGCCTGCTTTCGTTCGATTACGGCCAGAGGCACAAAAAGGAACTCGGCTTTGCCGCCATCTGCGCCAAGCGGCTGGGTGTTCCGCACCAGATCGTCGATATCCGCGATGTCGGCCGGAACCTGAGCGGCTCGGCGCTGACTGATAATGTGGACGTGCCCGACGGGCACTATGCCGAAGACTCCATGAGGATCACGGTGGTGCCGAATAGGAACGCCATCATGCTGGCCATCGCCTTCGGGGTTGCCGCCGCGCAGAAGGCCGATGCGGTGGCCACTGCCGTCCACGGCGGAGATCATTTCATCTATCCCGATTGCCGGCCCGCTTTTATCGACGCCTTTCAGACGATGCAGAACCATGCGCTCGCAGGCTACGCCGATATCCGCCTGTACGCTCCGTATGTGAATATGTCGAAGGCCGACATCGTCAGCGAGGGGGCAAAGTACGCCACACCGTTCGAGGCGACGTGGTCCTGCTACAAGGGCGGCGCACGTCATTGCGGTCGCTGCGGGACATGCGTCGAACGGCGCGAAGCATTCGATCTGGCCGGCATCACCGACCCGACAGATTATGAGGACGCAGACTTCTGGCTCCACGCTATCCAGACAAGGAGCGCGTGATGTTCCGCATTACCAAAGAGTTCCACTTCTCGGCCTCGCATCAGCTCACCTCCTTGCCACCAGATCATCAGTGCGCACGTCTGCACGGCCACAACTACATCGTCGTAGTGGAGCTTTCAGGTGGCGAACTGGACGAACACGGCTTTGTGCGCGACTACCAAGATCTGGCGGCGTTCAAGCACTACATCGATGGGACGTTCGACCATCGGCATCTTAACGACGTGCTGGGGCATGACCATGCCACAGCGGAATATCTGGCCAGGCACTTCTACGACTGGTGCAAGGTGCGGCTACCCGAAACCTCCGCCGTGCGGGTGAGCGAGACGCCGAAAACCTGGGCGGAATACCGACCATGACTTGCGCGTTGCATCCCGGAATCCGGGTGAGCGAGATTTTTGGGCCGACCATTCAGGGCGAAGGCGTGCTGATCGGCTTGCCGACGGTGTTCGTAAGAACCGGCGGGTGCGATTATCGCTGTTCCTGGTGCGACAGCCTGCATGCGGTGGACCGTCGCTTCCGCCATGATTGGGAGATGATGTCTCCCGACGCGGTTTGGCAAAAGGTCATTGCGCTTTCCGGCGGTCAGCCCGTGATGGTATCGCTGTCGGGCGGCAATCCGGCCATCCAGCCGCTTGGCCAGTTGATCGACCGCGGGCATGGTGAGGGCTACCGTTTTGCATTGGAAACCCAAGGCTCGGTGTCTAAGCAATGGTTCGCGGATCTCGACGTGCTGGTACTAAGCCCCAAGCCGCCCTCAAGCGAAATGACGACAGATTGGGCCGCGTTCGACGCCTGCTTAGAGGCGGCGCAGGATAAGCCGCAGATGGCGCTCAAGCTCGTTGTCTTCGACGATGATGACTATGCCTATGCCAAAGACGCCGCGGCGCGCTACCCGCAATTACCCGTCTATCTGCAGCCCGGCAATCACACGCCGCCGCGTCCCGGCGACGAAGACGCGTTCATCGACATGGCCGGTGTGATGAGGCGCATGGAATGGCTGGTTGAAAAGGTGACCCGTGACAGGTGGTTCGAGGCGCGTGTACTGCCGCAGCTTCATGTTCTGCTCTGGGGGAACAAACGGGGCGTCTAGCCGAAGCGGAAGGATTGCCGACGACGAGCAAGACAGACATCTATAGCAATCTCACCCAACTGGGTGGCAGCAGCGTCGTTCCGGAAAGCCCCGAAAATACCGTGCTGGAAAAGGCACCGAATCCGCATGAGGGCTCGCCTTATTGGGGGCGCTTAACCGCTGCTCTGGGGCGTCACTTGCTCTCTATACTAGCATGCTTTTCCGCTGGGTTTGTTTGGTTGCCGATCACCGCTGCGGGACGAATGCGCTTGACAAAATAGCGCCGGCCCATTCAATTCGACGCATTCACCAGGGGAGTCCCGGCAAGGGGCTGAGATACTGCTGGCTTTCGCGGCGCAGTGACCCGTTGAACCTGATCCAGTTCATACTGGCGTAGGGACGGTGCAAGCGCTTTGCGGGAGTTTACGCCCGAGATCCTGTTTCGGCAGGTCGGCAGAAGCGTCTTTTCATCCTTCCGGCACAGAACTGGGTCTCCAATGCATGAGCAAAGGAGCCTCAAGATGAATGCCCTCACCCCCGCCGTGTCGACGGGATCACTGCCCGCCTCGCGAAAGATCCACAAGTCCGGCGTCCTCCACCCGCAGATCAGGGTGCCGATGCGCGAAATCTCCGTCCATCCGACGGCCGGCGAGCCGCCCGTCACCGTCTACGATCCGTCCGGCCCCTATACCGACCCTGCTCTCGAAACCAGCATCGAAAAGGGCCTTGCCCGGCTTCGCCACGAATGGGTCACGGCGCGCGGCGATGTCGAAGCCTATGACGGCCGCCATGTCCGGCCGGAAGACAATGGGTTCGCCACCGGCGAGCGCCTGACGCCGGAATTTCCTATTCGTAACCGGCCGCTCAGGGCCAAGGCAGGCAAGGCGGTCACCCAGCTCGCCTATGCGCGCGCCGGCATCATCACGCCCGAGATGGAGTTCGTCGCCATCCGCGAGAATCTCGGACGCGAGATGCTGCGTGGCAAGCTTGAGCGCGACGGCGAAGCCTTCGGCGCGGCGATCCCAGACTTCGTCACGGCGGAATTCGTGCGCGATGAGGTTGCGCGCGGGCGTGCGATCATTCCCGCCAACATCAATCATCCCGAGAGCGAGCCGATGATCATCGGCCGCAATTTCCTGGTGAAGATCAACGCCAATATCGGCAATTCCGCCGTCACCTCCTCGATGGCCGAAGAGGTCGAAAAGATGGTCTGGGCGATCCGCTGGGGCGCCGACACGGTGATGGACCTGTCGACCGGCCGCAACATCCACAACATCCGCGAATGGATCGTGCGCAATGCGCCGGTGCCGATCGGCACGGTGCCGCTTTACCAGGCGCTCGAAAAGGTCAACGGCATTGCCGAGGACCTGACCTGGCAGGTCTACCGCGACACACTGATCGAGCAGGCCGAGCAGGGCATCGACTATTTCACCATCCACGCCGGCGTGCGGCTGCACTACATCCCGCTGACCGTCAACCGGGTCACGGGCATCGTCTCCCGAGGCGGCTCGATCATGGCCAAATGGTGCCTGCACCATCACAGGGAAAGCTTCCTTTACGAGCATTTCGCGGAGATCTGCGATATCTGCCGCGCCTATGACGTGTCCTTCTCGCTCGGCGACGGCCTTCGTCCCGGCTCGATTGCCGATGCCAACGACGCGGCACAATTCGCCGAGCTGGAAACGCTCGGCGAGCTGACGCAGATCGCCTGGGCGAAGGATTGCCAGGTGATGATCGAGGGGCCTGGCCACGTGCCGATGCACAAGATCAAGGAGAACATGGACAAGCAGCTCGCTGTCTGTGGCGAAGCGCCCTTCTATACGCTTGGACCACTGACGACCGACATTGCGCCGGGCTATGACCACATCACCTCCGGCATTGGCGCCGCGATGATCGGCTGGTTCGGCACCGCCATGCTCTGCTACGTCACGCCGAAGGAGCATCTCGGCCTTCCCGATCGCAACGATGTCAAGATTGGCGTGATCACCTACAAGATAGCTGCCCATGCCGCCGACCTGGCGAAGGGCCACCCAGCAGCGAAAACCAGGGATGATGCCCTTTCGCGTGCGCGCTTCGAGTTCCGCTGGGAAGACCAGTTCAACCTGTCGCTCGACCCCGAAACCGCGCGGTCCTTCCACGACCAGACCTTGCCCAAGGAGGCGCACAAGGTGGCGCATTTCTGTTCGATGTGCGGGCCGAAATTCTGTTCCATGCGCATCTCCCACGACATCCGCGCCGAGGCACAGAAAGAGGGCATGGCGGCGATGGCGGCGAAATATCGCGAGGGCGGCGATCTCTATGTGCCGGCGGACGAGGCCGGCGCACCGCTGATGTCGGAGGCGCATGAGCCATCATGAGGGTGCTGGTCCAAGGGGCCGGCATCGCCGGTCTCACCGCAGCCTTCGAGTTCGCCATACGTGGCGCGGCGGTGACAGTTGCCGAGACAAGACATGCTCTCGGCGGCAACGCATCTTGGTTCGCGGGCGGCATGCTGGCGCCATGGTGCGAGCGCGAAAGCGCCGAGCAGCCGGTTCTCGATCTCGGACGCGACGCCGCCGACTGGTGGGATACGGCAACGCCCGGCCAGGTGACGCGGGCCGGAACACTGGTCGTGGCCGCACCGCGCGATGCCGGCGAGCTCGACCGCTTTGCCAGCCGCACGTCGGGGCATCGGCGTGTCGATGAAGATGAAATCACCTTGCTGGAGCCCGACCTCGCCGGCCGCTTCCGGCGCGGATTGCTGTTCCCCGGCGAGGCTCATCTCGACCCGCGCCAGGCGATGGCGGCACTTCACGACAAGCTCGCAGCCATGGGCGTCGAATTCCGCTTCGGCACTGACGCCCGGCACCTTTCCGGTTTCGATCGCCGGATCGACTGCACGGGGATGGCGGCGGAAGACGATGGGTTGCGTGGCGTTCGTGGCGAGATGCTTATCCTGCGCACGCTGGATATCTCGCTGTCGCGCCCGGTCAGACTGCTGCATCCGCGATTTCCGCTCTATGTGGTGCCGCGCGCCGACCACCGTTTCATGATCGGCGCGACGATGATTGAAAGCCAGTCCGCCGGACCGGTCACGGCGCGTTCCATGATGGAGCTGCTGGGCACCGCCTATGCCCTCCATCCGGCCTTTGGTGAGGCCGAGATCGCTGAAACCGGTGTCGGCGTTCGTCCGGCCTTTCCAGACAACCTGCCGCGCGTCGAAGCGAGCGGAGACACCGTCTCGATCAATGGGCTTTACCGCCATGGCTTTCTTCTCGCCCCCGCCATGGCGCGCCAGGCTGCCGACCTGGTTTTTAGCCAAGACAGAACCAGGGAGGTTGCACATGAAACTGACCGTCAACGGCGAAGCGCATGAGGTTGCCGCCGCGACATTGGCCGACCTGCTTGCCGCGCTCGACTATGAGGGCGATTGGCTTGCAACGGCCGTCAACAGCGACCTCGTGCACAAAGCCAAGCGGGCGGAATTCCAGTTGAGCGACGGCGACCGGATTGAAATCCTCTCGCCGATGCAAGGAGGCTAGATCGTGTTCGATCTTCTTGGAACCACGCTTCCTTCCCGCCTGCTTCTCGGCACGGCTCAATATCCTTCGCCGGCCATCCTTGCCGATGCAGTCAAGGCGTCGGGCACATCGGTGGTCACCGTCTCGCTGCGTCGCGAAATGGCAGGCGGCAGGGCCGGCGAACAATTCTGGTCGTTGATCCGCTCGCTCGGCGTAAGAATCCTGCCCAATACTGCTGGCTGCCACTCCGTCAAGGAGGCGGTCATGACCGCGAAAATGGCGCGCGAGGTGTTCGGCACCAACTGGATCAAGCTCGAAGTGATCGGCAACCACGACACGCTACAACCAGACGTGTTCGGTCTGGTCGAAGCCGCCCACGTCCTGTGCGAGGACGGTTTTGCTGTATTCCCCTACACCACCGACGACCTCGTTGTCGCCGAGCGGCTACTGGCGGCGGGCTGCAAGGTCTTGATGCCGTGGTGCGCACCGATCGGCTCCGCCCTTGGGCCGATCAACATCATGGCGCTGCGCTCGATGCGCGGACATTTCCCTGAGGTCCCGCTGATTGTGGATGCGGGGCTCGGACGACCGTCGCACGCGGCAACCGTTATGGAACTCGGCTTTGACGCCGTGCTCCTGAACACAGCGGTCGCCAAGGCGGCCGATCCGGTCGGCATGGCGCGTGCGTTCGGCAAGGCGGTCGAGGCCGGTCGTGAAGCTTTCATCTCGGGAATCCTCGAACCGCGCGACGCTGCCGTGCCATCGACACCGACGATCGGCAGAGCCGTTTTTTCATGAAGCTCGATCCCTTCTACCTGATCGTCGAAAGTGCAGCCTGGATCGATCGGCTGGTGCCGCTCGGCGTCAAGCTGGTGCAGCTTCGCATCAAGACCATGGGCGAAGCCGGATTGCGCGCTGAGATCCGCACAGCGAAGGCCATGTGCGCTCGATACGGGTGCCAGCTCATCATCAATGATTACTGGCGACTGGCCATCGAGGAAGGCTGCGACTTCGTTCATCTCGGTCAGGAGGATCTGCAAACCGCCGACCGTTCGCGGATTCGGGTAGCCGGCGTGAGGCTCGGACTGAGCACGCATGATGGTGTCGAACTGGACACGGCCGTGGCCGCCGAGCCTGACTATATCGCGCTTGGGCCCATCTACCCGACCATCCTGAAGAAGATGAAATGGGCGCCGCAGGGACTCGAACGGATCAGAGAATGGAAGCATCGGGTAGCGCCAATCCCATTGGTCGCCATTGGCGGTCTCAACCCTGACAGGCTCGACGGAGTTTTCGCGGCTGACGCCGACAGCGCGGCAGTGGTCACCGACATCACGCTGAATGCCGATCCCGAAGCGCGCACACGAGAATGGATCGAAAAGACGGAGCGATGGCGCTGAGGCGAGAACCGCATGTGCTTGTCGTTGGCGGGTCGGACTCCAGCGGTGGAGCTGGAATTGCCCGCGATATAGAAACGGTTTCCGCCTTCGGGCTGCGCAGTTGTCTTGCCATCACCGCCGTGACAGTCCAGACGCACTCGGCTGTCGAGCACGTCAAGCTTGTGCCGTCGGAGCTTGTCGCCGCTCAGATGCGCGCCGCGTTCGCTGCCAACGCTGTCGCGGCCGTCAAGATAGGCATGATTGGGACATCGGCGGCTGTTGAGGCAGTCGGCGCTGTTTTGGTCAACCGCCAAGTGCCTGTGGTACTCGACCCGGTCCTGGCCTCTACCTCGGGACGCAATCTGCTGGCGGACGATGCCATTAATATGCTGCGCCACGATCTGATGCCGATCTGCCGGCTTGTAACGCCTAACCTGGTCGAGCTGGCTGCGCTTACCGGCTCGTCACCGGCCGCGGACGAAGAAGGGGCTTGTCGTCAGGCTGAAGAGCTATCGAGGACGGTGAGGACCGCCGTACTCGTCAAGGGCGGCCATGCACAAGGAACCCGTTGCGTCGACGTGCTTTTGCAGCCGAACCAACCTGCAGTTCGGTTCGAGGCGCGCCGCTTGCCGCAAGGGATGCGCGGAACGGGTTGCATGATGGCCAGCGCAGTCGCCGCCTCGCTTGCTCTTGGAGCGTCGCTGGAAGCGAGCGTGCGCCAAGCCAAGCAACATGTTTTCGATGCGCTTGCCGGATCGAAGGATATCGGGCCGATAAGCTAATCGGGCCGAACGTATCCAACGCTCCGATCAAGTCTGGCAGGCGATCGTGGGTCTACTCCTAGGACATGAAGGCCCTATCCGAGGGGTGAGAATGCGGCATACACGGTCGCTGTCGCCTATGAACAACACGCCGCTTTGAGTAGGAGCCGCATGCCTCTGTGCCAACCGGTTGATGGGTCATCCGAAACCCGCACCTAGTCGTCGCTAGCGACGCATGCCGCTTGGCACGTTGTTGGGTGAGCGAACGTTCGAACCGGGGTTAGCCAACTCGAGCCATAATTGCGGATTGAATCGCCGTTGCGGTATATAGGGAAGCATCTAACGACAGATTCCCAAACGCCGGTTGACAAAGGAGGTAGTTTGCACCTGCCGCTTCCAGCTGATCAAGAAGAGCTTGTCCCGCAGATGCTGCCGTTCCTACTACGCACAATTCCTTCTCGATTGCTGCATCGAAGGTCAGCGGCAGGTTTGGTGGAGTCGGCATGCCATTGAGATCATAAAGGAATTTAAAGCTCTTGAGCCACCGTTCGTAAGCAGGTGCGGCGAGTGAACGTGCATCTGTTTCAGAGCGCCCAATCACGACCATTCGGAGCAATCCAAGAAATGGCGCTTGGTCGTCCGCCTCACTGGTGTGCTCTCGACCGGCGCGGAAGGCATCAGTGATTCTTCGAACGGAAGAGGAAGGTCCCACGCACGCGATGTTCATCCCATTCGCAGCGGCCCAGCCTGCCGATTCCGGTCGATTGGTGGCGATCCAAGTCGGCGGATGTGGACGCTGATGAGTTCTTAGCGTCAGCGGAACGCTGTTCAACTCAAAATGGCGACCTTGATAGGATAGCGTGCCGCCCTTCAGCGCATTGATAAGAATTTCGCTGGCTTCCGCATAGTGGTTTGGCGCCGCGTCCGAGCCAATCCCGAAGTAACCCAATTCGATCGGGAGCGAGCCGCGCCCTATCCCAAGTTCGAGCCTGCCACCGCTCAATTGGTCCAGCATACAGATCTCTTCGAACGCACGTAGCGGATGATAGAGGGCAAGCAGCATTACCAACGGGCCGACACGAAGGCGACGGGTTCGCTGGACTACGCTCGACAAGAACAGATTCGGTGAGGGACCTCTCCCATGTGGGGTACAATGGTGCTCTGCGAGATGATATGCATAGAACCCAAGGTGATCGCACGCCTCCGCTAACATCAGGCGATCTTCGTACTGTCGGGCGATATCGGGGCCGTCCTCGTCCAGATGATCGAAGATGCCGACAGCTAGGCCTGAAGGAAAGGCCTTATCCATGATATTGTCTCCATTTTTGACGCAACAAGTCCGGTTGCTTGCGTATTCCAAGCAATTTAAAGATTTCTCGCTTGTGTAATCGCTCGGATTATTGCCTGCGCAATGCTCAAGCGGAGGCTCATGCAACCTAATACGGGCATATTGACATATTAACTATTCTACAAATACGACCAGCGGCACAAAGAAATGCATCCATTTGCTCTTTTGTACCGATGCTGACGCGGACGTAATTTTCCAAACCTTTATCTGGAAAGACGGCAACAAGTATTTTTTGCCTTGCAAAGGCTGATTGCCACCATGAGCCGTCCTGTCCCGTTGGCACGCGGGCAAGCAAGAAGTTTGCGTGGGAAGGGATTACGGAAAATCCAAGTTGCGACAGCGCGAGCGTTACTCGCCGTCGTTCATGCCTGATGTGTCTGTGGTTGTCTGCATAGGCGGCGCGGTGCGCAAGGACGCTGATACCAACCGCCTGCCCGATCACATTCATGTTGAAGACGTTCTGGATGTTGCGTAGCCTGCCGATAATTTCAGGATGACCGAAACCGAAACCGACGCGAATGCCGGCGGCAGCATAGCTTTTCGAAAATGTCCTTAAGACCAGAAGGTTCGAATAGCGATTGATGAGGCGTAGACCATTCTCGGGTGCAAAGTCGACGTAGGCCTCATCCAGCACGATCAAGCGGTCCGATTTCGCTACCAGGCGTTCGATATCGGCCACCGGAACGAACGTTCCAGTCGGATTGTTCGGATTGGCTAGCAGAATGAACTTGGCGTCCTTTGCAGGACCGAAGAGCAATTGCTCCATCGGCAAGGAATGATCTTCGCTAAATTCGATTTCGACAAATTGAGCACCCTGCAACGTTGCAAGTTTGCGGTTGAACGAAAAGCCTGGCGACATCATCGCCACGCTATCCCCCGGGGTAAGGAATGCTCTGTAGACAAGTCCAAGCAGTTCAGACGATCCGTTGCCGGCGATCACCTGATCCATGGAGACGCTGTAGGCATTCGCGGCTGCTTCCCTCAAGCTGATGTTATCGTCTTCTGGATATAGATACTGCCGTTCGAGAGCTGCAATCGCACTTTGCATTATGATTGCCGGAAGCGGGAAGGGGTTCTCATTCGTGTTTAGTTTTACCCAACTTGAATCCGGCGCTGGTGTATCGGATGGCAGAGCATCTAACTGTCTCACCACCTGCGAAAGAGACGACAGCACACTCTGAAGTTTTGCATCGGACATGTTTTTCTCCGTTTCAGTCGCAGAGGGAATCCGGGATGAACTGATGGTCTGGAGCACATGGCCGACCAACAGTGCATTCACACCGCCATTGTCAGCACATTGACCCCGCGAGGTCGGGCGGGCTGTCCTCCCGGGTCGGATTGGCCCGACGCTCAGTCCGCATCCACTCGTCATCGGGCCAAGGCTCCGCCAGCCACCAACGCTTGATTTGTCCCTGATATTTGCCTCGGTCAGCCTTTCAAGGACGCTTGATCTGATGCCGTATTTCCTCAGCGTGTATCCAATCTGGCGCGGCGTCAGTCCAAGGAGGCGCCGCCTTTGTCTGCACCGAGCCATCTCTTCACGGCCGCGATGACACGCTCGCGATTTGACATACTCGTACCTTTAAAGAGGCTGCGCTGGGAGGCGCCAGCGGTGCCTGGTCGCTGACGACGGACGGGACCGTAGCGGCGGCCCAAGGAGCAGCCTCAGTCGCCGGCCTGTCTGGCATCATCGGCCCAGTTGCGGCACCTTGTTGCCCGGTCCGCTCTTCCACGCCGCCGCGAAAAAACACTGTCCGTGGCGCGGTCGATGGTCGGCGTGCCCACGACGTTCGCATCGACGCGAATGGGTACGCCGATGAACGAGACTTTCATGCTGTCGGACGCCCCGAGCACGTCCTTGTCGGCGGCGTTGAAAGCCGGGTCCACCGCTTGGTTGCGGATTTTGACTGGTCACGGGCAAGCGCGAAAAACGCCTTAGCCGTAAGTCGGGGCGCTGCAACGTGGTCGAGTGCACAGCGGTGCGATGCCTTGCCATGGGGTTTCCTTTCATGAATCGCGACCGTCGACTGGCTTCTGCACGCCGCAACCGCACGTTGATTCACGAGACGGGAATGGGGCGGGAGAGTCAATCGAGCTTTCTTTCATTCGCGAAAGGAAACTCTGCGCTCATGATAGAATTCCATCAGTTTCATATAGCTCCGGTAGATGATATCGAACGGCAGAATGTCTGCCCCGGCGTCGCCGCGGTGCCGGTGCTGATGGCCCGGGCCATCAGCCTAATCAGCTCCTGGCAAAGCTGGGCGCAGTGGCGTGGCGACCGCCATCGCGACGATGCCATCTACGAGGGCCGACCGCGACTCCGGCGTGATTTCATTCACAATCGCGACAGCGTCTTGAGCTTTGCGCACCTCGCGGAGCTCCTGATGGCCCCCTGCCCCCGCCGACCATACAGAAGCCGACGAGCTCAGGTTGCCGTGCATGAGATCCAGCGTGGTCTCGTATGTGATCTGCCGCTTCTCGAGGGTCACGAGCGTATCGAGCACCTCGAAACTCGGCGCGTTGTCACGGAAATAGGAGCGAAAGCCGATTTCGCGGAGCTCGTGCCCCTGCAAGCGGTGGCTGCCGACGAAGACCGCCCCTTGCCGGGCCGTTTTGCGACCGTGGAAAACAGCCAAACGGCGGCCCCCCCCGACCTCGTCCCGCCATAGGAGGAAACGGCACCGCGACCTTGATGCAGTGTCATGGATGGATGGGGCATTATTCGGGAACCGAACCAATCCACAGAAATATTTTGTTGGTATTTTTGTTGGTCCGCGCTCCTATTGCTCCATGCCGAGGCGATTGAAAACGAACTCAAATTTTCTCTACTTGGATTCCGCCTCGGATGAGGCGAAGGCATTCATGGCCATAGGCGAGAGTTTTGCCAAGCATGAGACCCGTGAAGCATTCCAGCCACGAATATCTTCGCGACACGGTCCACGTCAATTAGGTGGAGGGTTTCAATTCCCGCGTGCGGCGGACGATCGCCGGCGTCTTTCACCATATCAGCCCGCAACATGCCGACCTGTATTTCCATGAAATCGGCTTCCGCTGGTCTCAGCGCGTCGTGTCTGGAAGCGCCATTCGGAAAACTCGGCATGGCCGGGAAATCATGCGAACGCTCTGGTCACGGGTGCCGCCAGCGCTGCAACTGCCGACTGTCTTTTGCGCCGCCACGGGACGTCAGATGCGCCGAAGCCCCGATGGTGGCATCACTATCAAATCGGCCGCAGCTGTCTTTGGTTGATAAAGGCCGGGGTAAGGATGAATGAACGCAGCAATGTAGACAGGCTCGTTTTTGGGAGAGACCTCTAAGTCGAGGGCGAATACCTTGTCGCTAGTCTAGGAAGGGGTCTGCGCCGGCGCGCGACGGCGCCTGTCGGGCTTCTCCGCGGTCCTCTCCAATATCATGAGCAATGCGCCGGCCGTGCTGGCGCCCAGGCCCTTCATACCGGTCTGGAAACCCGGATGTGCCTGGCCTGATTGTCGCCATGAGTTCCACGCTGGTCGACAACTTTACGCTGCTCGGCTAGGTCGCCAGACTGATCTTCCCCGAGCAGGCGCAGATCGCTGGCACAGATCTCAGTTTTGGGCGTTTTCTTCAAGGCCGGACTGCCGCTGAAGCTGATCACGCTCCATAACGGTTCGGTTGCTATGCGCAAGGCCTCGGTCGTGCTCCTATATTCCACGGAGAATTACTCATGGCTGCTTACGCAACGTTTCTTAACACCGATTTTAATAGCGCAAAGGGATTTCCGACGTAATGCTGCAGTGCAACAGAACGGTCTTTGAGCGTGCCGTTTATGCACTGTCACCAGGAGATCCGAATGCTCGAACAGGCCCCAGACAAACCGCACGAGCCTTTGGCGCAACAGACCCTTCCCGCTGAGAAGTTCCGCAGGTCGCGGTCGCTGCGATTAATGTTCGCGATCGTCTTCTTGGGCGGTAGCTCTTTTGCCATCTATGCCTACAGCAGCGCTCGCCCTTCGGACGCCGTCGCGCTCGCAACTGTCGCACCGGCGCCTCCCATTGTGGTCAAGGCAGCGCAGGCGCAACTTGGGAACGTTCCGATCCGGGTCACAGGGCTCGGAACCGTGCAACCCTTCAACAGCGTGACAGTCAAGCCTCGCGCCAATGGGCAGATCAACGATATCGTCTTCACTGAAGGCCAGATGGTGCATGCGCACGATGTGCTCGCCCGCCTGGACCCGAAACCCTTCCTTGGACCTCTGCATCAGGCCGAAGCGACGCTGGCCAAGGATCAGGCACAACTCACCAATGCTCAAGCGGATCTGCAACGCGTTTCGAGCCTTGCCCAGAAAGGCTTTGCCACGGGCCAGGTCCTCGATACGCAAAAGGCGCAGATCGCCCAGACGGAGGCGACGATTTTGGCGGACAAAGCCGCCATCGAGAACGCGCAGACCCAGATAGACTACACCACCATCACCTCGCCGATCGACGGCGTGGCGGGCATCCGGATGATCGATGCGGGCAACATGATCACTTCGACCGATCTGGGGATTGTGACAATCAATCAGCTCGAGCCGATTTCGGTCGTGTTTACCGTGCCGGCGGACGCCGTCGCTGACTGGCCGGTCGGAACGCCAGCGTCCGCGATTTCCGTCACCGCCCTAGCGGCCAACGATAGCAGGATGCTCGACACGGGAACTTTGAGCCTCGTCGACAATCATATCGATCCCGCGACGGCTACCATCAAATTGAAGGCGACTTTCCCGAACAAGGACCATCAACTGAAGCCGGGGCAGTTCGTCAGTGCCCTGTTCCAGAGCGTGCTTCTGTCCGAGGCGACTTCGGTTCCATCAAGTGCCGTTCAGCAGTCGGCCAACGGCACTTACGTCTATCTGGTCAAGCCGGAGGACTCGACGCTGGTCCAGCGCCAGGTGACGGTCAAACGCGTAGCCGGCGACGTCACCGTGATTGCTTCGGGCTTGAATGCCGGCGATACGGTCGTCACCGAGGGGCAATACAGCCTGAAGCCCGGGATGAAAGTGTCGACGCAGAGCGCCGGATCGCAGGACGCGGCAGGCGAAGCTTTGGGCCATCGAAGGGATCGAGTGTGAGCGTCTCCAACATATTCGTCCAGCGTCCAATTGCGACCGGGCTGCTGACGCTCGGCATCGTGCTCGTGGGCATGGTTGCGTACATGCTTCTGCCGATCTCGTCGCTGCCTCAGGTCGATTTTCCGACCATCGCTGTAGAGTCCACGTTGCCCGGCGCCAACGCGGAAACGATGGCGAGCACGGTAGCGAGCCCGCTCGAACAGCAATTCTCGACCATACCCGGCCTAGCCCAGATGACGTCGACGAGTACGCTCGGCAAAACCGACATGACGCTGCAGTTCGATCTCAGCCGCAATATCGACAGCGCGGCCCAGGACGTTCAGGCGGCGATCAACGCGGCGAGCGGCTCATTGCCAAAGGCAATGCAAAGTCCGCCCACCTACCACAAGGTCAATCCGGCGCTGTTCACCGTGATCTCCATCGTGCTGCAGTCGGACACGATCCCCCTCCCGCTGGTCATGGATGCGGCGTCTAATATGGTTGCCCAGACCTTGTCCCAGATTCCGGGAGCCGGCTTCGTGGACATGCCCGGTTCTTCGAAATCGGCCATCCGAATCCAGCTCGATCCCATGAAGCTGGCCAGCCTCGGGATGAGCCTCGAAGACGTTCGGTCCGCGCTGGTAGTGGGGACGACCAACGGACCCAAGGGCACTCTCGAAGGCGCGCAGCGCTCGGTCACGCTTGACGCCAATAACCAACTCCTCACCTCGGCGGACGCGAGCGCGGCAATCATCGCCTACCGCAACGGATCTCCGATAAGGATCAGCGATATCGGACGCGCGATCGACAGCGTCGAGAACACGACGTTGGGTGCATGGTACAATAATCGGAAGGCTGTCCTCATAGACGTTCATCTGCAGTCGGGCGCTAACGCGGTTGACGTCGTGAATGGCGTCAAGGCCGCCCTGCCAGGACTGCGGTTGCGCCTCCCTCCCTCGGTCCAGATCATGACGGCGGGTGACTCTACGGTTGCCGTTCGCGCAGCCGTGGCCGACGTCCAGTTCACACTCATGATTACGATCGGGTTGGTTGTCCTCACGATCTTCCTATTCCTCAAGAGCATGAGCGCGACCATCATTCCGGCCGTCACGATTCCCGTTTCCCTGATCGGCACATTTGGCGTGATGTATTTGTTGGGTTACTCGCTGGACAACATTTCGCTGATGGGACTCACGATCGCCGTAGGGTTTGTCGTCGACGATGCGATCGTCGTGATCGAGAACATCGTCCGGCACATCGAGGGCGGCGAATCCCCTCTTGAGGCCACCTTGAAGGGGGCGAGCGAGATCGGCTTTACGGTCGTTTCCATGACCGCATCGCTGATCGCGGTCTTTATCCCGCTGCTTCTGATGAGCGGCATGGTCGGCCGGCTGTTCCGGGAGTTCTCCGTCACCATAGCGGTAGCGCTCATCATTTCGGCGCTCGTTTCGCTCACCCTTACGCCTATGATGTGCGCCCTGATGATCAAAGGCCATCGTCACGAAGCCAAGCCCAACCGCTTATCCAGCCTGCTCGAACGCGGCTTCGACTTCATCCAGCGGGGTTATAGCCGTTCGCTCCGCGTCGTGGTCGGACATCCAAGGCTTGTTCTCCTCTCCTTTTTCGCAACGCTGGCTGTAACGGCGCAGTTGTTCCTAGCGATCCCGAAGGGCTTCTTCCCACAACAGGACCTCGGGCTGATTTCCGGGTCCACGCAGGCCGCGCAGGATATCTCCTTCCAAGCGATGGCAGCCAAGCAGCAGGCCGTTGTCGATCTCATCCTGAAAGATCCGGCGGTCGACACGGTCCGGTCCACCCTCGGCGGCTCCGGGCGCATGAACTCCGGCAACTTGCAGATCGTCCTCAAGCCGCTGTCGGAACGATCCGTGTCCGCGGATCAGGTGATTGCACGCCTCCGTAAGGAAACGGCCGGTGTGTCCGGCGTCAGCGTGGGCATGCAGGCTGTACAGGGCATCAACGTGGGCGCACGCGGCTCCCAGACGCAGTTCCAGTACACCTTGCAGGACCCCAACCTGCCCGAACTGTACAGATGGGCCGACACGATGACCGCCGAATTGCGCAAGCTTCCTCAGGTCCGAGACGTTGCGAATGACCTGCAAGCCGCGGCGCCGCATGCCAGCATCGCTGTCGACAGGGACACGGCATCACGCCTCGGCATCACTCCGCAGGCGATCGACGACACACTCTACGACGCATTCGGTCAGCGGCAGGTCACGACGATCTTCACCCAAGCCGACCAGCACAAAATCGTCATGGAGATCGATCCGAAATACCGAGTCGATGCAGGCGCGCTTGATGCGATCTATGTCGGAAGCAATTCGGGCAAGCAGGTTCCGCTCAGCGCTTTCGCCAAGGTCAGTAGCTCCGTGGCGCCGCTGACGATCAACCATCAGGGCTTGTTCCCGTCCGTAACGCTGAGTTTCAATCTCGCGCCCAACGTCGCCCTCGGGGACGCGGTTACGGCGGTCGAAGCCATGCAGGCACGGATTCGCCTGTCCGCGACGGTGCAGACCGGGTTCCAGGGCACCGCACAGGCCTTCCAGGCCTCGCTCAGCACGCAGCCGATGCTAATCGTGGCAGCCCTGATCGCCGTGTACATCGTTCTCGGCATGCTTTACGAGAGCGTAATCCACCCGATAACCATTCTGTCGACCTTGCCTTCAGCGGGAGTGGGCGCCCTCGCGGCGCTTATGCTTGTTGGTGGTCAGCTTGATGTCATGGGGCTTGTCGGCATCATCCTGCTCATCGGCATCGTGAAGAAGAATGCGATTATGATGATCGACTTTGCATTGTCAGCCGAGCGGGACCGCGGCTTGCCGCCAAAGGAAGCCATTATCCAAGCCTGCATCTTGCGGTTCCGGCCCATCACAATGACCACGCTCTGTGCGCTGTTGGGCGCGCTGCCGCTCGCTTTAGGTACAGGCGTCGGTTCGGAACTCAGACGCCCGCTCGGCATCGCGATCGTGGGCGGACTCTGCGTGTCGCAGCTGCTGACGCTGTACACCACGCCGGTCATCTACCTCTACATGCAGCAGTTTGCAGGCTTGATGATGGGCGTCAAGTATCGGATCATCGGGCGTCGGCCCGCGCTCCCCGCAGTCCCGGCAGAATAGGTTGGGGAGCGGCCGTGCTTGGCCCGCTGACGCCCGCCGGGGTGAAGCAACAACGTGGCCAATGGGAGAGGACAACACGCTGTGATTAAGGTCCTGGTCGTCGAAGACGATGCAGATACGGCCGATGAGATCGTCGACGAATTCTGTGCGGCGGGGTTCGAAGTCGAGCACGCCGCGACCGGGCCGGACGGGTTGACTAAAGCCAAAACCCAGGCCTTTGACGTGATCACGCTCGATCGCCTACTGCCTGGCCTAGACGGTCTGAGCCTTCTCGAAAGCTTGCGCGGAGGCGGCGTGGATACGCCGGTTATGGTCCTCAGTGCACTGTCCAGTGTTGACGAGCGCATAAGAGGATTGCGGGCGGGCGGCGACGACTACCTCGTGAAACCGTTCTCGCTGGCTGAACTGCGGACGCGCATCGAGGTGCTGGCGCGCCGCACTCCCGATCAGCGAGCCACGGTCCTGCGGCTCGCCGACCTGGAACTTGACCTTTTGACCCGCACGGTACGACGCGGTACCCGCATCGTCGAACTCGTACCGCGCGAGATCACCCTGCTCGAATATCTGCTTCGGCATGCCGAGCAAGTCGTCACGCGAGGGATGCTTTTCGAGCATGTCTGGCACTATCGCTTCGATCCAGGAACGAACCTCGTCGACGTTCATATCGGCCGGTTGCGCCGTAAGATCGATCTGGCAGATGAGTTGCCGCTGATCCATACGATTCGTGGTCGGGGGTTTGTCCTTCGTGCACAGGACTAGGATCTTCCAAACGGCCAGCTTCCGCCGCACGATCGGCGCGGCGGGGATCCTTGCCCTCGCGCTTCTGCTGATGGCTGGGTTTTTCTACAGGGAGACAGTTGGCTATCTCACCAAACAGATCGACGATTCGCTGATCGGCGACGCGCGTTCTTTCGCACGGGATGATCCGGCATCCCTTCCAGCCCGCATCGAGAAAGCATTGGCTATCGACAAGCGGCAGGAAAAGGCCTTCGGCATCTTCTCAGCCGATCGCACGCGGCTCGCCGGTAACATCGCAATACTGCCATCAACATTGCCGGAGCTCGATATCCCGACAACTCTGGTGCTGTCCCTGGACAACGGTGCGGAGAAGCGATCGGAGAGCGTACGCGGCGTCGCGACCATCCTCACCAATGGCAGCATACTTTTACTGGGGCGTGCAACGGCATCGCTGGACGAAATAAAAGAAATCGTCGCTAGGGCCATGGCGCTCGCAATCATCCCTGCGATCGCGCTTTCGTTGATCGGCGGGCTGGTGATGAGCCGGGCGATGTTACGGCGCGTCGAGGCTGTGCGCCGAGCCTGTAGTTCCATCATGGAGGGCCATTTCGACCGAAGATTGCCGGTTCATAAGCGCCAAGACGAATTCGACAAGCTGTCGGTGATCGTCAACACGATGCTGGACGAGATCGAGCGGCTCATAGCGGAAGTGAAAGGGGTCGGCGATTCCATTGCCCATGACCTCCGAACGCCGCTGACGCGCTTGCGCGCACGCCTTGAGCGCAGTTTGCGTGCAATTTCGGGTGATGCACCTGTCAAGGCTGCGATGCAGAAGTCCTTGGCGGACATCGACCAGCTGCTGGCGACGATCGCTGCCCTGATGCGGATTGCCGAGGTGGAGCAGAGCCGCCGCCGTGAGAATTTTTCACGTGTCGATCTCGGCGACATCGTGACCGCGTTGGCTGAATTCTATGGGCCGATCGCAGAAGAAGGCGGCCTCGATTTCGCAGTCGTTTGCCAGCCGGCGGTGCCGATAGACGCTGATGGCGACTTGCTGTTCGAGGCGCTAGCTAATCTCGTTGACAACGCAATAAAAT
>NZ_SMYZ01000080.1 GCF_004919685.1 Mesorhizobium norvegicum | reverse complement strand
ACGAGGGGGGAGATCGGCAGGTTCAGCGCCGCACTCGGTCCTGCAGCGTTGGATGTTGGCGAAAGCCGCGATAATAGCCAATCTCCCCACTTGTGGGGGAGATGTCCGGCAGGACAGAGGGGGGCGCTGGCCCGCGACGCCACCAGTTGGCGAAGAAACTTACCCGACCAACGCCAGCTTCGCCGTTGCCGGAGCAAAGGGACGAATAGTCATGCCATCGCCGGTGATCGTGACAAAACTCGATGGCGGGATCGCCTGCCAGTCGCCGCCTTCGCGATCGAAGGGTTCGGACACGATGCAGCGGCCGCCGCCCTTGCGCAAGATGGAGGTGTAGAGCGTCGGGGCGTGGGCGTCGGTGGCGTAGCGCACGGCGTGGAGCGCCTGCCCGTCCGAGAAGGCGGCGGTGAGTTTCAGCGCCGGTTCGAGGCCGGCGCGGCGCGAGGCTTCGAGCACGCGGCTGGTGGCGCGGGAGACGGCGCCTTGCGGATCAGCGGCCAATCCCTCGTCGATCATCAGCAGGAAAAACAATTCGGAATCTGTGGTGCCTTCGCGCTGGTCGAAGACGGCGTCGGACAGCGAGTTCTCCAGCGCGCGGCGGATCTTCTCGAAGCCGCCGATCTGGCCGTTGTGCATGAACGACCAAGCGCTGGAGATGAACGGATGGCAGTTCATACGGCTGGTGGCGCCGCCGGTCGACGCCCGCACATGGGCAAGGAACAGGCCGGATTTGATCTGCCGGCACAGGCTCTTCAGATTGGGATCGGACCAGGCCGGCAGGATGTCGCGATAGAGACCCGGCTCCGGGCGGTCGCCATACCAGGCAAGGCCGAAGCCGTCGCCATTGGTCGGCGATTTCGCTTCCTGGGCGCAATGGCTCTGGGCGATCAGCGAGTGACAGGGCGCGGTGAGGATGTCTTCGAGAAAGACCGCTTCACCGAGATAGGCCGCCCACCGGCACATCGCTTCTGTCGTCCTCTAGGCGCGATCCATAAGAGCCGCAGGCTCCTTGGTCGCGTGTGTGCCTCTGTTGTGCGTCCGCTCATAAAGCTCGCGAACGATTCGGCTGGCTGTAGTTTCAAACAGAAATGGCAAGAAAGCATGAACGAGCGCGGCGCCCGCCGCCAGCAACAGGCGCGACGAGAACCAGGCGGCAAAGGCCATATGACCGAGATAGGTTTCGCCGACCTTGGCCGGATGAGAGGTGAAAATCCTTGCGACCGACATGCTGGTTCCCCTTCGGCGTCTGAGTTCCTGATATGAGCATCCTGACACGCTTCGCCGGTTCATCGGTCTCAAAATATCCTTGTAATCAGCCAGTTCATGGGACAAACATCCCACATGGCACTCGATATCGATGAAATCGACCGAAAATTGCTCACCGAGTTGCAACGCGACGGCACGCTGTCGGTCGACCAGCTGTCGGAACGGGTGGCCTTGTCGCGCAATGCCTGCTGGCGCCGGGTGAAGCGGCTGGAGGAGGATGGCGTCATCACCGGCCGGGTGGCGCTGGTCGATGCCGAAAAGCTCGGACTTGGCCTTTCCGTCTTCATCCTGATCCGCACGTCCAATCACGACCCGGAGTGGCTGCAGAAGTTCCGGGCGGCGGCGACCGGCTTTCCCGAGATCACCGGCGTCTACCGCATGTCCGGCGACCTCGACTATGTCTTGCGCGCCCGCGTTGCTGACGTGAAAGCCTATGACCGGCTCTATCAGCGGCTGATCGCCAAGGTGGCGCTGTCGGACGTTTCCGCGTCGTTCGTGATGGAGGAGATCAAGGAGACCACCGTCGTTCCGATGGAACTGAGGTAGTCGCGGTGCATAGGCAGCGGACGGGTTAGAGACTCATCGTTCGTCCGGCGCACCATCTTGACCATTCGGGATTGGCGGCCCCCCACCTTCGTCATCCACGGGCGGAGCAGGAGCGAAGCTCCGTCGCGAAGACCCGAGGATGACGAATTGACGGGCGTTTACCCCAATCGCCAAGGCATGCGGTCCGTCAACGCAAGCGCATCCGAATCGTCAAACCTTCTGCGCAGCGGAACCAGGTCATAGTGATGCCCGAAAGAAAGCCGTTGATAGCATTGCGGTCGAGTTGACCGAATCGCCGTTCGCGCCGATAGGATCGATTTTATGCGCGCAGCCCTTCAAACTCCCTCCGTCATCGGTCCGACCGTCGGCTTCGTCAGGTTGCCGCATGGTGAAGGACTCCCCCTTCCTGCCTATGAAAGCACTGGCGCCGCCGGCATGGATCTGCGTGCCGCGGTGCCCGATGACCGGCCGCTGCTGATCCTGCCGGGAAAACGCGCTCTGGTGCCGACGGGGCTGATCCTGGAAATTCCTGAAGGCATGGAAGGTCAGGTGCGGCCCCGCTCGGGCCTCGCCTTCAAACATGGACTTACCGTCCTCAACACGCCCGGCACCATCGACAGCGACTATCGCGGCGAAGTGAAGGTGCTGCTGATCAACCTTGGCGACGAGGATTTCGCGGTGACGCGCGGCATGCGCATCGCCCAGATCGTCTTCGCGGCGGTGACGCAGGCGGCGGTGGAAGAGCGTACATTGGCCGGTGGCACGGCGCGTGGCGCGGGCGGGTTCGGATCGACCGGCACCGCCTGATGTCTGAACTGCCAAATCTTGTCATCTTCGACTGCGACGGTATCCTGGTCGATACCGAGAACCTGGCCAATCGGCGCCTCGCCGAATGGCTGACCGCTGCCGGCTATCCGACAAGCTTCGAATATTGCCGCAAGAATTTCTCCGGCCGCAGCATGGCGTCGGTGCAAAAGGAGATCGAAGAAGAGACCAGCGTCAGGCTCGGCGCCGATTTCGTCGATCGCTGGAATGCCGGCCTGCCGGACCTGTTCGCCCATGGCGTCGAGGCGATCCCTTACGTCCGCGAGTTCGTCGAAGCCGTGCGTTCAGCCGGCATCGCCTATTGCGTGGCCACCTCGGCCCGGGTGTCGAAGATGCACATCACGCTTGGCCAGACCGGGCTGTTGCCGCTGTTCGAACACGCGATGTTCAGCTCGACCATGGTCGGTCGCGGCAAGCCGTTCCCCGACCTGTTCCTGCATGCGGCGAAAACCATGGGCTTTGCGCCCGCCGACTGCATCGTCATCGAGGACAGCGTCGCCGGCACGCAGGCCGGCATCGCCGCCGGCATGCGGGTGTTTTCCTATCATGGCGATCCCTATTCCGACCGCGACGGCCTGATCCAGGCCGGCGGCATCCTGTTCGACGACATGCGCGAGTTGGCCGGACTGGTGCCGATCCACTGACCTGATCTTCAGCCTGCGGCTGTACGCCTCGATTGTCCGTGCTAGCTTGGCCCCGCCAACTCGAGGCCACGCATGAAACCCGTTCTGTTCCGCCTCATCCTCGCCTTGATGCTGCTGCCGTTTTTATGGACCGCGGCCGGCGCGCAGGCCGTCAGCTTCCCGGAACTCGGCAGCGCGCTGCCCGGCCGCACGGACATCACCTATCTCGATCTGGCGAGGATGGTCATCCCCGATCTGACCGCAGACAAGGACGGCTTCTACAAAGGCGGGTTGCCGATCGAGATGCGTCATATCGAGGGACCGGACAGCGGCGGCTCACCGCCCGAGACGTCAGGCTTTTCCAATGCCGCGGTGCTTGCCATCAAGGCTGGCGGCAAGGACCGGCTGACCATGCTGTTCGACCTTGGCGATTCTCCCGACAGCACGGAAGGCTATGCGGTGCTGGCGCTCTACGACATCACGGCCAAGCCAAAATTGCTCGACGCCGTCAATGTCGCGCTCGACCGCGGTACCTATTTCCGCGAACCGGCCAAGCTTTCCGTCGGCGCCGACGATGACGTCCTCATCACCATGAGCGCGCATTTCAATTCGAGCCAGAACTATGTGATCACCCCGCTGATCATGATCCGAGACGACAAGTTCGAACTGATCGACATGATCTATACGTTCGATGAGAACCTGTGCGCCTACAGCCGCAAGCAGGACGTGGTTTTCGAGACCGTCGCCGACGGCCAGCCTTATGCCGCCATCAAGGTGACGGTGACCGATGCCACGGTGCTGAACGGCGAAAGCTGCGACGACACCCCGCCCAAGCCGGAGTCTCACGCGATTTTCGTCACCTATCACTGGGACAAGAAGGCGTCGCGCTACGCCAAGGATTCCGACGCGCTGGACAAATTGGCAGGAGAGAACGCCAAACGCCTCTGAACCAACCGCATTCGTTTGCCCGGTCAAAAAGGGCAGGATAAAATCCGCTTAGCCACACCGCACATGATGGGGGAACTACCATGGACAAGGGCAAGATCTTTCGCGACCTGCATGCCTCGACCTTCGTCATGCCCAATCCCTGGGATATCGGCACGACGAAGCTGCTGGGTTCCTTCGGCTTCACGGCGCTGGCGACGACCAGCGCCGGCTTTGCCTTTTCACGCGGCCTGCCGGATGGCGCCGTGACCTTCGACCAGATGATCCACCATTGCCGCGAGGTGACGGCGGCGACCAGCCTGCCGGTCTCAGCCGACCTCGAGAAAGGCAAGGGCGACAGCGCCGAGCAGGCCGCCGAAACCATCTTCGCGGCGGAAGCAGCCGGCCTTGCCGGCTGCTCGATCGAAGACCACACCGGCGACCCGGACAAGCCGATCTATGATTTTGCGCATGCCGTCGAGCGTGTTGCGGCGGCGGTGGAAGCGGCGCGGGCGCTGAAGCGCGATTTCGTCTTCACCGCACGCGCCGAGAATTTCCTGTGGGGCAAGTCCGACCTCGACGACACCATCAAGCGGCTGCAGGCCTTCGAGAAGGCCGGCGCCGACGTGCTCTACGCGCCGGGTATCGGTGATGTCGAGATGATCCGCACGGTCTGCTCGGCGGTCAGCAAGCCGGTCAATGTCATGGCAAAGCCCGGCTTCACCATCGCCGACCTCGCCATGGCCGGCGTCAAGCGTATCTCGCTCGGGCCGTGGCTGACCAATTTCGCTTATGGCATGCTGGAAACGGCGGCGCGCGAGATCCAGCAGGACGGCACCTTCGGCTTCACCCGCGCCGCCATGCCGTTCGGCAAATTGCAGGCGCTGTTTGCCAAACCTTCAGTCTAGATGAGGCCCATCGCATGACGCTGACCGTCGTCGATATGCATACCGGCGGCGAGCCGCTCCGGATCGTTACCGGCGGCTATCCGGATATTCCAAAGGGCACCATCCTGGAAAAGCGCGCCTATGTGCGCGACCACCTCGATCATCTCAGGAAAATCCTGATGTTCGAGCCGCGCGGCCATTACGACATGTATGGCGCCTTGCTGGTCGAGCCGGACTTGCCCGGCGCCGACCTCGCCGTGCTGTTCATGCACAATGAGGGCTATTCGACCATGTGCGGCCACGCCATCGTCGCGCTCGGCCGCTACGCCATCGATGAAGGGCTGGTGGCGAAACAGGAGCCGATCACGACGGTCAATATCGAGGCGCCATGCGGACTGGTCGTCGCCTCGGTCGAGGTCAGGGACGGCAAGGCCGGCGCGGTGTCGTTCGAAAGCGTGCCGGCCTTCCTGTTCGCCGGCAGGCAGACGATAGAGCTGGCGGGCCATGGCGCGATCGGCTTCGACATCGCCTATGGCGGCGCTTTCTACGCACTGGCCGATTGCCACCAATTCGGGCTCGAATTCGGCCGCGACCGGGTGCGCGATTTCGTCGATGCGGCAACCGCGCTGACGGACAGGCTCAAAGCCGAATTTCCGCTGTCGCATCCCGACCATGCTGACCTTGCCTTCCTCTACGGCACCATCCTGACCGATGGCCGCGACGCGTTTTCCGGCGAGGTGACCAAAAACATCTGCGTCTTCGCCGAGGCGGAGGTCGACCGCTCGCCGACCGGCTCCGGCGTCACCGCAAGGCTGGCGGCCATGCATGCCAAGGGCGAGATCGCGATCGGGCAGACGCGCATGTTCGAGAGCATTGCCTGCTCGCGTTTTTCCGGAGCCGTGGTGCGGACGGCGAAGGCTGGCCCGCATCAGGCGATCATCGCCCGCGTCGGCGGCCGCGCCTATTATTCCGGGCGGGCCGAATTCATTGTCGAGGCCGATGACGAGTTGGGGCGCGGATTTCTCCTGCGCTAAGTGCGCCGATATCCGGATCGAGCCACTTCCCGCACAGAAATCGCCTTGTGCAGATGCACCATCATGGCGGCGGCGAAGAGCGGCGTCACCAGATTGAGCAGCGGCAGGGCGAGGAAGGCAGCGATGAGCAGCCCGGCGAGAAACACCGTTCCGGCATAATGCCTGCGCAAGGCCCTGGCCTCTTCTTCGCCGCGAAAGCGCATGGCGGCGAATTCGAAGAACTCGCGCCCGAGCAAATAACCGTTGACGATGAAGAAGGCGGCGATGTTGACGCCCGGCACAAGCAGAAGCAGCAGGGCGACGATGTTGCCGAGAATGACGACGCCGAGAAATCGCATCGACAGCACCAGCGAGCGCAGCGCCGGCATGGCGCGGCCGGTCGGGTCGCCGGGATAGTCGGTGCGCTCGACCACCTCGGCGATATCGTCGAGGAACAGGCCGGCGATAACAGCCGTCACCGGCGCGATGAGCAGCGCCATGCCGAAGGCGAGCGCGATGGCGGCGATGATGCCGCCCAGCCAGCCGGCCCAGGACGGGATGCCGGGCAACAGCGTCTGCAGCCATGGCAGCGCCAGCCACTCGACAAGGCTGGTCAGGCCGAACCACAGGGCCAACAGCGCCAGCAAGGTCAGCCCGGGCGTCTTGATAAACACGGCACGAAACGGAGGCGAGAGCAGCTCGAGGGCCGCGGTGCGGGCAGCGTCGAAAATCACTGTGCTTCAACCCCAGATCAGCGGCCACCGCCGAAAAGGCGGACGCTTCCGAGATAGGCAGCGCGGGCCATGAGCACAAGCGGGCTGGGCGTTTACCGCGCAAACGCCGGCTTGCGAACCGGGATGGTCATGGCAGCGACCCCAGCCACGACAAAACCCATGCCCAGCCATGCCGTCGAGCCGAGGCTTTCGCCGAGGAAGAGGGCGCCGATGCCGACGCCGATCGGCACACGGAGATAGGCCTGCGAGGTGGTTCCGACCGAGCCCAGCGTGTGGATGAGGCGGAAATAGATGACGAAGGCCAGTGCCGTGGAAAAGACCGACAGGCCGAGCAGGGCCAGGATCGACGCCGTCGATGGCACCAGCGTCCATGGCTGGTCGAATACAAGACTGAGGGGCACGAGGATAACGGCGCCGCACAGCATCGAACCGGCGGCCGGCAGCATCGGATCGAGGCCCTTGAAGCCTCGGCCGAAAATGGCCGCACCGGCATAGCAGACCGTTGCCGCGACGATTGCCAACTGCGCCCACAGCTCGTGACCAAGGCCACCCAGCGCCTCGGTGCCGATGATGAGGCAGATGCCGGCAATGCCGGCGCCGACGCCAATCAGTTTGCGCAATGTGACCGGCTCGTGGCGGGTGATGAGCGCTGTCAAAAGGAAGGTGAAGATCGGCGAGGTCGCGTTCAGGATGGTGGCGAGGCCGGCGTCGACCGAGCGTTCGGCGGCGGCGATCAGGGTGAACGGCACCACGCTGTTGAGACATGCCTGGAAGGCGAAACGGCGCCAGCTTGCCGCATCGCCCGGCATGGCGAGCCCGCGCCAGCGGATGATGGCCAACAGGATGCCACCGGCGATCAGGGTGCGGGCGGCAATGAAGGTGATCGGCGGGATCGTCTCGACGCCGATCTTGATGAAGGTGTAGGAGGCGCCCCACAGCACCGCCAACACGACGAGCAGCGCTAGGTCGGTGGTCATGTCGTTTCTTGCAGGTTCGTTCTTTGTCGACATGCTCTTTGTAGACATGCTCTTGGTAGACATTGGGGGGCTGGCTCGCCTTCGAAACGGGATCGGCTGAGCCAGGCTTGTAGGCGGTGCGGCGATCAAATGCTTCGGCCACGGTCGAATTGTCATAGCGCCTCGCGGCAAGTGCGCCTTTGGGCTGTTCGGACCTGATCCGCCCAAGTTGCGTGTTGCGCTCTAGGCAAACCGGTTTCAAATCGCTAGACCCGCGCCCGGCCGACATGGCAAGAAGCCGGCTCGGGTTTTTGGCGGAGATTTTGATGCCGGATTATGACGTGCTTTGCATCGGCAATGCCATTGTCGACATCATCGCCCAGTGCGACGAGGAATTCCTCGAGACCAACGGCATCATCAAGGGCGCGATGAACCTCATCGACACAAAGCGCGCCGAACTGCTCTACAGCCGCATGGGGCCGGCGATCGAAGCCTCCGGCGGCAGCGCCGGCAACACGGCGGCCGGCGTCGCCAGCTTCGGCGGCCGCGCCGCCTTCTTCGGCAAGGTCTCCAACGATGCGCTGGGTGAAATCTACGCGCACGACATCCATGCCCAGGGCGTCGCCTTCGACACCAGGCCGCTCAAGGGCGAGCCGCCGACGGCGCGCTCGATGATTTTCGTCACCCCCGACGGCGAGCGCTCGATGAACACCTATCTCGGCGCCTGTGTCGAGCTTGGGCCGGAGGATGTGGAGGCCGACAAGGCCTCTGGCGCCAAAGTCACCTATTTCGAGGGCTATCTGTGGGACCCGCCGCGCGCCAAGGAAGCAATCCGCCAGACGGCGAAGCTGGCGCATGCCGCAGGCCGAGAAGTGTCGATGACACTGTCGGATTCGTTTTGCGTCGACCGCTACCGCGACGAATTCCTCGACCTGATGCGTTCGGGCACGGTCGACATCGTCTTTGCCAACAGCCACGAGATCAAGTCGCTCTACCAGACATCGTCGTTCGACGAGGCGCTGGCGCAGATCCGCAAGGATTGCAGGATCGCCGCCGTGACCCGCTCGGAAAAAGGCTCGGTGATCGTGCGCGGCGACGAGACCGTGGTGATCAAGGCAACCGCCATTAGGGAACTGGTCGACACGACGGGCGCCGGCGATCTCTATGCCGCCGGCTTCCTGCATGGCTACACGCAAGGCCGCGACCTGCAGACCTGCGGCGACCTTGGCTCACTGGCGGCCGGATTGGTGATCCAGCAGATCGGCCCTAGGCCACGGCAGAATTTGCGCCGCGAGGCTGAGCAGGCGGGGTTGCTTTAGGGGCATTTCCTGCCCTTGCGGCAGTTACTGCGAGGCTCCCCCTCATCCGGCCGCTCCGCGGCCACCTTCTCCCCGCTGGGGAGAAGAGGAAAGCGCCAGCGCCGGTAGCCTCCTCTCCCCTCGGGGAGAGGTCGCCCGAGCGAAGCGGAGGGCGGGTGAGGGGGAACGGCCGTCGCGCGGCTGTCACACATCGCACCTACACGCAATCTAGGCGCCCCGCGACTGACATTTCGGGGCGCCACTAGCCAGTTGGGGTGTCAAGAAATGCAAGACAGCAAGCTGTCGGGCCGCTGCATCTGTTGCCGCTGCGATTTCCGCTTTCCGCTCTAGAAGTTCAACAGCCGGCCGCAGCTGTGGGAGGAGCGCGCGGCCCGGAAGACAGATGCATGAACAGATTTCAGATCCAGGGCCTCAAGCAGGACGACTTCGCGGAGATGGTCGCGGAGGAAGTCGAACGCGCGCTTGCCCATTGTGATGAGGCCATCAACAAGCCCACCATGGTCTCGGTCGGCAAGATCGCCGGCAGCATTGCGTCCGCCGTCACCTTGCTGTCGCCGAAGCACCAGCGCGCCATCGACGCCATTCATGCCGACCTTCCCGGCCTGGCATCGAAATTCGTGCGCGCACTAGCGGCCGAGGCCGCGCGCCGCAGCGAAGCCGGCATTGCCGGCGCGACAAATCCGCCGACGACCCTGTCGGCCGATGTCGAGCAAACTTCGCTGCCAAAGTCCGATGACCTCGAATCGATGCTGATCGAGGACTGGGCGGGCCGCGTCGCCGGCTCGACCTATCTGGAAGAGAATTTGCGCATCGCCCGCTCGACGCTGCACCGCTGGCAGCGGCGGAGTGAGGTCATTGCCTTGCGCAAGGGCGGCCGCAAACATGTCTTCCCGCTGGCGCAGTTCGTCGATGGCCGGCCGGTAACGGGCATTCGCGACGTGCTGTCTCTGATCAGCAATCCCAGACTGGCGTGGCTGTGGCTGACGCGCCCCTCGGCGCAGCTCGACGGTCGCGTCCCGATCGACCTGCTCCGGCAGGATCATGTCGACGAGGTCGTCGAGGCGGCGCGTGCGTTCGCGCCGGACTGAGACGGATATGAACCCCGCCGGCCGGGGCTATCGTTTCCGCTCCGCCAGCAAGCCAAGATAGTGCTGCAGGACGGCAGCACCGGCGATCGACGTGACGTCGGCATGGTCATAGGCCGGCGCCACTTCGACGACATCGGCGCCGACGATATCGAGCGAGCCCAATCGCCGCAGGATCATCAGCGCCTCGCGCGACGAAAGACCACCGGCGACCGGCGTGCCGGTGCCTGGGGCAAAGGCCGGGTCGAGACAGTCGATGTCGAAGGTCAGATAGGTCCTGGCATCGCCGACACGCGCCTTGATGCGCTCGACAACGCCGGCCACGCCGAGCTCGGCGACATCTTCGCCCTGCAGGATTTCAAGGCCGCAAGTGTCTGGCGCGTGGGTGCGGATGCCGACCTGGATCGAGCGCTCCGGCCTGACCAGGCCTTCGCCGACGGCCCTGGCAACGAACGAGCCATGGTCGATGCGCTTCTCCTCGTCGAGCCAGGTGTCCTGGTGCGCGTCGAACTGAACCAGCGCCAGCGGCCCATACTTCTTCGCATGCGCTCTGAGCAGCGGCCAGGGGACGTAGTGATCGCCGCCGATGGACAGCAGCGTGACGCCGGCATCAACGACCTCGCTCGCCTGCGCCTCGATCTGCCATGGCGTCTCGTCGTGCCGGCCGAAATCAAGACCGCAATCGCCATAGTCGATGACCGCCAACCGTTCGAACGGATCCGTGCGGAAAGGATATTGCGGATCGCCTTCGAGGATGGCCGAGGCGCGCCGCACGCCTTGCGGACCGAAGCGGGCGCCCGGCCGGTTGGAGACGGCCGCATCGAACGGGATGCCCCACACGGCCACATCGACGCCGTCAAGGTTGCGGGTCAGCCGGCGGCGCATGAAGGACAGCACGCCGCCATAGACCGGCTCATGCGAGCCGCCATAGATGTTCTTGCCGAAAACGGCGTCATCGGTCTGGCGCGAACGCGGCAGGGATTCAAGCATATCGATCACATCTTTTTTCTGGAGAGGGGGGTAAAGCCAAAGCAGGCCGGGGATCAGTTCGTTCCGGTGGTGAAGCTGGTCCATAGCCGGGTGACCAGGCGCAGCGATTTCTGGTCGCGCGGCTGGGCGGCGAACAGATGCTTCATCGTCTCTTTCGAGAGATAGATGTCGGGATTGTCGCGAACGACCTCGTCGACCATCGGCGTCGCCGCCTCGACAGCATTCGGGTAGAGCGTCGCGTTGGTGAAGCGGGCGGCGACCCGCGGCGTGATCAGGAAATCCAGGAAGGCCTGGGCGTTTTCGGGGTGCGGCGCATCGACCGGAATGGTGACGACGTCGAAGAAGATTTCCGTGCCCTCCTTCGGGATGGAATAGCCGATATCGGCGCCGCTTTTGGCGTCCACCGCCTTGGTCGCCGCGCCGATCGCATCGCCGCTCCAGCCAAGCGCCAGGCAGAGATCGCCAGCCGCCATCTCGCTCATGATCGAGCCCGATTTGAAATGCCTGATGTAAGGCTTGATCGCGGTCAGCAGATCGGCTGCCTTTCTGATCTCGCTCTCGTCGGTCGAGAACGGGTTGAAGCCGAGGTAGTTGAGCGCGATCGACATCACGCCTTCCGGCGAATCAACCATGGCGATACCGCAATCCTCGAATTTTCGCGCCACCTCCGGCTTGAAGATCATGTCGAGGCTGTTGACCGGGGCGTCCTTCATCCGCTCGGCGATCTTGGCCTTGTTGTAGATGATGCCCGTGGTGCCATAGGCATAGGGCACCGCATAGGCGTTGCCCGGATCCTGCCTGGCCAGGAAGGCCATGATGTCGGGATTGAGACCCGTGGCGTTGGGGAGCTTCGTCTTGTCGAGCTTCTGGATGGCGCCGGCCTTGATGTACTGGCCGACGATCGATGCGCCCGGCATGGTCAGGTCATAGCCGGAGCCCCCGGTCAGCGTCTTGGTCGTAAGCATCTCGACGGCATCGAATGTGTCGTAGACGACCTTGATGCCGGTCTGTTTCTCGAATTGAGCGATGGTGTCGGCGGGCACGTAGTCGTACCAGAAGTAAATGTTGACGGTCTTGTCCTCGGCGGCCAGGGCACCGCCCGTCAGGACGCAAACGGACAGGGCGAACATCGATGCGGCAAGGGTGGCAAGATGGCGCATGGCGCGGTCTCCCAAGGGGTCGGATCGCGTGAGAATTGCCCGTTCGGCACAACCCGACAAACGGCATTTTTGTCCGTCATGCTTGACAAAAACTCATCTCAAGTTTTGTCTTTGCCAATGAAGCTGCCCTCGTTGAATGCGATCCGAGCTTTCGAAGCGGCGGCGCGCCTGCACAGCTTCAAGGATGCCGCCGATGAGTTGCGGCTGACGCCCTCGGCGGTGAGCCGGCATATCCGATCCCTGGAACAGGCGCTGGGTATGGAGTTGTTCGAGCGTGGCATCCGGCAGGTGACACTGGCGCCGAAAGCCACCCACTTTGCCCGCCGGCTGTCCACCGCCTTCAGGTCGATTGAGGCTGCCACCGAAGAGATGGGCAGCCATGGCCGCCCCGATGCCGCCAAGCGCGCCTCGCTGTCGATCAACGCGACCTTTATGAACCTGTGGCTGGCCGACCGCCTGCCGCGCTTCCGCGCCGAGAATCCCGATTTCGAACTCGACGTGTCGATCCACGACGATCAGAGCCGGGGTGGCAATCCGAGTGCCGATCTGCGCGTGCTGTTCACCGCCGATGCCGGCAATGCAGACTATGTGCAGCTTGTGTCACTGGTGATCTTTCCCGTCTGCGCGCCAGCCCTGCTCGCCGGTCCGAATGCGCCAAGGACAGTAGCCGATCTTGCCAGACAGAGGCTGTTGCACGAGAACACCACCGCCTGGTGGGAGGAATGGTTCGAGAAGGAAGGGCTGAAGGTCGACGCGAAATCCGGTCCGATCTTCCATGACCCGGCGCTGGCCGTGCGCGAAGCAGTCCATGGTGGCGGCGTGGCGCTGGTCGACAACATCATGGCGCAGGACCTGCTGGCCAGCGGCCAGCTGGTGGCGCCGTTTCCGGCCCGCCACAAAATTCCGGAAAGCTACTGCCTGCAGCAGAAGCCCGGCAATCGAAGCTCGCCGGGGATCAAGCGGTTCCGGGAGTGGTTAATGGCGGAGATAGCCCGGCACAAGGAGGCGATGGGCGTGGGTTGAGGGCCTTTGCGCGCCTAGGCAGTCTTGCGAATCGGGTGGCGGTGCCTGGACGATGGCTGTTGCGGCGCCATTTCCCTGGCGGTGACCAGCCGGTTGCGGCCGCTCTTTTTTCCGATGTACATCAGCCGGTCGGCGAGTGCGATCAGCGCTTCGGAATCGGCGGCCTCCGCTGGATACATGGCCACGCCAACGGTGCAGCCGACCTGGATGGCGCCAGTCGGCGTGGGAACCTTGATCCGCAACCTTTCCAGGATGCGTTCGGCGACGCGCACGGCCTTCTGCTGTGCCATGTCGGCGTCGCCCGAGAACAGGAAGGCGAACTCGTCACCGCCAAGCCGGGCCACGAAATCGGCGCTGCGCAGGATCGAGCGAAGCTGGCTCGACACGCGCTGCAGCAGCGCATCGCCGGCCTCGTGGCCGAGCGTGTCGTTGACTTCCTTGAACCGGTCGAGGTCGATGAACAAAAGACCAGCCGCATCGCCGGTGGCGCCGCAGCGGGCGACCACCGATTTCAGTTCGTCGTGGAAGGCGCGCCGGTTGGGCAAGTCGGTCAATGCATCGTGGTTGGCCGAATGGTCGCTCTGCTGCTTCGCCAGTTCGATCTCGCGTTTTTGCGCCGAGAGCTCTTCGTTGGCTGTCTTCAGATCCAGCAGCAGCTGGGCGTTGAGGTCCTCGACAACCTTGCGGTCGCTGATGTCGACGACGAAGCCTTCGAGGAATTCGAGGTCGCCGGCATCGTCCCAGACACCGCCGCCAATCTCGCGGACCCAGAGCGGTTCGCCGACCTGCGGCACGATGCGGTAGTCGACGTTCCAGTTGCAGCGCGCCTCGAGCGCGGCATCGACGGCGGCATAGACCGAGGGCAGGTCATCCGGATGGATGGCCGAGACATAGTCGCGCACCGCATTGTGAATGAAATCGCTCGGCCGATAACCGCTGACTGTGAGAATGCCGTCGCTGATATAAAGCATGGTGTAGGAGGCGTCGTTGCGGCAACGGTAGAGATAACCGTCCATCCGGCCGGTGATGCTGAGAAGCGCATCCAGGCGCTCGTCGTGATAGGCTCCCTGGCCGACCACGGATGCCGGACTCGTATCGTGCTTCACGGCTGAAAATCCATGACGGTCACCACCCCAGTCTGTCCAAAATGCCGCTCTGGCACATCGACGACAGCTCCCTGGTATAACAACCGGATATTATCAATATCTTATGGATCGCGGTGATTTACCCGCAAATTCGGCTTGAATCGCAGGATTTCTGCGATTGCATATGTCGAGGCGGATGGCGCGGCCGATTCCGTTCATGCCGCGCAAGGCCTTGCCTCGCTCGAAAAGCGTTCGCGGCTTTTCGTCCGCAGCACGGAGCGTTCGTCACGTCCCCGCCGTGTACGCCGCGATCGCCGCCATATTGACGATGTCGCTGTCCTTTGCATTCAGCGACACGATCTGAACCGGCTTGTTCAGCCCGACCAGCAGCGGGCCGATCACCGTCGAGCCACCGAGTTCCTGCAGCATCTTGGTCGAGATCGAGGCCGAGTGGAACGCCGGCATGATCAGCACATTGGCCGGACCGGTCAGCCGGATGAAGGGATACTGCGCCATGGCCCGCGCATTGAGCGCGACGTCGGCGGCCATTTCGCCGTCGTATTCGAAATCGACACGACGCTTGTCGAGGATGCGCACCGCTTCCTGGACGCGTTCGGAGCGTTCACCCTGCGGATGGCCGAAGGTCGAATAGGCGAGCATGGCGAGCCTCGGCTCGTAACCCATGCGGCGGGCGAAGCCTGCGGCCTCCTCGGCGATGTCGGCGATCTGCTCGGCGTTCGGCATATCATGCACGGCGGTGTCGGCGACGAGCACGGTCTTGCCCCGCGCCAGCACGATCGAGACACCGATGACGCGGTGGCCGGGCTTGGCGTCGATGACGCGGCGGATGTCGTCGAGTGCTGTCGAATAGTTGCGGGTCACACCGGTGACGATGCCGTCGGCATCGCCCAGCGCCACCATGCAGGCGGCAAAGTGATTGCGATCGTTGTTGATCAGGCGCTGGCAGTCACGGAACAGGAAGCCTTTGCGCTGCATGCGCTCGTAGAGATAGTCGGTGTAGATGCCGTTGCGGCGCGACAGCCTTGCATTGATGATCTCGATGCCTTGCTTGTTGAGGTCGATGCCGGCGTGCTTGGCGTTTTCCTTGATGACGTCGTCGCGGCCAAGCAGGATGGCGGTGCCGAGCCGCTGGTTCACATAGGAGACGGCGGCGCGCATCACCTGCTCCTCCTCGCCCTCGGCAAAGACAATGCGCTTGGGCTGGCGGCGCACACGGTCGTAGATCCGCTGCAAGGTCGAGGCGATCGGGTCGCGGCGGGCGGACAGCTCCTGCGCGTAACGGTCGAGGTCGAGGATCGGCTTGCGGGCGACGCCTGAATCCATCGCGGCTTTGGCCACGGCAATCGGGATGGCCGAGATCAGGCGCGGGTCGAACGGCACCGGGATGATGTAGTTGGGGCCGAATTTCGGCCGGTTGCCCTGGTAGGCGGCGGCGACATCGTCGGGCACGTCCTGACGTGCCAATGCCGCCAGCGCGCGGGCGGCGGCGATCTTCATGTCGTCATTGATGGTGGTCGCCCGCACATCCAGCGCGCCGCGGAAGATATAGGGGAAGCCGAGCACGTTGTTGACCTGGTTCGGATAGTCGGAACGCCCTGTTGCCATGATGGCGTCGGTGCGGATCTCGGCCACTTCCTCCGGCGTGATTTCCGGATCGGGATTGGCCATGGCGAAGATGATCGGGTTCTTGGCCATCGACTGCACCATGGCGGTGGTCAGCGCGCCCTTGGCGGAAAGGCCGAGGAAGACGTCGGCGCCGTCCAGCGCCTCGGCGAGGCTGCGCGCCTCGGTCTTGACGGCATGCGCCGACTTCCACTGGTTCATGCCTTCGGTGCGGCCCTGGAAGACGACGCCCTTGGTGTCGCACAAAGTGATGTTTTCGGGCGCAAAACCCATCGCCTTCATCAGCTCGATGCAAGCGATGCCGGCCGCACCGGCGCCGTTGCAGACCATCTTCGTGGTCTTCATGTCGCGGCCGGTGATCTCCAGCGCGTTGATCAGGCCGGCGGCCGAAATGATGGCGGTGCCGTGCTGGTCGTCGTGGAAGACCGGGATGTCCATCAGTTCGCGCAGGCGCTGCTCGATGATGAAGCATTCCGGCGCCTTGATGTCCTCCAGATTGATGCCGCCGAAGGAGGGCCCAAGGAAACGCACGCAGTTGATGAACTCGTCGGCGTCCTCGGTGTCGACCTCGAGGTCGATGGAGTCAACATCGGCAAAGCGCTTGAACAGCACCGCCTTGCCTTCCATCACCGGTTTCGAAGCCAGCGCGCCGAGATTGCCGAGGCCGAGAATGGCGGTGCCGTTGGAGATGACGGCGACCATGTTGCCGCGCGTCGTGTAGTCGAAGGCACGGCTTGGGTCCTCGGCGATGGCCAGAACAGGGACCGCGACACCCGGCGAATAGGCGAGGCTGAGGTCGCGTTGCGTTGCCATCGGCTTGGTGGCGACGACTTCCAGCTTGCCGGGGCGGCCCATGGCGTGGAATTCGAGCGCTTCCTGCGCGCTGACGGACGGACCGTTGTTCTCGGTTTTCCTGGCCATGATGGTCTTGATTTCCTCGCCGATGCAGCACCTCGTTGAAGCGGGTGCTTTGTTTCGATCCGAATTAAGACCACGCGCCGCCGCGTGTAAACCGCCAGTGCTCGGGAATCGCTGTTCGTGTGGGCAATTGCGGACAACCGGCCATCACCGGTCGTCCCCCGTTTTTCGAAGCGCCGGCATTAAACCGCGCGATCACATCTGCTAGCGTGCCGCGCATGAACATGCACAGCCCGAACGAGCCAGACGCCCCCGAGGCGATGACACCGGTGCCGACCGCCCACGCCGGCGCCACGCCGATGATAGAGCAGTTCATCGAGATCAAGGCGGCGAACCCGGATTCGCTGCTGTTCTATCGCATGGGCGATTTCTACGAGCTGTTCTTCGACGATGCCGAGAAGGCGAGCCGGGCGCTGGGCATCGTGCTGACCAAGCGCGGCAAGTATCAAGGGCTCGACATTCCGATGTGCGGCGTGCCGGTGCATGCGGCCGACGACTATCTGCAGAAGCTGATCGGCCAGGGTTTTCGCGTTGCCGTGTGCGAGCAGATCGAGGACCCGACAGAGGCGAAGAAACGCGGCGGCAAATCCGTGGTGCGCCGCGACGTGGTGCGGCTGGTAACGCCTGGCACCATCACCGAGGACAAATTGCTGGCGCCGTCGGAATCGAGTTTTCTGATGGCGCTGGGGCGGGTGAAGGGTGGAGCCGATCACAGTTTCGCGCTGGCCTGGATCGACATCTCGACCGGCGCTTTTCGTGTCACGGACACCACCGCCGACCGGCTGCTGGCCGACATCTTCCGTGTCGATCCGCGCGAATTGATCGTCGCTGAGCCGGTGTTCCATGATCCGGAGTTGAAGCCAGTGTTCGACGTGCTCGGCCGCGTCGCCAGCCCGCAGCCGCCGTCACTGTTCGATTCGGCCTCGGCCACGGGACGCATCGCCCGTTTCTTCGATGTGGCGACGCCGGATAGCTTTGGCGCGTTTTCGCGTGCCGAACTGTCGGCGATCTCGGGCGCCATCGCCTATGTCGAGAAGACGCAGAAGGCCGAGCGTCCGCCGCTGTCGCGGCCCGAGCGCGAGGAACAGGGCTCGACCCTGTTCATCGACCCGGCGACACGCGGCAATCTCGAACTGCTGCGCACCCTGTCGGGCAGCCGCGAAGGCTCGCTGTTCAAGGCGATCGACCGCACGGTGACCGGCGGCGGCGCAAGGCTGCTCGCCGACCGGCTGATGGCGCCGCTGACCGACCCGGCGGCGATCGGCGCCAGGCTGGATTCGGTGTCGTTCTTCCGCTCCGAAACGCGGCTCTGCCAGGCGGCTCGATCGAGTCTGAAGAGCGTCGCCGACATGCCGCGCGCTTTGTCCAGGCTGGCGCTCAACCGTGGCGGTCCGCGCGATCTCGGCGCGCTGCGCGCCGGTTTCGAGGCGGCTGCTGCGATCGCCGAAATCTTTGCCGCAACCGCCCTGCCCCAGGAACTCGCGGCCGCACTCGCCGCCATCCATGCGCTGCCCCAGGCGCTGGCCCAGCATCTGACGCAGGCACTTGGCGACGAGCTGCCGCTGCTCAAGCGTGACGGCGGCTTCGTGCGCGGCGGCTACCATGCCGATCTCGACGAGATGCGGGCGCTGCGCGACGAATCGCGAAAGGTGATCGCCGGGCTGGAGCGCTCGCTGATCGACGAAACCGGCATCCGCTCGCTGAAGATCCGGCACAACAACGTGCTCGGCTACTACATTGAGGTGACCGCCAACCATCATGCGGTGATGACAGGCAGCGATGGCGCCAAGGCGCGCTTCATCCACCGCCAGACCATGGCCAACGCCATGCGCTTCACCACGACCGAGCTTGCCGAACTCGAAACCAAGATCGCCAATGCCGCCGACAGGGCGCTCAGCATCGAGCTTGCCGCCTTCGACGCGCTGACGACGGAAGCGGTCGGCGAAGCGGAGAAGATCCGCGCCGGCGCCGATGCGCTGGCCGTGCTTGATGTCTCGGCGGCGCTCGCGCTTTTGTCGGAAAGCGAAGCCTGGTGCCGGCCGGTGGTGGATTCGAGCCTTGCTTTCGAGATTGCGGGCGGGCGGCATCCGGTGGTCGAACAGGCCTTGCGCCGCTCCGGCGAAGGCCCATTCGTCGCCAATGATTGCGACCTGTCGCCGGAGGGCAGCGCCAAGAACGGCGCGATCTGGCTTCTGACCGGGCCGAACATGGGCGGCAAGTCGACGTTCCTGCGGCAGAACGCGCTGATCGCCATCCTGGCCCAGACCGGCTCGTTCGTGCCGGCGACATCGGCCCATATCGGTGTCGTCGACCGGCTGTTCTCGCGTGTCGGCGCCTCGGACGATCTGGCGCGCGGCCGCTCGACCTTCATGGTCGAGATGGTCGAGACGGCGGCAATTCTCAACCAGGCCGGTGAGCGCGCACTGGTGATCCTCGACGAGATCGGCCGCGGCACCGCCACTTTCGACGGCCTGTCGATCGCCTGGGCTGCGGTCGAATATCTGCATGAGAAGAACCGCTGCCGGGCGATCTTCGCCACCCATTTCCACGAAATGACCTCGCTGGCCGGCAAGCTGGCGCGGCTCCACAACGTCACCATGCGGGTCAAGGAATGGGAAAACGACGTCGTCTTCCTGCACGAGGTCGGCAAGGGTGCCGCCGACCGCTCCTATGGCGTGCAGGTAGCGAGGCTGGCCGGCCTGCCGGAAGCGGTGGTCGACCGGGCCAAGGAAGTGCTGCACCAACTTGAGGAAGGCGAGGTTTCCGGCAAGACAAACCGGCTGGTCGACGACCTGCCGCTGTTTTCAGTGGCGGTGAAGCGGGAAGCACCGAAGCCGGTCAAGAGCGACGCGCTGGGCGCGGCACTCGGCGATATCAATCCCGACGAGATGACGCCACGGGAGGCGCTGGAAGCGCTCTACCGGCTGAAAGGGTTGGCGGGGAAGCCCTAGCCTAACTCTCGCCTTTGACCTTTGGCCTTGACCCGACTGTACCAAACGGTACAATACTCGCCATCGCCTCACCGATGGGAGAATATGATGAGCCGTCCGCCGCTGCCGCCCTTCACCGCCGAGACCGCCGCGCAAAAGGCGCGGCTGGCCGAGGACGCATGGAACAGCCGCGACCCCGAACGGGTTTCGCTTGCCTATACCGAGGACAGCACCTGGCGCAACCGCGCCGAATTCGTCGCCGGCAGAAGTGAGATCGTCGGCTTCCTCACGCGCAAATGGGCGCGCGAGCTCGACTATCGCCTGATCAAGGAGGTCTGGACCTGGAACGAAAACCGCATCGCGGTGCGCTTTGCCTATGAATGGCGCGACGACAGCGGCCACTGGTTTCGCTCCTACGGCAACGAGAACTGGGAATTCGACGCGGCCGGCCTGATGCGCAGGCGCGTCGCCAGCATCAACGACCTGCCGATAGAAGAAAGCGAGCGCAAATATCACTGGCCGCTTGGCCGCCGGCCCGACGACCACCCCGGCCTGACCGAACTCGGCCTGTAAGGGCGCGCATGCGCAGGATCGCACCCGATCGCGTCGATCTGCTGGCCATCGTCGGCGAGGTCTTCCGCGAGCACGGCTATGAAGGGGCGAGCCTGGCGCTGATCGGCGCGGCGACGGGGCTGGGCAAGGGCAGCCTCTATCACTTCTTTCCTGGCGGCAAGGAAGAGATGGCGGCGGCCGTCATCGCCCATATAGACGGCTGGTTCGAAGAGAATGTCTTCCTGCCATTGCAGAACACAGCCGACCCGCATGCCGGCATCGAGCGCATGCTGGAGGCAACCGACAGCTATTTCCGCTCCGGCCGCCGGGTCTGCCTGATCGGCGCCTTCGCGCTCGACGAGTCCCGCGACCTTTTTGCCAAGGCGATCAAAAGCTATTTCGGCCGCTGGGTGGCGCATCTTGCCGAAGCACTGACCCGTAGCGGACACAGCCCGGCCAAGGCAGACGAACTCGCCGAAGAGACGGTCGGCGCCATCCAGGGCGCACTGACGCTGGCGCGCGCCTTCGACGACACAGCGGTGTTTTCGCGCGCGCTGCAACGGGCGCGGGCGGCGCTCGGCTAGGGTTTTTACAAGGGCTCGAATTTACAAGGGCTCGAAGCGGAAGGCTGTTTCGGTACGGGAAACCCTACCGACACCCGGTGAATCGAGATGCGCACCTGCGACGTAGCAGCCATTGCCAGCCGCAAGGCCCAGTATCTGCAGCCGGCTTGTCCTCGCCTGCTCCTGGTCGGCGTCGAATTCCCACGTGACCTCCGGTCGATCGAATTGAAGCGACGGCACATGCACGATGTCGCCCCAAATCAACAGCGTTTCGCCCTCGCTCATGACGCGGAAGCAGGTGTGACCGACTTCATGGCCAGGGGTGGCGATCGTCTCGATATGAGCGCTGACGCGCTGTCCAGCGTCGAAAGGCTGGGCCCGGCTGTGGAAGCGTTCCAGCCTCGCCTCTGCCCGGAACATGCCGAGCTCAAGTCGCGGGACAAGCAGGCGCGTGAGTTGCGGGAAGCCATCCCGACCATCGGCAAGGATGAGCCCGTGGATATGGTCGAGATGGGTGTGGGTGAAGGCAATTGTGCGTACCCGGTCGATGGCGATCTTCGCCTCGCGCAGCGCCTCGGGCAGATGCCCCATCGTCGGGTGCCAGGCGTTCGAAGCCCCTGTGTCGATCAGCGTGATTTCGTCGCCGTCATCGATGGCAAAGGCGTTGACGGATAGCCTGAGCGCGCCGTCAACGAGCGATACCTGCGATGGCAGGCTGTCGCCGAATACAATGTTTCCAGGCTGGCGCAGCCGCCTTGTTGGCATGTCGACATAACCGTCGCGCAGCGACGTGACCGTCATGGCTCCGATTTTGTACGCCGTGTGCCGATGCCCGGCTGAAATTCGTTCCAATGCTTGCTCGCTATTTGCCGCAGACTCTTTTCCGAAAACTGGTTCCCGCTTCGGGATCATGCCTCTCTAGATCATCTCCAGTCCGCGCTTGCGCGTTGGCGGCGGGAAGGCGCGGTCAAGTTCGGCGAGGTCTTCGCCGGTAAGCTTGATGTCCAGCGCCGCGACATTCTGGCGGACATGTTCCTGGCTGCTTGCCTTCGGGATGGCGATGACGCCCTCCTGATGCATCACCCAGGCCAGGGCGATCTGTGCCGGGGTCGCATCGTGGCGGGCGGCGACGGCGTCGAGCCTGGCATTGCGCGCCAACGCACCCTGCTCGACCGGCGAATAGGCCATCAAGGGGATGCCGCGTTGCCGGCTCCAGGGCGCCAGGTCGAATTCGAGGCCACGCCGGACCAGATTGTAGAGCACCTGGTTGGTCTGGACATTGCCGCCATCGGACAAGCCGGCCAGCTCTTCCATCTCGTCGGTGTCGAAATTGCTGACGCCCCAGTGGCGGATCTTGCCGGCCTTTTTCAGGGCCTCGAAGGCCGCGACCGTCTCCGTCAGAGGCACGCTGCCGGGCCAATGCAGCAGATAGAGGTCGATGCGGTCGGTACGCAGGCGCCTCAGGCTGTTTTCGCAGGCGCGCTGCACGCCCGCGCGCGAGGCATTGGACGGCAGCACTTTCGAGACCAGGAAGGTCCCGTCGCGGCGCCCGGCAATGGCCTCAGCCACCACCTCCTCGGCGCCGCCGCTGGCATACATTTCGGCGGTGTCGATCAGCGTGATACCGAGGTCGAGGCCGAGCTTGAGAGCATTCACCTCATCGGTACGACGGCTGATGTCCTCGCCCATCTTCCATGTCCCCTGACCAAGCACCTGAACGGCTTCGCCAGAGGGCAGTCTGGTGGTTCTGATGGTCGATGGCATGGCGGGCTCCAGTTGGGGCCGGATCGCATCACAGGCTGGGCGAGAAATCCAGAGGCGTTCTCGCTGCCTTGGCGCTTGCCGAAAGCTTACTTCACCGGATGAGCGACGAGCCAATCCTGCATCTGCTTGATCTCGGCTTCCTGCGCGGCGATGACGCCTTCGGCCAGCTTGCGGATTTCCGGATCCTTGCCGTTGGCGAGCTCGACCTTGGCCATGTCGATCGCACCCTGATGATGCGGGATCATGCCGCGGACGAAATCGACGTCGGCATTACCGGTGTATTCAGATGCCATCATGTCGGCATGCATCTTGTCCATCGCCGCCTTGTAGCCTTCGGTCGAAGGACTGGTCGCGTCCGTCGACATGCCGGCCATGTCGTGTTTCATCTCTTCGCTCTGCGCCGGGACGCTTTCTAGGAAGACGGCAAGCAGCATTCCGGCCGCCATCAGCAAAAGCACAAGTTTTTTAGCCAAGGTCATTCATGGTCTCCTGTTGGGTGGGTTTCGTATTTGGGGGCTTGGCTCAGAGTTTCAATGTTCTCAGCCGCAATGCGTTGGCGATCACCGACACCGAGGACAGGCTCATCGCCGCCGCCGCCAGCATCGGCGACAGAAGCGTGCCGGTGAGCGGATAGAGCACGCCGGCTGCGACCGGCACGCCAAGCACGTTGTAGAGGAAGGCAAAAAACAGGTTCTGGCGGATGTTGCGGATCGTCGCCTGAGCCAGCGTGCGTGCGCGCACGATGCCGTTGAGGTCGCCCTTGACCAAAGTGATGCCGGCGCTTTCGACGGCGACATCGGCGCCGGTGCCCATGGCGATGCCGACATCGGCGGCGGCAAGAGCCGGTGCGTCGTTGACGCCGTCGCCGGCCATGGCAACGCCCTTGCCCTTGGCGCGCAGCTCATCGACGAGCGCTGCCTTCTGTTCCGGCAGCAGGCCGGCGCGAACCTCATCGATGCCAAGGCTTCTGGCGATGGCGTTGGCCGTGCGCTCATTGTCACCGGTCGCCATGATGATCCTCAAGCCGCTGTCATGCAGCGCCCTGATCGCCTCGGCCGTCGTTGCCTTGATAGGGTCGGCGACGGCGACGAGGCCGGCCAGTCTGTTGCCGACAGTGACGAACATCGCCGTCTTGCCATCGGTCTGCAGCGCCTCGGCCCTCGCTGAGATGGATGCGATATCGATGCCAAGATCCGCCATCATCGCGGCATTGCCGAGGGCTACCCGCTTTCCCGATACGGTGCCGGACACGCCCTTGCCGGTGACTGCCTCGAAGCCGCTGGCCTCAGCTACGGTCACGCCGCGCGCAGCAGCGCCGTCGACGATGGCCTCGGCCAGCGGATGCTCCGACCCCTTCTCCAGACCGGCGGCAAGCGCCAGCAATTCGTCCTCGGAAAAACCATTTGCCGCAACGACATCGGTCAGTTTCGGCCGGCCTTCGGTCAGCGTACCCGTCTTGTCGACGATCAGCGTGTCAACGGAAGCGAAGCGTTCGAGCGCGGCGGCCTCCTTGATCAGCACGCCGGCATGCGCCCCGCGTCCCGTGGCGGTCATGATCGACATCGGCGTGGCGAGGCCGAGCGCACAGGGACAAGCAATGATCAGCACCGACACCGCCGAGACGATGGCAAATATCAGGCTGGGCTCGGGTCCAAACACCGCCCAGGCGATGAAAGCAGCAATCGCGACAAGGACGACAGTCGGGACAAAGTAGAAAGAAACGCGATCGGCCAACCCTTGAATCGGAGCGCGCGAGCGCTGCGCCTTGGCGACGAGCTCGACGATTCGCGCCAGCGTCGTCTCGGCGCCGATCCGCTCGGCGCGCATGATCAGCGAACCGTTCTTGTTGAGCGTGCCGCCGGTCAAGGCATCGCCCTCGGCCTTCTCGACCGGCAGCGGCTCGCCTGTGATCACCGATTCGTCGATCGAGGAACGGCCTTCCAGCACCGTGCCGTCGACCGGCACGGCGTCACCGGGGCGGATGCGCAGGCGATCGCCGGCCTTGACCGCGTCGAGCGGCACATCGCTTTCGGAGCCGTCGGCTGCCATCAGCCGCGCGGTCTTCGGCGCGAGATCAAGCAAGGCGCGGATTGCCGAGCCGGTCTTCTCACGGGCGCGCAGCTCCAGCACCTGGCCAAGGAAAACCAGCGCGACGATGACGGCGGCAGCCTCGAAATAGACCGGCACCGCACCGCCGTGGCCGCGGAACTGATGCGGGAAAATGTCGGGAAACAGCGTGGCGACGACGCTGTAGAGATAGGCAGCACCGACACCGAGCGAGATCAGCGTCCACATGTTGGGGCTGCCGTTGACCAGCGACTCCCAGCCGCGGTGAAAGAAGGGGAAGGCGGCCCAAAGCACCACCGGACTTGCCAGGACCAGCTCGATCCAGACCTTCGTCCGGTCCTCGACCAGGCCTTCAAACGTCAGGCCGATCATGGGCGCCATGGCGATGATCAGAAGGGGGACCGACAGGACAGCGCTCACCCAGAGCCGCCTGGTGAAATCGACCAGCTCGGGATTTGGCCCTTCATCGCCCGTCGGCACCCCCATCGGCTCCAGCGCCATGCCGCATTTCGGGCAGGATCCTGGCTTGTCGCGGATGATTTCGGGATGCATCGGGCAGGTGTATTGCGTGCCCTTGGGCATCGGCTTTGGTGCCGGCCTGTCGCCGAGATATTTTTGCGGCTCCGCCTCGAATTTCGCCTGGCAAGCGGCGGAGCAGAAATAGAAGCCCTGACCTTCGTGGCGGGCAAAGTGCCTGGCTGTCGCGCGATCGACACTCATGCCGCAGACCGGATCGGTGGCCGTCAGGAATTCTTCCGGCTCGGCAACGAACTTCGTGCGGCAGCCCTGGCTGCAGAAATGATAGAAATGGCCGTCATGCTCGGCCGTCGGCTTGCCGGCGGCCGGGTCGACGATCATGCCGCAGACCGGATCGCGAACAACGGCCTTCGCGGCAGGCGCGGCGCCTTTTGCCGAGCAACAGCTGCCATGCGCGTGATGATCGTGATTGGAATGCGTCATTCAAAAATGCCTCGATGGATCGGTGTGTGACGCGGAGATAGGGCTTCCAGTAACTGGAAGGTCAAGGGATAAAATTTTCTCATTTCATGGCGTAGCGCGTGCTAATAAGCCGCCGCTTCTTCCAACCCCAAATGCATCGATCCTGTTAGAAAGAAGAAAAAATCATCCCATTCGACCACCGCGGAGAGCTCGTCCTCCCGCCCCATACCCAGCGCCGCGAAAACGCGCTATAGACGCCGCCGAAAAGGCAAGGCCGACCTGGACATATGGCAAGAATCTCCCTGAAGCTCGACGAACTGATCGACGGCGAAGCCTTGCGCCGCGAGATGACCGCGCTGACCGCGGCCACGGCGGGCGACGGTTCCGGACAGGCCGCGCGCAGCGGTGTGCTCCAACTGCTCAAGGGGCGGCTGGCAGAGGGACGCGCCATTGCCGAGCGCATGCTGCGGGAGGATGGCGGCGGCAGCGCCTGCGCGGCGCGGCTGTCGCATCTCATGGACGAGATCATCCGGGCGCTCTACGATTTCGCCGTCACGCATGTCTACCGGGTCAAGAACCCGTCTTCGGCGGAGCGCATGGCCGTCGTCGCTGTCGGCGGCTACGGCCGCGGCACGCTGGCGCCCGGGTCCGACATCGATCTGTTGTTCCTGCTGCCCTACAAGCAGACGCCGTGGGGCGAACAGACCGTCGAATACATGCTCTACATGCTGTGGGATCTGGGGCTGAAGGTCGGCCACGCCACCCGCAACATCGACGAATGCCTGCGCCTGTCGCGCACCGATGTCACCATCCGTACCTCGATCCTCGAAGCGCGTTTCCTGTGGGGCGACGAAAAACTCTATGACGAACTGATGCTGCGCTTCGACCATGAGGTGGTGCGCACGACCGGCCCCGAATATGTCCAGGCCAAGCTTGCCGAACGCGACGACCGCCATGCCAAGGCCGGTGAAAGCCGCTATCTCGTCGAGCCCAACGTCAAGGACGGCAAGGGCGGCCTGCGCGACCTGCAGACGCTGTTCTGGATCGGCAAATATTTCTACCGGGTGCGCACCGGCGAGGAGCTGGTCGACAAGGGCGTCTTCACCGAGGGCGAATACCGGGAGTTCCAGAAGGCCGAGGATTTCCTGTGGGCGGTACGCTGCCACATGCATTTCCTCACCGGAAAGGCCGAAGAACGGCTGCATTTCGACATCCAGCGCGAGATCGCCGAGCGGCTGGGCTACACCACGCACCCCGGCCTGTCGGCGGTCGAGCGCTTCATGAAGCACTACTTCCTCGTCGCCAAGGATGTCGGGGACCTGACCCGCATCTTCTGTGCCGCGCTCGAGGAAGAGCAGGCCAAGCACGTGCCGGGTTTCAACCGCATCTTCCTCACCTTCTCGCGGCGCAAGCGCAAGCTTGCCGGCACCTCCGACTTCATTGTCGACAACCACCGCATCAACATCGCCGACGACCAGGTGTTCGAGCGCGATCCGGTCAATCTTTTGAGATTGTTCTGGTTCGCCGACAAGCACGGCCTGGAATTCCATCCCGATGCGCTGAAGCTGCTGACCCGCTCGCTCGGCCTGGTCAACAAGTCGCTGCGGCGCGACGAGGAGGCCAACCGGCTGTTCCTCGACATCCTGACGTCGGACCGCAATGCCGAACTCAATCTGCGGCGCATGAACGAGGCCGGGCTGCTCGGCAGACTGATCCCGGATTTCGGCAAGATCGTCGCCATGATGCAGTTCTCGATGTACCACCATTATACGGTGGACGAGCACCTGATCCGCTGCATCGGCGTGCTGGCCGAGATCGAGCGCGGCGACGGCGAAAAGATCCATCCCCTGTCGCACACGCTGATGCCGGGACTGAAGAAGAGCCGCGAGGCGCTCTATGTCGCCGTGCTTCTGCATGACATCGCCAAGGGCAGGCCGGAGGATCATTCCGAGGCCGGCGCCAGGATCGCACGTCGCATCTGTCCGCATATGGGGCTATCGCCAGCCGACACCGAAACCGTGGCGTGGCTGGTCGAGAACCACCTTGTGATGTCGATGACGGCGCAGACCCGCGACCTCAACGACCGCAAAACCATCGAGGATTTCGCCGCGATCGTACAGTCGGTCGAGCGGCTGAAGATGCTTTTGATCCTCACCGTCTGCGACATCAGGGGCGTTGGACCCGGTGTCTGGAACGGCTGGAAGGGCCAGTTGCTGCGCACGCTCTACTACGAGACCGAATTGCTGCTGACCGGCGGGTTTTCGGAAGTGTCGCGCGCCCAGCGCACGGCGGCGGCGCGCGAGCGTCTGGCCGAGGCGCTTGCCGACTGGCCGGACAAGGCCCGCAAGCGCTATGTCGGCCAGCACTACGAGAATTACCTTTTGACCGTCGATCTCGCCGACCAACTGCGCCATGCCGAGTTCATCCGCGAGGCGGATGTGGCGGGCAACAAGCTCGCCACCATGGTCAAGACCCACCAGTTCGAGGCGGTGACCGAAATCACCGTGCTGGCGCAAGACCATCCCCGTCTGCTGTCGGTCATCGCCGGGGCTTGCGCCGGAGCCGGCGGCAACATCGTCGACGCGCAGATCTTCACGACGTCGGACGGCCGCGCACTCGACACCATCCTGATCTCGAGAGAATTCGACCGCGACGAAGACGAGCGCCGACGTGCCGAACGTGTCGGCCGGCTGATCGAGGACGTGCTGTCGGGCAAGAGCTGGCTGCCGGAGATGATCGAGAAGCGCACCAAGCCGCGGCGTGGCGCCAAGGTGTTCAAGATCCCGCCACGCGCCGAAATCCGCAACACGCTCTCCAACCGTTTTTCGGTTATCGAGGTCGAAGGCCTGGACCGGCCGGGGCTCTTGTCGGAGATCACCGGAACGCTTTCCGACCTGTCGCTCGACATCGCATCGGCCCACATCACCACCTTCGGCGAAAAGGTCATCGACACCTTCTATGTCACCGATCTCACCGGCCAGAAGATCGACAGCCCGGCCCGCATCGCCACCATCCGCAACCGGCTGATGGCGACGCTCGAAGGCATCGTGCCCGAACGCGGCGGCAAGGCCAGGGCGACGGCTGCCGAGTGACCGCCACCATCACTTTGTCCTTATCCTGTAGGCAGTCTCCAAACGCATGAGCCTCGTCAAAAAATTCGCAACGGTCGCTTCCGGCACGCTGATGAGCCGCGCGCTCGGTTTCGGCCGCGAGATGCTGATGGCGGCCGCACTCGGCACCGGACCGGTCGCCGACGCCTTCAACGCCGCCTTCCAGTTTCCCAACACCTTTCGCCGGCTGTTTGCCGAAGGCGCCTTCAACGCCGCTTTCGTGCCGCTGTTCGCCAAGGAGATCGAGACCCACGGCACCGACGGCGCCAAGCGCTTTTCCGAGGAAGTGTTCGGCGTGCTGTTCACGGCGCTGCTGGCGCTGACCATCGTCATGGAACTGTCGATGCCGCTGATCGTGCGCTATCTGGTGGCGCCGGGTTTTGCCAGCACACCGGGGAAATTCGACACCACGGTGACGCTGGCGACGATCATGTTCCCCTATCTTATCTGCATGTCGCTGGGCGCCATGATGGCGGGCATGCTGAATTCGCTGCGCCGCTACTTCGCCGCCGCCGTGGCGCCGGTGTTCCTCAACGTCATCCTGATCGGCGTGCTCGGCTATGCCTGGTACAAGGGCTCCGACGCCCTTACAGTCGGCTACGGGCTGTCCTGGGGCGTGCTTGCCGCCGGATTGGTGCAGCTAGCGATCGTCTGGGTGGCGGTGCGCCATGCCGGCATCTCGATCGGCTTCCGCCGTCCGAAAATGACGCCCGCCGTCAAGCGGCTGTTGATCCTGGCGCTGCCGGCGGCGATCACCGGCGGCATCACCCAGATCAACCAGTTGATCGGCACGGCGATCGCCTCGGCGCAGAACAGCGCGGTGTCCTCGCTCGCCTATGCCGACCGCATCTACCAGCTGCCGCTCGGCGTGGTCGGCGTGGCGGTGGCGATCGTGCTGTTGCCCGAGCTGTCGCGGGCGCTGAAGTCGGGCAATCTGATCGAAGCGGCCAATCTGCAGAACCGCTCGGTCGAATTCACGCTGTTCCTGACCTTGCCGGCGGCGGCGGCACTCTGGGTGATGTCGGAGCCGATCGTGCGGCTGGTCTATGAGCGCGGCGCATTTGCCGCCAACGGCTCGACGCCGACAGTGGCGGCGATCCTGGCGATCTTCGGCCTCGGCCTGCCGGCCTTCGTGCTGATCAAGGCGTTCACCCCAGGCTATTTCGCCCGCGAGGACACGCGCACGCCGATGATGTTTGCCGCCATCTCGGTGGCGGTGAACGTCACCACGGCGCTGACGCTGTTTCCACGGATGGGCGCGCCCGGCATTGCGGTGGCCTCGGCCGTCGCCGGCTGGGTCAACGCGCTGATGCTGCTCGGCGTCTTGATCCGGCGCGGCCACTGGGGCCGCGACGTGCCGCTGATGAAACGCATTCCGCGGCTGGTGCTGTCGGCGGTGGTGATGGGCGCGGCGCTCTATTTTGCCGAGCACTGGTTCGCCATCAGGCTCGGGCCGGGCTCGCCGCTGATGGTCAAGGCGACGACGCTGCTGTCGCTGGTTGCCGGCGGAGCGCTGCTCTATTTCATCACCGCGTTTGCCACCGGCGGCGCCGATTTCGGCATGATCCGGCGCAACGTCAGACGGAAGGGATCGCCGCCGACTAGGGAACAGTCTCCAGATCCGTGAGACTGACTGTCGCGCCCCCCGTCGATAAGCATCAGTCTTCGCCAGACAACTCGTCGTAGACCGAGCGCGGCAGCGGTTCGCCTGCCTGCTCGCTAAGTCTGATTCCGAATTCGGCCCGAAGCCGCACCGCTGTCTCCAGCGGCGTCTCGCGGTCGCGGCGGCGCTTGAGCGCTTCCTCGTCGTTAACGGTCGCAGGCATCCTATTTTCTCATCTGGATCATATGCGGGACACGTCATCATACATGTCGATGTCGGCGCCGCCCCTCATTGCCCTGCCGGGCATTTCTCCCCGTAAACGGGGAGAAAGTAGCTGAGCGCGACGACGGCGCTCCCCTGCCAACGCTGGCGAGTGGCGAAACCGGCGATGATGGCGTCTTTCTCCCCGTCTCTATACAGGGAGAAATGTCCGGCAGGACAATGAGGGGCGGCGCCAACCTGTCATGGCGAGAGACAGGCGCAACAAGCGATGCCAGCAACATGAACAACCAGTCCGACCTTCAGCGGTCGCTGTGCGGCGATCGCCAACCGCCCCTTGATCCGCTCCACGCCTTCGTCCATAAGCGCGCCGTCGAAAGACTTTCGCCGCGCGCGAAACGGCCCTCCACAAGCCATGAGGACAATCATGACCGCCTTCAAGCCACTCGTCTTTTCCGGTGTCCAGCCGACCGGCAATCTGCATCTTGGCAACTATCTCGGCGCCATCAAGAAATTCGTCGCCCTGCAGGACACGTCCGATTGCATCTATTGCGTCGTCGACCTGCATTCGCTGACAGCCCAACTCGTCCATGAAGACCTCGCCGACCAGACGCGGTCGATCACCGCGGCATTCCTGGCCTCGGGCATCGACCCGAAGAAGCACATCGTGTTCAACCAGTCGCGTGTCATGCAGCATGCGGAGCTTGCCTGGATCTTCAATTGCGTGGCGCGCATCGGCTGGATGAACCGCATGACGCAGTTCAAGGACAAGGCCGGCAAGGACCGCGAGAACGCATCGCTCGGGCTGCTCGCCTATCCGAGCCTGATGGCTGCCGACATTCTGCTCTATCGTGCCACCCACGTGCCCGTGGGTGAGGACCAGAAGCAGCATCTGGAGCTGACCCGCGACATTGCGCAGAAGTTCAACAACGACTTCTCAGACCGCATCGCCGCCCTTGGCGTCGGCGTCGAGATGCAGGTCGGCGAAGAGACCGTGAACGGCTATTTCCCGCTGACCGAACCGGTCATCGGCGGGCCGGCGGCGCGCATCATGTCGTTGCGCGACGGTTCCAAGAAAATGTCGAAGTCGGACCCTTCGGATCTGTCGCGGATCAACCTGACCGACGACGCCGACGCCATCTCGAAGAAGATCCGCAAGGCCAAGACCGACCCGGAAGCGCTGCCGAGCGAGCTGGACGGCCTGGCCAACCGGCCCGAGGCGGAAAACCTTGTCGGCATCTATGCGGGTCTCGCCGAGATGTCGAAGGCGGATGTGCTCAAGGAATTCGCCGGCCAGCAGTTTTCGGTGTTCAAGCCGGCGCTGGCCGACCTTGCGGTGGAAAAGCTGGCGCCGATCGCCAGCGAGATGCGCCGCATTTCCGACGACCGTGCCTATGTCGACGCGGTGCTCAAGGACGGCGGCGAACGCGCCAGCGTGCTGGCCGAAGCGACGATGAAGACGGTGCGCGACATCATCGGGCTGCTGCAGGGCTGATCCCAACGTCGGGTGCACGCACCAACACAGACACAAGGCCGGCGGCTTGCCGCCGGTCCGCCGCAGTGGCAGATTGCGGCCGAAATGGCATCGAGTAGATAGACATGGTCTCCAAACGCCTCAGCCGCGAAGCCGGCCATCGCCGCAAGTTCCTGGCGATCATCGACGACACGCCGGAGTGTGAGCGCGCCGTCGCCTACGCCTCGAAGCGGGCGCAGAGCACCAGCGGCACGCTGGTGCTGCTCTATGTCATCGAGCCGGATGATTTCCAGCATTGGCTGGGTGTCGAGAAGATCATGCGCGAGGAGGCGACCGCCACGGCGCGCGCAGCACTCGACACCTATGCCAACAAGGTGCGCCAGAAGCTTGGCATCGAGCCGGAGATGGTGGTGCGCGAAGGCAAGCCGACGGAAGAGATCCACAAATTGATCGAAGAAGACCAGGACATCGCCATCCTGGTGCTGGCCGCCGGTGCGGGCAAGGAAGGCCCAGGGCCGCTGGTCGGCGCTGTCGCCGGCAAGGGTGCCGCCTTCCCGATCCCGGTGACCGTCGTGCCGCAGAACCTGTCGGACGAGGAAATAGACAGTCTAGCCTGAGGTGTATTGATCTTCAGGTGATGCCGGCTTGCAAATGGCTGATACCTGCGCTTCCGGTGCTCACGTACCAAAGTACGCTCCGCTCCGGTTCTCGGACACCACCATTTTCGGCTCGGCCTGACCTGAATCTCAACACACCTCAAAGTGTGGTAAGAGCCGAAAAAACATTCCGCCAGCCAGCCGTTCCGGCGATGCGTTTCGCTTGAATGTCCAGCCAATAGAGCCTATTTAGAATTATTCCAAACTAGATGCCCGAAATGGGCACGGAGATGGCCATGTTCATCCAGACCGAATCGACGCCAAACCCGGCGACGCTGAAATTCCTGCCCGGCAAGGAGGTGCTTCTGGAAGGCACCGCCGATTTCCGCGATGCCGACAGCGCCGCCGTTGCCTCGCCGCTGGCTGGCCGGCTGTTCGAGATTGCCGGCGTCACCGGTGTTTTCTTCGGCTATGACTTCATCACCGTGACCAAGGACGGCCCCGACTGGCAGCATCTGAAGCCGGCGATCCTCGGCGCCATCATGGAGCATTTCATGTCCGGCGCGCCTGTCATGGTCAAGGCCGGCCCAGCCGCCGAGACCAGCCAGACCGGCGAGTTCTACGACAAGGCCGACGAGGAACTGGTCATCACCATCAAGGAACTGCTCGATACGCGGGTGCGCCCGGCGGTCGCCCAGGATGGCGGCGACATCACCTTCCGCGGCTTCGAGAACGGCACGGTGTTCCTGCACATGAAGGGCGCCTGCGCCGGCTGCCCGTCATCGACGGCGACGCTGAAGCACGGCATCCAGAATCTCCTGCGCCACTTCGTGCCCGAGGTGCAGCAGGTCGAACAGGTCTCCTGACCGTTCAGCTTGCCGTCTTGCCGGCTAACAAATTCCATCGCAAAAAACAAAAAACCGGGCCAAATTGCCCGGTTTTCTGTTTGGGACGTCCGTTGTTGCCTAGACGGTCCGCGTACGAAAGCTGCCTCTATCTGATCATGATTTTGCCGAGAACCGGTACCGGTTTCTCGGCATCATGATCTAAAGAACAATGACCTTGGCGCCGACCGAGGCGCGGTCATAGAGGTCGATAATGTCCTGATTCATCAGGCGGATGCAGCCTGACGACATTGCCTTGCCGATCGAATTCCATTCCGGGCTGCCATGCAGGCGATAACCCGAATCACCGCCCTTGTTGAACAGGTACATGGCGCGCGCGCCGAGCGGATTCTTCAGGCCAGGCTCCATGCCGTCGGCAAACTTTTCCAGTTCGGGCTGGCGCTGGATCATCTGCCTCGGCGGCGTCCAGGTCGGCCACTCGCGCTTCAGCGCGATATGGGCGGTGCCGTGCCACTCGAAACCCTCGCGACCGACGCCGATGCCGTAGCGAATTGCCCTACCGTCACCCTCGATGAAGTAGAGGAACTTGTTCTGCGTATCGACGATGATGGTGCCCGGCTTTTCCGGGCTGTCGTAGTTCACTTCCTGCCGATGGTACTTCATCGGCACTTTCTCGATCGGGATGCGCGGCAGCTGGTAACCGGCGTCGGTGACCGCGCCATAGTCGTTGGAAAATATCTGCGAGCCGATGGTGCTGCAACCGGCGATAGCAGTGGAAAGCGCCAACGCGGCGACGATTGCAAACGACTTCATGCGCATCAGGTGATCCGGTGCCCCAACTTCGGCGGCACGAGTCGGCCGCTTTCTCATCATCATTCATGCTGGCATTTGCTTTGCTTGCCAAGCGCGCGATGCCTATATGCCGGAGTCGACGTGCTGGTAAGCGTATCACTATGGCATTTCGGCAACAGCCCTCACAGGATTGTGAAGGAAATTCAAGGGGCCACGTCCGCGGGCCCCCTGAGAATCGAGGAGAACCGTCATGAACGTCGGTGACGCCGCCCACCGCTCCGGCCTACCGGCCAAGACCATCCGCTACTATGAAGAGATCGGCCTGATCGCTCCAGCTCGCGCCGCCAACGGCTACCGCGACTATTCCGGAGAGGACATCCACCGGCTGGCCTTTCTGCGCCGCGCGCGCAATCTCGGCTTTTCCATCGACGATTGCCGCCAGCTGATGGCGCTCTACCAGGACCGCAGCCGCGCCAGCCACGACGTGCGCGAGATCGCCGCCGCCCATGTCACGGCGATCGAGGAGAAGGTGCGCGAGTTGCAGTCGATGCGCTTGACCCTGCAGAAACTGATCCATGCCTGCCACGGCGACGAAAGGCCGGATTGCCCGATCCTTGATGACATGGCGGGCGCGGCGTTGCTCAGCGACAAGGGCGCCTCGGCGCCCGCATAAGGACCGTACGCCGACGAGGCCGATTTATCGAAGGGATGACCCCAAGAAACAGGGGGCTATGACCTGTTGGGGCCTGCGGCTTCGGTCAAACCGGGCAGCCTGAAACGCACACGATTGCCGTGACGGTCGTGAGCCTTTCGCGCTTCACCAGCTTCGGTCGTTCATATGTCTTCTTCATGAAGTGTCCCCTGATCGCCCAGGGGGTGCATTTGGGCGCGCGGATTGTCAAGCAGGCGCTAAAAAGCCCGTCACCGCCGGCACGACAGTTCAATTGACACAATTTTCTTCGGCATCTGTGCACGCCAACCTGCCGCTCTATGTCTTCCTTGTCGCAATGATCAACGGCGGAGGTTTGGCATGGATCGGCGATTGTTTCTGACTGGAATGCTTGGACTGGTAGGCGCTGCGGCGGTGGTCGCTGTTGCGCGTCCCGCCACCGCGTTGGCCGGCATCCCGAATTCGGGACCCGGCATTCTCGATGAACTCGACAGACCGTCCGACGATATCCTCGACCAGGATGGTCCTGATCTGCAAGACGGCATCGAGCCCGTGCGCTGGTATCGCAGGAGGCGCCGTCGCCATTGGAGACGGGTTTGCCGTCGCTACTGGCGCCACGGTTACTGGCGCCGCAGATGCTTCCGCAGATCCTTCTGGATCCGCTTCTGACGAGAACCGGCAACGCGAAGGCTCCGGTATTTGCCGGGCCTTCGTTGTCGCCATCAGCTAGATTTCCAGCCAAGGAAAAAGGCCCGCCACCGTCGGGCAGCGGGCAGGTTCTGGAGTGCCAGGGGATCAACCCAGCATTGGTCAACGAGCGGGCCATGGGTTGGTTGCAAACGCCACACGGGCCTCGACTGGAAGGGAGCGGCCCGGTAGCCTTTCCTTTGGGTGGACGGCTACCGGGCCTGACCGGAGCGGGGTGTGATGGGGGAGCTCCGGCTGCCTCCCAAAATATCACTTTCTAATTATATTCGCTCTAGCTAATTTAATGAAAGCGGCCATGCACCAGCTGGAGCTGGCCAGCGCCATCACGGGAAAGTGAACGTGACGTCGCTGTAGAGTTCTGATCATTGGATGCCTCCCATTAAAGGAGGTTTCTCTCATGCCCGCTTATGCCATTCTTGCTTTGGCTATTATCGGTGAGGTCGTCGCAACGAGCGCTATGAAAGCCTCAGAGGGCTTCACCCGGCTTGGCCCGTCGATATTGGTGTTGCTCGGTTACGCGGCGGCATTTTTCTTTCTATCCCAGGTCCTGGATCGGATACCGGTCGGCGTCGCCTATGCAATATGGGCGGGCGGCGGCATTGTTCTGGTCGCGTTGGTCGCCTGGATTGTCTATGGGCAAAGACCCGACCTAGCAGGCTTCGTCGGCATGGGCCTGATCCTGGCTGGCGTATTGGTTCTAAACCTGCTGTCCAAAACGAGCGCCCATTAATTTGGGCCGGGTTTGTCAGGTGCGCGTTACCCGGTCAGGCCGACCGTTGGCGCAAGAGCGCCGGGAAGCGGCGGCGGCGTTTGTGGCCGCTGCAGTGCCTGTTCGCGCTGGTGATGGTGTCTCTGGCCGCGCTGGCCACGGCAAGTCCAGGCAGCCTCGAAGCCGTCGCGGATCCTGCCCACCGGTTGGCTGGGCGGCAAGTCCAGTGGCGCATCCGGCACGAGCAACATCAAAGGCAATATCAGCATCAACACCGGGGAGCACATTTACCATGTCCCCGGCCAGGAGCAATAATGGGAGACGAGGATAAGCCCGCACCATGGTGAGCGCTGGTTTTGCTCGGAGACGGAAGCACGCGCCGCAGGCTGGCGTAAGGCGAGGCGATAGGTCATTACGTTGCGGCAATCAATATATGCTGATTGACTAAAATGAGGAACATCCAACAAACATATGTGGAACCTTTGCAGTCCTCCCAGACCTTTGCGCGTGGAGCGCAAGACTTTAGTCCCGCCGTCTTACACCACATAAGGCTGGCCTCTACGGGGTCAAGGCCTTCTACGACTGTGTAGGGACTTCAGCCTTAATTGAGTAATCTCTAATGTATCTACAGCTTAGGCAATGCGGGGGACGATCCCAATCGCCAAAGCCTAATCCCGCGATGGCCGGTGCCTACTCAACCCCTAGCATACCCCAGCACCGGCCATCCTTTTGGGCATATATCGAGCTTGGCTAGCATAACGGAACGTCCAGTGGACATTCGCGGAAACGTCAGACCTTGGTGAGGCGCAAGACTTTGGTCCCGCTGTCTTGTAGTTAACAACGGAAGTTGATCGGCGCGACACATCAAGTCGATTTGCGCTGACGATCTCTTTGTTTTTCGAGGAACTGCTTGGCGTGTTCCGCCCAATCAGCCGCCGTGACTTTGTGCTCCTGAACGGACTTTCTGAAAGCCTTGCGCAGAGCGTCAAGGTCAAAGGCCCACATTTGTTCGCCTTCGGTGCTGTTCGATTTTGCGTCGCTCGTCCCCATGGAAGCGACGGTAAGCACCGCAAGTTCAATCTTTCAAGGATCAATGCCTGACTTCTTTTGGGTATATCCGGGTATGTCAAATATACAATGGCCGGTCGATAAGGGCCTCCTGGGTAGCGCCTAGCGCTTCGGCGGGCCCTGGTAGAGATACCGGATTGGCAACGCTATGAGGGCGAATGAAATTCCGATGAGTAGAAACCAATAGGGGTACGGGTCTTGGACCCGATCAAGGACATGCCAGCCACCGCCGTGCTTTGGGATGGTGGCTTTCCCAGCCCATAGCCAAAAGCCAATGAAAGCGCCCCCAACAAGCACCTGTGCGATCAAAAGACCCTTGAGGACCGCGTCCGCAGTTTTACTTCTTTCGGCCATAAGTGCCCCTGTAAGCGCGCGGCTAAGGCGTACCTGCGCAGCCTGGCTTGTCAAATACGTATGGGTGCCGACTTCAGGTATATATTCCTATTTAACATTGAGTTTGTCAACCGGATAATCGCCTGCATAAAACAGGTTCAAACCGTGAACAAAATCTGGCATGGTGCCCGCCATGCCGATCATTTCCCCTATCCCGATCAACCCGCTCATCGACGGTCGCCAGTCCGAACGCGCCATGCTGGTGCGGCGCGGCGTGCAGCGGCTGCTGATGGACATGGGCGCGCATGTGCTGCCCGAGCTGTCGCTGGCCACCGGCCGCCGCGCCGACCTCGTCGCGCTGACCCGGCAGGGCGACATCTGGATCATCGAGATCAAATCCTCGATCGAGGATTTCCGGGTCGACCGCAAATGGCCCGACTACCGGCTGCACTCCGACCGCTTCTTCTTCGCCACCCATCCCGGCGTGCCCTCCGAAATCTTTCCCCAGGAATGCGGCTTCATCCTCTCCGACGGCTACGGCGCCGAGATCCTGCGCGACGCGCCCGAACACCGCATGGCGGCGGCAACGCGCAAGGCGCTGATGTTGCGGATCGCGCGCGCCGGCGCCTCTCGGCTGCTGGCGGCGGAACTCGCCGGCGTGTCGGTGCCGGCACTGGAGGGTGAGAGCGAGTAGGTTTTCGCCTTACTCCGAGTAGGTTTTCGCCCTACTCTTCGCCCTCTTCCACCCCACCAACCGCCGGCGCCATCAAAAGCACGGCAGCACCGAGGATGGCGGCGATGAAGGAGCCGGCGAGGATGCCGACCTTGACCGCGTCCTGCAGCGCCACATCACTGGCGAAGGCGAGCAGGCCGATGAACAGGCTCATGGTGAAGCCGATGCCGCACAGCAGCGAGATGCCGATCATGTGCGACCAGCCGGCATTGGCGGGCAGGTCGGCAAGACCGAACCGGATGGCAAGTGCCGAGGAGCCGAACACGCCGACCAGCTTGCCGACAACCAGGCCGGCGGCGACACCCAGCGTCAACGGCTCGATCAATGCGCCAAAGCTCAGGCCGGCGAGCGAAACGCCGGCATTGGCAAAGCCGAAGATCGGGATGACGACAAAGGGCACTATTTTGTGCAGGCCGTGCTCGAGCCGGTGCAGCGGCGAATGGTCGAGATCGTGGCCGATCCCGGCGGAGCGTTCGAGCGGGATGGTCAGCGCCAGCGCCACACCGGCAAGTGTAGCATGGACGCCGGATTTCAGCACCAGCACCCACAGGATGACGCCGAGCACGAGATAGGGAACCAGCGTCATCACCCGCATGCGGTTGAGCACGACGAGCACGGCAATGACGGCGAAGGCAGCACCCAAATAAGCGAGCGACAGGCCGCTGGTGTAGAAGATGGCGATGATGATGACGGCGCCGAGATCGTCGATGATGGCAAGCGCGGTGAGGAAGACCTTCAGCGAGGCTGGCACGCGGCTGCCGAGCAGCGACAGCACGCCGAGCGCGAAGGCGATGTCGGTGGCGGTCGGGATCGCCCAGCCGGACAGTGCCGCCGTATTGTTGCGGTTGATCGCGACATAGACCAGCGCCGGCACCAGCATGCCGCCGGCGGCGGCAATGCCGGGCAGGACGCGTCGCGGCCAGGTCGAGAGCTGGCCGTCCAGCACCTCGCGCTTGATCTCCAGCCCGACGAGCAGGAAGAACACCGCCATCAGCCCGTCATTGACCCAATGCGAGACGCTGAGCGGGCCGAGATAGGCATGGAGCGCGGAAAAGTAGGTTTCGGCGAGCGGCGAATTGGCAACGATCAGCGCCAGGGCGGCGGCCCCCATCAGGATGATGCCGCCGGCCGCCTCGCCATCGAGGAATTCGCGGAAGACGGAAACCGGCCGCTGCTTCAAGTCTTGCATGTCGCCTCCGTTAAGCAGCTAATTTCGACTTTGCCGCATTACCCTTTTTACAGGCGTTTGCGCTGCCCCTCACCTGCCTGCCGGCATCCTCTCCCCGTATAG
>NZ_SMYZ01000079.1 GCF_004919685.1 Mesorhizobium norvegicum | reverse complement strand
TCCCGAAAGCTCACACCTAGATCTCATTCGCGATCAGTTGCACGCCCTTGCCACACAGAAACCGGGCGCGCTTGGGATCGGTTTCTTCGTCGGTCTGGCTATCGCGCTCTGGAGTGCCAACAGCGGAATGAAGGCGCTTTTCGATGCAATGAATATCGCCTACGAGGAAAGCGAGAAACGCAGCTTCATCACCTTAAATCTGATGTCGATTTTGTTCACGGTTGGAGCCTTATTCATTGGCATCGTGCTGTTGCTGACGGTGGGCGTTGTCCCCGCGCTGTTGCGCTTTCTCTACCTTGATGCCTGGACGGAAACGCTTGTTGCGGTATCAAGATGGCCTGTCCTGGTGGTGGCAATGCTGACTGGCATTTCCTTGCTCTCCCGCTTCGGACCAAGCCGCGAACACGCGAAATGGCGATGGCTGAGTTGGGGTGCCTTGGCGGCGACGGGAGTGTGGATCGCTGCATCGTGGCTGGTCTCGTTCTATCTGCAGCACTTCGCCAACTACAACGCAACATACGGGTCGCTTGGCGCCGTCGTCGGCTTGATGATGTGGACATGGATTTCAGTCATCATCCTCATCGCCGGCGCAGCGATCAACGCAGAGATGGAGCACCAGACGGCGATCGACTCGACCACGGGTCCGGCGCTTCCCATGGGAAAGCGTGGCGCGGTCGTCGCGGACACTTTGGGTAAGGTTGCGGACTGATAGCCCTACGCAGCTTTCTCTTTGCCCGTTGGATGACTATCTGTCGAAGGTAGCGAACAGAACAGGCAGCCCAAATTGGCCCAACGATCAGGAAGTGCCGATCTTCCGCTTCATGGTGGGCGCGTGCCGAAATGGCTCGGCGACCGCATGACGCGCCTTAGTGCCGTCATGTGCGAAGCGATCATCCATCACTATGGTCGCAACGAACTGCTGCGCAGGCTAGCCCATCCTTTCTGGTTTCAATCCTTCGGCGCGGTAATGGGGATGGATTGGCACTCCTCGGGCATCACGACCAGCGTCGTTGGCGCGCTGAAACGTGGACTGACGCCACTCTCCGGCGAGCTTGGCATTCATGTCTGCGGCGGCCGGGGCGCGCATTCGCGCAAGACGCCGCATGAGCTTACTCTGATCGGCGAGCGCGTCGGCTTCGACGGAACAGGTTTGGCCAATGCCAGCCGGCTCGTCGCCAAGGTGGACAGCGCTGCCGTCCAGGACGGTTTCGATCTCTATCTGCATGGCTTCATCGTCACCGACGACGGCGACTGGGTCGTGGTGCAGCAGGGTATGAATGGCGACAGCAAGGTGGCGCGCCGCTATCACTGGTTATCGGAAGGTCTGAAAAGCTTTGTCGACCAGCCGCATGCAGCGATCGAGGGCGCCAATCAGGGCCAGATCATCAATCTGACCGACCATCGCGCCGCAGCTTCGCGCAAAGGTCAACTGGACCTTCTGCTCGACCTTGGGCCTGACCGGATCGTGAAAACATTTGCAGAGGTCGAACACGGACCGACGCCCGAGCCGGCGCAGGCCTTTCTCCCGCACTTGGTCATGCCCGCGCACCACGATGTAAGGGAGAGCGATGTCGTCATGCGCCGCCTGCATGGGAATATTGCGGCTGCCGCCGAACGCGGCCCTGCAGATTTCTCGGAACTGCTCATGGTGCCGGGTGTGGGCGCGCGCACCGTGCGAGCGCTGGCGCTGGTTGCGGAGGTCGTGCACGGCGCGCCATGCCGATTTTCCGACCCTGGCCGCTTTTCGCTGGCGCATGGCGGCAAGGACAGGCACCCCTTCCCCGTTCCCCTCAAGGTTTATGACGAAACGATCGGCGTCCTGAAGTCAGCGGTCCAGAAGGCAAGGCTTGGGCGCGACGAAGAGCTTGGGGCCTTGCGGCGCCTCGACGATCAATCCCGACAGGTCGAGCGCTATATTACTGGTCCCAGCCTCAAGGAGATTGTCGCCGGCGAATTTGACCAATCACATTTGCTCGGCGGCCGCAGCGTCTTCGGATGGGAGCCTGCTCCGGAAGAAACGCCGGCGAAATCGAGCAAGAAGCTATAAGCGTCATCTGAAATTTCTCGGCTGGCGGACTATCAACAGATCGACGAAAACCTTTTTGCTCCACGAGCGTTGTCCCTTCCAACCGAAGGAGGCAATGCATGCTGACCAAAACGAAAACCGACACATCGAAGGCAATGCAGACCCAACGGCGCGTGCAGCGCAAGGTCGACGCCGACGACCGCAAGGCGGCGAAGGCAAAACCGGAGGGCGCCATGCAGGCCGGCGCGCGAAAATACCCCGAGCCGCCCTTCCCGAAGCAGCCCCATCCCAAGCCCGGCGAGGAATGGCAGGTCAAGCCGGCGCCGCTTTATGACGCGCCATTTTGGCAGGGTTCGAAGAAGCTTGAGGGTAAGGTGGCGCTGATCACCGGCGGCGATTCAGGCATCGGCCGGGCTGTCGCGGTGCTGTTTGCGCGTGAGGGCGCCGACGTCGCGATCGTCTATTTGTCCGAGGACAGGGACGCCGGCGAGACCAAGCAGGCGGTTGAGGCCGAAGGGCGGCGCTGCCTGACCTTGCGTGGCGATGTCTCTCGCCGCCCCTTTTGTCGCCAAGCGGTGGCGACAACAGTCAAGCAATTGGGTGGGCTCGACGTGCTGGTCAACAACGCCGCGTTCCAGGTGCATTCGGCCGAATTGGCCGACCTGACCGAAGAGCATTTCGACACCACCTTGAAGACCAATCTCTACGGCTATTTCCACATGGCGCAAGAAGCGGTGCCGCACATGAAGCCGGGCTCGGCCATCATCAACACCGGTTCGGTGACCGGTATCGACGGCTCGAAGGAACTGGTCGATTACTCGATGACGAAAGGGGGCATCCATGCTTTCACCCGCGCGCTATCGGGCAACCTCATTGGCAAAGGTATCCGAGTCAACGCAGTCGCGCCGGGACCGGTTTGGACGCCACTCAATCCTTCCGAAAAAACAGCAAAGGACGTCTCGCAGTTCGGGGCAAAGACGCCGATGAAGCGGCCCGCGCAACCGGAGGAGATCGCCCCTGCGTATGTGTTTTTGGCCTCCTCGCAATGCTCGAGTTACATCACCGGCGAGATCCTGCCGATTGTTGGAGGCTATTGAAGCCGGCAACGGCGGCATAACCGCTCAGGGAAGTAGGCCGGTTGGTGCAATCTTGCTGGCTACAGCTGAGACTCGATCGGAAGGTGGCGGACCAATGCCGCCAGGACCCGGCGAGAAAATCCGGCTTCAGGTTCATGGGTATAGTCCTGAAGCTTGCCTTCGTCGCAGCCGTGCCAATGCAGAACATTGTTTCGCAATTCGAGCCGATAGCTGGCTTCCGGTGCGATTTCTGTTTGAAACCGGTGCCGCAGTTCCGCGACTAGTTTCTCATCCTCAAAGAGCACTCCCATTTCCGAATTCAAAGACACTGATCGAGGATCAAAATTGAAGGATCCGACGAAACCGGTCCTGTCATCCACCGTGAAAGCTTTCGTGTGCAGACTGGCGCCCTTGGAACCAAATACCGAGATTGCCGGCTGCCGGCTGAAAGGCTGAAGCTCGAAAAGCTTGATGCCATTCCTCAGCAATCGTTTGCGGTAATTTGCATAGGCACCGTGGACGGCGGCGACATCTGTTGCTGCCAGGGAATTGGTCAAAACCGAAACATCAACCCCCTTGCCGACGAGGTCGAGCAACACGGCGGAACCCCTTCTGCCGGGGATGAAGTAGGGGGATACAATTTCAAGGCAATTGCGTGCCGACTGAATGATGGGGAGCAATTCCTTCATGAGCCAGCTCCGACGCCTCCAGCCACGAACCTTCTCTGGGGGATCGGAAATCACGCGCGCTTGAGCGACCCAATGCATCTCGTTGCTTGTGGCGATAAACTCTGCAATCGACACCCGGTCACCGACACCAATCAAGAGCTTTGACTCGGTATCGGCATCGCTTCCTTCAAACAGATTAGCATGTGCGGTGTCGGCGGCTGAACCGAGGACGGCAATCGGTATTGCTTCCTTGCAAGCCCAAAACGCCTCAAAGATTTGAGCGGTTTGCTGCACCGCAGGACCGAGAAGCAGAACGTCGAGGTCGCGGAAATTGGTTTCCGCTGCGTCGAAATAGGCGTCGCCAACATTACGCCCGCCGACAATGGCGACGGTGTCGTCCGCGATCCACGCCTTGTTGTGCATTCTCCGGGTCAAGGCAAAAAGCCGCAAGAGGACCTCCACACCGCGCACGATGCTGGATCGCCTGATGCCGCTCGGATTGAACAACTTCACTTCGATGTTGGGATGATTGCTCAACGCCAGATAGGTGGAATTGCTCTTACACGGGTTGACGTCGTCGAGGAGCATGCGCACCCGCACGCCCCGCTCAGCGGCCCGGAAAACCTCTTGCAGAAGCAGACGACCCGTGTGGTCATCGTGCCAAAGGTAGTACATCAGGTCGAGAGTGCGAATGGCGCTTCTTGTCGCCAGAACGCGCACGGCGAAGGCGTCATAATTGTCCTGGACAAGCAGCAAGCCACTCCTCCCCGCCGCAATATTGTCGTCCGCATTTCGCGAAACGGATACGTCCATAAAATGACCACCTTTGACTGGCGAGCGACGCCGGCCTGCACAAAATCATAGCAAGAACCCTTCAGCCGTATTCTGGTTGCATATGAACCTCCCTTTCACCCGGAGCTGATCGGCAGGGAGCTGAAGCGATCCGAGGGAGCGGTGTGAGATGCACTCCTGGAAATCAGGCTGGAGGGTTCGGCCAGAATTCCATCGAGTGCAAAGGATGGCAGCCGCAACGGGAAAGCAGCGCAAGACGCCTTGAACGTTGCGGCTGTTGTCGCCGCCGCCAGGGTATCACGATCGATCCGCCGTTTATCAACTTGTCAAAGATGCCGGCCGCACACTCACGGCTTATCCTTCAGCGTTTCTGGCAGTTAGAGATCGGCCTTCTAAATCCCGCTATTTGGCGCACTGGCAGTCGCTGATCGATCTGCCGGCCCCTACGACCAGACGAGATTGTTCGACGCGCCTGGCCTAACGCTTCTTAAGCCGAGCCATCAGCTCCGAAAAGACCGCTTCTCTGTTCCCCGAATGTTTTTGCAGCAGGGTTAGAGCTTCGTCGCGATCTAGACGACCGACCTTGCTGATGAACTCTAATTCATGCCGGGGCACTGACATGCCGCTGGTACCTCCTAGGCGCGAGCCCGCACGTTGGTCTCGACTCGCCTTATCAACCATACGCCTACCCACCCTGCCTTGTTGCGATCGTCAGATCGCGCGCACCGCAAATCCACTAGAGGGTGGCCCGTGCTGTGACAGCGGGCCACCATAGAGTTTACTGAGCAATTATTCGCTGCTTGTCGCGATTCTGCGCGTAGGTGCCCTTGTCATAGGCAGTTTGGGCCTCAAGCTGAGCCTTGGTGAAATTGGTGTAGAGATACCGGTTTCCGTCCTTGTCGGACAGGAACTTCAATTTCTCCAGGCCAATGGCCACTGGTTTTTCGCCCATGCCGAGGAAACCGCCCACATCGACGACGACGGCATCGACCTTTTTATCGCCGCTCAGGACGACGTCTCCAATCTCGCCGACTTTTGCATCGTCGGCGCCGTAGACCGTGGTGCCGATGAAATCCTTGGTGCTGATTTTGTCCATCGGCATCTCGGTTAGCGAAGACTTGTCGATTGCCGCGGTGGCCGTTTTATCCGTCGTGGCTGGGGCCGCTTCATTGTTGGCTGCGGTGGCTGCGACATCATTGGTGTTCGAGGCCGCTGCCGTGTCGTAGACCTTCAGGTCAAAATCCTTTTGCGCTTGGAGGTCTTCCTTGGTGGTCTTCGCGACCAGCCAGCGCTCACCCTTCTTCTCGACCCACTCGGCCTTGCTGAAATCGTAGGCGACGTTCTTTTCCCCCAGGCCCAAAAACCCGCCTACGCCGATGATAATGTATTTGGCTTTGCCGTCCTTCGAGAGGACGATGTCTTTGACATCGCCGATCTTTTCGGCATCGTCTGCGGCGCTATCATAGACGTCGGCGCCTATGATCTTGGTGGCAAGGCTGCCGTCTGCAACGGCCGCCGTCGCCGTCGCCGCAGTGGTCGTAGCGGTGGCAGGTTTGGTGGCATCTTCAGCGGCGGCCCCTGATATCCACAGGCCAGACGACAGCAGGGTTGCTATTGCGGTGGTAGCCAAAAGTTTGCTGATCATGGTACGTTTCCTTGTGCGTTAGTGTTGATGCACGCCGCGTTCGGCCGAACCATTGCACGGAGGCTGAACGCGGCACAGTTTGCGTCCTCACAACGGGCCGAAGCATGCGAAGTTCCCTTTGCAATTCGGAAGTGACCTGAGATGGCTGGGCGTGAGATCGCAGCTGTTGAATTGAGAGATGTTGCGTGGCGTTTCGCAGGCCACAAACTCGGCTGTCGGTCAACGTGAGTCACGCAATTTTCCCGGCTACGCGGCAGCCGTATCGCGGAACCTTGTTGGCCTAGAAACGTTCACTTGCCGAACCAATTGCGGTTCGAGGAAAGGGGAAAATTATGCAGAATCCTGGCGTCGGCTGGCTGGCAGCGATCATCATCGGCGGTATCGCGGGATGGCTCGCCGAGATGTTCATGAAAAGCAACATGGGCGTGGTCATGAACATCATTTTGGGGATCGTGGGGGCGATTGTCGCCAACCTCATCCTTAGCGTGCTTGGCATATCGTTGGCCGGCTGGCTCGGCTACCTGGTCGCGGGCTTCATCGGAGCGTGTATCTTGATCGCGGTGGCCCGAGCGATAAAACGCTGATCCGCGAACTGTTGCGGTCGCGCTCAACCTGAGCCCTTCCACGAAGGGCTCAGCGTCCCTCAGCATATGCAGTCTGCCTTGGAGCTGTGACGAGCCGTACCATGGGCCATGGATCGAAAAACGCCGTAGCGCATTTATTCTCCGACTAATCAAGGCCTCAGGAGAGAACCAATGAAAAAGACACTGCTGATTTTGAGCCTGCTCATTCCGCTCGTGGCATGTTCCCGTACCGAACAAGGCGCTGCCGTTGGCGGCTTGGGTGGTGCCGCGATCGGTGCCTCGGTGGCCGGCGATCCGGTACAAGGTGCTGTCGTTGGCGGTGCAGTCGGCGCGATCGCCGGTGCGGTGATCGGGCACGCCAGTGAGGCCGGCCAGTGCCGTTATCGCGATCGTAATGGGCGCGTTTACATTGCCCGGTGCCCGGACGGCTACTGATACCTTAGGCGTCGTCCGGCGGTTGATGAATCGATTGTGATGTAAGGTTTGCGGGTCTGGGATTCCGTTTTGTCGGAGCGGCGACTACCATCGCGGTGTGATCGATGAATCGGCCATTCGCCAACGGTTTGAGACGCCCCGTCCTGTGTTCGACGAACGCTCGTGGCGGCGCTTTGCAGCGGCCGAGGCGTTGGCGGCTGGGCGCGGTGGGATCGCTGCGGTGGCGCGGGCCACTGGGATCGCCCCCAGCACCATTGGACGGGCGCTGCGCGAGGTGGGCAGCGGCGAGGCGTTGGCTGGGCGCCTGCGCCGTCCAGGGGCCGGCGGCAAGCTGAAGAGCGAAACGGATCCGAGCCTGATTGACGATCTGCGAGCGCTCATCGAGCCCGACACGCGGGGCGATCCGCAGTCGCCGCTGCTTTGGACCTGCAAGAGCCTGAGCAAGCTTGCCGGCGCGCTGTGCGACATGGGTCACCAGATCGGCCGCTCGCTGGTAGGCGAACTCCTGCACAAGCTCGGCTACAGGCTGCAAGCCAACCGCAAGACACGCGAGGGGGCGAACCATCCCGATCGCGACACCCAATTCCACTACATCAAAAACTAGGTCAAGGCGGCGCTGGCGGCCGGCGAACCGGCGATCTCGGTTGACACGAAGAAGAAGGAACTGGTCGGCGATTTCAAGCATACCGGGCGCGAATGGCATCCCCAAGGCTCGCCGCCGCAGGTGCGGGTGCACGACTTCATCATCCCGGAGTTGGGGCGCGCGGTGCCCTACGGCGTCTACGACATCGCCAACAATACCGGCTGGGTGAGCGTCGGCATCGATCACGACACGGCGGCGTTCGCGGTCAACGCTATCGGCAACTGGTGGACGCAGATGGGCCGCGAGCGTTACCCGGACGCCACGCGCCTGATGATCACGCGCCGACGGTGGCGGCAGCAATGGTTCGCGGGTGCGGTTGTGGAAACTGCAGCTCCAGAGGCTCGCCGACGACCTGCGCATGCCGATCACCGTCTGCCACCTGCCGCCCGGCACCAGCAAGTGGAACCGCATCGAGCATCGCCTGTTCTCGTTCATCACCGCCAACTGGCGCGGCAAGCCGCTGATCAGTCACAAGGTCATCGTCGAGCTGATCGCTGCGACGACCACCGATGCCGGATTGAAGGTGCGCAGCCAACTCGATACCAACACCTATCCGGCCGGCGTCAAAGTCTCGGAAGCTGAATTGCAAGCGGTCAATCTCGTCCGCCATGCCTTCGATGGCGACTGGAACTGCACGATCCAACCGAGCGCCCCGCCTCCAACGTAGTTATCATCCAGTACAGTCAGCATGTTGAGGGCGGCGGTGCCGAGTTCTATGCGGCTGTCGAGAAGATGGGGCTCGAAGGCATGGTATCGAAGCGCCGCGGTGGGCGGTATCTGAGCGGACCATCCGACTCCTGGGTCAAGACGAAGTGTTGGGAGATCGGCGACTTCGAATTGATGGGCATCAAGAGCGAGCCAGGCAAGCAGACGACGGCATTCATGGCTCGCGACATGCGCGATCGGTTATGGCAGCAGGTCCAGAAAGCGAGAGCCGACCAGCCGGTTGGTGTGCCGAAGGCCGTGACTGGCCCGGGCGTCGAGTGGGTCAAGCCCGGCATCAACGCCAGGGTCAGACATCTGCGCGGCGAGACGAAGCTTCGCCACGCCACGGTGCAGGCTCTGGTTGACGACGGAACCCGAGCTCGCCGCCGGTGCGGCTTTGCCGGAACACTTCGGCGTCTTCGATCTCGACGGTTTCCATGTGGGCGAGCTTGGAGGCCTTGAAGGTCCAGCGGCTGTAGCGGTGGACGGTCATGCCCTTCCGACCTTCGGTCGGTCATCCTGATCCGCGCGATATCTCTCGCGCAGATCGAAGAAGAGCTCCGAGCGCTCGGCTGGCTCGTCCGGTGTGTTTTCAATGAACCACCAGAGGGCTTCGACGAGCGGAAGCGTGGCAATGTAGTCTTTGTAGCTGGTCACAGCCTCATCTCCCTCACGAGGATTTGGTTTCTGCGGTGGCACCAGACAGCCAGGCGCTTCGCAGACTCGATCGCTGCCCTGGGCCAGCTGGCCGAGCGGTCGACGATCAGCTTCTCGATCGTGGCGTCAGGCTCGCTGACGTGCTGCCGGCCGACCAGCCAACGCACCTGCTGGATCGGGACTTTGGGGTGTAGCTTGTGGCGCTTGCCGTCGAGGGTGAACGATTTCACGGTCTTGACTCCCGGTCAGATTTTGGAACAGAATGAGAACATGCAGACTGAGAAAGACCTCGCTGCTCGCATCCTGGTGAATGCCAGGGCGGGCAAAGGCGTCCGATTGACAGCGGACACGGCCTACTTTGTGGGGCCGAAGCTCATGACAGCGTCGGAGAAGCCGACGCTTCGTGACATCGTCGCCGTGATCTGTGACTCGAAGTGCGATCAGCCCTGCTACGTCGATGAAACACATCGACATAAACCAGGCTAAGAGGAACATCCGAGCCACGCTCGGCACCCTGGAGGAATGGTATGTCCTCCTGGGCAACTGCTATGCATGCGAGCACATTGGGATGCTCGACCGTTGGGAGCTTCAGCGCCGGCTCGGTCGAGACACCCGGATTAAGGCATTGGAGGTGATGCTGGCCTGCACAAAGTGCGGGAACCGGCAGTTCAACGGCTTCTGCATCGCCAAGCAGAAGCGCTAGCTCTCCCACTTGCGATGGGAGGGGTGCGACGGCATGATTACCTATGACGCCGAAGAAGGCCGCGATTGCCGGCGTTGTGAATTGTGAGTAATGATCTTAAACCACGCTGCACCGGTCGGAGATCGTTCAGTGAGTCATATGCGAGAGCTTTCGGCCGAAGCAATGAAGGTGGAGGCGGCGCGCTTGGCGGCTGTGCGCCGCTACGAGATATTAGACACCCCCAGTGACGGCGCTTTTGACCGTGTCACGTCGTCCGATTTCCATTATCAGCCTGGTCGACCATGACCGCATCTGGTTCAAATCGCACCATGGGTTGGAAGCCGAACAGATCGACCGCGGTCCAGGCCTGTGCGCGTCGGCAATCCTTCACGACGGTCCGTGGTTGGTCGAGAACGCCCCGGCCGATCCACGTACTCTCGCGAACCCGCTGGTAGCCGGGGAGTGTGGCCTGAAGTTCTATTTGGGCATCCCGCTCAGAACCAGCGATGGCCACAACCTCGGAACTCTTTGCGTCATAGACCGCGAACCCAGGACGGCCAGCGACAGAGAAATTGCCCAACTCAAAGACCTCGCCTCCATCGTCATGGATCAGATGGAGCTTCGATTGTCGGCGCGAACGGCGTTACGGGAGGCGTCCGAAAACCTAGCCTCGTTAGCTGGCGCCGTCTCTGAAAAAGAAGCAGCGCTCAAGCAGTCGGAGTTGATGGCCAAGGAGATCGACCATCGCGTCATGAACAGCCTGCAACTGGTGTCCTCACTCTTGACCCTGCAAAGCCGGATCGCTGATGACGACGAGGCAAGCCGGCAGCTCGCCTCGGCCTCTACCCGCATCACAGCCGTCGCCCGCGTTCATCAGCATCTGTATCTGGGCGAAGAAGTCGAAGCCGTTGATGTGAAATCCTATTTGCAGCGCCTTAGCGATGATCTGTCGCGCGCCGTAGGGCTGCAGGAGGGTGGAACGATCATCGTTGAGAGCGAGAACGTGGAATTAACCTCCAAGCAGATCGTACCGCTTGGCCTTATCGTCAACGAATTGGTTACCAACGCGGCAAAACACGGCGCCGGACAGATCAAGGTGTCTTTTCGGAAGCTTAGCCTCGACGCTTATGAACTGGCCGTTTCTGACGATGGAGGTGGACTTCCAGCAGGGTTCGATCCTTCACAAAGCGGAGGGCTGGGAATGAAGGTTGTCGCCTCGCTAGCCCGGCAGCTCGGCGGTGAATTGGCTTACACCAGCGGGGGAAACGGCGTGGGAACAAGGTTTGCCGTTGATTTCTGACTCTGTTTTCGCGCCGTTGGTGCGAGCGCCGGTGTGCGCCTTTGCCCCAGGCCAGGTGTTTGTGGCGTTTGCCGCATCATTGTCCAAGGCCCATCATATCAGCGTCCACTGGAAATTCATCGTTGAGCTCTCGCCCGTCGGGGCTGTTCTCGCTGATGATGGCCTCGAACTCCGGCTCGCTGTGCTCCTTGAGGAAGTTCAGAGCCTGTTCGTGGAGCTGCGAGCCGGCGTGGGCCTGGGCGTAGACGTGCTCCCAGGCCTTCATGTCGCGCATGTCGCCTTGGAACTGCTCACCGTCGTCACAGGCTTGCAGCTGGAACGACCGGTCGCCGTTCTCATTGAGCTGCGAGCCCGACGCTTCGAAGATGTCCCAGCCCTCGGCCTGGGCCTGCTGCTGATGGTCAATGGGCCATTCGGTCATGGCTACTCCTGATATTTGAGGAACATGCTGCGCTGCCCGGTGAGCGGGCAATCGAACTGGCGCCACAGCTCCTGGCTCCCATCGTAGGGTTTGTCGTCCCAGAAAGAGCAGTTGGACGTGGTGGCGGTGCAGCCGGCGGTGGCGAGGAGAGTGAGTGCGAGGAGTAGGATTTTGGTCATGACGTCCTCTTTGGTCTTGGAAAGAACCTCATCAGGAACATGAGCTCGTCTCGAGCACTCTGGTCGTTCCATCGAGAATTGACCCATGTTTGAACCTTGCCCTGCGTGTTTTCAGCGGGGACTACGGAGTGATCGACATGGCATTATGGAGCGTGATCTCGAGAGCATTTATCGATCCGGGAGATTAGCCGCAGGACCGGCCTGTCTCGCAATACCATCCGCAAATACCTGCGGGTGGGCGGTGTGGAGCCGAAGTTCAAGGTTCCCGAACGGCCGAGCAAGCTTGACCCTTTTGCCGACCGTTTGTCGGCCTGGCTGAGGACGGAAGCCAAAAAGAACCGCAAACAGAAACGCACGATGAAGCAGCTTCATGCCGATCTGCTGAGCCTCGGCTATGAGGGGTCTTACGGTCGTGTTGCTGCTTTCGCCCGGGAGTGGAAGGCGGATCTTCAGAGAGAGCTGCAGACCTCTGGACGCGGCACCTTTGTGCCTCTGACGGAGGCATTCCAGTTCGATTGGTCCGAGGATTGGGCCATCATCGGCAATGAGCGCACCAAGCTGCAGGTGGCCCATACGAAGCTGAGTTACAGCCGCGCCTTCATCGTTCGAGCCTGGAGGCGGCGAGCATCGCTACTTCTCCCTGCCGAACTTTGGCGTCAAAACGAGACATGGGACGATTGGAGAGGGCATTGATGTCCAGTCTGACGGCGCATATGTCGTCGCACCTCCAAGCCGGCACATTTCTGGGAAGCGGTACTCTTGGTTCGAAAACCGTACCCTGAATCGCGCGTCGCTAAAGGTACTGCCCGGGCCTTGGGTTGAGGCAATCAGTGCTAAGACTAATACGACCACTGATAAGCCCGTTCTGCATCCGGAACCTGGCTCTTCGGCTAAAGGTTCAAAGCCTGTCGGGAAGGAAGACCTCCGACCTTAAAGACGCATAGGCCGCGGAAGAACGCGGAAATCAAACCTCAACAACGATCGCAAAGCTCGATCCGAAACTGCAGTTTCGGACGGAGGAGAACCTTTGCCTAACACCAACCCAAGGGAAAAGTAGAATGTCTCATCCTGGCTCTTTTCCAGAACGGCCACAGAGATGAGGAGGGTCTCTTGGCCGCAGCGCGAAACAAGCTGTGTGACCATAAGCGATTGTGAGCAGAGAATGCGGAAACGCCCATGAAGAAAGATGATGGACCTGCCCGCGTATCGGTCGTGTATTTCGGGGGCCAGTGGATCGTCCAAATCGTCGAGCAAGGACAACTCATTAAGCATATAGCTCGAACATGATGCCAGAGATTTTGCAGGAGGTCAGCGATCGCGCGTAGGACTACTCGCTGAAGGGCAGCCATATCCAGTTCAGTCAGGCGCTGCCGGCGAAGCGAAGGCCAGCTTCGCGGCGCACAGCACGTTGAAAGGCGAGTGCAGGCAAGGCAGGCGCTCCGCTGGCGGAGTGGATCAGCCCGATTGGGGCCAATGGGAATTCTCGAAGGCTAGGAAAAGCTGCGCCACGCCTCGCGAGTTCGCGAAGACTGGCTTTGGTCTTGGCTCGACGCCCACTGCCCAGGCATCTACCAGATGGACATCGCACCGCAGAGCGGCTGGTAAGCTGTGTTTAGTCCAGTGAATGGTTGATAGGCATTCCTTTCAACTGCGTGAAGTCGTAGTGCCGCGGGTCGCCGAGTGTTCTACGTCCATGAAGGCGTTCACGCGTTTCTAGCGGCTGAAGTTGCAAGAGCCTGGCAGACTCTTCATGGCTGGCAGGGTCGTTGATGCGTCGTCATTCCAATTCACCGACGTCGCCTCTTTGAAACAGCACCTTCTTCGTGGTTCCTCCGGCAGGTTTGCTCCACGCAATCACACCGGCGTGCTTGCCAGCAAGTGCGGATGCCAAAGCGATCGCGTCCTTTTCGCTTTCAGGCTGTGCGGGCTTATAGGAGGGGATCAGAACTCCGCTCTCGTCCAGATCAAAGGCCGTGACGACGAAGATTTGATCGACTGGATTCGACACTACTTATCCCCTGGGTAGCCGTGCGTTTCTCACGGAACGAGTCGATGCGGGTTATGTTCCAGGCGATGCCAACTGGTGTCGGGCTCGCCCAGGGGCGAGCAGTATGCCGACTGAATGTTCGGATGCCGTTTTCTTTTGGATAGCGGCGGCTTCTCACGAGCGAAGCGCACTTGCCAAAGCTCGTCGTGTCACCGGCGTTGTCGTCCACTGGCTTCAATGCTGCCGCCACGGCCACGCCGGTTCCTAACGGGTTGATCGCCACAAGCCATAGCCCTTGCGAGCGCGACACCGAAACTCTTACCTCATGGGCAAGAAAGGCACGCCATGTTGGCTGGGCTTTCATCAATGCTATCGAGACGTGGCAACTATGGCAAGCGGTCCCAGGATGCCACCGCGGCCCACAAGGCTGCTGCCAACTACGCTGGCGGGCCAAGCCCAGACCATGCTCGCTTGAAGCATTTGCGCGGCGAGGCACGCAACGGCGCGCTCTGCCGCGGCATATTCGACCAGAAGCGATCCGGTACGTCTAATGGGACTACTTCTTCACGATATTGCCGTGGTTCAGGTCGAAGGCCTGCGTGTCTCCGGCCTGCTTGTGAAAATCATCCTGCAGTTCTCCCCATTCCCCGAGATACGCGCCACACTGGCTGCAATGAATGGCCGTGTGCTCCTCCGCGTTGTTCGGGATGTCCAACAGGATCGTCCCGCACGCTTTGCAGTCCAGTTTGTGGTCGAGCCGCTTGCTGTCCATCGGTGCTGTATATCCTGTCGGTCAACAGCATTTTATCCGCAGGCTCGCACACCGTCCAGCCGTTCCAGGAGTATTGGCCCATGTCCCCGAGACAGCCGAAAGTGAGCGGCGCATAAGAGGCTTAAAACGCCTAAGCTTGGCGGCGCTCTTCCGTCTCAAGCGCCGCCCACAGTTCGTCCAGACTATTCGCGCCGTTCGTATATGCTGACATGATTAGCCAAGCGGCATCGTCACGGCCTTGCACGTCCGAAATACCATGGGTGAGGCAAGGGTGCCGTGCCGCGTATAGGCGCTGGCAACTGCCTTCTCGATCTCCTGGGCCGAATGGCCGGTGAGATCCTTGGCGATTTCGCCAATCAGAACGTCCGATAATTTCTGATGATAGTGCTTGCGCAGTTCGCCAAGCGTTCGCGGAGCGGCGATGATGATCAGGTTGGCGATTTGCCCGCCGAGGACCTGTCGGTTGAGCAGATCGGCGGTTCCGGCGGCGAAACTGTCCTCCTCGATCTGACTGTTGTCCGGATTGGCGGAGCTGCTCTGATGACGCGCACCGGATCCCTTGTTCTCGTTTGCCACGTCTTCCACGACCGAGGCCGTCAGTTTTGGATTGGCTTCGTCTCCTGAATTGCGGAACAGATTGAGCCTCTCGCCATCGGCTACAGCAACGGTCGCGCCTTTAGGAATATCCATGTGTAATGTTCTCCGAGATTGCGCCAGCCCTTGGCTACTCGGTTTGGGGGGCCTGCTGACGTCAGTCTTAACGCCCCAAGCCGCCAATGGATGCTTGGATCTGAGCCTTGCATCGGAACCCGGCCACCTGGGGGGCCGCGCCGGCCGGCCGCAAGCTCCCAAATAGCAAGGGGGCTTCATTGCGAGATCGGCATCAGCTGCCTGATGTTGGAGGGATAGGCCGCATTACACGTTGGGCTGGAACGAATGTCGTCGCGCCTCGTTCGCTAGTCGCGCCTCGTTCGCTAAGAGATGGTGGGACAGGGGTGACGCGATGCACGATGCTTTTTTCAGGGTTCCCGTGACGGTCGAGTTGCCAAATGGAGAACTTCGGGCTGTCCAGTGCGTCCGAGGCTGCGATCTTGCTGATGGAGAAGTGGCCTCAGGAGCACGGCTCGATATACCGGGACGCGTTGCAGGCCTGCACAGGCTCGCTGGCTTCGAAGGACGAGGTGGAGAATGCCCGGCAGGCGTTTCTGGCGGCAGCGGAGGAGGCAGGGCGACCGTTCAAGGCGTCCATTACGACGAGGACGCTCCATCGCCGCGTTCGGTAGAACAGCCAAAATCGTCATACATTGCCCATGAGAAACGGCGGGATCGCGGGCATAGGGAGGAACAAGAGGACTTTCTCGTCCGTTTCCTGGCGCGCGAAACCGGGATTACCGAAGCCCAGGCGAGAGATCTGATCAATATGGTCGGTACTGACCGTGGTTCACTTCTGCGAGAGGCCAGAATATTGAAGGCGCAGCATTGAATGCCAGAATTGGGTCCATGTTCCCAATGCCGGGATATTGGTAAGCCCCACAATCTCGGTAGGCTGGCGTTCAGTGCCTGAGGCCGCCGCCGTTGATTGTTGAACGCCAAGGCTTCTTCGGCCGTGTCGAAAGGCGTTGCGCTCAGGTTGCCAGAACGCCCGCCCAGGTACGGGAAACCGTTCATCGGTGGATAGTGACCACGTATACAGGTTGTGAATTTTTCATCACCCTTTGTAGAAGAAGGCGCGCGGGCATTCGCCAAGCAGGCTTCATCGGGGCTGGTGGTGGATCACGATACGCGGCAGCGGTGCATATGTCGGGCGCTCGAATCGGCATCTGATCTGTGTTTTTTCTCATACGCACGGAGGAATCGGGCTAATAGAACCGCCAGCTTCTGGTTTACAGCATCAGAGCCGTTCCTTTTTCGATACCGTTGCGAGTTTCCATGACGACAACCGCCGAACATCTAAAGCCCCTCCTTTGGGAACCCAAGAACCTGGTCCGAGCCATCGAAGCCGCAGGGGTCGCCCTGTGGTCGTGGAACGTGGATAGCGACGCATTGGCAATGGATGACCGAGCCTATGACCTGTGGGGCATCCCTCGCACCACAGACGTCAAGTTCGAAGACCTGTCCGCGCACATCCATCCGGCCGACCGCGACCGAGTACGGGCGGCCTTCAACGCCACGCGGGCGATTGTCGGCCCCTATGAGATCGACTTCCGGATCATGATAGGCGACGAACTCAAATGGATCTCCGCGCGCGGTCAAGGCGACGACGAAGGGATCGTCCAGCGGCTCATGTTCGGCATCTTCATTGATGTGACCGGCCGCAAACAGGCGGAAGAAAGCCGCGAGCTTCTCGCCGGCGAAATGAGCCATCGCGTCAAGAACCTGCTGACCATAGCCTCGGGCCTTACTGCCATCACCTCGCGTTCGACGACCACCACCAATGACATGGCGCGCGAGCTTACACAGCGGCTGACTGCTTTGGGGCGAGCCCATGATCTGGTGCGGCCGGTGCCCGGCCAGACCGAGGCCGCCTCAGCGCTGCTTGGCGACCTGCTTACGGTACTACTTGCGCCTTATGACGATCTGGGAGCGTTCAGCGGGCGCATTCGAGTGTCGGTACCAAGGATGAGCGTCGGCGAGTCCTCGGCAACTATCCTCGCGCTTATCATTCACGAGCTTGCAACCAACTCTCTCAAATACGGTGCCTTGTCTGCCGAGACGGGGACGCTGGACGTTTCCTGCTCGGCGCATGACGACGACGTCACCATCGTCTGGACAGAAAGTGGCGGACCGCTCGTTGAGGCACCTGCAGGTCCGCCCGGCTACGGCAGCAGATTGGTCGAGCGCAGCGTAACTGGGCATCTGCGCGGCTCGATCGCTTATGACTGGTCAAAACATGGCCTGGTCGTCACGCCGAAAATCCAGCCGCAGCGCCTCGCACAATAACCGCGCGCTCGCCTTCAAAGGCCGAAGCTAGTGATCGAGACCCGACCTACCCACGCCATGGAGGAGGAAGAACTGGCTGGCTGGCCATGTCAAGTTGAGACCAGGTCGCGTAAACTTCCCGCTATGGCTGCGTTGTCATACGGCTTGGCCTGACGTCGCTACAATTCTGACGGGTGGCCAGCGGTCGCGAACAGCAGCGGCGAGCTTTATGCCATCCATGCTCCCCGGCATGTCGATGTCGGTGAACATGATCTGGATCTGGGCATTGGCTTCGAGCAAGTCGATTGCCTCATCGGCATTGGCAGCCTCCAATACCTCGAAACCCTCGCCGAGCAGGAAATCCACGATGTCCATGCGGATTAGCGGCTCGTCCTCGACAACCAACACGCAGATGCTAGGCGCCAATGGACCCTCCTGCCAAGATGATGCTGGCGGTCCACAACTCTCTTGTGCCCAGATCGCTCCACAAAAACTTGCAATACAAGCATTTACGCCAAGAGCCGAAGTTCGCGGCCTATTAGCGTCGACGAGCAAGGGATTTGGGGCAACGTGATGCTTCGCGTCCGAAACCCGCCTGACCTAGGCGGGCTTTTTATTGGTTGTCGCTATCAACGCGGTCAATTCCCCTTTGACCCGAGCAAACCATTGATCTAAAAGTGAGCCGATCGGCGGCCCCAGCACTGCATCGATTTGCGCCAAGATGGCGTAGCATGCGAGTTCGACGGTTCGGGGGATGGGGACAGTCCTTTTTTCTCCACTTTGCCCGCGTTCGTAGTTCTCAATGGACCCTCGGGAAACGCCCAGCGTCGTCGCCGCTTCCGTCTGGCTGATTCCGAGGCTGTTGCGCCAAGCTTTAAATTCTTCAGAAGTCATGCACATTCTCCAGTCAGGGGGTGAGAGCTTTCCCCTTCGGTAAGGGCCGGGTTTCCAGGCTCCCTGTGACCTCTAGCTGAAGTAAAGGCCAAGGTTACCGGCCCGACCTTTTATCCTCAGCTTCTACAGGCCGAAGTCTATGGCTCAAGCAGGGCAGCGCCGTACTTGGCCCATAACCGCTCGCAGTCAATCAACCTAAGGCTTGGTGTGCCTGATTCCCCATAGAAGACCATCGCCGCGCGGACATCATATCCGAGCACTGAGGCATTTGCGACGAACTGGATTGCCTCTCCGAGGCGGGCGATGGGGAATTTGGCCTCCGTTTTGTTGTTGAGGTCGAGCACTCCAAGAATTTCCGCGTCGGCATTCCTGGACGACAGTGCCTCGGTCTCAGGCGCACTGCCCAACGCCAGCAGCATCACATTAGTCTCCACTAATATCTAACTACGCACCATACGCTTTGTTCCGTAGCCAATGCAGCCGCGCAGACGAGAGAGATCATTCATACCCGCACCGAGTTGCCGCCGAAATAGGTGACTTCGTCGACGAATTCATGATCCCAAACGCCACGCAGGCGGGGCGGCAAGAATTGACAGCCCGGTGCAGACGGGTTGCTTGAGTTATCCCTGACCTCGGTCGGCCTACCTATTCGAGCCGGAATTCAAGCAAACGCGCATCAGCCTCATTGATGAGGCCGCTGTCGACTGCAGCTTCGAACGCCTTCGCGAAATACTCGTCATCCGAGGCTTGGTGAACTTGGCCTGCAAGATCGATTGGCAGTGCGCCGATCACCCGACCGGTTGCCTTCTCGATAACCGTGACGGTCCGCTGCATCGATCAGGGTTTGTTGACAGTGTCGTCAACTGCGTTCGCCGTCGATTTGACGTCCCTACCGACGCCTCGGACGGTATTAGCGCAAGCGGAAAGAGCCAGGGCGCAGGCAAGAATAGCGATGGGGGCAAGGTGTAACAGTTTCACGGCGATGTCTCCTCTTCATGACGAAACCCACGGGTGCCCATCAAGTTCCAATCAAATAGACGATCAGCCGGAAAGCCGAGCGTAGGGTCCAACAACATCTTTTCGGCTTCCGCCCCACCTTGCGACTGGAGCACGCCTAAAACGAACAAGCCTATCAGGACGACAAAGAAAGCACTGGCAATCGCCACACCCCACATGAGGGTCTGGCGCCGTCTCGCCTGCGAGGTAGTTCCTTCAGCATTGCACCGGTCCTTTCATGATGGTGGGTGGAGAGCGAGCAACGCTCCTTCGTGATGCTTGTTCCCGCAAAACGCCCCGCGATTTAGACAAGTGTACAGCGTGCGACGAGATCTCTGGCTTATTCGACGGTGCAAGGCGGCGACGCGCGGATTTCGACGCCGAGCCTGGTCAAAATGTCGGTAGGAGACTGCCCGCTAACGTCGCGCGAGGCCCCGACTGCATGGTGGTGAAGTTGCATCCAAGGTTCAGCCGTAATGCAGTTCTGGCTTCGTCTCGGTACCATTGAACTGGACTCCGACTCGATCATTCCGGCGCCAGCGCAGTTTCGGGGCTCTGCATCTCCTCGACATCGGGCGGATAGTCGAAGTCTACGGCCGGATTCTCCTCGCCGCTCAGAGGAACTGGACCGGCACGCCGGGACTGAGAAGCTTGCCAAGTTCTCCAGCATCCCAATTGGTCAGGCGTACACAGCCATGTGACCCGGTCTTGTCAATACGGGCGGGCTCGGGGGTCCCGTGGATACCGAAGCTCGGTTCAGACAGGTCGATCCACACCGTGCCGACGGGGCCATTGGGGCCGGGCGGAAGGGTCAGGACCTTGTCGTTGTTGCCCTGTTTGAAATTGAGCTTGGGATTGTAGGTGTAGCTCGGGTTCGAGACCACCGCCCTTACTGTATGCATGCCGGACGGGGATGGGTTCTCCTCGCTGCCAATGGTGGCCGGAAAGGCCGCCAGGAGTGAGCCGTCTTCCGCATAGGCGCGAACCTGGCCTTCGGCCTTGTCTACTTCCAGTCTGACGGCCTTTCCGCGCTTCCCCGAGCCTAGATCGGCCACCGAAATCGTTTCTCCCTCGGCGAAGGTAGCGCCAGGATTGAGTGCCTTCAGAAAATCCTCGTCCATGTGGAAGCGCTCGGCCAGGGCCTCGCTTGGACGAGCGTAGCCGAGATACTTCATCTCGGCCATTTTGGCGTAGTCCTTCGGAATGGCACCCACCACCGTGGAAAGATCGTCCGCCGTGACGACGTAGCTGCCGATCACCTGCTTGTCCGCGTCTATGGCGGCGATGACCTGGGGCCCGATCTTTCCGTCGACCGGAAGGCCACGCATCACTTCAAAGGCTGCGATGGCGTGCCGCAGGTTGCCCCCATCAAGACCGTCAATCACTCCTGGCGACGCCCCTGCCCTGTCCAGCAATACCTGCAGGCGGACAATGGACGGTGAGGGCGTGTCGCTCACGGCGGCCGTGGTGAATTCCGTTGAAGGGGCGACGGCACCGACATTGAACGTGCTACCGGTGGTCAGCGGGTCGATCTTCGAATCTGGGGGCACATCCGTCGGCGAAATTGCTTCGAGGGGCGCTCCGTTGACGGTATCGGGGGTAAGCAATGACACGGCATGAGCCGGTGAGATGACAAACGTTGCCGTGCCAGTGCCTAGCGCCGTGCTAAAGGTGAGTGCAAGTAGACTGAGGCCGCGACGCATGTTGAGTGCTCCTGGCAGCGAAAAGAGGCCGCAAGCGACATTCTTCCGGATTGGTTACTGATCTCTTAACATCGGCCTCCTAATGAACCTCACATGTCCCCTGCAGACCTGATGGGGGAAGTTGGCGCCGTGACGCCCCTTGGGTTCCGAAGTCGTTCAGAAAGGATGCGATCCGCCCCGGTGGAGAGCTAGAAGGCTCTTATCCGTTTCCTTGCGCGCGAACCCGGATTACCGAAGCCCGGACGCGAGAACTGATCAGCATGGGCGGTACCGATCATGGATCACGCTGCGAGAGGCCCGACTATAAGGCGCAGCGGAATGCTCGACGTTACAGAAGCAACACGCCGTTGGAATGGGGGACCAAAATCTCGTTCTAAAGCTGACCAAGATGCGGACGATTAGTTGGTGCCTGCATGGCTGAATACAACGGTGCCGTCGTCCTTGCGAACCTCGACCGCTACAATACCGCGCATGTTTCGAGCGGAAAAGGTCGCCAGCGCGTTATCCCGTGCAGCCTTCTCGGTCTCGAACGACGCATTCTCGACGATGCCTTGCTTGCCGTACCAAATCACCGTGTAAGCCAACGTTTCGGCGTCCTTCTCTGCCTTAGTTTTCTTCGCGTGCGCTCGTAAGGGTGTCGAAAGGGACCAGTTGAGACATTACGCCTTGGGCAGGATATTACAAATCGAGGCATCAGACGTATCTCGGCGGGAAAGTTCGAACCGAGAGGTGAGCAGGTTTGAGGCAACGCCTATCCCGATCTCGCGTGGGCCTTGATGCCTGCCGCCTCTAGATCGACGGCATCGACATTGTAGGAAGCCCGGCAGTAGCGACATTGCCCTACTAGCGGCCAGTTTTTGGCCGCTTTGATTTGTTTACTCAGGCGTTGAGTCTCTCCGCGCCCGAGGCCCCTCGATCGTCCCGGAGAAACCGGTGTGTGTATGCAGAAGGCATAAAACGACGTCATGCCTATTTTTTCAGTGAGGCACTCGACTGTCTATCGTTACAGCCGACCTGTAAGGTTTGGCGAACACCGGCTGATATTCAGACCGCGCGACAGCTTCGACCAGAGACTTCTAGACCACGCCATGTTCATTGATCCCGAGCCGAAAGAGCTCCGGTGGATCCACGACGTTTTTGGAAACTGCGTTGCGGTGCTCGATTTCAAGGGGGCGGCTAAAGCACTGCACTTCGAAACAGCCATTCGGCTTGATCATACGCCTCAGCACGCCCCCGATTTCCGCATCGACGAAGCAGCACTCAGCTATCCAATGATCGCGGCTTTCCATGGAACGAACCTTTGCCTGGAGCGTTTTGTCCCGGATAGGGACACTCTCAGGGAGAGTTGTCATGATAAGGAAACTCCTACTCTCATCGGTGATCGTGGTCACTTGTGCTGTGACCGCCATTTATCCGGCAAACGCCGGCGGTGTCATTATCGGCTTTGGTAGTGGCTATGGCGACGATTATGGAGACAATTACGATTACTATGGTGATGGTGATCGGTACCCCGACTACTACGGTCAAGGCTATTCCCAATACTACGACATGTATGACAACGGCTATAGGCCCCGTTATTACCATCTGCATCATCGACACCATTGCCGCGTAGCGCTGATCAAGCATTGGCGTCATCACCACCGCGTCATCGAGCGAGTTCGCATCTGCAGGAGGTAATGGTATCAGGTCCGGCCAATCTGGCCGGACCTGCGCCATTTCAATGCTCGAGTTCTCTAGTTTTCGCGGCGGATTACGTTACGCGCCCGAACGGCGAGGGTTCTAATTAGGGGTATTGATCACCCGATCGCTACGGCCTTTTCGGCTCTGCGGACCTGCCCATTTAAACGGCCAGACACTGCTTTTCCCATCAACAACTCTGTTCCAGCTTCGCGGGGGTGTCCAGGCGGACCGACATTTGGCCGAGGGGAAGTTTAAATCTCTTCAACCTCCGGCGGCGGCGGCCAAAGCGGAAGCCTAGAGCCAGGTCGGTCCCGGCAATTGATAAAAGTCGCCTTGGGCCTGAGGCAGGTACCCGTCGCTCTTAGGTGACTGAGAGCGACGGGCGGTGTTGCCTGAAAATGCGGGACTGTAACTTAGCCGCAAGTGGGATGCTAAAACCGCACGGTAAATGAAGTCTTAAAAGGCCCCGTCGGGGTTTGAAAGACAAGCATCTTCGGTCAGCAGAGGAGGCCGGGCCATTGATCAGCTTGGCTGGCAAGGGTCTCGCGACTCGGCACTCTTTGCCGCGTCGCGAGACGCCGTTGTCAGTTGGCGCTGGCGACGGGCGCCACCAGCGGCGTGATGCGGCGAATAGCGACGCGGCGGTTCTGCCGTTCGGGCCCTGTCGTGTTCACCTTAAGATAGCGCTCGCCATAGCCTTGGGTCGTCAGGTTCTCTGGCGCGATGCCAAAGGCGTTGGTGAGGGCCTCGGCAACTGCCTCTGCTCGCTGGTCGGACAAGGCCAGGTTCGCATTGTCGCTACCGACGGCATCGGTATGGCCTTCGATCAAGAATGTTTCGGCCGGGTTCTTCTTCAGCAGCCGCTTCATTGCGTCCGCAACGCCTTGCAGCTTTTTGACTTCGCTGTCCGAGATCGCCGCCGAACCGGACTCGAAATTCAACGTGTCGAGATCAACCCGCCGGGCGATATCGCGCACACGCGCCGAGCGCTTGACCTCGTCGACCGAGTAGAGCCGCTGCACCTTTTCCACCGGCGGTTGCTCGAGGAAGGTATAGTAGTCGCCGGCATTCTCGACCAAATCGGACTCCAGGATGTATTGCTTGCGCGGGATGTTCAGCCGCATCGATGGCAAGTCATCTCCAGGATCGCGCCAATCCTGTACGTCCTGGTAATACCTCTCGTCGACATAGCTCAGCACATACTCGCGGCCGTCGGGCGTGATGCGGGAGCGCTGGAAGACGTCGCCATAGCGGTTGCGGATGGTGACGATTTGGTTGCCATTGTCGCGAACGATTGTCTCGCGGGTGCGGCCGCCCGGCAGATCCTCGTAGTACACATCCTTGGCACCACGGTTCATTCGCGGCGCTTCGTTGCTCTCGACAATCGTCTGGTTGTTGAACTGGATGATGACCCGGCCGCCAATTTCGGTGAGGACATCGGCGCCTTTTGGACGCTCCGGCGCCTGGCTATCTGGGGCCTTGTCACGGCGGGTACCCTTTTCGTCCGTCACCGGAACGATCTTCTCCGGCTTGATCTCCTGCTGCGCGGCCTTGTCGTCCGCAGGAGGCGGTCCGGAGTCTACGGGGGCAGCCGCAGGCTTGGGGGCCTGACCGCCATCGCTCTGCTGAGCGGGCGGTTTGCCGTCCTTGCTAGGACGTTTTGCATCCTTTTCGCTGTCGAGAACTGGTGCGGCGTTCGGATCTGCTGGCGCCTCGCCCTGTACTGGCTTTGAGCTTTGGGCGGGCGCCGCCGGCTCACCATTGGCTGGCTTTTCGGAGGCTGGAGGCTGCTGGTCGGTTGCAGGTTGCTCGCCAGTCACGGGCTGCGTTGGTGCAGGCGCCTCGGCGGCAGGTTTCTTTTCTGGCTTGCTCGTAGGTTCCGCCGGCTGTTCACCCTGGGCAGGCGAAGGCTGATCCGTCGTAGCAGGCGCCTGGGGAGCCGGGGTGGGCAAAGGTGCCTGATCTGCGGGCGGCTGGACCTGCTTGACTGGCGCCGATTTGTCGGGAGCCTGAGCGGGCGCAGGCTCGGCTGGCGGCGCTGGCGCGGCCGGTTGAGCAGGCTGTTCCTTCGCGGACGGTTCAGCCGGTGGGGTGGATTCTGGAACGGGAGCCGCCTCAGACGGAGGTGCTGCCTCTTTTGGCTGCTCCTGCGGTTTCTGAGCAGGCTGTGGTTCGGTCGCTGGAGCGTTTTCGGACGGAGCCTCCTGCCTCAGCGCGCAGGCTTCGGCGGACTCGCCCTCCTTGCATTTTAACTTGATAAGAATTGGCGGTGCGGATGCGACGAACCGTGCGGCACCGAATGCTGCGCTGCTGAGGGGCGCGAAGGGCCCGAACGGCGCGGACGCGATCAGCAGACCGAGTGCGGTGCTGGCCAAAATCGTTGGTCGGCGTGTCATTTGAATTCTCCATGTCGTGTCCCGACGATATCCAAACTGGGCACTGCCACATTCGTTCCCGCTAAATCTCGAATGACGCGCTTGCTAACAGACCACGGGCAGATTGCTTCGGCGGCGACGCCGCGAACCGGGCTTAGCCGGAGATACAATCCGTCGGAGGACGCCGCGGCCTGTTCCGGGGTAATCTGCGGTCTGTTGTATAAAACGCCCGCTGGCCGGGAGCCAGCGGGCGACGGGCCTTCCGGCCCTTTTGACCGCTTGGAGGGACCCAGCGGGCAAATGGCTTCAGTGCCGCGATCTGACTTCGCGCGCTGCAGGCGCACGACTTCAATCAGTGTCAAAAAATCCGGCCCCGCCCAGCGATCTCGCCCGGCCCAGCGATCTGGTTTGGATTGCTAACCGGAACCTGTTGCTTGTGCCGTTCATCGCCCTTGGTCGAAGGCGCAGGCGCCTCGGAGAGGCTGCCATGGTTCAGATGTGTGCAGTGCTCATAACCATGGTCGCGCGCACCGCATCGAGAACAGCACATAGGGAGTTGGTCTAACAGCATCTACTAAAATGCACGACTTGGATTTTGGTTGCCCCCCGGCCGAGCACGGTTGTTGGATTTCGGCAAGGCGCCGCCGTCTGCCTAAGGCCAATTTGCCAGACTTGTCATTACTGAGCAGGCTTTCTGGAGTCGCTTTTTTGGACAGTGAGCGGACAGGCCCCTTTTCGCGGCGGATATTCGAAAGCTAACATTTGGCCGCTATATAACCGCCCTGCCAGGCTGAGCAGGCTTCCGGGCAGCTAAGTAGTCTACTGCTCAGACGACCAAGGGAAATTTACATAGCGGTCGCGGCTATCATAGCAGGTGTTACCGTACATGGTCAGGTAAGCGTCCCGGCGGGCTGGGTCGGCGTATACGGACGCAGGGTCCATTAGGTCGGCCTCGTACTGCGAGAGGTTGGACCTCGTCAGCGCTATAGGAAGGATGTCCATCGCCTGCGGGATGCTTTTGCCCTCGAGCCAGTCGGCCGCAAACTCGCCCATGGCATAGCCGAAGACGGGCGAAGACAGCGAGATACTCGCCTTGTATGGACTGTTGCCTTTCCTGATTTCAGCAACCGCCTCCGCCTCGCCATCAATTCCACCAAGGAATTGGTCCGGCCGGTCTTTGCCCGCCGCGCGCAATGCCTGCAGCGCGCCTAGCACGACGGCATCGCCGCCAAGCACCACGTCGACATCCGGGTTCGCGATAAGGATAGTCTGCATGGTGGCGAACCCGCCTTCCTTGTTAACCGGCTTAGGCGCGATATCGGCGACGATCGTTACGCCGGGCATTGCATTCAGACCGTCGCGCATTGCCGCGAACCGCGGCGCCAGAAATTCCATCGTGTCTTGGGTCAGCAGAACGACCCTGGCCTTCCCACCGAGCTTGGTGTTGATATGCTCGATCGCCGCGTTGGTTAGCACCTTTCCCGTCTGATACTGTGGAGCATTAAGCAGCAGCGTTGCCGGTGGAGGCACGATGGTGCCGACAAACGCTCCCGACCAGATTGCCTGTTGAAGCGAGGGGCCGAAAGCCGCCGGATCCGAGGACGTGGCAACCATGGCGCCAACCTTCGCCGCGACGAAAGAATGAACCAGGGCTATCGCCTTTCCCACATCATTTTCCGCCAGAACTCTCCGATATTCTAAGCCACGATTTTTTGCCGCCAGGGACAGGCCATGGTCGACGCCCTGCAGGAAGTCACGGTCGTTCTCCTGCACATAGGCTAGCACTTTTGTAAGACCTGCCGGAGCGTTGCATGAGGACGCGTTCGGATCGAAGGCGGGGAACACCGTCCGCTGCTTAATGCCCGGGGCGCCTTCCTGGGCACCCGCAAAAGTCATCCCGCCCATCGTGGCAATTAAAAGCAGAGCTATCGCTGACCCGGTCGGCCAACGGCAGGCAGTCTTCTTCCGATAAAACACGTCTGTTCCCCCGTCGGCATCAGCCGCTGACGATTATCACATCAACGCTCGTGGTGCTGCCGCAGTTAGTTTTCCATCTTGCGATGGCGCGGTCTGCTATACTCCTGTAGCGCGCCGTGGTTTTGTCGAAAATACCAAATGAGCTACGGTTCCAGGCTGGAGAGTTCGATACTCGATCTTGGCGCCGAGGCTGATGCACATGGCATTGATGATCCTGCTCCCGACCCCAGTCCCTTTGGCGGGCGCGCCCTCGGCCCTTCCAACACCGTCGTCTTCGACCCTCAACTCGGCTTGGTCGCCTGGCACCTTGCTGAGCCGGACGCGGATTTCACCGACGCCATCCGGATAAGCATACTTGAAGGCGTTGGTCACAAGTTCAGTGACCACCACGCCGAGGTTGATGCTGGTGTCCGTTTCAAGCTCAATTGGCTCGATTTCATAAGACAAGCTTACTCCATGAACCTGACTGCGCAGCGACGTGCGCAGGTGGTCGAGCAGCCCAGTAAGATATTCGCCCAGAGCAACCGATCGGACGTCGGACGAGCCATAGAGCCGCCTGTGCACAAGCGAGATCGCAAAGATGCGATCCTGCGTTTCGGCGAGTGCGTCTTTGGAGGCACGATCTCCAACAGCCTTCGACTGCAGGTTCACGAGCGACGAGACAAGGGCAAGACTGTTGGCAACCCTGTGATTGACCTCCGACAAAAGCACTTCGGCCCGATCGCGCGCCTTTGCCAGGTCCTCGGTGCGGGTGGCGACGCGCTGTTCCAGTTCGCTGTTGAGCGCATTGACCTCGTCGCGCGTATCGCGAAGTTCTCTGGTGTAGCGAGCGGCCCCATAGGCTGCGCCACCAACCACGGCGACAATGACAAGCCCGCCAATTGCTGAAACTAGCCGTAGCCATCCGCTGTTGGCACGTTGCTCGGCAACGCCTGACGTAAGCCGGTCATCCGCTCGCCCAATGATCCCGGAGAAGAACACGTTGGCTTCGTCGGTCAGGGCTTTGCCCCTGTTGGTGCGGAATATCGTCAGTATCTCCGCGTCCCGCTGGTCGCGCTTGAGCGCTATCGTCTGGTCGAGTTCATCAAACTTGGTGGTTATGATTGCTGACAGCCTCTGTAGCGTGGAATCAGAATTGGGATAGGATTTCAGAAGGGTCTGCAGCGCTTGTAGGTAGCGTTGTGACTGGGCTTTGGCCGTTTGGTAAGGCCCCAGATAAATCTCGTTCCCGGTGATTACGAAGCCCCGCTCACTCGCCTCGGCTGTCTGCATTGCATTCCGCAACTCCACGGCCGCGACCCGCGTGTCCCGCGCCTCGATCGCCGCATCGAAATAGGATTGCGCTCGTTGACCTAGCCAGAAGTTGGTGGCGACGATAGCCGTCAAAGCCACGAACCCTATCAGCAGGGATGCGGACGTGAATCGAACGAGGTTACGGCTAGACACTGGCATCGGGGCATCTCTGCCGGATTTCAGGAGAACGCGCTATCATGTAGTGACGGCTTATATATGCAATTCCATTTACGAGTCCGTCGGGATGTGCGGAAAGTGTCCGAGGGCGCATGGGCGGACACGTCCCCAATGGCGGGCTTAGCATCGAGACGATCACCTTTAGATCCGGAGAGCTGTTTTCTCGTCGAAGTAGACTGCGCGCCAGTCAAGCAGTTCCAGTCGCTCGCCATCCAGCAGGATCGTGCCGAAAGGAATATCGGGCTGAGGTTTCGAACCCACCCTGGGAAGGCTGCCAGGCGCGACATTCCACTAAGATATCTGGCCGATCGACGCGAATAATATTGATCGAATTCCCCGCTTGACGACGCCGCGAAGAAACCGCTGTTCCTGCCTGGATTAGCAACGCCGCATAGCCGTCGATAAGGTAGCGCCTGGCGCTCGAACTGGCGCGATGAAGATGCTGGTGGCCAGACAATATCATGTCCACGCCACTGCGCGAGAATGCATCCATTGCGAGACTGGCACGGCCGACAATGCCATCGTCGCTTTCGAAATCCAGCCCTTCGAATGGGTGATGCGTGACCACTATCCGGGTAATTTTATCGGACTGACGTGCAAGTTTGGTTTTTGCCGCCTCGAGTTGACGGGCATTGATCCTGCCGTCCTTTATCGTCAGCGATCGTGAGGTGTTGATCCCGACGACAGCGAGCTCGGCATCGGAGTAGAACGGATCCGTATCCGCCTCGATGTAGCGTTTGTAGCGAGCCAGAGGCGTAAAGGCGCGTGCGAAGACATTCCAGAGCGGCACATCGTGGTTGCCGGGTACCACGATGCGAGGGCCAGGAAGGGAATCGAGGAAGGCTCGCGCCTGCAAGAATTCGTTCTTGCGGGCGCGTTGCGTCAAATCCCCCGACACGACGACTAAATCCGGACCGACGGAACGAACCTCCTCACCCATCGCTTCGACAAGCAGGCTCTCTGTTTTTCCAAAATGCAGATCGGAAAGATGGACGAGTGTCCTCACCAAATTGCTCCAGCGACAGGGCCGGCCACTAAATCGAATCCATTTTCGCAGGTGAAAGAACCTGCAACGCAGCTGGGCGAATTCGATAGTCCAGGGGCATATCCATACTGACGGCTTCGCCGTCCAGAGAAACCAGCATAGTGGTTCGATGCGACGTGATTTGGAGGGTTTTTGTTCGATACATCTCTAAATCTCGAGTTGAGTCGATCAAACCCAACGCGATTTTGAATGGGAGCAACGCCAGTCCGAACCACGACTTCCGTTTGACGACATAAACGCATAGCTCTTGTGAGGAGAGGCCTTTGCGACGGCCGAGATCGGCGATGTCGTAGAAATTGTTGCCGACAAACACGCAGGGCGTTCTCAACCTTTTGCGGTCGCCTTGAGCGGCAATATGGACAGCCTGCCAAGACGCGAATCTTAGTGTTCGCGTGAGAGCAGGGCCGATGGCGGCCAGCTTACCCAATCCGTGCCGCCGTTGCTCGGCGGAACGTTTTGCAACGAAGAAGGGATAGACGCCAATCGATGAGTTGTTGAGAAAAACACGGCCGTTGACCTCGGCCACATCGACTGCCATAGGATTGCTCGCCGCGATCGCATCGATCGCCGCATCGAGTTCGATCGGCAAACCTAGATCCTTGGCGAAGTGATTTAGAGTACCCAGCGGAAGGACGCCGAGCACCAGATTAGTTCCGGCCAGTGCCGAGGCTGCGGTGCCAAGAGTCCCGTCACCACCACCCACGACCAATACAGATCGATGGGCGGATTTCGAGTTGTCGGCAACGAAACCACGGGCAATCTCGCCAATCTGGCGCCCAGCCACTAGCTTCACGTCCGCCTCGATGCCGCGTTTCGCAAATCCATCTCGGACGAGCTTTTCAATATCACCGCTGCGAGCGGCAGCGCCCGCGCCTTTGTTGATGAGTGCCAAAATCCTCATTGTACTATCCACGAACTCGGGGCTGCTCTAACCGCAGAGCGACCGTCCAGCACAGGATTGCCCAGCCAGACCCAATGCACCATCCTGCCAGCACATCCGTGGGGTAGTGGACCGCGAGATAGACGCGGCTTACGCCAACAGCAACAGTCAGGAAGACAGCGAGGGCCATGAAATAGATTTTGACCCGCGAGTCAGCGTTAGCACGAGCAAGCAAGGCGCCCACGGTAAGGAAGGTAATCGCTGAAAGCATTGCGTGTCCGCTCGGGAAGCTCGCCGTGAAGACCTGCGTGACGTGGGGTATGTCCGGCCTAGGTCGGTCGAAGCTCCTCTTGAGGATCGTGCTGAGTAGTTCGCCGCCGAACACCGACACAGCCATCAAGATTGCGAGAACCCGTTTATGAATCAAAAGGAGGTACCCGACCCCGGCCAGCAGCACGAAGCCGAGAAACACCACGCTGCCGACCGATGTCACATCTCTGGCCGCTTCGTGAAGCCAGGGCGGACCGATCGGATTGGCCGGATTGCCGGCACTGCGCATTGCTGACATGATGACGAGATCGAAAGCGGTGGTTTCGCCTTCAAGGACTTCTTCAGCAAGCACGCCGAACGTAAGAACAAGGCCTGCCACAAGCAGCCCCGCACCAATAAGCCGATTTCCACCATGCCCAAACGGGCTGCGGATCCGAGACCACGGGTTCGGGTCGCGTCCAGCGAAGAACTTGCGCTCGTTATTTGGGCTCGATTGACGCAAGTGCACCACCTCATGTCCGAGCTCACAACGGACTTCTGAGAGCGAAGTTCCCGTGTTGTCAGCGCGGTATGGCCTGCTGCCGGCGCCCGGCTCGCCCTTGCAATCCGAGGCCGGCGCGAAATAGATGCGGTCGTAGCTCTCGTCATAGAACACACCCGTCGATTTGGGCGTGCCGCCGGTTACCTGTGCCACAAGGCCAAGAAACGAGTCGGACGGGGCGCTGGCGAGCGCATTCGGATAGAAAATCCCGGTACGGGCGAGCGCAGCGAACGAGCTTGTCGGATTTGCGGCGACATAGTTTGCCGATCGAGTGCATGAAGCCCGTCGACGCTGATGAGCAGTACGTGCTTGTAAGGTGCGGCGATGGCGCTGGAATCAGACAGCGCGCCACCCAACGCCGCCGTCAGCTTACGCTGTCGGTCGGGGAAGCCATGCCGCACGTCTTCCGATCCTCTCTCGGCAGCTGTCTCGCGGCGAAGCAGTCCGTGAACGCCGCTGGCGACTTCCTGCGCCAGCGGCTCATCTATTGCTTCTCCGTCAATCAGCACCAGTTGGGTCGCTTGAAATGATGATTCTGGTATAGATTTCAAACTGAGGCTCCACCGTAACTTTCGAGCGCGCCACACCATCCGCGTCCAGTTACCTGCTGCCCCTCGCCTGGTGGGACTTTAAGAATGGTGGCCATGAAAATCGGGGCGGCAACAGAGACAATCCGGGCTTAATAGATCCGATCGGTGCCACTCCAACCTCTTTCAGAAGCACGCGCATTTCGACTGGAGGCGCAAGACAGAAAGTTTGAAAAGTTTCCAAGAACCCCAGGCAGACTGGACGCCGCGGCGGACAATGAGGCTCACGGATATCCCGGCGAACATCCGCATTGGAGCGGTTAATATCGTCGGCAGAAGAGCGTCCGGAAAGGGCTGTCGGCGGCTCCGTCGTGGGAACGAAAAAAGAAGAGAAGCAGAACTTTCGTGTGCGATTTTTGCACACAATATCTTGTAACTAGCTGATTATATTTAACTATCTGCCCCATCCATCATGGGCGCCGTGGCAATTCTTCGCTCTAACATATTAATTTCATTATCTTTTTTCTGTCTCAGTCCGTCCAATACCTCGTTGGATTGACTGAGCAATTTGGAAAGAGCGAGCAGCCGAACGTAACCGAATTTACGATTATGCCGACGCAAACTGAAGGCCATTTAGCATATCACGCCGCTCACTGCACACGTGGTGCACACGAAAGCCGGTTGACCCTTGCCTTGAGCGGCATCAATTGGTGTGAGGTGATTTCGACACCAGAGAAGCCGATCCCATGAACGCGCGCGCTGCGCCTATGGTCCGGCTGCGAGACGATGGCGCATCCCAGCGCCATCGCCCAAAGCCAATTATCAGAAAAACCCCTGCGCTTTGGTCGAGTAGCTGACCAATAGATTCTTTGTCTGCTGATAGTGGTCGAGCATCATCTTGTGGTTTTCCCGTCCGAACCCGGAAGCTTTGTAGCCGCCGAAGGCGGCATGGGCGGGATAGGCGTGATAGCAATTGGTCCACACGCGCCCAGCCTGGATGCCGCGCCCTACCCGGTAGGCGTCGTTGCCATTGCGTGACCAGACGCCGGCGCCCAGACCATAGACGGTATCATTGCCGATGCGGATCGCATCTTCGACGGTCTTGAACGTCGTAACCGACAGGACCGGGCCGAAAATCTCCTCTTGGAATATCCGCATGCTGTTGTCGCCGCTGAACACGGTCGGCTTGAGGAAGTAGCCCTTGTCCAGATCGCCACCGAGATGGACGCGCTCGCCGCCAGTCAGGCATTTGGCGCCTTCCTGCTTGCCGATCTCGATATAGCCAAGGATCTTGGTCAACTGATCTTCGGAAGCCTGCGCGCCCATCTGCGTCGAAGCATCGAGCGGATCACCGACCTTGATCTTTGCAACGCGGACCACCGCGCGCTCCATGAACTTGTCGAAGATCGATTCCTGGACAAGCGCACGCGAAGGGCAGGTGCAAACCTCGCCTTTGTTGAAAGCGAAAAGGGCGAAGCCTTCAAGCGCCTTGTCGAAGAATTCGTCGTCGGCATCCATCACGTCGGCCATGAAAATGTTCGGCGACTTGCCGCCCAATTCCATGGTCTGCGGAATCAGGTGCTCTGCCGCGTACCCCATGATCTGCCTCCCCGTCGTGGTCTCGCCGGTGAACGATACCTTGGAAATGCGCGGATTGGCAGCGATCGCCCGCCCGACCGACGCACCCGGACCCGTGATGACGTTGAGCACGCCGGGCGGCAGGATATCCGCGGTGAGATTGGCGAGGATCAACAGCGTCAGCGGCGTGTTGGAGGCCGGCTTGATCACCGTGCAATTGCCGGCGGCAAGCGCCGGGGCAATCTTCCAGGCCGCCATCAGCAGCGGGAAGTTCCAGGGAATGATCTGGCCGACGACGCCCAGCGGCTCCTTGAAGTGATAGGCGACAGTGTCGTCATCGATTGTGGAAATGGAGCCTTCATCGGCACGGACACAACCAGCGAAGTACCGGAAATGATCGATGGCAAGCGGCACGTCGGCGCCCCGCGTCTCGCGGATCGGCTTGCCGTTGTCCAGCGTTTCGGCCAGCGCCAGCAGCTCGAGATTCTCCTCCATCCGATCGGCGACCTTGTTGAGCAGCCGCGACCGCTCGGCCGGCGACAGGCGCGCCCATCCGTCCTTGGCCTTGTAGGCTGCATCGAGCGCCGCTTCCACGTCCGCAGGCGTCGACTTCGCCACCTCGACGAGGCGTTGGCTGTTGATTGGGCTGTAGTCGGTGAAATACTGCCCGTCCAAAGGCGCGACCCATTTTCCACCGATGAAGTTGCCATAGCGGGCTGGAATATTTCCCTTGGAGCGGACGAGTTCGAGGGCGTGTTGGGACATGGCAATTTCCTTGTCTTGATGCCCCGGAACATTTCCAAGGCCACGGAAACCCCAGCTTTATGCCCTGCTCCGAGACGCACATTGATTTCGGTCAAAACGCCTTCCGCCCCAACACCTAGTCTGGCTTCATCGACAAAGGAGTTGGATTTCATGGTCAAGACAATGAAGGCCGCCGTCGTACGGGCATTCGGCAAGCCGCTTACGATCGAAGATGTTCCGGTGCCCGTGCCGGGGCCAGGTGAACTGCTCGTCAAGGTCATCGCCTGCGGTGTGTGCCATACGGACCTGCATGCCGCCTCCGGCGACTGGCCGGTGAAACCTATGCTGCCCTTCATCCCCGGCCATGAAGTGGCAGGCATTGTGGCCGCGCTCGGGCCAGGTGTGACCGATTTCAAGGAGGGCGATCCAGTCGGCGTGGCCTGGCTGCACGACGCCTGCCTGAGCTGCGAATATTGCGAGACCGGTTGGGAGACGCTGTGCGAGCATCAGCACGATACCGGCTATAGCTGCGATGGCGGGTTCGCCGAATATGTCATCGCTTCGGCAGCCTTCACCGCGCGCCTTCCAGCCGGTGTCGATTTCGCCCAGATGGCCCCGATCCTGTGTGCAGGCGTCACCACCTACAAGGGGTTGAAGGAGACCGAGGCCCGTCCGGGCGAGTGGGTGGCGATTTCAGGCATAGGCGGTCTTGGCCATGTGGCGGTCCAGTATGCCAAGGCAATGGGCTTCAAGGTTGTGGCGCTCGACGTCACGCCCGACAAGCTCGCTCTGGCACGTGCGACCGGAGCGGATGTGGCCATCGACGCCCGCTCTCCGAACGCAGTGGCCGATGTCCTCAAGGCGACGGGTGGCGGCGCCCACGGCATTCTGGTGACGGCCGTCTCGCCCCCCGCGTTCTCGCAAGCGGTGCATATGGTGCGCCGCAAGGGTACGGTTGCCCTCGTCGGTCTGCCGGCGGGAGAATTCCCGACGCCGATCTTCGATGTCGTGCTGAAGCGCATTACCTTGCGCGGATCAATCGTCGGTACGCGACGCGATCTCGACGAGGCCATTGCCTTCGCGGCCGAGGGCAAGGTGCGGGCCGAGATCACCAAGGCGCCGTTGAGCGACATCAACGCGATCCTTGCGCGGCTCAAGGCGGGCAAGATCGAGGGCCGTATGGTGCTGGATCTCACCGCGCCGATAGAGACAAGGGTAAGGCAAACAGAAGCCGCATACGCATAGATCCGGTGGCCGTCTGTCGGCCACCTGGATGCTGCTCAGGCCGTAGCCGTGCACGCGGGCAGGCCGGGGACGGACGGTCGCGATCGATGAACGCATCAAGGACATATACAGGATGGGATCTTGTCACCGAGCCACGCGCTCGGGGGCGCAGAAGCACCTCTTTTCAACACAGTCAGGTTCAGGCCGTCGAAATGCGTGGATAGAGAGGGGCTATGCCCGGCGTAGCGGGCTTCGCGATCGCGAGGATGGTCGACAGATAGCGCAGCACCGTCGCCGGATCCCGGACGAATTTCGAGAGGCGCGCATAGGGCTGCTGGTTTGATCTGGCGCAAGGACGGCGGCGATGTTCATGAACAGAATGGTGGCCGGGATGTATAGCGCTGCTGCTGCTGTCCTGAAGGGAGATCGCTATGAAAGGCATATCAAGAAGGGCAGCACTTGGGCTCGCTGCCGCGATGCTGATGGCCGGCAGTGCCGCTGCCGCCCCGGCTGCGACGCTCGTTCAGGTCTCGCTGTGGGACAAGGGCGCGGAAGTGCAGATGCCGATGGGTCTCGCCTACGCAACGCCAGGACTCGATCTCGCCAAGGCGACCATGGGCATCAAGGCTTTGCCCGGTGCAGTGAAGGCCGGGGACGTCACATTCAATGTGAAAAATGACTCCAAGGACACCGTTCACGAAATGATCGTGATGTACCTTGCCAATCCCGGCAAGCCGCTTCCTTACCTTCATGCTGAGAACCGGGTCGACGAAGACAAGGCTGGCGACAAGGGCGAGGTTTCGGAGCTCGATCCCGGCAAATCAGGTACATTGACCGTCGATCTGAAGGCTGGAAAATACCTGCTTATCTGCAACGTGCCGGGTCACTATGGGGCGGGCATGTGGGCCGAATTTACCGTCGATCCATAGAAACCTGAAGCAGGCAGCCCCTGAACCGGAAGCTGCGACCGTCCGTCATGCATCGGTGCTACCGTCGTGACGACGCTCGCCCACCTCATACCGGTTAGATCGCGGTGCCGACGACAGCGCCGATACCGGCGGTCAGCGCCATTGCCAGGGCGCCCCAGAATGTGACGCGAACGGTTGCCTTCAGCATATTGGCGCCGCCGGCTTTCGCGCCGACGGCGCCCAGTACTGCGAGGAACAGCAGCGAGGCGATGGAGACAATGGCGACAAGTTTTGCGGCCGGCGAAACGAAGACCATCACCAGCGGCATGGCCGCGCCAACGGAAAATGCGGCTGCCGAGGTCAGCGCCGCCTGGATCGGACGCGCTGTGGTCACCTCCGAAATACCGAGTTCGTCGCGCGCGTGCGCGCCAAGCGCATCGTTCGCCATCAACTGGTCCGCGACCTGCAACGCCAATTTCGGCTCAACGCCGCGCGCTACATAGATTTGCGCAAGTTCATCCCGCTCGAACTCGGGCTGCGTTGCAAGTTCGGCGCGCTCGCGGCTGAGGTCGGCTTGCTCGGTGTCGGACTGAGAACTGACCGAAACATACTCACCCGCCGCCATCGACATCGCGCCGGCGACCAGTCCGGCGACACCAGCAACCAGAACATCGGCGGCCGCAGCATTGGCCGCAGCCACACCAACGATCAAGCTCGCCGTCGAGACGATGCCGTCATTAGCGCCAAGCACCGCCGCCCGCAGCCAGCCGATGCGCGATATGAGATGGTTTTCAGCATGAAGGCGGCTCACTTTATCACCGCGCATGCCGAGAGGCTGGCCGCAGCATCCTCATCAGAACATCCGACTTCATGTAGAAATGCTGCCACAGCGCCGCAGCGGCATGGAGACCAACCACGACGATGATAACCGGCTTGGCCAGTTGGTGTATTTCACCCATGGCCGCTAAGCCGAAGTACCATGCTAACGCTCCGGTAATCGGCATCCCGAAAATAAACAGATACAGCAAGAAATGGGTGGCAGCGGCGATCCGCTTCAACACCGCGCTTTCTTCGGATGGTGCTGCCGGCACGCCATGCCTGAGACGGACCGCAAACCGCCAGGTCGCCAGCACCAGAACGGCCAAACCGACATAGACATGAACATTCGCATTGAAGATGTCGTCAGCTGCCGGTTCGGTGCCGCGCGAGAACGCCCGGTAAGCCGGTTTGATGTCCTCACCGATTACAAGCGGCAGGACGATCAGCACCGCGATTGTCCAATGCAGTAATATCTGGGTTCCGGAGTATCCGGTCGGCTCGTTGGCAACAGTCACAGGCAGCTACCTCGCTTGAGAGAACCTTCCTACCTCGCTGCTTATGCGACAACCTTGATCTAGGACAAGTCAATTTGCCGTCTCCCTTGAGCTTTCACAGGGCCTCGCAGCTCGACCTCGGCTGACAGCCAGTTGTCAGCTTGGTCGTGGGATACTGCATCCGAAGCGAACCAGATGGGTCGCCTCTGCAAGGTTCAATGTGGAAAACACACTTCCGATGAAACAGATTGCCCTGTCACTTTTGGTGATCGCCGCCTCCGGCGCTTATGTTTGGGATCAGGCCGGCAAACGGCCAGCCGACGATGTGCTCGGTTCGGCGCTGCCGGCGAACGCGACAGAGGTGCCCGCCGCAGCCGCGCCGATGTTCCGGACGTTGCCGGCGCCCTCACCCCACCTCAGAACAAGGTTCCCGATTGCAAGGGAAACGACGGCGGGCATAGCAATTGCCGCCAAACGGCCAAATGATCCGGTCAAGCAGAATGCGGTTCCGGTGGCACCACAACCATCGCCAGCGCTACCGGAGCAGCCAGTGGCGCCGGCTGTCACCGATCCCGCGTCATCAACGCCTTCATTCGCCGTGACTCCAGCCGTCTACATCCCTGTCCCGCAGCCGAGGCCGGCATATCCGGACGCGCCCGCACGCCTTGTCCCGGCGGGTATGAAGGTCGCCACACAGGGCTATGCCGACGGCGTCTACACCGGCCCGCCCGCCGATGCCTATTATGGCATCATCCAGATACAAGCCCTCGTACAGGGTGGGCAGCTTACGGCGCTGAAGGTGCTGAAATACCCATCCGACCGCCGCACCTCCATCAACATCAACAGGCAGGCGCTGCCCATGCTACGCGACGAAGCGATCAGCGCCCAAAGCGCCAATGTCGACATCATTTCGGGCGCGACGCTGACCAGCAGGGCCTTCATCCAGTCGCTGCGCGGCGCGCTGAAGAAAGCGTCGTCCTAGGTCCATGCGTGAAACGCGTATTTTGATGGGAATGCCCATTACGGTCGACATCGGCGGCGCGTCGAGCGGTGAGCTGATCGAGACGGTCTTCGGCTATTTCGAGCGTATCGACCGGCGCTTCAGCACATACCGGGCCGACAGCGAAATCATGGCCATCAACCGCGGCGACGTTCCCGTCGTCGAGTGGAGCGGCGAGATGACCGAAGTGTTTGCTCTCGCGCGGCAGACGAAAGACGAGACGGACGGATACTTCGACATTCGCAAGCCCGACGGGTCGCTCGATCCATCTGGCATCGTCAAGGGCTGGGCAATCCGCAACGCGGCAGTCATCGTTCAGCGAGCCGGCATCCGCGATTTCTTCATCGAGGCAGGAGGCGACGTGCAGTCCTGCGGCAAGAATGCCTCGGGCCAGGACTGGAGCGTCGGCATCCGCAATCCCTTCAACGCCCACGAGATCGTAAAAATCGTCTATCCCCGTGGTCGCGGACTGGCGACCTCCGGAACCTATGTGCGGGGTCAACACATCTACAACCCGCATGCAATTGACAGTCCGATCCAGGACATCGTCAGCCTGACCGTCATCGGCGCCGATGTGCTCGAAGCTGATCGTTTCGCCACTGCTGCCTTCGCCATGGGCCGGGACGGCATTCTCTTCATCGAGCAGACGCCTGGCCTGGAGGGCTATGTCATAGACACCAATGGCCGCGCCACACCGACACCCGGGTTCGGAGCCCTTTGCCTGCCATGATCAAAACCATCGACCGATTTCTCGATCATCTGACCATGTACCGGCTGGTCCTCTACTATCTGATGGCGCTCGTCAGCGCAGCGCTCGTGCTCGGCTTCGCCAAGCTCGTGCCACATGATCCGATTGCGCTCGCCTTCACGGCGGCTTTGGCGCTAGCCGCCTGCTGGCTTACCAACAAGGTCTTTGCGCATGTCTTTGCGGTCCCGGCCAACAACGAGTCGGTCTACATCACCGCGCTCATCCTTGCGCTCATCCTCGATCCGGTAGCCACCACGGACATCAAGGGAATCGCGGCGGTTGCATTCGCGTCCGTCTGGGCGATTTCATCCAAATTCATTCTCGCCATCAGCCGGAAGCACCTTTTCAATCCGGCTGCGTTGGGCGTGGCGCTGTCAGCGCTGCTGCTCGACCAACCAGCCACCTGGTGGGTTGGCGGCAATCTGCCGTTGCTTCCACTCGTTCTCCTCGGCGGCATGCTCATTGTCCGCAAACTGCGCCGGATTGATCTTGTCTCGACCTTTGTTGTCGTGGCGCTGGCGACCATTCTGGCGACCAGCGATCCGTCGCAGTACTGGACCGCGCTTACGGAGACACTGGGTTCGTCGCCTCTGCTGTTCTTTGCCTTTGTGATGCTAACCGAGCCGCTGACGGCACCGACGATGCGATGGCCGCGCATCACCTTTGCCGCCATCGTCGGCTTTCTGTTTGCTCCCAACATCCATATCGGCTCGTTTTATTTCACCCCGGAACTGGCGCTACTCGCCGGCAACCTGTTTGCCTATGCGGCAGGACCCAAGGGACGCTTTGTGCTGACGCTCGAACGCATCGAGCAATCAGCCGTCGACAGCTTTGACTTCATCTTCCGGTCGCCGCGCAAGCTCGCCTTTGAGGCCGGCCAGTATCTCGAATGGACGCTTGGCCTCGATCGTGCCGACAATCGCGGCAACCGCCGTTATTTCACGGTGGCCTCGGCGCCGACGGAGGAAACGGTCCGCCTCGGCGTCAAGTTCTATCCGCAATCAAGCGCCTTCAAGCGCGAATTAATGACCATGAAGCCAGGCAGCACGATCCACGCCGCGCAACTGGCCGGCAACTTCACGCTCCCCGCCCGGCGTGAAACCAAGATCGCTTTCCTGGCCGGAGGCATCGGCATCACGCCATTCCGCTCGATGCTGCAATATCTGCTCGACTGCAAGGAGCGGCGACCGATCGTCATCCTCTACGGAACCGAGGGACAGCAGGACATCGCTTATCGCGACGTGCTTGGCGCGGCCAGGCAGGAACTTGGCATCAAGACGGTCCACGCTGTGGCGCAAGGGGGCGAGCGCGGGCAGTATCCCGGCTACATCGACGAGCGCCTGATACGTCTGGCAATACCCGACTACCTCGAGCGCACTTTCTACATTTCCGGCCCGCAGGCGATGGTCAAGGCGCTGCGTCAGAAACTGCTGGCCATGGGCGTTCGCCGCTCGAAGATAAAGGTCGACTACTTTCCGGGTTTTGCCTGAAGCACGCTCAACTGTGTCGCGGCAAGGAAATGGTCACGACCAGACCCGGATCGGCGTTGGCCATGGCAAGGCGTCCGCCATAAGCTTCGACGATGTCGGAAACGATGGCCAGGCCAAGACCGCCGCTGCCGCCCTTGCTGTCGAGCTGGACGCCACGCGACAAGGCGGACTCCCGATCGGCATCCGGTATACCTGGGCCATCATCGGCGACAGTGACGATCACCTCCCCAGCGGTTGCGGATGCATCGACACGGACTGACGACTTTGCATAGCGCGCGGCGTTCTCGACCAGATTACCCAGGATTTCCGACAGGTCGCCTTCATCGATTGGCGCCATCAGATCTTCCGCGACCTCCATCGTAAAAGAAAGCTGCCTGCCGCTTGGCGTCCGTTTGACGACGGCAACGACGCCAGCCGCGACGTCCGACACCCCACAGGATGCCTTGCCCGAGACTCCGGGCGCGAGGCGGGCGCGCGCCAGCTCCCGCTCGACATGGCGCCGGATCGCTCCGGCGCTCTTCTCGATCTCATCGGCCAGATCCGTCTCGCCTTTCTTGCGTAAGGCACGGATGTCGGCCGACAGCACTTGCAGCGGCGTCTTGAGGCCGTGCGCCAGATCGGTGGCGCGCGAGCGGGCTCGCGCCAAGGCCTTCTCCTGCGCATCGAGAAGACGATTGATTTCGTCAGCGAGCGGCTGCACCTCGCTTGGCGCCACCACATCGAGCCGTGCCGCTCGCTGCGCAATGACGCTTCCGACGGCGACCCTTAACGTCACCAGCGGCGCAAGGCCGATGGTGATCTGGATGAAAAACGCGGCCATGAGAACTGCAGCGAGCATCAGGAGAGCCGGAGCAAGATCGCGAACATATTCGCTTACAGACACCTCAACGGTTCGATGATCTTCCGCCACGATTGCGCGAAAGGAGCGGTCTCCGGCATCGATGATCGTACGCTCGACCGCAATACTGAGTTCTCCGCCCGGGCCCGTGAACTCCTCGACCGTTCGCAGCCCACCACTTGCGCTCCGGGTAGGCAGGAGCAGCTTGGCGTCCCACAATGATCGCGAACGCTCGAGGCTGCCGGTGGCGATGTCCTCCACCTGCCAGTAGTAACCGGACAGCGGATTGGCAAACCGCGGGTCGGTCAGCACCGGGGTCACGACAAGGCGGCCATCGCTGGCGAAAGTAGTTGCGCCGATCAGTTCGTTGAGGTCGACCGTCAGCTCGCCCACCACGCGCCGCTCGACGTGAAGTTCGAACAGATAGCGCAAACCCGCGCCGGCGATGCCGAGTGCGACAAGAAGCGAGATGGTTGCCGCCAACCACAGCCGGAAGCGGATCGAGTTGCCCATCAGGCGGCATCATCGGGCATCAGATACCCGAACCCGCGTCTTGTTTCGATGACATCGCTGCCGAGCTTCCGTCGCAGCCGCGCTACAATGACCTCGATCGCGTTTGGATCGCGGTCGTTGCCCGAATCGTAAAGATGCTCAGCCAGTTCGGTCGGCGCCACCACGCGCCCGGCATGATGCATCAGAAACGCCAGGAGCCGGTACTCCAGCGGCGAAAGAGAAACGGGAATGCCGCGCAGCGAAATTCGCATCTGGCGCGTGTCCAGAAGCAGCGGGCCGGACCTCAGAACGGGTGCCGCCTGCCCTGCCGAGCGACGCAGGATGGCCCGCAACCGGGCGAGCAGTTCTTCCATTTCAAAAGGCTTGGGAAGATAGTCGTCAGCACCGGAGTTGATACCCTCGACACGCTCCGTCCACATCCCCCTTGCGGTCAGGATGAGAACCGGAAACCGGCGCGCGTTGGCTCGCCAACGTTTCAAGATCGTGAGGCCATCGAGCTTGGGCAATCCGAGATCCAGAATCGCGGCGTCATAATTCTCGACATCGCCTGCGAACCAGGCGGCTTCACCATCCCTTACAACATCGACCGCCATTCCGGACGCCTTGAGGGCAGTCGCGATATCGGCAGCGATACGGGGTTCGTCTTCGGCGAGGAGTATCTTCATCAGTCACCCTCCCCATCGCGCATGATGACACCGGCACCGGCATCGACGTCGACGGTCTTTCGCCGGCCATCGGCACCGACGACCTGGAACCGGTAGACCCATCTGTTGGCCTTGCGGATGAGCTCGACCGCCACGACATCGCCGGGAGCTTGGGCGCGGACAACGTCCAGTATATCGGCAAGGCCCTTGATTTCGCCGTGCTCGTACAAATCCCGCGCCCGGTCATGGTCGCCGTCATCGTCCTCATCGGCACGGGCAGCGACAGGCATGGCCAGGACAAGTCCAGCGAGACCCAGCACCGCCAAACGCTTCAACTGGCTTTTCATCGGCAAGGCATGTCGCACGTTGAAGCTTTCAATTTGCTGTCAGTCATCCTCAGCCCGCAGCAAGCAAAGGGTCCATATCAAGGCATCATCGCGTCCAATCATGGCCGCGCCGAGAAGGATACCAGACCATGCGCAATTCCATGCTTGTCCTTGCAGCACTTGCAGGCCTAACGATCTTTGCTCTGCCGGCGGCCGCTGAATCGGACGAAGGATCATGTGGGGCGCCATCGTCTGTTGACCCGTCCGGCCCGATCGACCTGCAGGCCATCCCGATGCAGGACGCCACCACCCCGAAAGCCATCAAGGGCGATGACGATGCGTGCGACGACCGGCAGGGCGATGAGGCCGACGATAACGACTAGCTCTCTCGTTCGCAGTGCGTGACCCGCCACAGCAGATAGCCCTCGCAAATGTCGTTGACCAAGGCCCGCTGCAAGGCTGGCAATTATCCAAGGTCCCCTACCAATTTCTGGAGAGTTTTCGTGGTCCCCATTCAACACATCCACCCCGTTCTTGTTCATTTTCCTATTGTTCTGATCTACACGCTTGCGGCTATCGACCTTGTAGCGCTGGCTGGCGGCAACGCCGTCACCAGGAAATCGGGCGCAGGCACGATCTCAACTTTTGTGGCCCTGGCTGCCGGAGTGTTCGCCATTGGGACCTGGTTCTTCGGTGGTCTTGCCCTGGATCACGCCGAAGCGGCCGGCTTCAGCAGCGATATCGCGGAAATCCACGAAAGCCTGGGGGGTATCACTGCCTTTGCCTTCCTGATCTGGGGACTTGTGAGGCTCGCGCTTTGGGTACGGAATCGCGAGTTTCGGGCTGTAACGATCGCCATCCCTTTGATCGAAATTTGCGGAGCGCTGCTGGTCACGGCGACGGCCTACTATGGTGGACTGCTTGTCTACGAGCTTGGCGTGAATGTCGCCAAAACCGCGATCGCTGGTTGACCGGCAGGCGCCCGTCATTCGCGACCCCACATTTGGACCATTTGCCTCGATGGCAAAATGATTCAGATCAAGGCGCTTCATGCATCGGAATTCTAAGAAGCCGGAGGTTTGGAAAACTCCGGAGAGCGAACATGCAAGCCGAAGCCATAATGAGCAAGCCAGTCGTCGGCATAGACCCGTCCGCATCGATCGCCGAGGCGGCCGGGTTGATGCTCTTCAAAAAGATCAGCGGCTTTCCCGTCATTCGCGGCGACGGCACCCTGGTCGGGATCGTCAGCGAGGGCGATTTCCTGCGTCGCGGGGAACTGGGCACGCAGCGCAAGCGCTCGCGCTGGCTGGAGTTTCTCGTCAGCCCCGGAAAGGCCGCCGATGAATATGTCCACGCCAACGGGCGACGGATCGAGGAGGTGATGTCGCAAGATGTCGTCACGGCATCCCCCACCGCATCGCTCGCCGAGGTCGTCGAGCTCATGACGCGTCACCATGTCAAACGCATTCCGGTCGTCGACGCTGGGAAAGTCGTCGGCATCATCACCCGCTCTGATCTCCTGCAGGCGTTGCTCGGCGTCCTTCCTGATGCGGTCCCTGTAGCCATCGATGACGAACAGATCCGCCAGAACATCATGACCGAGCTAGCGACGCAGAAATGGGCCGGCAAGGACTTGATCAACGTGAGGGTGAACAATGGCGTGGTGAAATTGAGCGGCGCCATCTTCGACGAACGCGAGCGCCAGGCGGCCATTGTTGCGGCCGAAAACGTCGCCGGCGTCAGAGCGGTCGAAGATGGTCTCTTCTGCGCCGATCCCGTGTCCGTCATCCTTGTTTCATAGCGGGGAGACGACCAGGCGAGTTGTCGAGAATGTCGGCATCACTCGCGAAAACCGTGCCGGAGGGCGACCGTGCCCAAACGAAAGTGTCCGCGTTTGACGCTTGCCATTCGGGCGATGGCAACGCGCCGGCGTTACCTCAATCTTCACCTGTGCCCTTCGCAGATGAACCAGCGCCAGGTTGACACCCGCCCACCGGCAAATCGCGGCGCCACGCAGCAAGACGTGCCGTCCGTTTCCGAAGATTGAGTGAGGTCAGCGATTCAGCCTGAGCGCTACCGATGGCCGTCAACACGCTGCAGTCGTGCGATAAGGTCGCGGTTGCGGCAATAGTCCGGCGGATCATCGGCTTGCTGGTGTTCGTCGAGCCAGGTCGAGCATTCGTCCTGATGCCCACAAGAGCGGCATCGGTCCACCGCCCGATTGGTGACGGCCGCATGACCTGCCACCGATTTCAATTGTCTGTCGACGCCGAGCTTCTGCATCATGCGACCCATTAAGGCGGTCCGGGCATCAACTGAAATCAGGTAGTCGAGAAAGCTCATAATTGATCACTCCTGCCTATTGGCCATCATTGCCATTGTTGGCGGCCGGTGGCGTTGATCTCGGTCAATCGGCGCCCCGCGCGGGGCGATCATTCCAGCCTCGGACTTGAAATTCCCGATGCGACCGACGGTCAATACGACATGAAGCGGTTGATGCTGCTCTCTTCCATCAGCGTTCGGGTGACGCCGCCAAACGCCCATTCCCGCAAGCGGCAATGGCCATAGGCGCCCGAGACGATCAGATCCGCATGGATCGAGCGTGCGAATGTCAGCAACCGCTCGCCATCAGCCTCGCCGGCGATCAGTTCGGTTCGCGCCTTGATGCCATGGTGTTCAAGAAAGACGGCGATATCGTCGAGGCTGTCACGAATGCTTTCGTCGCGGTTGGTGTCTATCGTGGCGACGACAACTTCGTTCGCCTTGGCCAAAAAGGGCAGCGCATCTGCCACCGCCCGTCGCGCCTCCCTGGTGTCCTTCCAGGCAACCAGAACAGTTTTTGCAAGGATATGTTCGGCGTTGCCTGCGGTGACCAGGACCGGACGGCCCGCGCCGAGTGCGAGGCTGCCGATATCCACGGCGCGAAAGACATTTTCTCCTTTCTCGCTGCCGACAACGACGAGATCGGCCGCTCTGGCGGAAGCGCTGAGGAACCGTGTCGGGCTGCAGACGGCCTGCCCCCATTCGCTTGTGATCGAAGCAGGAACCAGCCTCTCGAATTCGGCACGCAATTCGGCAAGCCGCTTTTCGATTTCCGTTCGCTGCATCTGCATGACCTCGCCTTCGTAGACCATGCCGTCGCCCGTCGCGACCAGAGGCGGGACATCCGCTGCCGCCAAGCCGATAAGATGGGCACCAAATCGTTCCGCAAGCTCGATCCCCACCTTTACAATGGGAGCGGGAGGCGCATCGATGGCGAGGTTCACGATGATTGACTTGTAGGACATTGCGGGCGCCTTTCGCTGATGGAATGCGTGATGATTGCATTCGCCAGCGCCCGGCGCCTTGATGCGGGTCAAAGGATGCGCTTTCTCAACTTGCCGATCCACCGTGGCAAGATCGTGCCTTGATTTGAATCACTTTCCGAAATTGCGCAGTGCGACATCGATCGGACGGCGCGCGAGGGCCTGCGAACATCGAACCGGCTCCTTGATCGTGATCAATTTTCTCCCCAGCGAGTGCACTATGGTTCCCGCTTCAAGGGAGAAACACCATGCAAAACATCAAGGTCGATGAAGCACTCTGGGCATCCAGCATGTTGCCTGAAGGCATTGTAGAGCGATGGTTCATCGCTAGCGGCGCCACAATCAAGGTCGGCGAGCGGATCGCGGAAGTTCGAATTGAAGATGCGCTGCACGAGATCGTCGCGCCAGCAAACGGACGCGCGACGATTGTCGCGGCTGCCAATACTATTATCGAACCCGGGGCGATCCTGGCGACGTTGGACACGCCGGGACGCCGCTAGCGGCATTCAAGCCAAACTGGGCTCGCTTTTTTGCGTGGCGCCGGTCATGTCTTGCGTGGCGCCGGTCATGGTCGCGGCAAGCTGCCAATATAGGCGATGATCGCTTCGATCTGAACGGGAGTTGCAACCCACTCGGGCATGTCCGGATGCCCGGTCGATATGCCCTCGGCGAACGCCTCCTCAAGATCGGTGAGCGGATAACGCTGCGAAAGCGTGCGAAAAGCAGGAGCATCAGGATGGCTACTTTTGTCTGTGCTTCCAATCGCATGACATCGCGCGCAATTGGCTTCAACCAGCGCCTTTCCATGCGATATGGGATCAGCGCTCGCCAAGACGGAAGAGAGGCCGAGCGCGGCAACAAGGACCGTCGCACGCGTGTAGTACGCCGAATGCCAGATCACGAATTTCAACTTCATTCAGAATACCTATCCGCCTGGCCGTCAATGGCCACGATTCAGAGCGCATCGGCTTCAGACAAACACACGCAAGCCAAAGCCATGTTGATGTGGATCAAAGTCGACCGTCCTTTTAAGCGCTCAGATGCGGTCCTCGGCAGCGCGAGCCGCACTGCTGAAGCCGGACGCGATGAACGTGGCAACGGTGGAAACGTGATACGGTAAGCCCGCGAGCCATGATCCAAACACGGCCTGCGAACGCCGACCAGGATACCGAGAAAAACAGGAAATCCGATCGATGCTGATCCGCACGCTTGCTGCCCTGGAATGTACGAATGTGCTGCTAGCCAATCGCGTGGGCCGCCTGGCATGCGCGAAAGACGGCCAGCCTTACGTCGTGCCGGGTGCACTATGCGTACGCCGACAATCATCTCTACGCGTTTTCCATGCCGGGCAAGAAGATCGACTGGATGCGCGCCAACCCACTGGTGTCCGTTCAAGTCGACGAACGCGGCGAAGGGCGGAACTGGAAAAGCGTGGTTGTCGATGGCCGCTATGAGGAACTGCCTGACCGGATAGGCCACAAGCTCGAGCGCGACCATGCATGGACGATGCTGAGCAAGCACACTGACTGGTGGGAGCCCGGCGCCCTCAAACCGGTTATGCCTCCGGTGTCAGATAGCACGCCACACATATTCTTCCGGATCCTTGCCGAGCAGGTGTCCGGCCGGGAAGCAAGTGAGTAGGCTGTTTCGGGGCCTCATACATCGACACCGTCGAAGAGCGCGGCCGGGCCGGCGCGGCAGTGCGAAAATCGCGCAGATCAGGCACCATCGTCGGACGCCTCCCAACCTTCGATCTGGCCCTGCCAGTAGACGGTTTCCTTGCCGTCGATTTCCCAGGCGACCTCTCCGGCAAATGGAAGCCACATATTGCCGTGACGACGATAGTCGGAGAAACGGCCGCGCCACGGAGTTGGCAGGATGGGTGCCGTGGCCGAACGCGGTCTATCGGGCGCAAAGGCACCGGCAATCCTCCCCTCGTTGTCGAGGCTGAGCGTGACTTCGGCCGCTGTCTCTCCCACGCCGGCGCTCACGGCCAGCCCGTGGGGACCGTCTTCACGCCAGCGCAGCGTGGCATTGAACAGGATGGCGTCGGGCGCCCAGGCAAGTTCGGCAAGGTATCGCATCAACTCGCCGCGCATCAGCGCCGACGAGCGCTCGGCGCGGGCGACCGGGATGACCCCGAGCGCCATGACATCCAACCGCCCCTGGCCGCCCTTCAACGCATCGCGCACCGAGATCATACCGAAGGGACCAACCCGTGCCCGCCAATCGAAGGCACATTCGCACGTGTCGATCGTTTGTGTTGCGGTAAATGACATCCAGGACGTGGCTCCAAGCCGCTGTTTCATCCGTCCTGTTTGCTTGAGCTTGACCGTCGTTCGGCGCATCTCGGGATTGGCGCCGAGTCGGCGAGCGAGGTCATAGACAGCGGCTGGCAACCGCTGCCTGATCAGAAGATCATCCTCAGCCATCATGCGGCCTTCCTCTATGTTGACGCATTGCTCCACTTCGCCAGCGTGGCCGCTATTCCGGCCACATAGAGGGTCCCGAAGATCAGCTTGTTGCGACGCGCAAGCCATTCTGGAAGATAGATATCGAAGTTGTCGCGGCGATCGTCGGTGTAACAAGCAGCAACGGATGTGAGGGGGCACTGCCATCCGTTCAGGACCAGCACGAGCACCTCCACCAGGACGACGCCGATCGACAGCGTCGCGTAGAAATAGTCACCCCGCAAGGCGAACACCCAGATTGCTAGGATGCACGCGACAAAAAAAGCCCAGACGACAGTGTGAATGGCCTTGATTGTCACGAGCCGTGCCGCCGATGAGGGCGGGCTCTGAACGGGAGCGTTCAAGATATGATTACACTTTCTGTTGGCCGGCGCGCCGAGAAGGGGAGCGCGGCTCCGTAGCCAAAGCGCATGACGAGGTCGGGACGTCGCTCGGGCAAGCCGACAAGCGTCGCCAGTTCCGGCCGCAGGCCAGCGACTTCGACGGGCTGATTGATGAAAGCGTGCTTGAGGCCGAGCGCGGTGGCCTGCAAAGCGAAACGCTGGCAGGCGCGGCCCGCCAGAACCCAATGCTCACGGTCTTCCTTTTGGGCGACGAAGACGGCGACGCCCGCCGAAGAGGCGAGCTGCCGTGCATATTTTTCGTTCTCGGCCTTGGCTTTGAAAACGAGATCGAACATGACCGGACCAAGCCATGCCGGAAGGGCGGGACTACCGCTTGTTGCGCTGAAGAGGCCGTCACCGGTCACGATTGCCTGCCGGGGGCTGAAGCGCAGCCAGGTCTTCAGTTCCTGCACGAACGCGGCGTCGGCGATCTGCGCATTGTTGCCCGCGACCACCAGGTCGCGCAGGCGGCCGATCTGTGGCCGATCCGTGATTAGAACCAGATCGACCCCCGGCACGGCCGCTGCAGCGTAAAGCGTCTGCAAGTCGCGGCTGCTGACGGCTTTGCCCTCATAGTCGCCACGTGTTGATTGCCGCTTCGGGATCGCATCGAACAGCGCCGGCTCGACAGGCGCCCCACCCCCGAACGCGAACATCACGGCGCCGTCATTCGCCGAGCTGAAGCTGAGTTCGCCAGGCTTTCCGCGCCCGCCGCTGGCGATAGCCAGATTTTCTGCCGCGCAACCGAGACTGGCGAAAAGATGGTGATTGTCCGGGTCGACGATCGCGATCTGTCGTGCCATGTCGGGCAGGATTTCTATCCCGACATCGCTGATCTTGAACTGCCACGGTTGGGTGTTGTGACTGTTCGCCGCAAGTGTCGCGTAACGGATCAAGTCGCTCGTCTCAGGCGCTTGCTTCAATGCTGAGCGCGTCGCGGCCACCGAGGCGTTGTATTCCGCCATCGACCCCATGTTTCGGAGCCCAAAATAGGTTGCTGCGGCGCCGGCGGCCATCAGGGCACCTCCGCCGACCAGATATTGCCGCCTGTTCATCGCTTTTGGCCGATCTGTCTTCGACAAGTGCGAAGCGGCCAGAAGTGACCGGTGCGGTTGTCTCTAATGACGTAACCTTCAAATGCGACGGAGGTTCCCCATGATAAATCGCGTCGAAGACAAGAGCGGCTATGCGCTTGCAACCGATTTGGGGGCGAACGCATATTCGAGATTTCCCATCGTCACCCCTGCGTCTCCCGTTCGCGGCATATCACCGGTCGATCTTGCCCGTTCATTGTGTTGGATCAAAGCCTCCTCCGATTTTTGCGACTTAGCTGTCGCGCGAAGTTTGAGGTGACCGTCAGCGCTGGCGAAACTCCGACGAGCATCAATCAAAATCGGAGGAGCATCCATGAACGAGTCTGCCCTGCGACGCGTATTGCTGACCACTGCAATCCTGGGTCTCGTCGTTGGAATCGGAGTCTGGCGAACCGGGCTCGGCCCCCTTGAGGCCGACACGATCTGGACGGTGGCGACCTTGCCCGTGGTGGCGGCTCTCGCCATCTCAATTCTGCGCGATTTCTGGATCGGCCGCTTCGGCGTCGATGCGATTGCGCTGGTGTCGATGTCCGCCGCTCTGCTGCTTGGCCAACCCCTGGCTGCAGTTGTGGTCGCGATCATGTATGCTGGCGGCACGGTGCTCGAGGATTTTGCCCGCGGCCGTGCGGAACGCAGCCTCAAGGCGTTGACAGATCGATCGCCGCGTGTCGCCCATCGGACGTCAACGCTGGGGACAGAAACCATCTCCGTCGAAGACGTTGCTGTCGGCGACGAGCTTCTGGTTCGGGCCGGCGAACTGCTTCCCGTCGACGGCATCCTGCTCGATGCTTCGGCCTCGCTCGACGAGTCGGCGGTGACCGGTGAACCGCTGCCGGAACGGCGGACAGCGGGCGATATGCTGCGCAGCGGCACCATCAATGCGGGTGAGACCTTCAGCATGCGGGCTTCGGCCTTGGCAGAACAGAGCACCTATGCGGCGATCGTGCGCATGGTTGCTGCAGCGCAGACGGCGAAATCCCCCTTCATCCGCATGGCCGACCGCTTTGCCCTGTTCCTACTGCCAGCCGCTCTGCTGGTTTCCGGTGCCGCCTGGTACATCTCCGGCGATCCAATCCGGGCGCTTGCTGTGCTGGTCGTCGCGACACCTTGCCCGCTCATCCTCGCGGCACCCGTTGCCTTCATCGGCGGTGTGTCCCGCGCCGCGCGCGCAGGTATCCTGATGAAAGGCAGCGCGGCTCTGGAGGGTCTTGCACAAGTCCGAACCGCGATCTTCGACAAGACTGGAACCTTGACCATCGGCGGCGCCGAGCTCATCGAAATCGAAGCAGCACCCGGCCGTGACGCGAACCATTTGCTACAGCTGTTGGCATCCCTGGAACAGGCCTCGCACCATGTGCTCGCCGACTCGATCATCCGGGCGGCGCGCGGCAGACAGCTGATGCTTTCGCATCCGCACGATGTCCACGAGCATCGCGGTGCGGGCCTGATGGGCCTAGTCGAAAACATGTCGATCGCGGCGGGATCGCGGGCTCTCGTGCTCGCCGACAAGCCGCTGCCCGGCTGGGCGAAAAGCGGCGAAGAAAAGTATCACGACGAGCCGGTGCTCAGGGTTTTTGTAGCACTCGGCGGACGACTTGCCGGTGTGTTCACGTTCGGGGACGCCCTGCGTGTTGATGCGCACGATGCACTCGGCAAGCTGCGCTCGGCCGGCATTACGCGCATGGTCATGCTGACAGGAGACGACGGCGTAGCAGCCAAGCGCATCTCCGCATTGCTCGAACTTGACGCCATAGTCGCCGATGCGACCCCTGCCGAAAAAGTTGCGACGGTCGAAGCCGAGAAAGCCTCGGCACCGACGATGATGGTCGGCGACGGCATCAACGATGCCCCTGCCCTGGCGGCCGCAACGGTCGGCATTGCCATGGGCGCACGTGGTGCCACCGCCTCCTCCGAGGCAGCTGACGTCATCGTGCTGACCGACAGACTGCAGCCCGTCGCCGACGCGGTTCGGATTGCACGGCGAACGCGATCGATCGCCTTGCAAAGCATCATCGCCGGGCTGGCTTTGTCCGGGCTGGCAATGATCGCGGCTGCCATGGGGCAGATCACCCCGGTTGCCGGAGCGCTGCTTCAGGAAGGGATTGACGTGGCGGTTATCCTGAACGCGTTGCGCACCCTTGGCGATGGAGACCTGCGGCGCGCATAGTGGTTGAGAGCAAAATCGGTAAATGGCCATGGCACAGCAGAATTTGGTGGTTTGCGGCAAATGTGGTGGGGTCAACCGCCTGCCGCCGGGCCGCAATGCCATGGAGGCGAAATGCGGAAAGTGTGGGAACCGACTGTTTTCGGGTCACCCGGAAGACGTCGACACCCGGGTTTTCGATTGTCAGATCGCGCGCAGCAGCCTTCCAGTTGTCGTCGATATTTGGGCACCATGGTGCGGCCCCTGCAAGATGATGGCACCGGCATATGAAGCAGCAGCAAGTGACATGGAGCCGCATGTCCGCCTGATCAAACTCAATTCCGAGAATGAGCAGGCTGTTGCGGCCAGGCTCGGCATTCGCAGCATCCCGACCATGATCCTCTTTCATGGCGGGCGCGAAATCGCGCGCACATCAGGCACAATGACGGCAGGGCAGATCGTCAGGTGGGTTCGCGACCGCCTGCCGACGGTCGCCGTCTAATGGATCCGCTCATCGCCCGGCTTGGACTGGCCCTTGCAATAGGTCTTCTCGTCGGCTTGGAGCGTGGCTGGCAGGAGCGGGATGCACCTGATCGCAGTCGAACGGCCGGCATCCGGACATTCGGTATATCCGGTTTGCTCGGCGGCGTGCTCGCCGCACTCGCCAACGCACTCGGCGCAGTATCCGTGCTGGTCGGCGGGTTCATCGCCTTTGCGGCAATCTTCGCTTGGTACAAGGCCCGCGAGGCGGTCCATGATGAGGATTTCAGCGTTACGAGCGTGATCGCAGGCCTTGCTGTTTTCGCGCTTGGCGCGCTGGCTGTCGCTGGCGATTATCGGGCCGCTTCCGCCGGAGGGGCAGCACTGGCGGCTGTTCTTGCCAGTCGCGAGATCCTGCACGGCCTCCTGAAGCGACTGACCTGGATTGAGCTTCGTTCGGCGTTGATCCTGGCGGTGATGACCGCGATCATCTTGCCCTTGTTGCCTAACCGGACGATTGACCCATGGGGCGGTTTCAATCCGTGGGAGGTCTGGTTCCTGACGGTGCTGATGGCATCGATCTCGTTCGCCGGCTATGTGGCTGTCCGTGTCCTGGGGAACACGCGTGGTCTGCTTGTCAGTTCGCTCGCAGGTTCACTCGTCTCTTCCACCGCAGTCACCTTGGCGCTGGCCCGCAATGGCTCATCCGCGAGCAATCCACTGCCGCTCGCAGGCGCGGCTTCGCTGGCAGCGATGGTTTCGGTGCTGCGGGTTTGCGCCGTGGTGCTGATCATCGAGCCAAGCGTGGTCGCTTCGGTCGGTATCCCCGCTATTGCCGCAGCGCTCGTCTTTGCGGCATGCGGCGCATTGTTGTTGGCCCGCAACGGGAGGGATGGCGAAGGCGGCACGATCACACGCAATCCATTCGAACTGGGCCCTTTACTCCTCTTCGCCTTGTTCTTTGCGTTCGTTGCTACGGCGAGTGCGGGTCTGGCAACTCAATTCGGCGGGCGGGGCCTGCTGGCAAGTTCGATGCTGGCCGGTACGTTTGATGTCGATGTCTCGGTGCTCAGCGCGTTGCGCCTGGTCAAGCATGCAGTCCCTGTCGATACCGTGGGACAGGCGGTGCTCGCTGCGCTGGCAGCAAACGCCATCGGCCGCGTATCGCTGGCAGTATTTGCCGGACCGATCAGGTTCTGGTTGCCGCTGGTTGCAGCAACCTTTATCGCCTTGATGGCCGGCTATGGGGCCATGCTGCTGCCGTCGAACTTCTGACAGCGCCGAGACAACCAATCGGCGAGGCTGCGTGAGTGGCATCAGGTTGGGCGCTCTCTTGTGGCGAGCGACGAAGCTGGTGGGCGCACAGATAGCAGCTGGCTCCCCACGGCTCTCTCTTCATCTGTGGGGATCACAAGCACGTCGACGCTGGAACCAGCAAGGCTGATCACCCCCTCGCCTCGTCGATTCAGCTTGTGGTCAATATCAACCCCAAGCCAGCCGGCCACAGCCCCGATCCTCTCCCGGATAGATGGCGCGTTTTCGCCAATTCCTGCCGTAAACACCAGCGTGTCCAGTCCGCCTATCGCAGCGGCCAGCGACCCGATCTCGCGCCCTATTCGATAGACAAACAGGTCGACGGCTTCGGCGGCCGCAGGACTGTCTGAGTCGATCAGCGTTCGCATGTCACCGGATATCCCAGACACACCGAGCAGACCTGATTGCTCGTAAAGAAGCGCGACCAGTTCTTCGGTCGAAAGCTTCTTCTCCTGCAGGAGATGGAGAATGATCCCCGGGTCGAGCGCACCGCAACGCGTGCTCATCACCAGGCCGTCCAGGGTCGAAAACCCCATCGTCGTCGCGATGCTTCTTCCGGCGTCCATGGCGCACAGGCTGGCGCCGCTGCCGAGATGGGCGACGATCGTGCGGCCGCCGGCGCGAGCGCCGTAGCGGTCACGCAGCCTCGAAGCGATATGGCTGTATGACAGCCCGTGGAAGCCATAGGAAACGATGCCCGCCTCGGTCATCGCGCGCGGCAGCCCGTAGATTTTGGCAAGCTGCGGCCGAGTCGAATGAAACGCCGTGTCGAAGCACCCGATCTGGAGGGCCTGCGGCAGGAGTTCAGTGGCCAGCGCGACAATCTCGAGATTGATCCGTTGGTGGATGGGCGCCATCGGCTCAAGCAAGCGCAATGCTTTGAGCGTGCGTTCGTCGAGCAACGCCGCTTCGGTGAGGCCACGCCCGCCGTGAACGATCCGGTGCCCAACCCTGTCGATGCGTCGCAGCAGATCACTTTCGGCGAGCACGGAGGTGACCGTCGTGAACGCCTTGTCCATATCGATCTGTGCTTCGCCCAGGCTCCTGTCGATCTTGGACCTGCCGGCCGCGGCCTCGACACGTAGCCGTGGTTGACGGCCGAGAGAGGAGATATTGCCGCGCAGCAGCAGCGGGAGTTGGTCACTTCGCTCGAAGACGGCGAACTTCAGGCTCGAAGAACCGCCGTTCAGGACAAGGATCGCATCGGTCATGAAGCCATCCGATATCTTGCGACCCCCTATGTGCTGAAGGTCGGGCAACCGCTCAATCTGGACGCTTTGGCGCCGCATCAGGATCCTGCCCCCACTTCCAGTCAAGGATCTCCGGCATATCCTGCCCATGGGCGCGAATATAGGTCCGGTGTTCTAGCAGCTTGCTGTCCATCGCCTGCCTTAACGCGACCCGGACGCTCTTGAGGCGCGGAACCCAGTCGAGGACGCTTTGGACGATATGAAAGCGGTCGAGACCGTTGAGCACCGTCATGTCGAAAGGCGTCGTCGTCGTGCCCTCCTCGTTGTAGCCGCGCACGTGGATGTTGTCGTGGTTGGTGCGCCGATATGTCAGGCGATGGATGGTCCAGGGATAGCCGTGATAGGCGAAGATGACGGGTTTGTCGGCGGTGAACAGCGCATCGAACTCGCGATCCGACAGACCGTGCGGATGATATTCCTTTGGCTGAAGAGTCATCAGGTCGACGACATTTACCACCCTGATCCTGAGATCAGGAACCTGTTGCCTGAGGATCTGCACGGCCGCCAGCGTTTCGAGGGTCGGGACGTCGCCAGCGCAAGCCATCACGACGTCAGGCTCAGCCCCATCGTCCGTTGACGCCCAGTCCCAGATGCCGACCCCTGCCCTGCAGTGAACGATTGCCCTATCCATCGACAGCCACTGCCATGACGGCGGTTTGCCGGCGACGATGATGTTGATCCGGTTCCAGGTCTGCAGCACATGGTCGGTCACGCAGAGCAAGGTGTTGGCGTCCGGTGGCAGATAGACCCGTACAATGTCGGCCTTCTTGTTGAGTGCGACGTCGATGAAGCCGGGGTCCTGATGGCTGAAGCCGTTGTGTTCCTGGTGCCAGACATGGCTCGACAACAGATAATTCAGCGATGCGATCGGCCGCCGCCACGGGATATCGCCGCAGGCATCCAGCCATTTCGCGTGCTGATTGAACATGGAATCCACGATATGGATAAACGCCTCGTAGCAGGAAAACAGGCCATGGCGCCCGGTGAGCAGGTAGCCTTCGAGCCAGCCCTGGCAGGTGTGCTCTGAAAGGATTTCCATGACCCTGCCGTCACGACCGAGATGAACATCTTCGGGTAGAATTTCTTCCATCCAGGCGCGCTCGGTCACTTCGAACACATCCTGAAGCCGGTTCGAGGCGGTCTCGTCTGGGCCCACGATGCGGAAATTCTTCGCAGCCTGGTTCAACTGCATGACATCACGCAGGAAGCTTCCCATCACCCGCGTCGACTCGGCCTTTATGCCGCCGGGACTCTCGACCGCAATGGCGTGGTCATGCAACCCTGGCAGCTCGAGAGACCTGCGCAGCAGGCCGCCATTGGCATGCGGGTTGGCGCTCATACGCCTTGTGGCTTGGGGTGCGGTGGCACGGATCGAGGCGACCGGAGCGCCGGCGGCGTCGAACAGCTCCTCGGGCCGATAGCTTTTCAACCACTCCTCAAGCAGCTTCAGATGCGCAGGGTTTTCCGCAAGGCCGGACAAGGGTACCTGGTGCGAACGCCAGAAGCCTTCGGTCTTCAGCCCGTCAACCTCTTTAGGTCCGGTCCAGCCCTTTGGGGTGCGCAGCACGATCATCGGCCATTTCGGTCGCGCCATCTGCTCGGAGGAATCAGCGCGCGCCGCATGCTGGATCGCGCGGATGCGATCGAGCGCATCGTCAAGCACATTGGCCATTCGTTGATGCATCAGGGCCGGCTCGTGGCCCTCGACGAACAGCGGTTCATAACCGTAGCCAACGAAAAGCGCGCGCAGTTCGTCTTCGGGAATGCGGGCCAGAATCGTCGGATTGGCGATCTTGTAGCCATTTAGATGCAGGATCGGCAGCACCGCGCCGTCGCGCGCAGGGTTTAGGAATTTGTTGGAATGCCACGCCGCGGCCAGTGGCCCGGTTTCGGCTTCGCCGTCACCGACGACGCAGGCCACGACAAGGTCGGGATTATCGAACGCGGCACCATAGGCATGGGAGAGCGAATAACCAAGCTCGCCGCCCTCGTGGATGGAGCCGGGCACGTCGGGTGCGGCATGGCTTGGAATGCCGCCCGGAAAAGAGAACTGCCGGAACAGCCTGCGCATGCCCTGCTCATCCATCGATATGTCCGGATTGAGCTCGCTGTATGTGCCTTCGAGATAGGTGTTCGCCACCATTGCCGGACCACCATGGCCGGGGCCGCAAACGTAGATCATATCTGCATCCCTGAGCCGGATCGCGCGGTTGAGATGAGCGTAGATGAAACTCAGGCCCGGCGATGTTCCCCAGTGGCCGAGCAGCCGCGGCTTGACGTGCTCAAGCCGCAGCGGCTCGCGAAGCAGCGGATTGTCGAGCAGGTAAATCTGGCCGATCGTCAGATAATTCGCGGCGCGCCAGTATGCATCGATGTCGCGCAACTGGCGCTCTGACAGGCGGTCGCTTGCGGTTGCAATGGTTACGTGTTCGGTCATGCTTGGGCTCCCGTTGCCTGGTTGCGAAATGCCGCAGGACCCGCGACTGGGCTGGGGTCGTCTCTCTCATGCGAATGAACACCAACGCGATGGCGCTCCATTTGGTTCACCACCACCGTGAAGTACTGCCGACGGACATCGGCGGCTGTCGTTCGCAACATTGTTGTGACGACGGACGGTGGGAGCTTTGATCCACCGCAAAGCGTCTGCGCAATCTCCAGTCAGATGCCACTGCGGGGATGGTGTGGCAGCGGCTGCGACCAGCACCTAATCTGCCTGCTATGATGTTCTAGGTAGTTTCCCGTAGGGACATACCCGAATTTCGCGACCCGCCGACACGCGCGACTGCTGTGCCACGGAATAACCGGGAAAACGTCCATGCACGCTTACACGACGTCCAGAATTTCGCTGCCGCCGCAATCCGCGCAGCCAACCCTGGCAGCGGCATTCGACGCGGCACCCCTGCAACCGATCTGCTTCTTTCCCGCGGGTTCGGAAATCTATGCCCAGGGCGAGAAGGCCGGAACCTTCTACCAGATCGAGTTCGGCGCAGTGCGTGTCTACCGCCTGCTTGCCGACGGCCGCCGGCAGATCAGCGCCTTCCATTTGGCTGGCGAAGCGTTCGGCTTCGAAGCTGATACGCGACACATCATTTCTTCGCCGAAGCGATCAACGCTGCTGCCGTCCGCGCCTTCCGGTTCGCCGCCGGGGTGGACATGTCCCGTCAGCTGCTGCCTCTGGCGCTCAAGGGGCTGACAAGGGCACAGGAACACCTCTTGGTCCTCGGCCACCAGAACGGAATCGAGCGCGTCGCCGTGTTCCTGGTCGATATAGCAGAGCGGCAGGGCGGATTGCGACAGGTCGAACTGCCGATGTCACGCTTGGATATCGGGGACTATCTCGGTCTCACAATCGATACCGTATCGCGCGTTTTCACCAGGCTTAAGGACAACGGCGTCATCCGCTTGCTTAATCTGCGCAGCATCGAAATCGTCAAGCATGACGCGCTTCACAATATGAGCGAGTGAACCGCCACTTTGCCGATCAAGCACAATGCTGCCCTCCCTCGGCGTCGGCGCTGGTTGGCCAAGGGTATCCCGGCGACAACGGAGCAGACGGAACCGTCAAAGTCCAAGAAATCGTAACCTTGATTTCGTGGCCCGCACTCGCCGGTCCAGTTCACACTTCATCACGATGTCGGGTGACCGGGAAACACCCAATTGAGCGACAGACGGCGGATGGTGGATACGGCGGCGATCCTCGTGGTCGAACTGGCGACTGGTAGCGGCACACGGCCAGGCAAGAGATTGATCGGCGGGTCTATCGCAGGATCGGAAATGGAATAGAAGCAGAACTTTCGTGTGCAGTTTTTGCACACGGCCTCTCATAACTATTTGATTTTACTTACTTTTCAGCCCCATCCATCATTACGAATTAGTGCTTGGCCAGAAAGAGGGGCTCGAGTCCACGCGGCGGGCCGCTCTGAAAATCACCAGCAAAATCAATTATTTATATAGGTGCTATGGTGGGCCCGGAGGTGGCGAACCGGACAAGACCTCCAAATGAGCACCCCACCCAGATTACAGCAGCACAGACGGCCTTGGTCGCAATCGACATCGATGTTGGTTGGCCGACCGGGGTTTGAAGTCCGGCCAGGATGAGCTTTGAAGTAGAGCGCGGCCTAGGCTTTTGGCTTCGCCTTTCTAACCTCCTCAACGGCGATGTTTAACGCCGTTTCAAAGGCGTGCCTTAAGTCAGCAATCTTGTCTTTCCTTAGCTCAGCGGTCTGTTTTGAGATAGGCGCAAGCTCCCAAATAAGCGCGTTCCCCGTCCCCAGAAGGTGAGCCAGAGCAGCATCCGTGGCCTCCGTCGTTTCCAAAAGATCCCGCGACTTCCCAATGTTCATCTGCAAATGACGCGTGAGCCCTTTTACATTGCCCGCTTCCGCATTGATCGCCTCTCTGCGCAACTTATGCAGGTACTCCACTGCTGCTCCGATTGGCATTTTTTCCTCCCTTGCTGTCGAATCGTCACTGATCATCGTACGCCCCATTCTGAAAGATGGCCGCGCGATATCGTGAGCTTGGCGACTTAGGCAAAACCAACTAGCATTTGTGTCTCCACCAGTAGGGTCTCCAAAAGCGTCCAACATCCGGGCGGGCAGCGAGCCGCGCCCGATCGAGGTCGCGGACGTTTCGACCGTCTCCCGCGTGTTCGCTGCTTCCGACGCGAGCAACACGATTTTCCCACCTGTCGCGTTCTTCACTCATGAGGCCGACAAGATCGCTGCCCTGGGCGTGACAGGCAAAGCTATCGACACCATCAACGCGGTCTGCGCCCAAGGCATCGAGGCGCGCTGCGTTTTCGTCCGCGTGGCACACCCGACCAAGACCGATCCGGCCGAGAAGGCCACCAAGGAAATGACCAACATCATCGACTCGGCCGCAAGCATGACGGGCGTTCACGCGCTTTCCTATGCGTGTGGACATGTCGGCATCGAGCCGGATCGCATCGTTACCGGCCGCGGCGTCCCAGCTAACCGGGGTGAGCGTACGATGACCCAATGGCCCCCTCGCCGCGTGTTTCTTGTCGATGACCATCCGGTCGTGCTGTCCGGTATCCATATCCGGCATATCGCCACCACAAAGTGCGTCGTCGGCTCGCCGTATTCTCGAAGCGACGGGTTCGCATTGCGCGACCATGCTGTCACACCGGCTTGCTTCTCCGCCACTTCGCTCTTCTCGTGGTCAGATAGGCTTGTGACTATCGAGAAAAGACGGTTAGATTGGGAATGAAACGGTTGCACTCCAGCATCTTCACGATAGGCTTTCTGGCACTTGGCATCGTTGCCACCGAGGCCAAGCCGGTTCAACTGACCGCCGATCAAATCGGAGTCGTCGAGCAGACCGTAAAATCCCTGCTGAAAGACCAAACGAACGTGTCATTCGGTAAACCCGGTGCCATTACGACTTCAACCGGATCAATCATGGTTTGCGGTAGGTACAATACAAAGAGCGGCTTTGCCGGGTATTCCGGCGAGACCGCCTACAGGGGCCAGTTCGATAGCGCCGACAGCGAGACAAAATACCTCCCGGCGTTCGACATTATCACAATGCCTGAAAATCAAACTGAAACCGACGATCTTGTAAAATTCTGCACCAATTCAGGCGTCGATCTGGCGCCGATCAGCAAATAGCCTGAAATGCTTCCCGCAGCCACGTGCCGACAGCGCTCGACCGCTTAATCAGTATGGCTGAAAGCGACGCCCCTTAAGGAGTTCTGGTCCACTTACGTCAGTTGGCCGCGTAGCGTGGCATGTCGCCCTTCGCCAACTCGGCCCGGACGAGCCATGAACAGCCATGGCTCGTCCGGCGAAGCGGCCACAGGATCGTAAGCGCTATCAATTCTCCCCACGCAGGCCAGGTGGATGTCGCCGGGAAAGGCGCTGCGAACGGAGGATGAAATGCTGACCAAGACACAGGCCGTGGATGGCGCAGCGATCAAGAAGGCCATCGAAGGCCGTGACGGAAGAATGTTGTCGAGCTTCTATACCGACGACGCGCTGATGCGGGTGATCGACCGCAATAATCCACCAAGCAAGGCGCGCGAAATCCGCGGAAGCGCAGCGATCAGCACGTGGTGCTCGCCGACGGCAATTTCGTCACGGCGAGCGAAACCGACAACGCCGACCTGCTCTGGGAGCTGCGCGGCGGCGGCGGCAATTTCGGCGTGGTCACGAGTTTTCTCTTCAAGGCGCATCCGGCCAAGATGGTCTATGGCGGGCCCATCATCTGGGAACTGGGCCAGGCGCGAGAAATCATGCGCTGGTACCGCGAGTTCGAGAAGACCGCGCCCGACAATTTCTACGCCTTTCTCGGGCTGCAGGTGGAGCCGCCCGGCGATCCGTTCCCGCGCGAGCACTGGAACAAGAAGATGTGCGCGCTGATGATCTGCCACAATGGCCCAGCGGCGGACGCGGAGAAGGCCGTCAACGCCCTGCGCGGAGCGCTGCCCAAGCCGATCATCGACTCGGCCGGGCCGTGCCCTTACCTCGCGATCCTTCCACGGCTCGGCACCCTGAAGCGAAAATACGACCCGCAGAACCTCCTCCGGGTCAATCATAATATCTCACCGGCGATGTAGCGCGACGATCATCCACGCCTCGGAAATTCCTGTTTAGGGTTCATTGGATTTTGAAGGCGCGGTTAACATGGACGTCGTGCGACCGGCGCAAGTGCCATGTCGACCGCACCTGGGTTTTCCAGAACGGGACGAGATGCCAGTGGCTCCTACTTAGGCTCGAGTAAGGATCCCGTGGATTTCCTCTCCGATCGAAATGGACCGCGAGTGCTTGGTCTACAGCGCACAATACGGCGTAACGCTCGATCTGATCGTCGGACAGCTCGCAATCGGGGACTTTGTCTCGCACGGACTGCACTGCTGAAAAGGTCGAAATGATGCGTCCTGGAGCACAGCAACCGACGTACCCCTGCACAGCGTCTATGACGTTATCAGAAATAAGAAAGTTAAAATGCCGCGAGTTAGGTGTGGTGGAAGCTACGGTCCGGTTTAACATTTCGCCTTCAGCAAGCCCCATCCGAGGGTAGCAGGTGGACGGATGTATCGGCAAGGACCGATCGATAACATGGGGTCGTTGTTCGCCGAATTCTAATATACTCGCGTAGGGGCCTTCCGATCCCTAACGAAGCCGTTCGCGCCCCACCAGTATCCCTCACAGTCGCACTTCGCTGCGGTTGATACCTCCATGGCATCAAACACTCTTCGTGCCGGCGGCATGATCCTGCTCTTCTTGCACCGAAGCTTCGCGACAGCCTCGCTCACGAACAATAATACGACACCTCATGGAACCTTCCCCCGAGACGCGAGTTCCGTGTTGACTGCGAGTTTCGCAGTCGGCTGCGGCACCCGTTTCGCC
>NZ_SMYZ01000008.1 GCF_004919685.1 Mesorhizobium norvegicum | reverse complement strand
TAGCAGATCTTGTCGAAGGGCGCGTCGGGATTGACCTTGGCCAGCGCGATCTCGGGCAGCACGGTGAAGTTCGAGAAGGTCGAGCAGCCCATGTAGTGAAAAATCTTGTCCTTGCCGATCGAGAAGCGCGACGAGCCGTCGGGCATCAACCCTTGCCCCTGCGTTGCGCGGATCGCCGTGCACAGATTGGTTTTTCGCGACAGGCAAGACGGGCACTGCCGGCATTCGGGCGTATAGAGCGGAATGACATGGTCGCCCTTCTTGACCGAGGTGACACCCTTGCCGACATCGACGACGACACCGGCGCCTTCATGGCCGAGGATCGCCGGAAACAAGCCTTCGGGATCGGCGCCAGACAGCGTGAATTCATCGGTGTGGCAGATGCCGGTCGCCTTGATCTCGACCAGCACCTCGCCCTCGCGCGGACCCTCGAGGTCGACCTCCATGATCTCCAGCGGCTTTCCAGCGGCGACAGCGACAGCGGCGCGGGTTTTCATCAGGCGTCCTCCAATGCGTTTTGCCGGTTTGCCCGCCGGGCATATCGCGCGTGTCTTCGCAGGGTTTCGACGCCGATATCAGGATTTCACGCAGCGCAGGGCACTTGCCGGCCTGTCTCTGCCGGAACAAAAGGATCTCGGCTATCCGGCGGATGAGGCACCGGCGGATGTAGCCGCACGCGGCCGGAACCTCTAGCAATTCTAGGGAAGTCCGAGCGGGTGTGGTCGATAGGGGACTTCCCTCCGGGAAGCCCAATGCCATTCGATGTTGAATGCCACGTTGCGATCCGAGGCTGAGGCCCGAGTCTGGGTATCCTCTCGGCAACGGATGCAACCTTGTCGGGCCGTCATGCTACGAGAGGAAGCCGGGTTTCAAACCTGCCGCACGATGGTGCCGACCACATTGACGAGAAGGCGCGCGGCGGTCAGGGCCGACAGGCCGTCAATGTCGGCGGGAGGATAGAACTCCACCAGGTCGAATCCTGCGATCCTGGCGCGCTTGCCGAGGCCGGCGACCAGGTCGATCACCTGCGTGTAGGTGAGGCCGCCGGGCGTGCGCGCCGCCACGCCCGGCATGATGCTTGGATCGAGGCTGTCGCAGTCAAGGGTGACGACGACCCGCGCGCCTTCCGGAATATGCCGCAGTGCGGCTTCGACGCCCTGGGCGTGGACCTCGCGGGCGGTCACGAAGCGGCTGCCATAGCGCCGTGCCGCTTCGATTTCGGTGAGACGCGCGCTGCCGACGCTGCGCAGGCCGACCTGCACGATGCCGGCGACATGCGGCATCTCGCTCGCCCGGCGCATCGGGCTCGAATAGCCGTGGCGTTCTCCATCCACGTCGTCGCGCCAGTCGATATGGGCGTCGATCTGCAGGACCCAGACCGGCCCGTGATCGGTAAAGCTGGCGAGGAAAGGAATGGTCGTGGAACAATCGCCGCCGAGCAGGATCGGTACTGCCGGCAATGCCAGGATTTCGCGCATTTTCGCCTCGATCCGGGCCCGGTTGCCGGCATTGTCATGCATGGTGGTCAAGATATCGCCGGCGTCGATGCAAGTGACCGGCTTGCCGCCGAACAGCGGGCCGCCGAGATCGAAATCCCAGTGCTCGATGAGCGCGGCATCGTCCTGGCTCGCAGCGCGGATGGCGTCGGCCGCCAAGGCATGGCCGCTGCTGTCCTTGCCGGGATAGGTGCTGCCGTGACCGGCCGCGAAAATCACCGCATGGGGCATGCGGCCATCGGCGAGGCGATCGGGAAAGCCGAGAAAGGGAGGCGAGGCGGTCATTTGTCGATGGGCTCCGGGTAGCAGCGCAACTGCCTGACCGAGGTCATTGAGGGGGAACCGGTCAGGCCATCATGCCGAGTTGCTTGATCAGGTCGAGCTGGTCCGAGCTCAGCCAATATTCGAGAACCTTGCCGTTCTCGACGCGCAGGAAATCGGCGCCAGCAAACCTGATGGCCGTGCCAGGCTCGGCCTTGGCGCCGGGGAACCCGCCCTTGTATGTGCCGCTCGCCAGCCAGCGCCCCGCGATCATGCCATCACCGAACAATGGCTGGACCTGGACTTCAAAGACGAAGGGATCGATGGCGGCGTGCAACTGGCCGATCCAGCCGGCCATGCCCTCAGGTCCGGCATAGATCGACAGATCCTCGCCTCCCAGCGGGGACATGTGCAGCTTGTAGTCCGGCGCGATGATCTGGTCAGCCATGGCCAGATCGCCATTCCACATGGCGATCCATTTGTCCCAGATCGTAGCCAGTTCGTCGTCGTTCGTCGGCTGTGCGGTGCTCATCGCAGTCATTCCCAGCAGCGGAATTGCCGCCAACGTTGCGCTCATATCACGTCGGTTCATTTTTCAGCGCCTTGATTATCGTGAAAACACTTTTGACCCGCTTGCCGAGGGGCGGGGAGCGGCCGTCGATCCATCACATAAACCGACCATCAATCCTGAGCCGTCGGTCGTATGACGATGCTGCCGACGTCCACATCGGCCGGTTGCTCGATCGCGTAGGCGACACCGCGAGCGATAGCATCGGGCGAGATGGCGAGGTGGCCGATGCGCTTGCCCATGACTTCCTTGACGGCCGGATCGGTCATTGAATCTGCAAAGTTCGTCGAGATCATGCCTGGTGATATTTCGGTGACCCTGAGGTGTGGTCCAGCCTCCTGCCTCAGGGCTTCGGTGATGGTGCGCACAGCGTTCTTCGTCGCCGCATAGACGCCCATGGTCGGGAGGATCTTGATCCCGGCCGTCGAGACAATATTGATGATGTGCCCTGATTGCTGACGTTGAAACACGGGCAGCGCAGCGGCGATTCCATAGAGCGTGCCGCGTAGATTGACATCGATCATGGCGTCCCAGTCTTCCACGCGCAGAGCATCGAAGCGCGATATAGGTCCAATCCCCGCATTGTTCACGATGACGTCGAGCTTGCCGCCCCGCTCGATCGCCACGCCGACGAGGGCCTCAAGATCGCCGCGCTGGCGGACGTCGGTCGTCTTGTATACGGCCTTGCCTCCCGCGGCCGCAATCTCGTCGACGACGGCGGACAGCTCATCCTTGCGGCGGGCGCCGAGCACGACGAAGGCCCCACGTCGGGCGAGAAGCTTTGCTGTCGCACGCCCAATTCCGCTGCTTGCGCCTGTGATGGCGATGACCTTGTCAGTTATACTCATTGCAATTCTCCTTCACTACAGAGATAAGGCATCGGGCAAGATTTTATATATCGGAACATCCATGAATTTATCGCAATCGTCTAACACGACGACTGATCCTCTATCCGACGTGCTGGCCGCCCTCGGCGCGACAGTGACCCGCCGCACGCGGCTGGAAGCCGCAGGCCACTGGGCCCTTGAATTTCCGGCTCTTGATCGACTGAAGTTCGTGGCCTTGTTGAGAGGAACCAGCTGGTTGATCGTGCCGGGGCGAGACGCTCAACTAATGAGCGCAGGTGACGTCTGCCTGATCGGACGCACGACCTACGCGGTGGCCAGCGACCCGACACTGCCGCTTCTCGACGGTCGGGCCCTCTATGACGGCCGCGACGTCGTGCGCCTTGGTGGTGACGAGACAATCTGCATCGGGGGAAGCGTCACGTTCTCGCCGGGAAACGCGGACTTCCTGCTCGACATGCTGCCGGGCTTTCTGCTGGTTCCTCGATCCTCGACGGCATCTGGTGCGGTGACGACGATCCTCACGCTTTTGAATGGCGAAGTGGGACGGGCCGCCATGGGAAGTCAGATCGTGAGCGCCCGCCTGGCCGATGTGCTTCTGGTGGAGGCGATCCGCGCCTACGCGGAAGGAGCCCAGGGCATCCAGACCGGATGGCTTGGCGCGCTCTCGGATCCACGGCTCGGCCGTGTGCTCCGCGCCGTTCACGGGGATGTTGCCCGGTCATGGACGGTGGCGCAACTCGCCAGTGTGGCCGGCATGTCGCGGGCAGCCTTCTCGGCAGCGTTCACCCGCCAGGTAGGACAGCCGCCGCTCGGCTATGTGCGGGCGTGGCGCCTTGCTCTCGCTCATGCGGCGTTGGCGCGTGGCGATGCTGACATAGCAAGCATCGGCAGTAAGCTCGGCTACATGTCGCAGAGTGCTTTCACGCACGCCTTTCGACGCGCCTTTAGGACTACCCCGAAAGCTGTCGCTCGAACACGATGATCGGCGACGGATAGAGTCTTAGCCCGACAGAAGAGGACGGGGAGGAGGGACGTTTTTCGACGAGCAGGTCTTTCCGGAGCGCACCAAGGTCGGCTTCCTCGACCGGATCGCCGTCGCGCTTGCAGGACTGGCAGACGAGGAGATTGTGTTCGGTTCGAGGTCTGCTGGAGGAGGGGGAAGGAAAGGTTCCGACCTTCACATCGCCACCGTGACCGCCCAGCAGGTGGAAGCCGCCTACGGGCTGGGTGCAGGCTTCACGTTCCTGTCGGGGGCAAGCGAGGAAGAACTGCTCGTGACGCTGCATATGAACGGCGGCTTGCAGGCCCGGGTGGAACACGTCCTTGCCGTGGAATTCCGTCGCGCGAAGAAGCTCGCTGAAGAGAAGCGAACCGAGCTCGAAAGGATCGCCGAAGCCTTGCTCCGGAAGAAAACGCTTTCGGCGGAGGACGTGTTATATCTGATCGGCCTGCAGCCGCGCTTTTGCCTGGACCCGCCCCATTAAGCTGACCGCCGGCAGCGGAACCGTCCTTCCAGTTCCGGTCGACCTGCGCTCCGCAACCCGCATCGCAAAGTCGCATAAGATAGATTATGGAACTGACGCATTAGCCAAGAACGGGAAATTGCCGCTGATTTTCATAGGCTTGAGCCAATTGTGGCGTATTGCCTTGAGCGGATAGCCAACGCTAGGCTGTCGAAATGACGAGAGCAAGCAGCCAGATCGAAGCGGCGATCGAGGTGTTCGTGCATGGCTTCAGCGCCGACAGAAGCCGCACCTTTCCTTACGAGGCCAGCCGCGTCGGACCGTTGTGGCTGATGCGCGACGCCGAGCGCAAGAATCCTCGCGACTACCGTGGCGAGGAATGGGTCGTCCATGATGTCGCCGCTCAAGAGGCCGATGCCATCGTGCGGCAGCATGCACGGCCGGGCTTTGCCATTTCCGTTGCGATCGCGAACGAGGATCCGGACGGGCCGACACGAACCGCCTACAAAGCTCTCGGCTATCGGCTGCTTCGGACCGAAGGCTTTTTCGTCCACCGATTGCGCCAGATTCCGAGCCCGCCAGCGGTTGCTGTTGCTTCGGTCGAACGCGTGCAGACAGCCGAACGGGCGGCGCAGTTGGGAAAGATCATCCGCAGGCAGCCGATCGCGGACGATTTGCTCGGCGACAGCGCGCCGTTGCGCCAGTATGTGGCAGTCGATGGCGCCGATATCGTTGGGCGCGTGCGCAGCCTGGATGCCGTGGGAGCCACGTGGTGTTCGAGCATGTATGTCGAGCCTTCGCACCGTCGTCGCGGCATTGGCCAGGCTTTGATGTCGAAAATGTTGCACGACGATCGGGCGCGCAGGTCGAGGTACTCGGTGCTGGCTGCAACCCATGCCGGGGCGCTGCTTTATCCCCGGATGGGCTACGAGCGGATCGGAACGCTGCTCATATTTGCACCAAGGAGCCGAAAGTCCTCATGAAAGTCTATTCGCATCACACTGATTCATAAGGGATTTCAATCGCCATGCCGTCATAGGCGGGTTCGACGTTGGCTGGTGTCTCGGCCATCACCGTGGCGTAGTCGAGCGGCACGTGCATATGCGTCAGCACGGCGTGTCTCGGCGCCAACCGCTCGATCCATTCAAGCGCTTCTCCAAGTGACAGGTGACTTGGATGCGTCCGGTACTGCAGCGCGTCGATGATCAGCACGTCGAGGCCGCGCAGCTGTTCGGCGGTGGCCTCCGGAAAGCCACTGATGTCAGGGCAATAGGCGAGCGCGCCGATGCGAAAACCGAGCGATATGATGTCGCCGTGGATCTGCGGCAGGGGCTCGAGGGTGAGGGCACCCCCCTCTCCTTCGATGACCACCGGTCTGGCGTGGTCGATGAGATGCGGCTTGACGATCGGCGGATAGGAACTGCCTTGCGGCGTCTCGAAACAATATCCGAACGCTTCCCGCAGCCGAAGCATTGTTGCGCTGTCAGCATGGACATCGATCAGTTGGCGCTGATCGAGGACGAAACCACGCAGATCGTCGATGCCGTGGATGTGGTCGGCATGTGGGTGCGTATAGACGACCGCATCGATGCGTTTGACGCAGGCCAGCAGCATCTGCTGCCGAAAATCCGGTCCGGTGTCGATGACGACACTCGTGCGGCCGCCGTTCGCCGCGATCCGCTCGACGAGCGCGGCGGTGCGCATGCGCCGGTTCTTCGGGTTGTCCGGGTCGCAATTGCCCCAGTCGCCGGTGATGCGCGGCGTACCGGGCGACGAGCCGCAGCCGAGAATGGTGAGGCGCAGGCGGTCGGTCATCGTTCAGGCACTTTGCTCGGGCCAAGCACTTTGCTCGGGAGGTCGCGGCATCTTCCCGAACAGGCGGAAGAAATTGTTCGTCGTCAGATCAGCGATTTCAGCCTCGCCGACGCCGATTGTTTCGGCCAGCACCCTGGCGGTATGGGCGACATAGGCCGGCTCATTGCGCTTGCCACGAAACGGCACGGGCGCCAGGTAGGGCGCGTCGGTTTCGACCAGCAGGCGGTCATGCGGCACATCGGCGGCAATGGCGCGCAACTCAGCTGAATTCTTGAAGGTCAGGATGCCCGAAAAGGACACGTAGCCACCGAGAGCGACGCCCACCTCGGCAAGTCGGCGCCGGGAGGAAAAGCAATGCAGGATGAAGGGGAAGGCGCCCTTCCCTGTTTCATCCTCGAGAATGGCAGCCATATCGGCATCAGCATCGCGCGAATGGATGACCAGCGGCAGCCCCGTTTCACGGGCGGCGGCGATGTGATTGCGAAAGCCTTGCGCCTGTGCGTCGCGTGGCGCCTTGTCGTAGAAATAGTCGAGACCGGCCTCGCCGATCGCCACCACCTTCGGGTGGGCGGCCAGCCGCACCAGATCGGCCGACGTCACGTCCAGCTCTTCCGCCGCATTGTGCGGATGGGTGCCGACCGAACAGTATACTTCATCGAAAGTATCTGCGATTTCAAGGATTTGCTGAAACCGCTTCACGCGGGTTGAGATCGTCACCATGCGGCCGATTCCGGCCGCCTTGGCGCGGGCGACAATGGCCGCCCGCTCCTCGGCGAAATCTGGAAAATCCAGATGGCAGTGGCTGTCGACGAGCATCAGACGTTCGCGTCCGGCTGTTCGACGTAACGCGGAAACACCCCTTCCGGCACGGGCAACGCAGTGCCCGGCACCAGCGCATGGTCCGCGTGGACATGCGCGAAATCGCGCCTATCCGCCGGGACCGCCAGCAGATCGAGCAGTTTGTTGGCCGAGCCCGGGACGAAGGGCTGACACAGCACCGCCACGCGGCGCACGACCTCGGCGGTCGTCCACAGCACCGTTTCCATTCGCTCCGGATTGGTCTTCTTCAGCGCCCATGGCGCCTCGCCGGCGAAGTATCGGTCGGCTTCCGCCACCACGCCGAAGATCGACGCCAGCGCCAGATGGATGCCCTGCTCGGCCATCGCCTTGCGCGCCGTATCGAGAGCGGCGGCGGCCTGGTCCAGGATCGCCCTGTCGGCATCCGTCAGGTCGCCACGTTGCGGCACCACGCCGCCGCAATTCTTGGCGATCATCGACAGCGAGCGCTGCGCCAGATTGCCGAGACCATTGGCAAGGTCGGCATTGGTGCGGTTGACGATCGCGTCATGGCTGTAGCTGCCGTCGTTGCCGAACGGCACCTCGCGCAGGAAGAAGTAGCGCACCTGATCGAGACCGTAGTGCTCGACCATCGCGAATGGATCGACGACGTTGCCAACCGATTTCGACATTTTCTCGCCGCGGTTGAACAGGAAGCCATGCGCGAAAACGCGCTTTGGTAACTCGATGCCGGCCGACATCAGAAAGGCCGGCCAGTAGACCGCATGGAAGCGGACAATGTCCTTGCCGATGATGTGCGTGGCCGGCCAATAGCGCCATTGCTCGGCCTTTGTGTCGGGATAGCCGGCGGCGGTGATGTAATTGGTCAAGGCGTCGACCCAGACATACATCACATGCTTGTCGTCGCCTGGCACCGGCACGCCCCATTTGAAGGTCGTGCGCGAGATCGACAGATCCTTCAGCCCGGACTTGACGAAGCTGAGCACCTCGTTGCGGCGCTCAGTCGGACCGACGAAGTCGGGCTGGCTCTCATAAAGCGCCAGCAATTTGTCCTGATAGGCGGAAAGCCGGAAGAAATAACTTTCTTCCTCGTTCCATTCGACGGGCGAGCCAAGCGGTTCGCGACGCACGCCATCGTCGCCGACAGTCGTCTCGCCCTCGTCGAAATAGGCTTCCTGGCGAACCGAGTACCAGCCGCTATAGCGGTCGAGATAGATGTCGCCATTGGCGGCCATCGCTTTCCAGATCGCCTGGCAGGATTCATAGTGGCGCGGTTCCGTCGTGCGAATGTACTCGTCATTCGAGCCGCCCATCGCCTCGGTCATCGCGCGGAAAATCGCCGAATTGCGGTCGGCCAGCGCCAGAGGCGTTATGCCTTCCTTCTCGGCCGTCTGCTGCATCTTGAGGCCATGTTCGTCGGTACCGGTCAGGAAGAACACGTCCTTGCCGTCCAGGCGCTGGAAGCGAGCCAGGGCGTCGGTTGCAATGACCGTATAGGCGTGGCCGATATGCGGCTTGCCGTTCGGATAAAAGATCGGGGTGGTGATGTAGAATGTGTCGCGTGACATGAATGAACCGTCATGAATGTCTGAATGGAAAGGCGTGGCGGTGGATATCGCATCGGGACGGCGATTGCCATCCCGAGCCCAATGCATGCCGCCCAAAAGTGGCCCCGGTTTTGGGGACAACGGCATGCATCGAAAAGGCCGTCACATTCGCATTGCAGAATTCAGGCGGTCGATCATGGTCAGGGCGTGCTGCTTCTTGTCGAGATTGTAGGTGTCGGTCTCAGATATAGCGTCCAGCGCCTCATGCCAAGTGTCCGACAGGGTTTTGGCCCGTGCGAGATCGCCCGCCAGCGCTGCCTGGCTTGCCGCGTCCGACAACAGGTCCAGCGCCCGGCGGTTGAAGATATCGAACTGGATCGCCTGGTCGCGGCCGGCCACCGCTTCGGCAAGGCGAAATGCGCCGCCGACATCGCTCTTTCTTCCCGTAACCAGGGCGTCGAGCGTCGAGGCGATCTCCAGCCCGCCATACTGCGTCAACAGGATGGCGTTGCGGGCGCTGCCCCCTGCCCGCTCGACCAGTGCCGCGCGCGCAGCCGGGTCGTCCGGCGGCGGCGGTTCCGCCGTTTCCAGCACCGCCATCAGCTCGTCGGCGTCGAGTGGCGTCAATCGCACCACCTGGCAGCGCGACCGGATCGTCGGCAGCAGGCTGCCCGGTGCGTGGACGATCAGGATGAACAGGGTTCGTGCCGGCGGCTCTTCCAGATTCTTCAGCAAGGCATTGGCGGCATTGGTGTTCATGTCGTCGGCGGGGTCGACAATGACGACCCGGTAGCTGCCGTCATGCGAGGTGAGCGACAGGAAGCGGCTGACTTTGCGGATTTCATCGACAGTGACGACTGTCTTGAAACTCTTGGTCTTGTCGTTCAGCGGCCGGGTCAGATGCAGCACGCCGGGATGCGCCCCGGTGGCGATCTGGCGAAACAGCGACGAAGCCGGATCGGGAGTAGCAAGGCTTTCCGGCGCCTGCGTGAAATCCGGGTGCTTCAGGAGATGATGCGCAAGATGGAAGGCCAGCGTCGCCTTGCCGATGCCGACCGGTCCGGAGAAGATCAGCGCATGCGGCAGCTTTCCCGCACGATAGGCAGCGGTGAGCATGCCCGCAACCTGGCTATGCCCGACCAGGCGTCGCGTTTCGGATGGCTCCGGCACGCCGTCCAGCGTGTCGTGCTGTTCGGGTGCGATGCGCTCAAAAATCATGCCGGTGTCGCCTGCCTGTCGCGCGCCGGCGTTCTCGCTTCCAGCGCCGCGAAGACGGCGGCGGTGACGACATTCTCGACCGCATCGGGATCGACGGCTGCGTCGACCACGATACAGCGTTCCGGCTCGGCCGCCGCGATCGCCAGAAACGCCTCGCGGCGGGCCTGGTGGATCGCCAGCGTCTCCTTTTCGAAGCGGTCGGCGACTGCCTCGGTGCCGCGCCGCAGCGTTGCGCGCCTCAACCCTTCCGCCGGATCGATGTCGAAGATCAGCGTCATGTCCGGCATCATGCCGTTGATGGCGACCTGCTCCAGCGTCTCCATGAACACCGGGTCGATGCCGCCGGTGACGCCCTGGTAGACGCGCGAGGAATCGAGGAAACGGTCACAAAGCACGATGGAACCACGCTCGACCGCCGGCCGGATGACCTGCTCGACATGATCGGACCGCGCGGCGGCAAAAAGCAGCGCTTCCATCTTCGGCCCGAAGGGTTCGGCGGCGCCCGAAAGCAGCACGTGCCTGACCGCTTCGGCGCCCGGCGAGCCGCCGGGTTCACGGGTAAGGAGGACATCGTATTTCTTGGCGCGCATCTTCCTGGCCAGCCGCTCGATCTGCGTCGACTTGCCTGCTCCTTCGCCGCCTTCGAAGGTGATGAAAAATCCGCGCGCCAATCGAAAGGCCTTTGTCCTTGCATGAGTGGATTGATTGTAGCGCTCTAGATAGTCCGCGTTCGGGAAAACGTCCATGCCGTCGATTTTTTGCTTCTATGCATGTCGTTTCCCCAAAACCGGGACCACTTTTGGGCGACATGCCTTAGCGCAGCCAGCCGACCGCCAGTTCCTTGACGGCATCGAGCGCGCGCTGCGGCAGCGTGCCGACGCCGATCGACTCGGCGGCGAAAAGCGGTGTCTCCTGGCTCAACGTGTCGCCGATCCAGACACGCAGCGCACCCACCGGCTGCCCCTCCTCCACCGGTGCTGCAACCGGGCCGTTGTAGACGATCCTGGCGGTCAGCTTGTCGCGGTTGGTGATCGGCAGGAAAATGTCGATCGGGCCCTTGGCCTTCAGCGTCACCCCGGATTTGGCGCCGCCAAAAACCTGGGCCTCGCCGACCACTTCGTCCTTGGCGAAGATCTCGGTCTTCTCGAAGGAGCGAACGCCCCAGTCGAGCAGCTTTCGCGCCTCCTCGGCGCGCTCCTTGTCGTTGGCCAGTCCGCTCATCGCCGCGATCACCCGCGTGCCGTTATGGCTGACCGAACCGACGATGCCGAAACCCGACACCTCGCTCGCGCCGACCGCCAGGCCATCGGCGCCGATATCCATCGCCAGAAGCGGATTGCGGTTCCTCTGCGAGATCTTGTTCCAGGTAAAATCCTTCTGGCCATAATAGCGATAGAAATCCGGATAATCGCGCCACAGGTGCACGGCGAGCAGTGCCAACTCGCGCACGGTCGTCTGCTGGCCACCCGCCGGCAGGCCGGTCGAATTGACGAAAGTCGAGGTCTTGAGGCCGATCTGGCGGGCGCGTTCGGTCATCTGCGCAGCAAAATTGTCTTCGGATCCGGACATGCCTTCGGCGATGACGATGCAGCCGTCATTGGCCGCCTGCACGGTCACGCCTTGAATGAGGTCCTCAAGCCGGATCGACGACTTGAGCTTGGCAAACATCGTCGATGTTCCCGAAGGCGCGCCACCTTTGCGCCAGGCGTTTTCACTGACCACGAACGTGTCGTCGAGCTTCAGCCGGCCCGACTTGATCGCGTTGAAGACCACTTCCATGGTCATCAGCTTGCCCATCGAGGCCGGCTGTATCGGCTTGTCGGCATCCTTCGAAAACAGCACCGTCCCGGTCTCTGCGTCGATCATGAAGACCTGCGCGGCCTTGGTCTCGAAAAGCTGCGCACGGGCCGGAGCCTGGGAAAACAGCAGCAGGCCAAAAACCAGAAGCCCGGCGAGAGGCGGGAGCAAGCGCAATTGCATGATGTTCGACCCGTTGGCCGGCACGGCCGGCAAGCCCGCGAAAAGTATCAGGCTTTTTGCGCGGCGGATCAACCGCGCAGCGGAAATCCGCCCCGGCTTGCGCTCAGTTGCGCACAGCCAGCGCATCGGGCGCGCCATGCGACCATGCTGCCTGCAGCAAATCATCCAGATTGCGGTGGCCATCGGGATAGAGATTGACCGAATACCAATCCTCGCCATCGAGTTCCGAACGCTGGATCTCGATCTTGCCATATGCGGCGAGCTGGGCGGCAATGCGCTTGGCCTCCGCTGCATCCTCGAACGAACCCGCCGCGACGTAGTCGGTGGACGGACCGGCCGGCGGCGGCTGGCGCTTCCACGATTGAAGCACGTCGGCCGGCGACATGCCGTCGCCACCCAGCGCGGCGAAAGCATTGGAGGCGCGTTCCACCCGCTCGTCCGCATAGGACAGCGAGGCCACGGCAAACGGTGATTGCGGCGGCAGACTGATTTCCGGGCGCTCCGGCACGATCGGGCCGAAATCGGGCAGCGCCAGATCGCCGTAAGCCGGCGTCTGCGCGGACATCACCGGCTGGACCGAATCTGAATCGGTCAACTGCCCCGGAAACGGCACGGCAGCAGTGCCGGCAGGCAGGCTTGGCGAAGGGCCGTTCATGGCGACCATGACGCCGGTCGGCAGTCCGTTTGACGGGTCCGGCGCCCTGTTGCCGGGGTGGTAGGAGGCCATCAGATACTGGTCGTCGTCGCCGTCGAGCGGTGCACGGCCGACATATTCGACCTTCACTTGAGCGGTGCCGATGTTGGCATAACCAAGCATCTGGGCGGCGCGCTCCGACACATCGATGATGCGGCCTTCGTGATAGGGGCCGCGATCATTGACGCGAACGATGACCGAACTGCCGGTCTTGAGATTGGTGACGCGGGCATAGCTTGGCAGCGGCATGGTCGGATGCGCCGCCGTCAGATGGGTCATGTCGTAGACTTCGCCATTGGCGGTAAGCCGGCCGTGGAAGGCATCGCCATACCAAGAGGCCAGGCCGACCTTGGCGTAGCGCTTGTCTTCCTTCGGGTAATACCACTTGCCGCGGACCTGATAGGGCTTGCCGAGCTGATCCCTGCCGCCGCCACGCTGCATGCGCCCGTTCCGGGAGAACACACGCGGGCTTGCTTTCACGCCATATTCGGATTCGGAGAAGTATTCCTTGGAGCGGGTCTTTTTGTAGACCATTGCTTTGGGCTCAGGCTGCGACGCGCAAGCCGCCAGCAAGGCGGCCGACACGGCCAACAACGCGACTGTAGCAGCGCGACGAAGACGCGGGTGCGTCACAGCCTGCATTTTCCTGATGTCCCCTTCAGTCTCAACTCAAGACGCCGCGTTCAACCGTCAGAGGAGCCAAAACACTCACCCGACAAATACCAACGACGCCTAGAACCCCGATCCTTTGTGCGCAGGAATTGTTTATCACGGTATTAACCGATTGTGGCCGGAACCGGGCAAGATTGTGACGTCGCCGCCCTGTGGCGCGCCCCTGTCCGTACGACTGTCATGTCGTGCTCTTTGCCCTGGCGCAAATACCTTTTGGCTCCTCCTGCAGCGTGCGCTGGCGCGCGCCGAGCTGGCAGCACCTGCATCATCTTCCGGATCGTTCTTGCCTGTCGGTAGCGCAATGGACGCAATGACCGCTATCGGCAAGATTCTGAAGGAAGGCGCTCGAGGTTCCTGATTGTAGACCCTTATTTGGACGAAACGATTCTTACCGACTTCGCTCCGATGGCGCCGGAATCAGTGAAGGTGGATCTCCTTTCCGATGTTGCTTCGATGAAGGCCACTCTAGTACCGGCGGTGAAGCGTTGGGCAACGCAGTATGGCAACAAGCGCCCGATCGAAGCCCGAGGCACATCTCCCCGAGCACTTCATGACCGACTGATAATTGTCGACGACAACAGGGTCTGGAGCGTGAGCCAATCCTTCAAGGATCTTGTGGCGAGGTCTCCCGCGTCGATAAGCTTGGTCCCAGCCGAAGTAGCGGCACTCAAAATCCCTGCTTACGCATGTGGGCATCTGCCACGTTGCTGTACAAAAAAAGCCCGCCACCCTGAGGCAGCGGGCCATTCCTGCAAATTTGCAGCTTTTTCTTCAGCAGGTGTCCGGCTGCTCCCGCTCGGTGTCGGCACTAGTCTGGCCGAAAAAGGCCCGGAAGCCGAAGCCGCCATCAATTATAGCCAGTTCGAAAACCACGGACTGGTGTCATACCCTAAGCGCGGATTATAATGATCCAGGAAGTTTGCGCCCCCATTTGATGGTCGCGCAACAACGGTGCGTGTCGATTTACAACCCGGTTTCGGGGTTGGCTTGCTGCCAGCCTTCATATGAGCTGCAGAACACGAGGTTGCAGCCTGAGCGGTGGCCACCTTTTTCTTCTCTTTCGCAACAGCTGCTCCGGTGGCGGCCAATACCATTGCTACGCCAAAGACAACGAGTTTCATTGAAACGCCCTCACCCTGCACAATCCGAAATGATTGCGCCTAGCTAACGTCACGTCAACGACATTTTGTCCGCAACGACGGCGAATAGTGCCAGTAAAAAGAGCCCGCCACCGTAAGGCAGCGGGTGACCTAACCCCAGTTGGCGGATTTTCAGTGCCGGCCCGTGGGTGCGTCAAGGAACGCCTCGAAGGCCTCAGCCGCCTTGTCCGAAGGCGTTTCCGTAGAGTTGCAGCCCCGTACAATAGCCGCAGCGATCTGAGGTGCTATTCACCTGCTTGCATCTGTCTGCGCCTACCGCCTCTTCGCCTTCGGCGTGATCTCCTCGATCCTCACCTTGTCGCCGCCGCTCACGACATAGGTTGTGGCCGGCTTGTCGGTCATCTCTTCCCCTCAGTCGATAAAAGCCCGCGCCATGGAGGGACCAATGACGCGGGCCGGCTGAAACCAGCCTTCGCCGGATGCCAGTGACAACATCCGAGCGTGAACTCAACTATTCGAAACAGCTAATGTTCCGCATGCGGTGCTGGTCGGCCGTGTTGCCTGTCATCACCCTTCAAACCCTGCGCAGCTTCGATCACTGCCTTGCGGCTGTTGCCGTGTTTTAGGATCAACTCCCAAATCAGGTCCGGAGACAAACCGTTCTCCGAGGCGAAATACTCGACCTGATGGTCGTGAATATCGTGCTGCCTGCGCTTGTCGCCGGCCATTTGAGCCTCCGCTCTGCAGTCTGATGCTGCCGTCGGGAAATGGCCGGTGCAGGGGATGCTTGGGTGAAGCGGGCCGCACCGGCCATTGCGGGTCAGTGTTTTGGGATCTCCCCCCGCATTGCCGAAGCTAAATGAATATTAGCAATAGCTCAACTAAGACTGAAGTCCCTAAGTCCCTCAACCGAACGTTGGCTTCCAGTCGCGATTGCGCGCCCGCTGTTGGCCTTCGTAGTCAGGAACGAATGTGAAGAACACTGGCCGGCGGTCGCGTCCCGCAGCCTTGCAATCCGAGCAAGCGAATCGCCCGACCAGATCTTGTTGCATGGAACCATGACCCGGCCCGAGACGGTCAATCAGCGCCTGGATGTCGAGCTTTGTCGACTTGCAGCACATGGCATGCCCGCAGTTGACATAGACGGTTTCCCTCACACATGAGTGGGTGCGCGTTCTCGGCAAGACATCCCTGCCCCGCATCCGATTCCACGACCTTCGGCACACCCACGCGACACAGATGCTTTCAGCCGGCGTTCACCCCAAGATTGCAAGCGAGCGTCTGGGCCATTCGAACATCGGGATAACGTTAGACCTCTACTCCCACGTTATGCCCGGCATGCAGGCGGATGCAGCGGAGCAAGTTGACGTTGCGCTTCAGGCCGCTATAAGCGTCGAGCGTAAAGGCAAATAGTTGCAAAGTGCGTTGCAAATGGCTTTTTCAAGTTCACTGCAAATAGACAAAAGCGCAATGATTGCAATTAGTTGGAGGAATGGCCGAGCGGTTTAAGGCACCGGTCTTGAAAACCGGCGTGGGTGCAAGCTCACCGTGGGTTCGAATCCCACTTCCTCCGCCACTTACAATTGAAAATGTTCACTTTTTATCATTTTGAACAACTCGTCCCCCGAATCTACCCACAAACTAGTGACCGTAGCGTTGCGAGTCACAAAGCGAGGGCGGCACGTGCTGCAAACCATTGCGAGAAAAACGCGCAAACTCCCCCTTTCAATGTTAATTAACAGCAATCGACTCAATCCACGGCTTTTGTAGCGATTGGGCAATGTACCTCACACAGATAGAATTAGAGAACACTGGCCCAATTCCGCTTCTACGCTACAAATTGCCATTTGACGAAAATGCGCGCCCAAAGCCAGTTGTCTTCGTCGGTCAAAACGGTTCCGGAAAAAGCGTTCTAATATCCCACATTGTTAGTGCACTCTTAGAGGCGAAGAGTACGGTTTTTGAGGATCACGAAGTCGACCCCGGCAAGGTTTATAAGCTTCGTAGTTCGATATTTATCCGACATGAGCAACCTTTCAGCCTGGCTAGCCTGGAGTTCACCGGCGGATTGTTTCAGAAAGAAATACAACTTTCTGTGCCAAAAGAAGAATACGTAGAAAAATATCAATCTACACCATCAAATCCTGTTTGGAATAACATCCAGGAGCTGGATAACTCCGCATACGTTTCCAATTTTATGCAACATAGAAAGGAGCTAGAAAAGGATATAGAGTCGTCAATTATTTTATATTTTCCGGCTAATCGATTTGAAGAACCTTCTTGGCTAAATCAACTGAATTTGCAAAATAAATCTAATTATCTGGCTGCAAATCAAGTAAAAGGAAATTCAAACCGGCGAATTATCAATTATGCGCCGATGAGGGAGAACCAGGACTGGTTGCTTGACGTTTTATACGACGCTGAGGCGATAGAACGAAAAATCAAGATGGTTGAATATGCTAATAACCTTAAACTTCCGGTCTTGGTATCCGAAGGAAACTCAACAAATATCAAGATAGAGATAGAAAAGTTTTTCCTTGAATTGCTAGGTGGGCAACCTCCCGCGCAATGGAATGTTGGAAGACGAGGCGCCCGATCTATACAAATGGCTGGAAATAATAAGGTTCTATCTGGAAACCTTTTTAGCCTTTCAACGGGACAATCGTTATTAATTGACAGTTTCCTGTCAATATTGAAGACAAATGATATGTATAACGGCGTCTTTAATGGACTGGCCGAGATATCGGGAATTGTGATTGTGGATGAGATTGATGTCCACATGCACACAGAGTTACAGGCGACTATTCTGCCTAAGTTGGTTGCCATGTTCCCCAAGATACAATTCATCGTCACTTGTCATTCCCCGATATTCCTCATGGGATTAGATAAAATTTTGGGGCAAGATGGATTTGACATAATCGAGCTACCCTCCGGCACAAAAATTGACACGGAGAGATTTGCGGAATTCGAGTCTGCGTATGGCCACTTCAAAAGAAGTGTGAGATTTGAGTCTGATTTAAAAGAGGCTATTTTTGCTTCTCATAGAAAAAATCTATTCGTAGAAGGCGATATTGATATTTCGCTGTTAAAGCGAGCGGCAATCGCTCTTGGTAGAGAAGATGCATTGAACGAGTATGAAATTTACGACGCCAATGGCTATGGCGGGCTTGATAAAATCTGGCGAAATTTTGATAGCCGTTTGGCAATTGCTTTAAATCAGAGAGTTGTCCTGCTTTATGATTGTGACATCGAGAAAACGAATGCCGTTAGAGAGCTGGCTTACAGGCGGGTAATGCAAGCGCGAGATCGACGAATCAAAAAAGGGATCGAAAACCTTTTTACTGATGATTTGATACAGCGCGCACGGGAAGCTCGGCCTGAGTTTTTCGATGTGACGCCTGCATACGAGAAGGTGGTCAAAGGGGTTACTGTTCCCGTCGAGGAAATATGGAATGTCAACAAGGACGAGAAGCGTAGCTTAGCGAACTGGATTATTGAAAACGGCTCCAACGAGGATTTCGCGGACTTTGCTGATGTCTTCAATATGCTGGCTGAACTCGCGGCGTGAGTTGGCTCAAATCCGGAAAAACTCGTCCCTAACGGCCTTCGTCGCCTTCATCCTCTTCGCGATCTCTTCAACGCGATGGCGCGGAAAGATCGCGTCGAGAGCCGGCAACAACTCATCAAGCGTCCGCAAATTGGTCGCCTTGGCGCGAGGGAGAGGGACAGCATGCATCTAGCCTTTGCTGGCAGGCGTCGGCGGCACCGGCAGGATGATTTCGGAGGCGACCTTCCAGTCTTTCGCGGCCTTCTTCCAGGTGATGATCATCAGGAACGGCTTGGGCGTGCCGTCCTGTCCGGCATAGGACACGGCGATGTTCATCGGCGCATAGGATTCCGCGACGTCGGAGGTCAGTCCGACGACCTTGAGCCTGGAGAGATCGGGCGTCAGCACGACAGGACCCGATGCCGCTATATCGTGCAGCTTTTGATCGATCGCGTTGTTGCCCCAGAATCCCGCCCAGTTGCCTTCCGATGGAATGGCGCTCTTTGCGACCAGAAGGGCCGAAGGCGATTGCCAGAACATTGCGTGCAGGCCCTGGATGTCGTGCTTGTTCGCCAGTTCCATGAGCTTGCTGAAATGCGACGAGATCGTGCTGAGGGTGCGAGCGTCCAGCGGGTCCGTGTAGGCGGCCGGTGCCGCGGTCGCGAACCCCGCCGAAAAAGCTGTGAGGGCGAAGACAGCGGCGGAAAGTATTCTCGGCATGGCGGTATTCTTTCTATAAATTGAAGCGGGTCGGGTGGGGTCGACATATCGGAAGCGAAGGATCGGGCCGGTCGCGTCGGCCGACCCGTCTCCGGTTTCAAGCCTGCTTCTTGGCAATGTTGGCGGCACCCCAGAGCGAGCCCACATTGGCGCGGTTGGGATGGAGTTCCAGCATCGCGTCGTAGAGTTCGCGTGCGGTCGTCGTCGCTTCGTTCAAGCGATTGAAGTCGCGGATGTATTGTTGCGTCTCGCCGATGATGCGGCGGTCGTCGTCGTTTTCAGGTATCTTGTGTCCGGCAATCACCGCGCGAGGATTCAGGGCTTCAAGCTTGTCCAGGGCGGAAATCCATTCGAGCCGGCTCTGCGTCGTGGTTTCGCCGAGATAGAGGTGAATGCCGTTGTAGACGACATCGCCGCCGACAATCAGCCCCGCCGATGGGACGTGCAGGTATGTCGACACCGCCGTATCGGTGCGTCCGGCGTTCACCGCGACGAGCTTGTGCCCTTCGAGTTCCAACTCATTGTTTTCAAGTGGCGCGGCGGCGAGCAGCCTGTCGGGAATCTGCCCAGGGAAAAGCCTCCGCCAGAAGTTCTCGACCGAAGCCGGCGAGAGATGCTTGTGCATGGCCTCCACCACTGCCGGCGTCGCGACTGCCCTTGCGTTCGGAAAACGCTCCAGCAGCGGTGCGAGCCCGAAGAAGTGATCGCCATGCCCATGGGTGACGTAGATGGCGGTCAGATTCTTGCCGCTCGCGGCAACCCAGTCCGATAGCGTCTGGGTTTGGTCAGTGGTGAGAAACGTATCGACGAGAACTGCGTCGCGCTCGCCGTAGATCAGCGTCGACGAGTTCGCCACCCACATAAATTCTTCCCTGCCCGGCGGCACATCGCGACTGAGGCCGGGACGCTTTATGTTGAGTGTACTCCAGTTGAGACCATTATTGTGGGTCGTGACCGTGGTCATGATTGTCTCCATTTGACATCGGCGCCCAGAGTGCGATAATCATAAAATGACCGGTCGTCTTGAATTAGTCAAGGATGTTTGAAGTGGAATCTTCTCCCGCCGCCCGAAGGGGTCCGAAACCGAAGCCTGACACCCGCAACAATCTCGTCCAAGCGGGTTTGCGGATGTTCCATACCGAGGGATATGCCGCGACGGGCATTCAGGGCATCGTCGAAAGCGTCGGCGTACCCAAGGGCTCGTTCTACAATCACTTCGCCAGCAAGGAGGCGTTCGGCGTCGAGGTGATCGATGCCTATTTCGCGCGCAACGAGGACAAGCTGCGTACTATGCTCTGCGATGCGGATGTTGCGCCGCTGGTCCGGTTGGAGGCCTATTTCGACGACAGGATCGAGGCATTCAGGGCAGCCGGATTCGTGAAGGGATGCTTGCTTGGCAATATCAGCGCTGAGGTTGCCGATCACAGCGCCCTCGTCCGCGAGCATCTGGTCAAGCATTTCGGATCGTGGAGCGGGTTTTTCGAGACCTGTATTGCGCAGGCGCAGGAAGAAGGAGTGATCGACGATCAGCTCCCCGCAGCTTTGTTGGCCCGCTTTGTGCTGAACAGTTGGGAGGGCGCGTTGCTGCGTATGCGCGCCGAAAAGAGCGATGCTCCGCTGATCGAGTTCAAGCAGGTCGTCTTCGGCAGGCTTCTCGCCTAATGCCGTCCCAAGCAGGGTGGCATAGAGAAACGATTTCCGGTCATTCTAGAGCGCTTTAGCGTAGACCTAGTGCCCATTTTCATCGTTCGTGGCTCGCCACAACCTGAAGAAATTTTAATAAAATCAATATCTTGATAGTCGAGCGCCCCGCGCTTCTTGCCACAATCCGCGTTCGCCGGTGCCTTGATGCCGAAAGCAGAGCCTTTAGCCTTTGGAAAGGGAGTTGTGGTTCTTCTCAGAAGCGCAGACGGCGCGCCGGGGCGAGTGAATGGACATCTTTGGCATCAAGGCACTGTTGATCTGCGCGCTGATCCTCATTCCGTTCGAACATCTGTTTGCCGAGCGGCCGCAGAAGATTTTCCGCAAGGGTCTGACTGTCGACCTGATCTATCTGCTGTTCAACGGCTTCATCATAAAGGTGGCCATCTTCATGATCGCGGCCGGTGCCCTCGGCGCCGCTGCAATCCTGGTCCCGCAATCGATAACGCAAGCCGTCAGCGGTCAGCCTGTCTGGCTGCAGGTTGCGGAAATCATCCTGATCACCGACATCGGCGTCTATTGGGCACATCGGGCCTTCCACAAAATCCCTGCACTTTGGAAGTTCCATGCAGTTCACCACGGCATTGAGGAACTGGACTGGCTCGGAGCTTTCCACAACCACCCGGTCGACGCCATCGTGACAAAGGCAATATCGCTGACGCCGATCTTTTTCCTTGGCTTCTCCGAAGCCTCGATCGCCATCTTTTGGACTATCTACCTTGGCCACACGCTGCTTGTTCATTCAAACGTGCGGATTCCGTTCGGCCCTTTGAAGTGGCTGATCGCCGGCCCGCAGTTTCATCGCTGGCACCATGCCAACCAGCGCGAAGCCTATGACAAGAACTTCGCCGGGCAGTTGCCTTTCCTCGACATGCTGTTCGGCACCTATAATCCCACCGGTGACAAGGTGCCGGAGAAGTACGGCGTCGACGATCCGATCCCTTCCACCTATTTCGGCCAGATCGTCTATCCGCTTCTGCCCCGCAGGAAGCTAGTGAATCGAGCAGTGCCGAGCAGCGAAGCACCACCGGAAGGCTTTTCGCGTCGAATCGGCTAAACCTTCGAGGCATGAACGAGACCTCACTCTATGCGCCGGTGAAGCGGTTCCTCGAAACCCTCGACTTCGTCGTGAAAGGTGAGATCGGCGGCTGCGACATCGTCGCGCTGCGCGAGGGTGAGCCACCCGTTGTCGTCATCTGCGAGCTGAAGCTGCAGTTCAATCTCGAACTGGTGCTGCAAGGCGTCGATCGCGCGGCGGCCTGCGACGAGGTGTGGCTGGCCGCGCGCATGTCGGCCCGGGGCAAGGGCCGCGAAAGCGATGCCAGGTTCCGCAATCTCTGCCGCCGCCTTGGCTTCGGTCTGCTTGGCGTGACCGCGACGGACCGGGTCGAGGTGCTTCTCAGCCCGATCGCGCTGGCGCCGCGCAAGAATGCGCACCGGCGCTCTCGCCTGGTCGACGAGCACCAGCGCCGTCGCGGCGATCCCGTTGCGGGAGGAGGATCGCGCAATCCGATCATGACGGCCTATCGCCAAAGCGCCCTCGCTTGCGCTGCCGCCATGGTGGACGGACCCAGGCGGCCGCGCGATCTGAAGGCGCTGACGCCGATCGCGCCGAAGATCCTGCAGCACAATGTCTATGGCTGGTTCGCACGCGTCGACCGCGGCCTCTACGATCTCACCGATGCCGGCCGCGCCTCGTTGGTCCGTTGGCCGCAGGCACCGCACGATGAATCCCGACACGCAATTTTGAACGAATCGACCATTTGATTGATGATGCCTGCGGGGTCCGGGACGGTCCCCTTGGTTGATTTCTCCGACAAAATATGTTGCTTGTCCCGCCCATGAAGAAGCTCTGCATGACCGCCTTGGCGTCTGTGACACTGAGTTTTCCAGCCAACGCAATGGACAATGCATTGCGCGCCGGCTTGATGAAACTCGATCCCCAAACCCGCCTTGAACAGCGTTGTGACGCCGAAGTGCTCGACCGGATCACCCACGACGATCGCAAGTTCAAGGCCGATCGCGTCGTCGCCTACGCCTTCGCAACGCCCGAGATGGGCGCTGATGCAATCAGGAGCCCGGGTGCAGCGTTTCGCAGCAAGGGGCAATGGTACCGGCTGAAATTCAAGTGCCAGACGGCGCCCGACCATATGGAAATTTTGCAGCTCCGCTACCGGATCGGCGACGAGATTCCGGAAGCCGATTGGGCAAAGTACAATCTCTACGATTGATTTGTGATCGGCCGCGGCGGTTTTGCCCGGCTGCCGGCGAGTGCCGCGGATCCTTTGATCCGGCTTGCTTTAGTGCCGCCGCCACCAGTGATCCCTTGACGCCAAGGGACCACCAAGTTAGGGCCGTCTGAATAATCGACGAACACTCGGCAAACCAGCAAGGGCTTCCGGTCGATGGACATTTTCAGCGCTGCCAGCCTGACCGCCCTGCTCCAGGTCATCGCCATCGACCTTGTGCTTGCCGGCGACAATGCGATCGTCATCGGCCTTGCCGCTGCCGGCCTGCCGGCCGAACAACGCAAGAAGGCGATCCTCATCGGCGTGCTGGCGGCAACGGTGCTGCGCATCGGCTTTGCCGCGGTGACCGTCAAGCTGCTGGCCATCGTCGGCCTGCTGCTGGCCGGCGGTATCTTGCTGCTGTGGGTCTGCTGGAAGATGTACCGCGAGCTGCGCACGTCCCATGCCGACGAGCTGGAAGCGACCGAGGCGCTGTCGAACTCCGATCTCAACAGCGACAAGATGGTGGCCGGCAAGACGAAGCGCAAAACGCTCGGCCAGGCCGCCTTGCAGATTGTCGTCGCCGACGTGTCGATGTCGCTCGACAACGTGCTGGCGGTCGCGGGTGCCGCGCGCGATCATTTTCCGGTGCTGGTCATCGGCCTCGTGCTGTCGATCGCGCTGATGGGCCTCGCCGCGACGTTCATCGCAAAACTGCTGCATCGCCACCGCTGGATCGCCTATGTCGGCCTGCTGATCATTTTCTATGTCGCTGTGGACATGGTCTATCGTGGCACGGTGGAAGTCTGGCCGCATCTGAACGGCGCGGTCAGCTGAGGCTGCCGGCCAGCCGCGTCTTCGATCCGCAAAGGTCCGCAGCGCAATCGCCGTGCGTTTTGCCGCATCGCAGCCGTGCCCATACCAATGCCGCAATAAGTGTGGTACTGCGCCGGCAATCCTGAAAAGCCCGGAAACCCTCTATGTCCGCTCCTCGCGTGAGTTTTGTCAGTCTTGGATGCCCGAAGGCCCTTGTGGATTCGGAACGCATCATCACGCGCCTGCGCGCCGAAGGCTACGAGATCGCCCGCAAGCACGACGGCGCCGACCTTGTCGTCGTCAACACCTGCGGCTTTCTCGATTCCGCCCGCGACGAGTCGCTCAATGCCATCGGCTCCGCGCTTTCGGAAAACGGCAGGGTCATCGTCACCGGTTGCCTTGGCGCCGAGCCGGATGTCATTCGCGAGAGGCACCCCAATGTGCTGGCGATCACCGGGCCGCAGGCCTATGAGAGCGTGATGGCCGCCGTGCATGAGGCCGCACCGCCTTCGCACGACCCCTATATCGATCTCTTGCCGCCGCAGGGCGTCAAGCTGACGCCGCGGCACTACGCCTATCTCAAGATTTCCGAAGGCTGCAACAACCGCTGCACCTTCTGCATCATTCCCGCACTGCGTGGCGACCTCGTCTCACGACCGGCGGCCGATGTGCTGCGCGAGGCCGAGAAACTGGCCAAGGCCGGCGTCAAGGAACTCCTCGTCATCTCGCAGGACACCAGCGCCTACGGCATCGACATCAAGTACCAGACGTCGATGTTCGGCGACCGCGAGGTGCGCGCAAAATTCCTCGACCTTTCCGAGGAACTGGGCAAGCTCGGCATCTGGGTGCGCATGCACTATGTCTACCCCTACCCGCATGTCGCCGACGTCATTCCGCTGATGGCCGAAGGCAAGATCCTCCCCTATCTGGATATCCCCTTCCAGCATGCCTCGCCGCAGGTGTTGAAGAATATGCGGCGGCCGGCGCATGGTGAAAAGACGCTCGAGCGTATTCGCGGCTGGCGCGAGGTCTGCCCGGATCTCGCCATCCGCTCGACCTTCATCGTCGGCTTCCCCGGCGAGACGGATGACGATTTCGAGATGCTGCTCGATTGGCTCGATGAGGCAAAGATCGACCGCGCCGGCTGCTTCAAATACGAGCCGGTCCGGGGCGCCCGCTCCAACGATCTGGGCTTGGAACAGGTCCCGCAGGAGATCAAGGAAGCGCGCTGGCACCGATTCATGCAGCGCCAGCAGAAGATTTCGGCGACACAGCTGGCCAAGAAGGTCGGCAAGCGCTTGCCCGTGCTGATCGACGAGGCGCACGGCACATCGGCAAAGGGCCGCACCAAATACGACGCGCCCGAGATCGACGGCTCGGTCCACATCCAGTCGCGCCGCCCGCTGCGTCAAGGCGACATGGTCACCGTCAAGATCGACCGCGCCGATGCCTATGATCTCTATGGGTCGGCGGTCTGACGGGGCCGTATTTACTACATCTTGCGATAGTTCTGCCCGCTTAACCCGTTAAGCCGCGATCCGCTCTATGGTTTCCGGATCGTAAAAGCGGGAACTCGGATGAACACCAGACCTGCGGGGCAGGATTACATCGCAACGCTGGACCTGCTCAGGCTGGTGGCAGCACTTGCCGTTGTGTTCTTTCACTATTTCTTTCGCGGCGCGGCCGCCGAAGGCTTTCTCGCCGAGGGTTATCCGCTTGCCGCACCGGTGGCTCTCTACGGCTATCTCGGCGTCAATCTGTTCTTTCTGATCAGCGGTTTCGTCATTGCCTGGTCGGCGGAAAACCGCAGCTGGGACCAGTTTGCGATCGCGCGGTTCGTTCGCCTTTATCCGGGCTTCCTGCTCTGCATGACGATCACCTTCGCGATCGTCTTCCTTGCCGGCTCACCGCTGCTTCCGGTCTCTTTCGTCCAGTATGCCGCCAATCTGTCGATGTTTGCACCAGCCTTCGGCCAACCCTTCATGGACGGCGTCTACTGGTCGATCGTTCTTGAACTGGTTTTCTATGGTTGGGTGACGCTGGCCCTGTTCACCGGGCTCTTCCAGAAACGCAAGCTGGAATTGATCTTCATCTGGCTGGCGATCTCGGCCTTGAACGAGTTCTTCTTCGGCAGCGGCGCGGTCCGGCTGCTGTTCATCACCGAGTTCGGGCCGTTCTTCGCCGCCGGCGTGCTGGTCCACCACATCCATGCGCATGGCCGTTCACTGCCGGCCCTGCTGCTGCTTGCCGCCGCGTTCCTGATCTCTTGCGGAACGCTATCGGTGACGCAGCACTGGATGCAGAACCACTACGGCATTGCCGTTTCGTCGGCCAATCTCGTCGTTGCCAATATCGTCATGCATGGTGCGCTGATTGGGGCGGTGCTGCTGCGCGACCGTGTCAGGCCATCCTCGCTCACTCTGGCGCTGGGCGGGCTGACCTATCCGCTCTATCTGCTGCACCAGGACGTCGGCTATCTCGCCATCAATGCCGCAGCCCCTCTGGTCGGGAAATGGTTTGCCGCCTTTGGCTGCGTCGCACTCATGCTCTTCGTTTCGTGGGCGATCTGGCGCACGTGCGAACGCCCCGCGCAGCGACTGCTCAGGATTTGGCTCGGCCGCGCGGTCGATGTCGGAAGGACGCGATTTCGCCGCGTCTCTGCCGGAGCGCAGCCCGCCGAATGAAAAAGGGCGCCTCGCAGCGCCCTTCTCATTTCTGGTCTGTCGCGCTGCTTACTGCGGCAGCTTGTCGTCGACACCCTTCACATAGAAATTCATGCCGAGCAGCGTGCCGTCGTCGGCGACTTCGCCATCCTTCAGCCATGGCGTGCCGTCCTGCTTGGCGACCGGTCCGGTGAAGGGGTTCCAGCCGCCCGCGATCTTCTTCTCGGTCGCCTCGGCCATCGCCTTCACGTCGTCGGGCATGTTGGTGTAGGGGGCGAGCTTGACCGCGCCGTCCTTGATGCCAAGCCAGACATTGTCCGGCTTCCAGGTGCCGTCGAGGGCTGCCTGGACCCGGCTGATGTAGTACGGACCCCATTCGTCGGTGAGCGAGGTCAGCTGTGCCTTCGGCGCGAACTTGATCATGTCGGAGGACTGGCCGAAGCCGTGCAGCTTGCGCTCCTCGGCCACCTGCAGGGCAGCGGTCGAATCGGTGTGCTGGACGATGATGTCGGCGCCCTGGTCGAACAGCGCCTTGGCGGCGTCGGCTTCCTTGCCCGGATCGAACCACGAGTTCACCCAGACGATCTTGGCCTTGAAATTCGGGTTGATCGATTGGGCGCCGAGCATGAAGGAGTTGATGCCCATCACCACTTCGGGGATCGGGAAGGAAACGATGTAGCCGGCAACGCCTGCCTTCGATTCCTTGGCAGCGATCTGGCCGAGCACATAGCGGCCTTCATAGAAACGCGCATTGTAGATGCCGAGATTGTCACCGGTCTTGTAGCCGGTGGCGTGTTCGAACATCACCTTGGGAAATTTCTTGGCGACCTTCACTTCCGGGTCCATGAAGCCGAAGGAGGTGCCGAAGATGATCTTGCAGCCTTCGCGCGCCAGGCGCTCGAATGCGCGGTCGGCATCGGGGCCTTCGGAGACGTTTTCGAGATAGGCGGTCTCGACCTTGTCGCCGAGCGCCTTCTCCACCTCGAGGCGGCCCTGGTCGTGCTGGTAGGAATAGCCGAAGTCGCCGATCGGGCCGGTGTAGACCCAGCAGGCCTTCAGCTTGTCCGCGGCCTCGGCGGTTGCCGCCAGCGATAGGGCGGCGGTCGTGGTCATCAGGGCAATAAGCAGTTTTTTCATTGTGTTACCTCTCTGAGTTAAGCCTTGGAGCTTCCCGTTTGTTTTTATTGTCAACGATCCGGAACGAATGGCTGCCCCAAGGAAGCCGGCGTGTTCATCATCGTCAGACGCTTGTTGCGCGAGATTAGAACGAGAACCACGACGGTTGCCAGATAGGGCAGCGAAGAAAGGAACTGCGAAGGCACTGGAATGCCAAAAGCCTGTGCATGAAGCTGGCCGATCCACACCGCGCCGAAGATGTAGGCGCCGGCCAGCACCCGCCATGGCCGCCACGAGGCGAACACGACCAGCGCCAGCGCGATCCAGCCGCGGCCGGCACTCATGTTCTCCACCCATTGCGGCGTGTAGACCAGCGACAGGTGGCCGCCGGCGAGACCGGCACAGGCGCCGCCGAAGATCACCGCGAGATAGCGGTAGCGGATCACGTGGATACCCAGCGCATGGGCTGACGTGTGGCTGTCGCCGATCGAGCGCAGCGTCAGTCCGGTCCGGGTCTTGAACAGGAACCACATGACGGCGGCGGTCAGTGCGATCGAGATGTAGAAGATCGGATCCTGGCCGAACAGCAATCTGCCGATGACAGGGATCGAGGTCAGGCCGGGAATGTCGAGGTTGGGCAGCCGTTCGCCGGGCTGGCCGACGAATCTGGTGCCCATCATGCCGGACAGGCCGAGGCCGAGCAGCGTCAGCGACAGGCCGGTCGCCACCTGGTTGGTGGCCAGCGACAGCGTCATGACGGCAAACAGCAGCGAGAACACCGCGCCCATGGCGATTGCCGCCAGGAGGCCGATCCAGGGCGAGCCCGTGAGGTAGCTGGCGCCGAAGCCGCCGACGGCGCCCATGATCATCATGCCTTCGACGCCGAGATTGAGCACGCCGGAGCGCTCGACCACCAGTTCGCCGATAGCCGCGATCAGCAGCGGCGTTGCCGCCGTGGCGATGGTCAGAAGGATGTTTACGGTGATGTCCATCAACGGGCTTCCTTCAACTTTGGCGCGACTTCGAGTTTCGCGGTGCCCTGCGGTTTGGTCAGCGCCAGGCCGATCAGGCGAATGCGGTAGTGAATGAGCGTGTCGCAGCCGAGCACGAAGAACAGCAGCATGCCCTGGAACACCCGCGCCACCTTGTCGGAAATGCCGAGCGCGCTTTGCACCGCCTCGCCGCCGAGATAGGTCAGCGCCAGCACCAGTCCGGCGGCAACGATGCCGAGCGGGTTGAGGCGGCCAAGGAACGCCACGATGATAGCGGTGAAGCCGTAGCCGGGCGAAATGACGGGCTGCAACTGGCCGATGGCGCCCGAGACTTCCGAGATGCCGGCAAGGCCGGCCAGCGCACCCGACAGCAGGAAGGCGAAGAACACCATCCGGTTGAGGCCGAAGCCGGCGAAGCGCCCTGCCCGTGGACTTGAGCCCAGCACACGCACCTCAAAACCTTTCAGCATGCGGCTCATCAGGATCCAGACCAGCACCGCGGCGACCAACGCGAAGACAAAACCCCAGTTTGCCCGTCCGGCATCCGGCATCAGTTCCGGCAACACGGCCGAATCGTTGAACTGGATGGTCTGCGGGAAGCCATGGCCTTGCGGGTCGCGCCACGGTCCGCGCACCAGCCAGTCGAGGAAGAGTTGCGCGACATAGACCAGCATCAGGCTGGTCAGGATCTCGTTGGTGCCGAAGCGTGTCTTCAGCAGAGCCGGGATCGCTGCATAGGCCGCGCCGCCGACCATGCCGAGCAACAGCATCAGCGGCAGCACCAGCGGGCCTTCGAACTGCGGAAACAGCACCGGAATGATCGACCCGACAATGCCGCCGAGGATGAACTGGCCTTCGGCGCCGATGTTCCAGATGTTGGCCTTGTAGCAGACCGACAGGCCAACAGCGATCAGGATGAGCGGCGCTGCCTTGATCGCCAGCTCATGCAACTGCCAGACCTGGCTGATCGGCTCGATGAAGTAGATGCGGAATGCGGTCAGCGGATTGACGCCGAGCAGCGCGAACATGATGGCACCGGCGATGATCGTCAGCGCGAAGGCGATGAACGGCGACAGGGCCGAAAACAGCGCGGAGCGCTGCGGGCGTTTGACGAGTTCGAGGCGCATCATGCCGTCTCCAGTCTATGTTCGGCGTGACCGGGTTCGGCGCCGCCCATCAGCAAGCCGACCTTCTCGAAGGTCGCTTCGGCGATCGGCATCGGCTTCGACAACTCGCCATTGTGCATGACCGCGATCGCATCCGATATCTCGAACAGCTCGTCGAGATCCTGGCTGATCACCAGCACCGCCGATCCGCTGCGCGACAACTCGATCAGCGCCTGGCGGATGTGGGCGGCAGCGCCCGCGTCGACGCCCCAGGTCGGCTGGTTGACCACCATGACGCTTGGCCGGCGGTCGAGCTCGCGGCCAACGATGAATTTCTGCAGATTGCCGCCCGAAAGCGCCGCGGCCTCCGGATCCGGCACGCTCTTGCGCACATCCATCGCCTCGATGATGCGTTGGGCGGCAGCGTAGATGGCGGCGCTCTTGACCATGCCGCCGGCGCCGACAAACGCCTTGCCGTCGGTTGCATGGCGCGACAGCAGCAGGTTCTCGGAAAGCTTCATGCGTGGCGCGGCACCGTGGCCGAGGCGCTCTTCCGGCACGAAGGCGGCACCCAGCAGGCGCCGTCCGGTGATGGTGAGGCCACCTGCGTCCTTGCCGCGAATGCGCACCGAGGCGGCATCCTGCTGCAACACCTCGCCGGAGACGGATTCAAAGAACTCGCCCTGGCCGTTGCCGGCGACGCCTGCGATGCCGATCACCTCGCCGGCCCGGACATTCAGGTTGATGCCCTTGAGCGGGATCGAGAACGGCGTTGCCGGCTTGCGGCTGAGGTTGCGGATTTCGAGCAGCGGCTGCGCCTTGTCGATCCCCTCGACCGGCGCGCGCACCACGGCCTGCACCTCGTTGCCGACCATCATGCGGGCCAGCGACGAGGCGGTCTCCTCGCGCGGGTTGCAGTGGCCGACCACCTTGCCGTGGCGCAGCACGGTGGCGCGGTCGCAGATACGTTTGACCTCTTCGAGCCGGTGCGAGATGTAGAGGATGGATTTGCCCTCCGAACGCAGACGTTCCAGCGTCTCGAACAGCTTGTCGGCTTCCTGCGGCGTCAGCACCGAGGTCGGTTCGTCGAGGATGATGAGCTGCGGTGTCTGCAGCAGGCAGCGGATGATCTCGATGCGCTGGCGCTCGCCCACCGACAGGTCGCCGACCAGCGATTCAGGATCGAGCGGCAGGCCATAGCTGAAGGAAAGCGCCCTCGCCTTCGCCGCGATGCTGCTGATCGGCGAGCCGTCGTCCAGCGACAGCGCGATGTTTTCGGCCGCGGTCAGCGCTTCGAACAGCGAAAAATGCTGGAACACCATGCCGATGCCGAGCTTTTTCGCGACGCCGGGGCTGGAGATCCTGACCGCTTGGCCGTTCCAGAAGATCTCGCCGGAATTGGGCTCCAGCGAGCCGAACAGCATCTTGACCAGCGTCGACTTGCCGGCGCCGTTTTCGCCGAGCAAGGCGTGGATTTCACCTCTGGCGATGTCGAGATCGATATGATCGCACGCCGTCAGCGTGCCGAATATCTTGGTGAGGCCACGGACCTCGAGCAGGTTCGTGTCGTTCTGATTTGCACTCACAGTGCCTCCCATCTGGTTAGCCAGATATGTTCTGTGTTCCCGCAAGCATGGTAGGCGCGGCCTGCTCTCATCGGAAAGCGGCACACGTCTTGAAAGAGCTTCAAGAATTTCAGCGGAAATTCAAGGGATAGCAAGGCAGAATGGACTAAGAGACTGTTTTGAAATTCGCTCTGGCGAGTCATATGGGGGTGGTTTCGAGAACCGGAGCGCAGCGGACGTTCGGGTCCGTGAGCTCAGTTCTACTGCGACGCAGTAGAACGGGGAAGCGCAGAAAACGCCCTCAGATGGCCGCCAGAGTAGAGTTTCTAACCAGTCTCTAAGGGATGAGAATGGTCGTCCCTGTGGTCCTGCGGCCCTCGAGGTCGGAATGCGCCTCGCCCGCGTCCTTGAGCGCATAGCGCTGGTTGATCTTGATCTTGACGGCGCCACTGAGCACGACTTCGAACAAGGCAGCGGCGGAGGCCTCGAGGTCCTCGCGTTTTGCGTTGTAGACGAACAGCGTCGGCCGGGTTGCGAACAACGAGCCCTTCTGTGCCAGCAACGACATGCTAAACGGCGGAATCGGTCCCGAGGACTGGCCGAAGCTGACGAACATGCCAAGCGGCCTCAGGCAGTCGAGCGAAGCCGGAAACGTGTCGTTGCCGACCGAATCGTAGACGACGTCGCATTTCCTGCCGCCGGTGATTGCGGCGACGCCGGCGACGAAATCCTGTTCCTTGTAGTTGATGACATGGTCGAAGCCGTGCGCCTTGGCGAGCTCGATCTTGTCGGACGAGCTGGCTGTGCCGATGACAGTTGCGCCGAGGTGTTTCGCCCATTGGCCGAGGATCAGCCCGACACCGCCGGCCGCGGCATGAAACAGGATCGTGTCGCCGGCTTTCACCTTGAACGTCCGGCGCAGCAGATATTCTGATGTCATGCCCTTCAGCATCATCGCGGCCGCCTGTTCGTCGCTGATACCATCCGGAACCTTGACCACGCGGCTGGCGTCGATGACGCGCTCTTGCGCGTAAGCCCCCGTCGTCACGGCATAGGCGACGCGATCGCCCGGCTTCAGCCAGTCGACACCCTGGCCAACCTCCAGCACCACGCCGGCGGCTTCGCTGCCAGCGACAAGCGGGAACCCGCCGGGCGGCGGATAAAGGCCCGAGCGATGATAGACATCAATGAAATTGAGGCCGATCGCCGTATGCCGGATCAGGATCTGTCCCGATCCCGGCTGGCCGGGATCACTGTCCTCATAGGTCAGGACTTCCGGGTCGCCATGGGCGTGGATACGGATCGCTTTGGACATCGTCAGGCTTCCTTGAGAAGAGTGGCTGATCAGGCCTTTTTGGCACCGAGGTTGGGAAAGAACTGCATGACGCCACCAATGCAGGCAAGGTAGAGCCCGGTGATGGTGATGCCGATCTTGGTGAAGGTGCTGACCTGTTCGCCCAGCACGCCGATCTGATCGTAGAAGGCGGCCAGTGCCGCTTGCGCCAACGCAAGCGCGCCGAAAGCGCACCACAAGAGGGTCATCGCAAGATTGATGCGCCGCAGCCGCACCACCCGTACCGGATGGATGAAGTTGATCGGCACGAAAGTCAGGATGCCGGCCACCACCACCACCGCGAACGAAACCCATTGTCCGGGCTCGATGACGAACAGCGTGAACACCACCATGTTCCAGACCACGGGGAATCCCTTGAAGAAATTCTCCTTCGTCTTCATGCCGGTGTCGGCATAATAGATGGCGCTGGAGACGACGATGATCGCCGCCGACAGGAATGACAAGCCCTCGCCCATGAAGCCGCGCTGGTAGAGCGCGAAGGCCGGGATCAGGACGTAGGTCACATAGTCGATGATGTTGTCGAGCATTTCGCCCGACCATGTCGGCAGGATTTCCTTGACCTCGAGCTTTCTGGCGATCGGCCCGTCGATGCCGTCGACGAACAGCGCCAGCCCGAGCCACCAGAACATCGCCGTCCAGCGCTCTTCGCTCGCCGCCACCAGCGACAGGAAGGCCAGGAACGAACCCGACGCGGTCAGCAGGTGGACGGAGAACGCCCTCGCCTGCGGCCATGTGACCTTCTTCTTCGGCCGCGGAATCCGGTCCGTGATCTTTTTGGCGGCTTTTCGGGCCGTTGTGTTTTTGCTCACGGGCCCCGCCAATCCAGCTTGCAGATTTCGGCCGAACGGCCGGCGAAATTCCAGTTGCGGCCGAAAGCCCGCATCTTGCTCTTGTCGGACCTGGCCACGATGATCTCCGGCGCGATCCAGTATTCCGAATTGCTGATCACCGTATCCTTGTCGCGATCCTTGCCGGGGATGGGTGTCACCGCCCCGTCGATGATCTTCGGTATCTGGAAGATACGCGTCTTGTCGCGCGTCTCATAGGTGATCGGCACCTGCTCGACGCCGAGGAATTTGCCGACGAGGATGGAGAGCAGCGAGGTGGTTCCGCCCGCCTTGCCGGTGAAGATCTTTGTCAGCGCCTTGACCGCGTAGACCGAGGCTCGCTTGTCGATGAACAGGCCGGCGGTCCAGTTGCCGCGGCTCATGTAACCGGGGATTTCCATGACCAGCCCAAGATTGAGATTGGACAGGTCGACGTCGCCGAAATGACCGGCGTCGATGCGAAACCCGGCCCAGGTCTGGCAATAGCCTTCGGTTGGCGGATGGTTGCCCAGGGACAGCACGCAAGGGCAAAAAACCGTGCAATTGCAGGAGAGTACGAGCTCTCCCTTCATTGCCCAGCCATGATCTGCCATCGATTTTCCCCCACTCACAGCGAGACTACTAGCAGCGCGGCTGCCCAGACAAGCAGTATCGCACCGGCCAGCCGGGTTGGAACCCTGCTGGCTGTTTGTTTTTCGATCAGGGTGAACAGCCCGATCAACGCCATCCAGAAGACGTTCATGACGCCGACGGCGAACATCACCAGCATCAATGCCCAGCAGCAGCCGAGGCACCACAGGCCTTGCGCGATCCCAAGCCGAAAGATGCTGGCGGGCCTGGCGCTCCAGTTCGCGAAAAGGATCGAGAACGGGTTCTTGCATTTCTTCAGGCAGGCTTCCTTCAGGCCACTGAACTGATAGAGGCCGGCGACCAGCAGCGCGAGCGCACCGGCAGCGCCGACGACCGGGTCGAGCATCTCGCCTGAAGAGGCGAATGCATGCGCGGCCAGGGTCAGCGCCGCGAACATCACCGAGGCGGCGAGCCAGACGCTGAGGTAACCGGCGACCAGCACCAGCGGATGAACGACCGGCTCGCCCTTGATGCGTGCCGTATCGGCGATTTCGCAGTAGGTGCGGATCATCGGCGCGGCCGAAGGCAACATCGTCGCGATCGCCATCAGGAACCACATCGAAACCAGCGCAGCTGCCTGCAGGCCGAGATTTCCGCCCAGCGGTACCGGCGACAGGCAGAGCGCAAAGAACCGTTCCAGGAAATCGGGCAACGGCAGTTGCGGCAGGTTGCGCAGGATAGCGTCGCCGGGGGCGCTGACGCCTGCAATCCGTCCTTCGGCGCCGCGGATCGCCATCGCGGCAAGGGACAGCCAGGCAAGCAGGATACAGGCGCCGACAACGACGTTCACCGTGACGCGAGGATTGCGCGCGATGGTGGCCATGGCGCGGCCGGCGCGGTCGAGATGGCTGAAGTCGTCCTGCTGGCCGGTCATGTCATCCGAATGAGCCGAATCGCCGCGTTGATCAAGCGGCATGATCTGACCTATATGCTCATCGAACGGCAGGTCGGGTGGACCGCCTCGCACTGCAAGCCGGAAGCCGATCTTGGAGCATAAGCAAACTGCGCGGATACTGGTTGCTGGCACGGGGCCGGCAGGACTGATCGCGGCGCTCGGTTTTGCCGCTGCCGGTTTCCCGGTGACGCTGGTCGGACCCGAGGCCACTGCCCCCGATGGCCGCACGACGGCCCTGATGAACCCCGCCTTGAAAGTGCTTGAGCGGCTGGGTGTTCTCGACGACATCAAGCCCAAGACGGCGCCCCTGAAAGTCATGCGCATCGTCGACGCCACCGGCCGGCTGATCCGCAGCCCGGTCGTCACCTTTCGCGCCAGCGAGATCGATGAGGACCAGTTCGGGCTGAACCTGCCCAACAGCGTGCTCAATCCGGTGCTCGCCAGCAAGGTTGCCGCGCATGCCGGCATCGAATGGCAGCGGTCGATGGTGGCGAACTGGCAGCTCGATGCCGAGCACGTCCGTGCCGTCCTGACCGACGGCAGCTCGGTGGACGCATCGCTGGCGGTCGCAGCCGATGGACGGCTGTCGCCGGCGCGCCAGGCGGCCGGCATCTCGACCTCGGCTCGCTCCTATCCGCAGGCCGCTCTTGTGCTCAATTTCCGCCACAGCGGCGACCACGCCTTCACCTCGACGGAATTCCACACCGAGACCGGTCCGTTCACGCAGGTTCCCCTGCCCGGCAATCGCTCCAGCCTGGTCTGGGTGGTGAAGCCCGAGACCGCGACCGAACTCGCCGCATTGGACGATGCAACGCTCTCGATGCGGGTCGAACAACAGATGCAGTCGATGCTGGGCCGGGTGACGGTCGAGCCGGGCCGGCAGATCTACCCGCTTTCGGCGGTGACACCGCTGCGTTTCGCAAGGGACCGGGTAGCGCTGGTCGGCGAAGCCGCCCACGTGTTTCCACCGATCGGTGCGCAAGGCCTCAATCTCGGTATCAGGGATGTCGACGATCTGATTGGAATCGCTTGTGAAAATCGCAGCGATCCGGGAGCCGCCAAGGCCCTGGCCGCCTACGACTTCAAGCGTCGGCCCGACATTCTGGCGCGCAGCAGTGCGGTCAACCTGCTCAACATGTCGCTGCTTTCCGACATGCTGCCTGCCCAGATGGCCCGCGTTGCCGGGCTCGGCGTGCTCGGTGGCTTCGCGCCGCTTCGCGCTTTTTTCATGCGCGAGGGGCTTCGTCCCGGCAGCGGCTTCGCGGCGCTGGCCGGCAGCCTGCGAAGGCCGGCGCGCTGACGGCTTCCTACAATCTGCGTTGTCGACGGTCATTGACATTGCCGCGTGCAGCAAAACCTTTGCGTCGCGTCCTGCGTAGCTTCAAGACGCGCTTAAATGCCACGGGATTGAATTGACGCGCGGTCTGCGCCAAATAAGCTCAAGGAATTCAGTGGTGAGTACGATGAAAACAGCCAAATTCGCAATCGGACAGGTGGTTCGCCACCGGCTGTTTCCATTCCGGGGCATCATTTTCGACGTCGATCCGCAGTTTGCCAACACCGACGAATGGTACGAAGCCATCCCCGCCGACGTGCGGCCGCGCAAGGATCAGCCGTTCTACCATCTGCTCGCCGAGAATTCAGAGACCGAATACATCGCCTATGTCTCCGAGCAGAATCTGCTCGAGGATCAGTCGGGTGAGCCGGTCCGGCATCCGCAGATCAAGGAGATGTTCGACAAGAAGCCGGATGGAGGTTACCAGCCGAAACGGCAGTCCAGGCACTAACCTATTGAGAGACGGGCACAAAAAAAGCGGGGCATGACCCCGCTTTTTTGTTGGCTCGGCGATATCGGCCGATCAGTTGGCGGTCTTCGCCTTGTCCTGCTCTTCCTTGAGCTTCTTGGCGAAATCCTGGTTGTTCTTGGCGACAAAGTCCTGAAGCTTCTTCTGCCGGTCCTCGATGTCCGACTGCTGCAGCGCCGGGCCGTCATAGGCGCCGCTGAAACCCTGCAGGGCAATCTTGATCGGATTGGGCTGATTCTGGAAATTGACGGAGGTCAGCGTGATCGCCTGGCCCTTCTTGAACGCAGCGACGAGCTGATCGGTTAGCGGCACTTCGGCCACGCAACGATCCGGGAAGCAGATTACATAGTCGAGCTTCTGCGCCTTGCCGGTGTCGATCTGCAGGCCGATGCCGGGAGGCACCAGACGGCCGGTCGGGACCGTCACCTGGAACACCTTGCGGTTCACCTTGCCCTTGAGCTCGATCAGGCTGACGCCGGTGATCAGCTGGCCGTTGCCGGCGGTGGTGATGTTCTGGACGTTGCAGATGTCGACGTCTTCCTGCTTGGTGCAGGCCTTGAACCACCCTTGCGGAATCTGCTGTTGCTGCTGTGCGGAAGCAGCGGGAAGTCCTGCGCCCAGAAAGCCGATCACGCCAGCGGCCATGACCGACAGGCGGTACGCGTTGCTGTTCAGGCTCGTCATGTCGTGCACTTCCTCTCAAATGATCCCGGGACCGGCTTCTTCGTGCCGTGTGGTCCAGCTACCTGTTGCCGAAATGAGGCAACAGAATGACTTCGGAGGGCGTGTTACACTGCAAGCGAGGCCGAATCCAGCCCGACGCTCGCAATTGTTGAACGCGCGGTTGGCCGGCGCGCAGCCGCCTCATGCTAGGGTGCACACCGAATCATCAAGCCGACCCAGTAAGGAGACGGTCATGGGCCGCGTTCTTGTTTGGCTGATCACCGCGATATCGTTTCTCGCACTTTCGCATCAGCCGGCCGCATCGGAGCCGAAGCACGCGATCGCCATGCAGGGCGAACCGGCGCTGCCCCCCGACTACACGCATTTCAACTACGTCAATCCCGATGCGCCGAAGGGTGGTTCGATCACCTATTGCGTCGTCGGCAGCTTCGACAATCTCAACCCTTTCATCCTCAAAAGCCTGCGCACGACGGCGCGCGGCATGATGGATCAGAATTACGGCAATCTCGTCTTTGAACCGCTGATGCAGCGTAACTACGATGAGCCCTTCAGCCTGTATGGCTTGCTTGCCGACACCGCTGACATGGACCCCGAGCGCAAGAGCATCGAGTTCCATCTCAACCCGAATGCCAAATGGTCGGACGGCCAGCCGGTGACGCCGGAGGATGTGCTGTTCACCTACGATGTCTATACCGACAAGGGCCGTCCGCCCTACAGCGCACGGATGAGCTTGATCGCCAAGCTTGAAAAGACCGGCGACCACAGCGTTCGCTTCACCTTCAACGACAAGGCCAATCGTGAGACGCCCTTGATCATCGCGCTGACGCCGATCCTGCCGAAACATGCCTTTAACAAGGAGACCTTCGACAAGACGACGCTGAAGCCGCTGATTGGCAGCGGCCCCTATACAATAGCGCAAGTGCAGCCCGGCCAGCGCATCGTCTTCAAGCGCAACCCGGACTATTGGGGCAAGGGCGTTCCAGCCAAGCGCGGCTTCGACAATTATGACCAGATCACCATCGAATATTTTCTCAACGCCAACGCCAAGCTCGAAGCGTTCAAGAAGGGTCTCTGCGCCATTGACGACGACAGCGATCCGGTCAAGCGTGAGCGCGATCTCGATTTTCCGGCGTTCCACAAAGGGGAAGTGATCGCCGAAACCTTCGACACCGGCATTCCACCCGTGGTGACCGGCTTCCTGTTCAACATGCGGCTGCAGAAGTTTTCCAACCCGGTGGTGCGGCGTGCACTCGGGATGCTTTACGACTTCGAATGGGCCAACAAGAACCTGTTCGGCGGAAAATACGCGCGCGCGATGAGTTATTGGCAGAATTCCGAGCTTTCCGCGCTCGGCCACCCGGCCGACGACAGGGAAAGGGCGTTTCTGGCACCCTACCCCGGCCGCGTACCGGCTGATGTGATGGATGGCACGTATCGACCACCGGTCACGGATGGTTCAGGTCAGGATCGCAAAGTGCTGAAAGCTGCCTTCGATCTGCTGAAAAGCATCGGTTATCACGTGCAGGACGGGACGATGCTCGATCCCGACGGCAAACCCTTCGGCTTCGAGATTCTGGTTGCTTCACAGGACGAAGAGCGCCTCGCCGGCATCTACCAGCGCACGCTGGAGAAGATCGGCATCGATGTCACCATTCGCAGCCTCGATGGCGACCAGATCCAGTCACGCAAGCAGCGCTTCGATTTCGAAGCTCTGATCGGGTCGAGCGGCTTCAACAATTCGTTGTCGCCCGGCATTGAACAGCTCGGACGCTGGGGGTCCGAAGCGGCCAAGGCCGAAGGTTCGTTCAACCTTGCCGGGGTCGCTGATCCTGCGGTGGATGCGGCGATCGAGGCGATGCTGCGCGCCCGTTCGAAGGAAGACTATGTCGCTGCCGTTCGCGTGCTCGACCGACTGCTGATCTCCGGCAACTATATGGTGCCGACCCAGTACAACACACAGCAATGGATTGCCTACTGGAACTACCTGGAACATCCGCAAAAGACGCCCATATTTGGGTATCAACTGCCAACCTGGTGGCGCAAGCCGAATTGAAGATACAGGAGATCGAGATGAGCGAACCGAACGCCATCACCGTCGATGTGGTGTCCGATGTGGTCTGCCCATGGTGCTTCATCGGTCAGAAGCGGCTCGACAGAGCGATCGCCGCTGTCGGCGATGTCGACGTGCATATTCGCTGGCGGCCGTTCCAGCTCGATCCGACCATTCCGCCGCAAGGCAAGGATCGCCACGACTACATGCTGGCCAAGTTCGGCAGCGACGAGCGTATCCGCGAGATTCATGCCCGCATCGAGCCGCTCGGCGAAGTCGAAGGCATTTCCTTCGCCTTCGACGCCATCAAGGTGGCGCCGAACACATTGGATGCGCACCGCCTGATCCGCTGGGCGGGTGCCGCCGGCGAAGCCGTGCAGAACAGGCTGGTGCGCCGGCTGTTCCAGCTGAATTTCGAGGAAGGCGCCAACATCGGCGACCATGCCGTGCTGATCGAAGCCGCGCGCGAGGCCGGCATGGACGCGTCCGTCGTTGCCACGCTTTTGCCGACTGACGCCGATGTCGAGGCGGTTCGCACCGAGATCGCCACCGCGTCGCGCATGGGCATAACAGGCGTGCCGTGCTTCCTGCTCGAGGGCAAATACGCGGTCATGGGCGCGCAGGATGCCGATACGCTGGCTGATGCCATTCGTCAGGTGGCGGCTGCCAAGGCGCGTGGCGAATTGGAAAAGGTCGAATGAGGCTGGCCACCCCTCTCCTTTCCCGACAAGAGCAAGTCTTACTTCACCGTCACCTTGGCCTTGCTGATGAAAAATCCATGGCCGTTTGTGGCCGTGCAGGTCAGTCCCTTGGTTGACGACTGGCACGAGAACGGCCCTGCGCTCCAGCTGTTGCCGTAGCCAAGCTTGTCGACATCGCTGCAGCAGCCTTGCTCGCCTGGGTTTTTGATCAGTGTCGCCGGCCCCTTCGGGCCCAGGATGATGGTGACATAGCTCGGCTCGACGCGGGAGCAACTTAATTCCGGGCCGCCATCCCTCGGCTCATAGGTGCCGGTGCCGCCTTTCGCCGTGTAGATGCAGCCGATGTTGCCGGTCGGCGTGTTGAACTCGATCTGGCCGTCGGCGCCGGCTGGGATGCTCTGCTCGGCGGCATGCGCTAGAGGTACCCAGGCAAAGAGGGGCAACCAGGCGAACAGGGACAGGATTGCGGCCGCGCGTGCAAGCATTGGGAACTTCCTTGTTGGAGAACCGGACATGCATGGGTGTCGACAATGCCCGGCAAGGTTCAATCCCGAACGGATGAATTGTCAAACACAGTTCCTGAGTTGACCAGACAAGACGGAACGCGCCGCTCGGACGATTTTCCGGTCACTTCCTGCCTCCGGCAAGGACGATAATGGCAAGCCCAGCGAGGTCACGAACGGCAAATTTTCCGATGTTCGGGCCAGCCCGCTCTGAGAAAATCGCTCGGTTCGTGCGATTTCGAGTTCACAAAACCGTGCGGCAACCTTCCCTAGGGGAAGCTTCTTCGATGGCATGCCTCCGTAGATCAAGCATTTGAAATCAATGAGGATATCCTGATTTCTGCCGACCGTTGTCGCCATATTTCAGCGTGTAATCTGTTGCCTCTTGGCAACGGCCGTTGGGTGTAATCAGTTCGGCCAGCTTTAAAATTAATGGAAAATGATCAATTGGTGTTACCATCCGTAACAAAAGAAAAAAAGGTTAGGCGGGATCGTGATTCGGGTCGGTAGACCATCGCAAGAGTCAGTACCGGAAAAAACACCTCGCGATGCCGCAAGGCGATCGCCTCTGACGCCGGTATCGTCGATGCGCGGCTTCTGGGGCCTGATGCGGGCCTACTGGGTCTCGGACCGCTGGAAGGAAGCCTGGACACTGACGCTGGTGATCGCGCTGCTCACGGCGCTGTCCAGCAAGGCCGGTGTCTGGTTCGCCGAAGCCTCCGGCGAGCTGGTCAACTCGATCGCATTCTTCCATGACGCCGCCAACACCACGCCGCTTCGCTCGCTGCTGGTCAATGCCGGCATCCTTGTGCTGCTGGTCGTGCTCAAGGACGCCGGCTTCACCGGCATCCGCAACCTTGTCTCGGCGACGTTGCACCGCAAATGGCGCGGCTGGCTGGACAGCCGCTTCAATGAAGCGTTGCTGGATGGCAATCATACGCATTTCCATGCGCAGCATGCGTCGACCGGCAGCGGCGCGCCCGCCCCCGACAACATCGACCAGCGCGTCCAGGAATCCATCAAGGACATGACCGGCGGCGCCATCGGGCTCGCCATGGGTGTGCTGGGCGTCGCCACCTCGCTTTATTTTGTCGGCCAGAAACTGCTCGAAAACTCTGTCGAGGTGAAGGGGCTGGAGTTCCTCGGCAGCTATGGCAGCGCCATCCTCGCCTTCCTGGCCGTCGCCACCTACGTGCCGCTGAACACATGGATCGCGGTCAAGCTCGGCGGCCTGCTTGAGCGCCTCAACGTCAGGATGCAGCAGGCCGAGGGCAGCTATCGCGGCGAGCTGACGACGTTCCTGCGCCGCAGCTTCCATGTCGCGGCGTCTCAGGGCGAAGGCGTGCAAAGGACCATGCATGGCCGGCTCTATGTCGACATCGACGGCACCTGGACGCGGCTGAACATCGTCAACACGGTCTACATGTCGTTCGAGCTGATCTACAATTTCATCGGCGCCCGCATTGTCGCCTATGGACCGGGCCTGGTGCCGTTCATCCACAACGGCCTCGATCTCAAAGGCTACATAACCGGCTCCGAACTGGTCAATTCGCTGATCGGCCAGTGTTCGTGGTTCATCCACGTCATGCCCGCCATCGCCACGCTGCGCGCCAACAGCCAGCGTGTCACCGAGCTGACCAACGCGATCGAGAACGTCCAGCATCCGCAGGAGTTCTACAGCCAGACCGGCCGCTCCGACTTCAACTATGCCAGCCAGAACCCGGTTTTCGGCCTGACCATCCAGAAGCTCGAACTGGCGCATCAGGGCGAGGATGCCACGCCGTTCCTCAGTGCCGTCAATTTGCGCTTCCGGCGCGGCGAATGGACCTTCCTGAAAGGCGAGTCCGGTTGCGGCAAGACCTCGCTGATCAAGGCGATCAACGGCCTGTGGCCCTATGGCCGCGGCACCATCGTCTTCCCTGAAGGCGTCAAGAGTTTCTATGCCGCCCAGGAGGTCAAGCTGCAGCCGGTGTCGCTGAAACAGCTGGTCTGCTTGCCCGGCTCCGAGTACGACCATGGCGACGCGCAGGTCGCGTCAGCGCTGCACAAGGCAGGCCTGGGCGACTTTATCGAGCACATGGCCGACGAAAACCGCGAAGGCAAAAGCTGGGATCAGGTCCTGTCGGGCGGCCAGAAACAGAAGCTGGTGGTGGCCCGTATCGTGCTGCAGCAGCCGGGGCTGCTGTTCCTCGACGAGGCGACCGGCGCGCTCGACCCCGATGGCAAAATTGCTTTCCACCAGGCTATCAAGGACAACTGCCCCGATGTCACGGTGATCAGCGTCATGCACGAGGCGGTGGCGCCGCGATCGATGACCGGCAACGAATTCTATCACAGCATCGTCGCGATCGCCGACGGCGTCGCCACCAAGAAGCCGCTGGTGCCGACCCTGCCTGTCGAACTGACCACCATTCTCGCGCAGCCAAGGCCGGTCGAGGACAAGTGGCTGCGTTTCTCGCGCCGGCTGAAGCAGAAATAGCGACGCTGTGACCCGAGCCGGCCGTGTCATGCGGCGGCCGGTGATCACAGTCTCGCGATCTCGGCCGCTCGCCGGCATTTTCCTTCCTCACCGCGATTGACACGGCAAGGCGCGCTCCTATGTTGCGCCCGCTTGCAGACAGTCAAACTACGAACCCGCAAGCGGAAAGGTCACCGCGCCATGCCTGGCGACAGTCACAGTCGAACGCAACCGCCGTCCGCCTAGACGTGACCTCTAATGGTTCATGTCCTGCCGGACGGCAAGGAGTGAACCATGAACGAATTTACCGCCGTAGCGAGCGACGAGGCCGTCGCGATTGCCCGTATCCTAGCCAATGATCACGTCGCCGACATTGTCGAGGCCCTGAACAGGGAGCCGCGCGAAACCGCGACGGAACTGCTTTGTGAAGTGACGTTCGAGCGGCTGGTCGAGATCTTCGATCAGCCCGAACTCGACGGCGCGTCCGAACTCATAGAGGCGCTGCCGCGCGCCAAGGCGGGCAAGCTGCTCACCGCCATGTCGGTCGACCGCGCCGCCGACATCCTGCGCGAGCTCGACGAGCCGGCGCGTTCCGAGCTGCTCGGCGGGCTTGCGCCGCCGCTGCGCGCAACCCTGCTCTCCATTCTCGGCTATCCCGAAGGCAGTGCCGCTTCGATCATGACGACGGAGTTCGTCAGCGTGCCCTCGGACTGGACTGTCGGGCGCACGCTCGACTACATCCGCAAGGTCGAGCGGACGCGCGAGACCGTCTACGCGATCTATATCGTCGATCCGCAAACGCATCTGCTCGTGCGTTCGACCGGCCTGCGCCGGCTGATCACAGGCGAGCCGGACGATTCGATCATGACGGTGGCGCCGGATCGTGTCCCGGTGACGGTCACACCGCTGACCGATCGCGAAACCCTGGCGCAGACCATCTCGAAATACGATCTGCTTGCCGTCCCGGTCGTCGACCACGGCAAGATCCTCGGCATCGTCACCATCGACGACATCATCGACACGATGATCGAGGAGACGACCGAGGACGTCCACCGTTTCGGCGGCATGGAGGCCCTCGACGAGCCGTATATGAAGATGAGCTTCCTCGCCATGATCAAGAAGCGCGGCGGCTGGCTGTGCGCGCTGTTCATCTCAGAGATGCTGACGGCCAACGCCATGCAAAGCTATGAGGGCGAGCTCGAGAAGGCGATCGTGCTGACGCTGTTCATCCCGCTGATCATGAGCTCGGGCGGCAATTCCGGCTCGCAGGCGACGTCGCTCGTCATCCGGGCGCTGGCGCTGCGCGAGATCGGTCTCGGCGACTGGTGGCGGGTGGCGCTGCGCGAGCTGCCGACCGGTCTCGTGCTGGGCGCCATGCTCGGCGTGGTCGGCATCTGCCGCATCGCGCTCTGGCAATATATGGGCTTCTACGACTATGGCCCGCACTGGCCGCTGATCGCCACGACGGTCGGCGCGGCACTGGTCGGCATCGTCACCTTCGGTTCGCTGTCGGGGTCGATGCTGCCGTTCGCCTTGAAACGCATCGGCTTCGATCCGGCCAGCGCATCGGCTCCGTTCGTCGCCACGCTGGTCGATGTCACCGGGCTGGTGATCTATTTCTCGGTCGCGCTGGTGATCCTGCGCGGAACGCTGCTCTGAGCAATTCCAGGAAAAGTGTGAAACGGTTTTCCGCCCGGAATTGCGTCAAAACAAATCTAGCAGCATCAACTGTCTCCGCCGCCGGTCATGGCCGGCGGTGGGTTCCGCACTTCCCCGTCTTAGATTTGCCTGCCATAGACGGCGTCGCGCAGCGCATCGGGGAAGGCGCCCGTCATGCCTGATATGGCCGTGTTGGTCAGCGCCACCACCGTCAGGTCCAGTGTCGGGTCCACGAACCAGGAATGACCGTAGACACCACCCCAGCGCCAGGTGCCGGCGGCCTGGGGCGTCGACGCGGCAAGCGGGTCGCCGCAGCACACCAAATCCGAGCCCCCAGCCCCAGCCTGGCATGGTGGTCTCCAGGCCCGCTATCGCGTCCGTGGTCATCGCCGCTGCCGTTTCTGGGCGGATGACTGATCCACCCCCGGAACGCAGCGCCTCTAAAAGCTTGAGGACATCGCCGGCGGTGCCGTTCATGCCGGTGCCGCCCGAGGCGAAGGATGCAGGGTCGAAGACGCGCCCAGGCGAGAATGAGATAGCGCCGTCGCCGAAGGGCACGCGATGCTGCTCGCCCATGGCAATGGCCTTGTCAGGTCCATCGGCGTAAGGCGTCACCAGCCGTGATCGATCGCGCACGACAAAGGCTGCCTCTTCCATGCCGAGCGGCTGGACGACCAGGCGATCGACCAGCTCCGGCAAAGTGGCGCCAGTGGCTCTCGCCATGGCCTCGCCCAGCACATCCATCGCCACCGAATAGCCCCAGCCTGTTCCCGGCACATAGGACAGCGGCACCGAGGCGATGCGGCTGAGGTTCTCGGCCATCGAAAGGCCGGGCTGGTCGAGACCGTCGGAGACCCCTGCTCGATGATAGGGTCCGTCGGCCGCCTCGCGGAAACCGTAGCTCAGGCCGGCGGTGTGCGTCAGCAGCTGTCGGAGGGTGATGACGGGCTCGCTGCCATCGGCCAGCCGCGGCCGGAATTCCGGGATGAACTTCGCTGTGGGATCGTCGAGGCCGATTACGCCGGCTTCGACGAGAGCAAGCGCTGCGGTCGCGACAACAGGTTTGGTCACCGACGCCAGCCGGAAGATCGCATCCGCCGTCATCGGCTTCTTCGATTCACGATCGGCAAGGCCGGCGGCCCGGCTGTAAAGGATTTCGCCGCGTCGGGCGACAAGGATCACGGCGCCGACAATGCGCTCCGCCTCGACGGCCCTGTCGACAACCTGATCGACGCGTCCGCCAAAGTCATGGTCGAGCGGTGCGGGCATTGATTGCTCCCTTGGCGACGAGCCGCCTGGCATCAGCCGATGCGCTCGCCGTCCTTCACGCGATAGGTCGGCTTGTACAGGGTGACCAGTTCTTCCGCCGCTGTCGGATGCACCGCCATCGTGCGGTCGAAATCATCCTTGGTCAGGCCGGCTTTCAGCGGAATGGCGAGAAGCTGCGCCATCTCGCCGGCATCCGGCCCCAGTACGTGGGCGCCAAGCACCTTCTTCGACGCGCCATCGACCACCAGCTTCATCAGCATCTTCTCGTCGCGACCGGACAGCGTGTGCCGCATCGGCCGGAATGTCGCACGGTAGATTTCAATGTAGGGGAAGCGTTTGACGGCATCGTCCTCCGACAGGCCGACGGTGCCGATCTCCGGCTGTGAAAACACGGCGGTCGCGATCGTCTCGTGATCGGGCGCGGTCGGATTGCCCTTGAAGGCGGTTTCGATGAAGCACATCGCCTCGTGGATCGCCACCGGCGTCAGCTGTACGCGGTTGGTGACGTCGCCGATCGCCCAGATGTTGTCCACATTGGTGCGCGAGTATTCGTCGACCGCGATTGCGCCGGTCTTGGTCATCTCCAGGCCGATGCCTTCCAGGCCCATATTCTCGGTGTTGGCAATGCGGCCGATGGCCAGCATCACCTGGTCGACCGTCAGCACCTTGCCGCCGCTGACGAGCGCGTCGAGCCGGCCGTCCGGTCGTTTGCGGACCGATTCGGACACGGAATGGCAAAGGATCTTTATCCCCTTCTTCTCCATCGTCTCGTGCAGCATGCGCCGCAAGTCCATGTCGAAACGGCTGAGGATCTCCTTGCCGCGGTAGACCAGCGTGGTGTCGACGCCGAGGCCGTGGAAGATGTTGGCGAATTCGACGGCGATGTAGCCACCGCCCTCGATCATGATCGCCTTGGGCAGCTCCTTGAGGTCGAAAGCCTCGTTGGAAAAGATGCAATGTTCGTGGCCTGGCAGCGCCGGATGCGCCGCCGGGCGGCCGCCGGTGGCGATCAGGATCTGGTCGGCGGTGACGGTGCGATCTTCGCTGAGAAGATGCACCACATGCGGATCGACGATCATGGCGCGCGAATGAAAAGCCTCGCCGCCGGCGCCCTCGACGTTCCTCTTGTAGATCGCCTCCAGCCGGCTGATCTCGCGATCCTTGTTGGCAACCAGCGTCTGCCAGTCGAAACTGGCTTCCGGGACCGTCCAGCCATAGCCGGCGGCGTCGGCGAAATGCTCGGGAAATTGCGAGGCATAGACATAGAGTTTCTTCGGCACGCAACCGCGGATGACACAGGTGCCGCCATAGCGATACTCCTCGGCGATGCCGACGCGCTTGCCGAGCGCGGCCGCCACGCGCGCCGCGCGCACCCCACCCGAGCCGCCGCCGATGACGAATAGATCGTAGTCGTAACCGGCCATGACGCGGCTCCCTCAAGCTTCAGAAATGTGAGTGACAGGTAGGCCGCGAAGCAGCAAAAGAAAAGCCCGGACAAGCCGGGCTTTTGCAGATGGCCGCTAGAGCATGATCCCGAAAAGTGGAATCCGGTTTTCGGAAAAGATCATGCTCAAATAAAGAGCTAGAGCCCCATCCCGATTCCATCGGGGTGGAACAGGCTCTAGGCCGTTTTGAAATGCAGGATCAGTTGTTGTCCGCGGGGGCCGCGCCATCGGCGGGTGCGGCGCCATCCGCCGGGGCGGCTCCGTCCGCGGGCGCGGCAGGCGCTGCCTGCGCCTTGGCCTTGGCGGCAGCGGCCAGCGTTTCGCCGACCTGCTGGGCAAGATCACGGCCGACGCCGTTCTGCCAGATGTCGGCTGCCTTGACCAGGTCGCGGGTCACCGTCGGGCCGCTGTCGAGCAGCTTCTTGCCCGAATCGGAATTGTAGAAGGTGGCGATGTCGGTCAGTTCCTTTTCGGAGAACACTTTTGCGTAGGCGAGTGCTGCTTCCTTCTCGAGATCGGCGCGGCGCGAGGCCAGCGCCAGTGCCTTCTCGCTGATGGTCTTGCCGATCAGTTCCTGCATGTCCGGGTTCTTCTGGATGAGCTGCGACTCGAGCGCTGCGGCCGCCTGCGGCAGGATGTTGTCGAACGGGTCGGTCGCGTGGATCGCCGCGACGGCCGCGCGAGCGGCCTTCAGGTGCGATTCCGTGACATCCTGTGAAAACGCCGGCGACGAGAAGGCAAGAACGGCTGAAGCCGCCAGAACGGCGCAAAGGCTGCGAACCCGGTTATGCAACATCATGATCGGTAGAACTCCCTGGTTTTCGGGCGGCATGGACGGTTTGGATACCGTCGCCGCCGGCGATGATGGCCGCTGAAGCCAGCCCGATGAAAAGACCATGCTCGACAACGCCCGGAATGGCGTGGAGAGCATTCGAAAGCGCTCTTGTATCCGGAATGCGGCCAAAAGATGCATCGAGGATAAAATGGCCGCCGTCTGTAACAAAAGCCCGGCCCCCCGTCATCCTCAATATAACTGGACCGGAAAGACCGAGCTTTTCAGCCGCGGCGCCAATCGCGATTTCGGTTGCGCGCAGGCCGAACGGGTTGACTTCGATCGGCAGGGGAAAACGGCCGAGCGTCTCGACCATCTTCGAGCGGTCGGCAATGACGATCATGCGCTGGGACGCCGCGGCGACGATCTTTTCGCGCAGCAGCGCGCCGCCGCCGCCCTTGATCAAGGTCAGCTCCGAGTCGATTTCGTCGGCGCCGTCGACGGTGAGATCGAGCTCGGGTGTTTCTTCCAGCGTCGACAGCGGCACGCCGAGCTCACGGCAGAGCAACGCGGTGCGCTCCGAAGTCGGCACGCCGACGATGGTCATGCCGGTGGCGACCTTTTCGGCAAGCAGCCGCACGAATTCGTCGGCCGTGGTGCCGGTGCCGATGCCAAGCCGCATGCCGTCGCTCACATGGGCGAGCGCCGCGCGTGCGGCTTCGACCTTCAATTGCCTTGCATCCATGCCGCTTGCTGCCCTGAAACCTGACGTTTTGGGCTCCTAGCATCTTTGCCGGTCTGGTCAAAGCCTTTGGCAGCGGCCTGCTGCTGTTGGTGAGTGGCATGTTGTGCAACGCGAGGGCAGAGAGCGATGCGTGGGCAGCTCCGATAGGAATTTTTTCTTGATCCGGTGATGGCAGCTATGCTACATATTTGCCCATGGTGCCGATTTGCGCCAACGACCCGCCGCCGTGGCGGGTTTTCCATTTCGGGCAGCTCGCCGCGAAAATGCCCGGTCCGGTGGAGCCTGCTTGCTTGGCCTGCTTGCCCAGGGCAATCGCTTCAGGTTTTCGAATTCGCCCCGTCACCCTTTTCCCGACGCTGGCGCCGCCCCTCACCTGCCTGCCGGCATCCTCTCCCCGTATAG
>NZ_SMYZ01000078.1 GCF_004919685.1 Mesorhizobium norvegicum | reverse complement strand
CAGAGGGGGGTGCCTCGCATTGACCTAAGGGATATTCCCCTGTGAACATCCTTGTCCTCTACGCCCATCCGGTCGAGACCAGCTTCAATGCCGGCCTGCACCGGATGATCGTCGAGCGGTTGACGGCGGCGGGCCATACGGTCGACGATTGCGATCTCCATGCCGAGGATTTCGATCCGCGGCTGACGCGCCAGGAGCGGCTGGACTATCACAATCAGCGTGGCCCCGCCGATGCGGTTGCGCCCTATGTCGAGCGCCTGCTGCGGGCGGATGCGCTGGTGCTCTCCTATCCGGTCTGGAACTATGGCTTTCCGGCGATCCTGAAGGGCTTTTTCGATCGCGTCTTCCTGCCCGGCGTGTCGTTCAAGCTGGTCGACGGCAAGGTGCAGCCGTCGCTGCACAACATTCGCAAGGTCGCGGCGGTGACCACCTATGGCGGCAGCCGCTTCCGCGCCATGCTGATGGGCGATCCGCCGCGCAGGCTGATCAAGCGGATGCTGCGCGCCACCGTAAAACCGGGCGCGCCGGTGACCTACCTCGCGCACTACGCGATGAACCTGTCGACCGACGGCACGCGCAAGGCTTTCATGGCCAAGGTCGCGGCACGCATGGAGGCGTTCTGATGCGCGCGCTGGTGGTCTACTGCCACCCAGTCCCCGACAGCTTCTGTGCGGCAATTCGCGACGCTGCCGTCGAAGTGCTGACGCGAAGAGGCTGGGAGGTGCGGCTGCTCGACCTCTATGCCGAGAAATTCGACCCGGTGATGGGCTGCGACGAGCGGCGCTCCTACAACGACCAGGCGCCGCAGGATCCAGCGCTGAAGCCGCATTTCGAACTGCTCAACTGGGCCGAAGCGATTCTGTTTGTCTATCCGACCTGGTGGTACGGGCTGCCGGCCATGCTGAAGGGCTGGCTCGACCGGGTGTGGGCGACGGACGTCGCCTTCAAGCTGCCGGCCGGCAAGGGTCGGATCAAGTCGCTGATGACGCATGTGACCAAGGTCGGCGTCATCACCACTTGCGGCGCTCCGACCTGGTGGAGCGTCGTCGTCGGCCAGCCGGGGCGCAAGACCCTTTTGCGCGGGATGCGGGCACTGTGCGCGACGCGTTGCCGGACCTTTTTCCTGGCGCACTATCTGATGGATGCTTCGACGCCGACGACGAGGGCTGCGTTTCTGGCGAAGGTGCGGAAGAAGCTGGAGCGGTTTTAAAAGATTAGCGTCCTTCGCCCCGTTTACGGGGAGAAGATGCCGGCAGGCAGATGAGGGGCGGCGCCAGCTTGGTAAAACTTGGCGCCGCCCCTCATCCGGCCCTTCGGGCCACCTTCTCCCCGTGAAACGGGGAGAAGGAAAGATCGCGCTACATCTTCACCCGCTCCGCCTTCGGATCATACATCGGCTTCAGCGACGCTTCCGCCGCGAAACGCTCACCCGCAATCTCGATCTCGTACGACGAGCCCAGTACATCCGCCTCGCTCTCGCCCTGGCACTCGATATAGCCCAGCCCGACGGCGCCACCGAGGTGATGGCCGTAATTGCCTGATGTGATCGGGCCAACGATCTTGCCGTCGCGCAGGATCGCCTCGTTGTGGAAGAGCAGGGGCTGCGGATCCTTCAGCCGGAACTGGACCAGCCTGCGGTTCAGCCCGGCTTCCTTCTTGCGCAGCACGGCATCACGGCCGATGAAGTCGCCCTTGGCCGTCTTCACAGCGAAGCCGAGGCCTGCTTCCAGCACATTGTCCTCATCGGTGATGTCATGGCCGAAATGGCGAAAAGCCTTTTCGATGCGGCAGGAATCCAGCGTGTGCAGGCCGCAGAGTTTCAGGCCGACATCTGCCCCAGCTTCTTCGATCGCCTCGAAGACATGGGCTGCCTGGTCGGTCGAGACATAGAGCTCCCAGCCGAGTTCGCCGACATAGGTGACGCGATGCGCGCGGGCCAGGCCCATGCCGATCTCGATCTCCTGGAACGTGCCGAACGGGTTGGTCTCGTTGGAGAAATCGTTCGGGCTGACCTTCTGGATCAGTTTTCGCGCATCCGGCCCCATCAGGCAGAGCACGCTTTCGGCCGCTGTCACATCGGTGACCACAACGAATTCGTCGGTGATGTGCCTGCGCAGCCAGGCCAAGTCGCGCTGCAGCGTGGCGCCTGGGACGACGAGGAAGAACGCCGTCTCCGACAGGCGCGAGACCGTCAGGTCGCTCTCGATGCCGCCGCGCTGGTTGAGCATCTGGGTGTAGACGATCTTGCCCGGGGCCACGTCCATGTCGTTGGCGCAGAGCTTTTGCAAAAAGGCGCAAGCGTCGCGGCCCTCGACACGGATCTTGCCGAACGAGGTCATGTCGAACAGACCGACGCCGTTCCTGACCGCCAGATGCTCCTCGCGCTGGTTGTCGAACCAGTTCTGGCGCTTCCAGGAATAGCGGTATTCGCGCTCCTGGCCCTCACGGGCGAACCAGTTGGCGCGCTCCCAGCCGGCGACTTCGCCGAACACCGCGCCGCGGGCCTTCAGATGCTCGTGCAGCGGCGAGCGCCTGACATTCCTCGAGGTCGCCATCTGGCGATAGGGGAAATGGTCGGCATAGAGCAGGCCGAGCGTTTCGGAGACGCGCTCCCGGAGGTAGCGGCGGTTCTTCTGGAACGGCTGGGCGCGGCGGATGTCGACTTCCCACAGGTCGAAGGGGGCTTCGCCATCGTTGATCCACTGCGCCAGCGCCATGCCGGCGCCGCCGGAGGAGACGATGCCGATCGAATTGTAGCCGGTCGCCATCCAGTAGCCGGACAGCTCCGGCGCCTCGCCGAGATAGTAGCGGTCGTCGGGCGTAAAACTTTCCGGCCCGTTGAAGAAGGTGTGGATGCCGGCGGTTGCCAGCATCGGCATGCGGTTGACGCCCATTTCGAGGATCGGCTCGAAATGGTCCATATCCTCGGGCAGTTGGTCGAAGCAGAAATCCTCACGGATGCCGTCCATGCCCCATGGCTTTGCCACCGGCTCGAAGGCGCCCAGCATCATCTTGCCGGCGTCTTCCTTGTAGTAGGCGCACTCGTCGGGCACGCGCAGCACCGGCAGACGCGTGAGGCCGGGGATCGGCTCGGTGACGAGGTAAAAATGCTCGCAAGCGTGCAGCGGGATGGTGACGCCGTTCTGCGCGCCCAGTTCGCGCGCCCACATACCGGCGCAGTTGACGACGATGTCGGCCTCGATGGTACCTTGTTCTTCACCTTGCGCCCACGAAACGCCGGTGACGCGGCCGGCCTTGGTGTGGACCTTGGTGACCTTCACGTTCTCGACGATGGTGGCGCCGCGCTGGCGCGCGCCCTTAGCCAGCGCCATGGCGATGTTGGCGGGGTCGCACTGGCCGTCGAGCGGCAAATGCACGGCACCGACGACATCCGACACATTGAGATGCGGATACATCTGCTTGACTTCATTGGGTGAAATCTCGCGCACGTCGACATCGAAGGCGCGGGCCAGAGACGCCTGTCTGTAAATCTCGTGCTTGCGTTCTTCGGTCAGCGCCACGGTGATGGAGCCGACCTGGCGCATGCCGGTGCCGACCTCGGTCTCGGCTTCCAGCTTGACGTAGAGGTCGGCCGAATATTTCGCCAGCCGGGTCATGTTCTGGGAGCCGCGCAACTGGCCGATGAGGCCGGCGGCATGCCATGTCGTGCCTGACGTCAGTTGCTTGCGTTCCAGCAGCACGATGTCGGTCCAGCCGAGTTTGGCCAGGTGATAGGCGACGGAGCAGCCGGAGACGCCGCCGCCGATTATGACGGCCCTTGCCTTGGCGGGGATGGTTTTCTGGGTATTCATGCGGCCTCGCGGCGATAGCTGGAAGCGAAACGGCGCAGCCGGAGCGCTGCTTCTTGCAGCATGGGTTCGGGCTGGCAGAGGCTGATGCGGATATGGCCGGCGGCTGCCTCGCCGAAGCTGGAGCCCGGCATCACGCCGACGTTCTCCTTGTCGAGGAAAGCGAAGGCGAATTTCTCGTCGTCCGGCTCGATGTCGCCGATGTCGAGCATGACATACATGCCGCCCTCGGAGCCGCGCACGGTGACATCGTTCATGCCGCGCACGGCATCGAGGAAGACGGTGCGGCGCGCCGCATAGCGTTCGGCGATGTCCTTCACGCCATAGCGGTTCTCGAGCGCCTCGGCGCAGGCGATCGAGATGAAGGCCGGTAAGCCGTAAGTCGTCACCAGATTGAGATTGGTGAGCAGCGTTATCATCGCTTCAGGACCGGTCAGCCAGCCCATGCGCCAGCCGGTCATGCCGTGGCTCTTGGACATCGAATTGATGACCAGAGTGCGCTCGGCCATGCCGGGCAGCGAGCGCGGCGAGACGTGCTCGCCGCCGCCCAGCGTCCAATAGACTTCGTCCGACAGCAGCCAGAGGTCATGCTCCCGGCATATCTCGGCAAGTTGCTCCAGCCGCTCTCGCGAATAGACCGCACCGGTGGGGTTGTTCGGCGTGTTGATAAGGATAGCGCGCGTGTTGGGCCGAAGCGCCGCGCGGATCATCTCGGCACGCGGCTGGAAGCCGTCCTCGGCCGGTGTCTCGACTACGGTGAAACTGGCGCCGGCGGCGCTGAACGTGTTGGGATAGGTGGCGTAATAGGGCGCCACCACGATGGCGTGGTCTCCCTGGTCGAGCACGGCCTGCACGGCGGCGTACAATGCGGCCTGGCCGCCCGGCGTGGCGATGACTTGATCCGACGTCGTCTCGACGCCGGTGCAGGCGCTCGAGGCTGCCGCCATGGCCTTGCGCAGGCGCGGCAGGCCGGAAAGCGGCGTGTAGTGGTGGTTGCTACCGCGAACCGCGGTCACGCACGCTTCGATCGTTTGTGAAGGTGTGTCGAAGTCGTGATCGCCTACCGACAGCATGATGATGTCTTCGCCGGCCGCCTTGCGGGCCCAGGCGGCCGAATGGACTTCCCAGCCATCCTTGCCCGAAGGCACGATGCCGGAAATGCGCGACGATGGTCTAGGCATGTATTTCTCCCGAAATTTCGTAGCCGGCCTGTTCGAGCCGGTCGCGCAGGGCGGCGATATGCGGCGGTCCGACTTCGCAGCAGCCGCCGACAATGTCGGCGCCGGCCTCGACCCAGCCGATCGCCTGGTCGGCGTAGGCGTCCGGACCGAGATCATGGCGGGCATGCAGCACATCGACGGTGCCGCCATGCTTGAGCGCTTCGGTGGAGGTGAAGCCATTGGCATAGGCGCCCACAGGGCCGCCGAGATCGATCAGTTCAGGCAGTGCCGCGGCGATCGCTTCGGGCCGGCAGCAGTTGAGCAGCCGCGCCGCGACGGCCAAGCCGTCGAGCGCGCCTGCCGCGCTGGCTATTGCCTCGCCGCTGCGCAGCCGCGGCTTGCCGTGGTCGGCCAGCGTCCACGACACCCATACCGGCTTGCCGCTTTCCGATGCGGCAGTGACCGCGGCGCGTGCCTCCTCGGTGGACGCCATGGTTTCGCACAGGAACAGGTCGACGCCATCCGCCTGCTCGGCAACGATGCGGCGGTAGATGTCGAGCGTATCCTGATATGAAATGGTCAGCGCCGGTGCGTAGCTGCCGAACAGCGGCGACAGGCAGCCGGCGATGGTTGCCTCGCCGGCCTGCTCGCAAGCTTGCCTGGCCAATTCGATGCCGCGCTTCTGCAACGGCTTGAAGAGGTCTTCCGCGCCCTCGCGCGCCAGGCGTTCGGGTGTTGCCGAATAGGTGTTGATCGTAATGACACGAGCGCCAGCGCGGATGAATTCCGCGTGCAGGTCGCGCACCAGATCTGGCTCGTCGATCAGCACCCTGGCCGACCATAGAGGCGTCGGCTCGGACTTGCTGCGGCGGACCAGTTCCTGGCCCATGCCGCCATCGGTGAGGATCACCTTCTTCATGTGCGCAGCCTCTCGTTCTTCGGATCCCAAAGCGGCTCATCTTTCTGCACGATCGCCTGAAACCGCTCGCCGAAGATCTCGACCTCGATGGCGGTGCCGGGTTCCGCGAGGTCGGCGCGCAGCATGCCGAGCGCGATCGATTTGTCGATGCGATGGCCCCAGCCGCCTGACGTCGTCTCGCCGACGATCTTGCCGTCATGCCACAGCGTTGACATATAGGGCGCATCGCAATCGCCGGGGTTCTCGACGACCAGCGTGACGAAGCGCTTCTTCACACCTTGCTGTTTTTCGTTCAGCAACGCCGCCTTGCCGCGGAAGTCGGGCTTATCCCATTTGACGAAGCGTTCGAGCCCGCCTTGCAGGATCGAGTAGTCGGTCGACAGATCGCCCTTCCAGGTACGGTAGCCTTTTTCGAGCCTGAGCGAATCCAGCGCATACATGCCGAACGGCTTCAGTCCGTGCTGCTGTCCTGCCGCGCAGATGGCATCGAAGATGGCGGCGGTGTCGTCGACCCTGGTGTGGATTTCCCAGCCGAGTTCGCCGGCGAAGGACACGCGCACAAGCTTCGCCCAGCGACCGGCGATCTTCGTCTCCTGATGCGTCAGCCATGGCAGAGTGAGGTCGGCTTCGCAGACATCGGCGAGGATTTTCCGCGAGTTCGGGCCGGCCAGGATCTGGGTCGAGAATTCCTCGGTCCGGTCGATCAGCCTGAACGGCGCGTCCTTGGGCATGCGCGATTTCAGCCATTCGAAATCATGCCATTGCGCGACCGCCGCCGTGATCAGCGTCATCACATTCTCGTCGTGGCGCACGACGGACATTTCGGTGACGATGCGGCCCTTGTCGTCGGCGAAATAGACGAGGCCGATGCGGCCGGGTTTCGGCACCAGCCCGGTGACCTGCAGGCTCAGCCATTCGGCGGCGCCCGGACCCTCGAGGTTGAAGCGCGAGAAACCCGGCAGGTCGAGGATGCCGGCGGCGTCGCGCACGGCGAGGCATTCTTCGCGCACGCGATGCTGCCATGGCCCGTCGCGGCGGAAGGTCAGTGTGGCTTCCTCGGAGATGTCGTCACCGTCCTGCGCGTACCAGGTGGCGCGCTCCCAGCCATTATAGGCATCGAAGCGGCCGCCGAGCGCCTTGATGCGATCATGGATCGGCGACAGCTTGCGGTCGCGGCCTTCCGGCCAGGCATGGCGCGGAAACTGGATGGCGTATTCGTTGCCGTAGATCTCGATGCCCTTGGCGACACAATAGTCCGGCGCCGAAGCAAAGGAAGTGAAGCGGCGCGGGTCGCAGGACCACATGTCCCATTCGGTCTGGCCCTCGGTCACCCATTCGGCCAGCACCTTGCCGGCGCCGCCGCCCTGGGCGATGCCGAAGGTGAAGACGCAGGCCTCGAAGGCATTGGGAACGCCGGGCATCGGGCCGATCAGCGGATTGCCGTCCGGCGCGTAGGGGATCGGCCCGTTGATGACCTTGGACAGACCGGCCGTGCCAAGGATCGGCACGCGGGCGACGGCATCGGCCAGATAATGTTCCAGCCGGTCGAGATCGTCGGGGAACAGCTGGAAGGAAAAATCGTCCGGCATCGGGTCGTTGTGGGTGGCCCAATGCGCGCGGCAATTGCGCTCATAGGGGCCGAGATTCATGCCGTTCTTTTCCTGGCGCAGATAGTAGGAGGTGTCGACGTCGCGCAGCAGCGGCAGTTTTTGGCCCTGTTCCTTGGACCATGCCGCCAGTTCGGGGATCTCCTCGAACAGGATGTACTGATGGCTCATCACCATCATCGGCACGTCACGGCCGAACATCCGGCCCACTTCGGCGGCGCGGTAACCGGCGGCATTGACGACGATCTCGCACCGGATCTCGCCCTGGGCCGTCTCGACCACCCATTCGTCGTTCTCGCGGCGCACGCCAGTGACCGGACAGAAGCGGATGATTTTCGCGCCCATGTCACGGGCACCCTTGGCCAGCGCCTGGGTGAGCTGCGCCGGATCGATGTCGCCGTCGCTCGGGTCGTAGAGCGCGCCCTTCAAATCATGCGTCTCGATGAAGGGATAGCGGCGCTTGATCTCGTCGACGCCGACAATGTCGATGTCCATGCCCTGGTAGCGGCCCATGCCCTTGGCGCGCTGAAATTCCTGCATGCGCTCGACCGAGTGGGCAAGGCGCAGCGAGCCGGTGACGTGATAGTTCATGGGATAGTCGACCGCGTCGGCCAGCCCGCGATAAAGCTCGGTCGAATAGCGCTGCATGTTCATCAGCGACCAGGACGAGGAGAAGGTCGGCACATTGCCGGCGGCATGCCAGGTCGAGCCGGAGGTCAGCTCGTTCTTTTCGAGCAGCACGCAGTCGGTCCAGCCCGCCCTGGCGAGATGATAGAGCGAGGAGGTGCCGACGGCGCCGCCTCCGATGATCACCACGCGCGCCGTGCTCGGCAAACCCGCCATGTTCTTCTCCCACATTGACTTAGTAGACTGGCGGCGAAACCACCCAGATGACAATTGCCGGCTCGGTCCCCGGATTGCGCCAGCGGTAAGGCTTGCCTTCGAAGCGAAAGGAGTCGCCTTCGCCAAGCCGATGCCAGACGCCTGCTATCTCTATGTCGAACAGTCCGGACGCGACATATCCGGCTTCCTCGGTCGGCCGCTGCGCCTCGGCCTTCAGCTCGGCGCCCGGCGCGAAGACCGAACGCACCATCTCGAAGCTACCGCCGAGATCGGGCGACAGAAGCTCCTCCACCAGGCCGGATTCGCTTGTGCCAAGCGTGCGGCGCCTGCCGGCGCGCACAACCACGCCGCGCTCGCTTTCGACAGGCACGTCATGGCTGAAGAACAGGCTGATCGGCACGCCGAACAGTTCGGCGAAGGCCCTGAGATCGCTGAGCGACGGCGTCGACAGGCCACGCTCGACCTGGCTGACCCAGCCGACCGAACGGCCAAGCTTCAAGCCGATCTCGGCGAGCGTCAGCCCTCGCGCCCTGCGCAAGGCCCTGATATCGCCGGCCAGCACGCGTTCGTCAGTTCCCTGTAATGTTCTTGCTGTAGGCGAAGGCAAAACGTTCACTTCATGAAAAAATCCGGTCAAATTTCATGAGAAGTCAAGCTCGTGAAAAAATCAAGTGGATTTTCACGGATGCACAAGATTTGCTTGCGCGATTTTGGTGGTTCATGCAAAGGCTCGGGCACGAACGGCGAGTGGGGACGTCCGGTCGAGACGAGGGTTAAGGGACGGCCCATGCTGAAGAACAACACCCGAATTGCGGGCGATGCCGAGATTGTCGACGAGGCAATCCTGTCGCGCCGTTCGGTGCGCGCATTTCTGCCCGACATGGTCGACGACGACACCATCCGCGCCATTCTGGCGGTTGCGGCGCGCGCTCCGTCCGGCACCAACATGCAGCCATGGAAGGTCTACGTCACCAAGGGCGAGACCAAGCAGCGGATCACCGACGCCATTCTCAATTCCGGCATTCGCGCCGAAAAAGCCGATTGGGACGAGTACCGCTACTATCCCACGCAGTTCTTCGAGCCGTATCTGACCCGCCGCCGCGCCAACGGTTTCGGCCTCTATGGCGCGCTTGGCATCGGCCGCCGCGAGGTCGACAAGATGCGCGCCCAACACGACCGCAACTTCGTCTTCTTCGACGCACCGGTCGGCATGATCTTCACCATCGACCGCCGCCTCAACCAGGGCTCATGGATCGATTACGGCATGTTCCTGCAGAACATCATGGTCGCGGCGCGGGGCAGGGGTCTGCACACCTGCCCGCAGGCGGCCTTCGCGCCCTATCACCGGCAGATCCGGCCGGTGCTCGACATTCCGGACGAAGAGATCGTCGTCTGCGGTATGGCGCTTGGCCATGAAGACACCTCAAAACCTGAAAACACCTTCCGCACCGACCGCGTGCCGCTGGAAGAGTGGGTGACGTTCAGCGAATGAAGCAGCCTGCCGGCAGCTTCTATTCGGTATTCATCTGGGCGCCGTGGCCGCTGACATGGGCGCCGTCCTGCGGCGTCAGCTTGAGGTAGGCAAGCAGCGCGCAGAGCGTGATGACACCCTCGATCACGAACAGGATGCGGAAGTCGTCAGCGACGGCTGGACCACCTCCGGCCAGAAACGATAGCGCCGCGGCGGCCAGGCCGACGCTGATCGCGACCGCCAGCTGCCACAGAATGTAATAGAGCGCGCTGAAGCGGGCGAGCTGCTCGGGCGCGATGTCGGAATAGGCGAGATTGCCGGTCGAGGCCCATTGTGCGGAACGGAAGACGCCGAAGATGAAGATGTAGGCAAGAACGATCCAGACCGGCGTGGTCGCCTGCATCAGGGCGAAGCCGGCGACCATGGCGGCGACGATCGGCGTGTTGAACACCAGCACGCGGCGGAAGCCGAAGCGGTTGAGGACGCGCGGCATGAAGAACCGCATCGCCACCGAGCCGACCGCGGCGACGAAGGTCAGCGATCCCGCCTGCACCGCGCTCATGCCGAAGCCGAGCTGGAACATCAGCGGCAGCAGGAAGACGATGGAGCTGAGGCCGATCGTGTCCAGCCCGCCACCGGTGAGGAACGAGATGCGGAAGGTGCGGATGCGCAACAGCTTGAGATCGAGCAGCGGATTGCGCACGCGCAGGCAGTAGAACGAGGCGACTGTAGGATGACGAGCGCCAGCGCCAGTTCACCGGCAATGATGCCGCCGGCGGCATCCTTCGCGGCAAGCGAATCCATGCCGAAGACCAGCAGCACCATGCCGCTGCCGACCAGCAGGAAGCCCGGAAAATCGAACGGCGTGCGCACGGGCTTGGTCATCGTCGGAAACAGCGAGGCGGCAAGAATTGCTGCCGCCAGCGCGAACGGCACGTTGATGAAGAAGATCCAGCGCCAGGAGATGTAAGTGGTCAGCGCGCCGCCGACGAGCGGGCCGACCAGCGGTCCGGACTGGCCGGCGAGCGAGATATACATGTTGATCTTGAGCGTGCGGCTGCGCGGAAAGGTCGACAGGATGACGACCTGGCCGAGCGTGCCCATCAAGGCGCCGCCGAAGCCTTGCAGCGCACGGGCGCCAACCAGCATCCAGATGTCGTTCGACAGTCCGCACAGGGCCGACGAGGCGGCGAACATCAGCAAGGCAAAGCAGTAGACATTGCGCAGGCCGAAACGGTCGGCGGCCCAGCCGCCAAGCGGCATCGAGATGATCAGGCTGGCGACATAGACGGTGATGAGCAGGCCGAGCTGGCTGGGCGGACGGCCGAGGCTTTCGCTGATGCCGGGTAGCGCCGTGACCACGACATTCTGGTCGAGGCTGGTCATGAAGACACCGCAGGCGACCGTCAGCGGCAGCAGGAGCAAGGCTCTGGCCGGCACATCGGCGCGATCCGTGGCGCCGGCGGATAGTTCAGCGGTCATGGAGATGTTCGAACCAAACGAATGTGCCGACTGTGAGACGGATTTTCATCCCTTGGGCCGGTTGGGCGGCCACGTTTTCCCACCATGGGCGCCTGCGGCGCGATTCTCTAGCGGCAGAACCGGCTGGCGTTGATGCCAGAACACATTCCGAACTGCCGCCGTTCAACCGCCAAGCAGGTGCTGAAGCTGCGACCGCAGCCATTGGTGCGCCGGGTCGCCGTCCCGTCGCTTGTGCCAGATCTGCGTGAACTCAAAGGCCGGAATTTCGAAGGGTGGGGCGAACACGCAAAGACCCTTGTCCGGCGCCGGCAGTATCCGGCTGGCGACGGTAAGCACCAGGTCGGTGCCGGCGATCAGGCGCGGCGCCACGCCCCAATGCGGGATGACGAGGCAGAGCCGCCGCTTGTGGCCCAGTTCGGCCAAGGCCTTGTCGACTTCGCCCTGACGCTCGGGCCGCAAATCGACCAGTGCATGCGGCCGGCTCAGATAGGTCGCCAGATCCATCGCCTTCCTGCCGCCAAGGCTTGCGCCATCGGCAAGACAGGCAAAGCGCTCGTCGAACAGCCGGTGCGAGCGCACGGATCGATCGAGGCCGGGAAAGACACCGAAGGCAAGATCGATCTCGCCGTCGACGATTTGCGAAACCATCACCTCGCGGCTCGCCTGGCTGACCACGAGGTCGACATGCGGCGCCCGCGCCCGCATCAGCGGCAGCAAGGCCGACAGGACGACCGCGGCGCCATAGTCAGACATGGCGAGCCGAAACGTTCGGCGCTCCGTCGCCGGGTCGAAGCCGGCCGGTGCCAGAAGGTGCCGCATGCGGTCGAGCGCTTCGGTCAGTGCCGGGGCGATTTCCATGGCGCGTGCCGTCGGCTCGAGGCCACCCTGCCGCCTGACCAGCAGCGGGTCATCGAGAAGGTGGCGCAACCGGGCGAGCGCATGGCTGACGGCTGGCTGGCTCTTGTTCAAGCGTATTGCCGCCCGCGAGACGTGGCGTTCGGTAAGCAAGGCCTCCAACACGACAAGGAGGTTGAGATCGATACCAGCGAGATTATTCATCTCATGCATATTATGTGTGAGATGATCGAATTTCCATATGTAAAGGTGATGATCTATCTCGGCATGATCGATATGGAGACAATCGCATGCCCAGTGCTGCTCTTGCTGGCGCCGGTCTTCCTGCTCTTCGTCAGCTATCGGCCGGCCCTGGCACTGGTCGCGTCCGGCGTACTGTGGCTGGTCGCGGGGATCTACCAGATTGCTCCGCCCAACTATCCCGAGCCCGGCTTCTGGTTTCTCAACCCGCTGTCGTGGCAGTTCCTTTTCAACATCGGCCTGGCAGGCACGCTGCATGTGCGTCGCGGCGGCACCATCCCGGTCAATCGCTGGCTGGTTGGCGCGGCCTTGGCCTACACCGCGACCGCGCTGGTCTGGGTGCACAGCCGCTCTGGGGGCAGATATCCTGGTTGGGCCTGCCTGCGGTGCTGACCGGCTTCGACAAGACATTCCTGTCACTGCCGAGGCTGCTGCATATCCTGGCGGTGAGCTACCTGATCGTGGCATTCCCCGCCATCTCGAACCTGTTCCGCACCGGGCGCGATCATCCGCTTGCCATATTGGGCAAACGATCGCTGCCGGTTTTCATTGCCGGCACGGTGCTCGCAATGGCGGCGCAAGTGCTGAAGCTGATCAATCCGGGCGGATTTGCCTATGACAGCCTGTTGATATCGGCCGGCATCGTCATGCAGTTCGCGGTCGCCTACTATCTCGAATGGCTTTCGGGCCTCGGCTGGTCCGGGAAAAGCAGGCCGGCTCACAATCCGGCACCGCCCGTCCATGCGTCCTTCGGCATGTCGTCGATGGCGACAAGAATGGGGCGTTGAGGCGTCAGGCGTTTCAGGCGGGCGAGGGGCCGGATGAGGCCCGCACCAAGAGCTCTACCGGCAGCAATTGCCGGCTGGTGGGCGAGCCGTCATTTTCAAGGATCGCCTTGACGGCAAGGCGGCCCATCTCGGCGATCGGCTGGACGATTGTGGTCAGCGGCGGCTTGGAAACCGCTCCTTCCGGGACACCGTCGAAGCCGACGATCGAAACGTCGCCCGGCACCGTGATGTCGCGCTGCCGCAGCCAGTCCAGTGCGTGCAAGGCAATCCTGTCCGACATGGCCAGGATGGCGGTCGGTGTCTCGGCACCGGCGAAAATATGATCGAGGCCGGCCCAGACGCTCTCCTCGTCATTGACCGTTTCGTAGATCGGCACATGCGAGACGTCGATGTCGACGCGGGAGAGTTCGGCGAAGTAGCCACGCAGGCGGTCGCGCGTCCCGGAATAGAGGGCCTTCTCCATTTGCTCCCTTGTGGTGGGGCCGAAGCCGGCGTCCGCGCAGGGCAGGGCGAGCACGGCAAAGCGACGATGCCCAAGTTCAGTCAGATGTCGGGCCGCCAGGCCGGCCCCGGCGATGTTGTCGACACCGATGGCGGCGACCGCCTCGTCGTCGTCTGAATCGAGATCGAGCGCCACAAAGGGCAGCTTGCGGTCACGCGCCAGTTCGACCAGCTTGGAACCGCCATCGACGCAGAAGACGATGAAGCCATCGACAAGCGCGCTCTGGATGTTCCAGGCGAGCTGCTCCTTGTTGGCGGCGGAGACCAGCGAGATCCCCGCACCGGTCGCGTCGCAAGCCTGCGAGATGCTGGCCATCATCACCCGGGCGAAAGGGTCGTCGAAGAAGTAGGACAGCGGCTCCGCGGTCGCGACACCGATGGCATTGACCTTGCCGGCGCGCAGCAGCCGGCCCTTGGGGTCAGGCCCGCCATATCCCATGGCCTCGGCTGCCGCCTTGACCCGTTCACGGACCTCCTCGCGCACGATCTCCGGGCGGGCGAACACGTTGGACGCGGTGCCATGCGAGACGCCGGCCGCTTTGGCAATGTCTGCCAGCCGGATCGGCCTGGTCTTTCCAGAGGTCAGTGGCGCCATTTTCGTCTCCTGAATTCATCCCCTCTAACACTTTCGTTGGATCGGTTCAAATTTTGGCTTGATCAAGGGGTCGGCGCGGTGTATGTTTGAATCGATCCAATCCGTATCTGACCTTTTGATTGGATCGATTCAACCTTGGAAAGGGAGATGTGTTATGCACCCCGTCAATTTTCTGTTCGAAGACATCTATCGCAACGACTGGAGCATCTCGTCGAACACCACGACGCAGAGGCGCCGCGGCAAAGCCAGTCCATGGGTCCGCGATCTGCGATTCCTTGTGGAGCGCAAGCGGATCTGATCGGGGTTGTCTTTGACATCCGCCGATTGGATCGATTCAAGCGCTGAAAGGAGTGCCCATCATGCATCCCGTGAGCTATCTGTTCGAAGACATCTACCGCAACTACTGGGGCATCGCGCCGGCTTCCGAACGGCCGGAAGGGCGTCGGTTGGCGAGGCTGCGGCGACGCAATCGCGAATCGCTTGTCCAGCCCGAGCGCCGGCAGGACTGACTTGCTCCGCAAGCGACGTTTGATGGGCGCAGGCTTGGTATCGGGCAGGGCGCCCGGAGGCTTCAGGAACGTGGCCGCACCAGCGCCGAGGCAGCGATCGCCAGCCAGCCGGCGATGAGCAGCGTGCCGCCGATCGGCGCCGACAGCGGGAACAGCCGCGAACTGATAAAATCGCGGGCCAGCAGATCGCCGCAGAACAACAGAAGCCCAACCAACAGGATCAGGCTGCCGATGTGCAGGATCCGGTTCGCGCCAAGCAATCCGGCGGCGAGGAAGACCGGTGCGTGCATGATCAGGAAGGATGCGGCAGTGCCGACGAAGGCGCCGCCCAGATGCGCCGCCGCGGCCGACAGCGCCACGCCGGCGGCGCCGCAGAGGCCCCCGGCCAGGACGAGGATGCGGCCGATGTTGCCGGAAAATTGCTCGGCCGTGCTCATGTCCGTGGCTCCGTGATATCAGAGGGATACGCCCAACCCGTCAGGGCTTGCTGGCGTTGGCGAGCATGTCCTGCGCGCGGCGTGACTGCGCCAGCCAGTTATACACCGCGCCCCCGGCCATCAAGACGGATGTGCCCAGAAACACAGAACGCATGCCGAAATGACCACCGGCAAAGCCGCCGAGCAAGGGGCCGGCGACCTGCCCGACATACTGGGCGGAGATCGACAGCCCGAGCACGTTGCCCCCGACCCCATCGGGAACATTGTGGCGGATGACGCTGGTGATGCAGGGCAAGAGACCGCCCAGCGCCAGGCCCATCAGGAAGCGCAGGCCAATGAGCTGCCAGCTCTGCGTGACGAAGGCCTGCGGGATCAGCAGCAGCGCCGAGACAGCAAGCGCGCCGATGATGACGTTCCAGTGGCCGACGCGGTCGGCGAGCTTGCCGAGACGCGAAGCCGACAGGATGGCGCCAAGGGCCGCCGCCGACATGACCACGCCTGATATCAGCGTGACGCGGCTCTGGTCTTCGATAAGCTGCTGCACATAGACGGTGATGATCGGCTCGATCGACATGGTGGCGAAACTCAACAGCATGCCGGTCGCCAGCATGGCGATAACAGGCCGTTTGTCGGGGATTTGTGCCCAGCCGCCTTTCGGCTTCTGCTTCGACGCGGCATCTGCTGTTTTCGGCCGGGGATTCTCCTTGATGAGAAACGTGGTCGCCAGGAACGCCAGGAAGATGACGCCGCCGGACAAGAGGAAGGTGGCGCGGATGCCGATCAGCGGCGGCAAGATACCGCCAACCAGTGGGCCGACCAATGCCCCAGCCGTGATGCCGGCCGACAGCAGGCCGAGCGCCCAGCCGGAACGTTCCTTCGGCGTCTGCATGGCGACGAGGATGGTCGATCCCGACGAATAGCCGCCGGCAAAACCGATCAGCAGCCGCAGCAGCACCAGCTGCCAGACGGTCTGCACCATGCCGGTCAGCGACATGCATATGGCCATGCCGAAGCTGGCGCGAACCAGCATGACCTTGCGGCCATAGCGGTCGCCGAGACGTCCCCAGAGCGGCGCCACCAGCGCCGCCGCGAAGAAGGTCGCGCCATAGGCGATCCCCGACCATTGCACGATCGCCGCGTGGCCCTCGGCACCGAGCTGCTCGATATAGAGCGGCAGGAACGGCAAAAGCAGCGTCATGGCGACAAGCGTCGAGAACGAACCGGCAAAGCACACGAACAGATTGCGCCGCCAGTGGATGTTGTAGGTGCTGTCGGTCGCCGGGGGCGTGTTCTGCGGCATGTCATATGTCCTGTCCGAGCAATTCTATCGATGCTTGCTGCGGATACCAATTTGGGATACCAAGATGGCGCCCGTCATGGACGCAAGCCTGGCCGCTGTCAATGCGACCTGTCAAACGTGAACGGGAACCGCGGCCGGCAAGCCGATCGCCGGCAAACGGCCCGAACCAGCAACGGCCAGAAATGGAAACGACCATGTCGCAGATGCAGAGCGTCGAAAAACAGCTTCGGCAGATGATCCTGGGCCTCGAGATCGGTCCCGGCGAGAAGCTGACGGAGCGCTGGATCGAAAGCCGCTTCGGTGCGTCGCGAACCCCGGTCAGGGCAGCCCTGCTGCGGCTCGAGACCGAGGGCCTGGTCGGCAGGGACGGACGTGGCTGGACGGTGTCGCCCATCAATCTGGCCGAACTCGAGCAGATTGCCGTCTACAGAGAGGCGGTCGAGGTTGCGGCACTTCGCCTGACATGCGGCTTGGCGGACCGGAGCGCCGTCGATGTCATCGAGGCGATGCTCGAGTCCTGCGACAACGACACGCCGCGCGAGGAATGGCATCGTGTCGGCATGGATTTTCACATCGAACTGGCGCGTCTGTCGGGCAACGAATTCCTGTTCCGGGCGGTCCGCGATGCCATGACGCGCCTGTCGCGGGCGCGCTGGCTGGAGGTTCGCGACGAAGCGGCCCTTGCTCGCGCCTGGGCCGAACATCGCGCCATTCTGGCGGCGGCACGCCTTGGCGATGCCGATGAAGCCGCACGCCTGCTTTCAGGCCACATCGTCGGCAGCCGCGACCGGCTGGTGACGTCGCTCGCCAACGATCGGCGCGGTCTTCGCGCCAGAGGCTTTGCCGTCGTCGCCGCCTAAGGCCCGTAGGGACGGGGCGCGCAAAAGGCGGCGTCCGGACCTGCGCGCACTTTCGGCCTCGCTTCGCAGCCGCCGATGGCGTAAGGAGCGGCGATGGAAAACAACCGATTTGAAACACCTGTGACTGTGAAGTCAGTCGCGGCGGGAAGCACTCAGCTCTTGCGTACGGCACGTGAGGCTTCCGACTACCTCCTCAACAGCTGGCCCGGCAAGCGCAGCCCCAAGCATCGCGCGGCGCTGCAGGCCTGCCATGACGCGCTGGCCGGCGACAAGCCGGCGATGAACGCCAGGCGCGCCTTCATTGCGGCAGCGCGCGAAGTGGACGTCTTTGTCAGCGACAAGGCGCCGGCCTGACACAAGCCGGCCATCTGGATTGAGGCATGGCCCGCATCCGCGGGCCTTTTGCCGTCACTTTGCCGTTTCGGTTTCGCCTTCGGTCTCGTCCTCGGGCTTCGAACGTTCCCGCGCCGCAACCTTGGCTGCCAGCTTCTCGGCCTTCTTGGCCGCTTTCTGGCGGTCGCGTTCCTTGCGTTCCTGATCGTAATTTGGTGGTCGCGCCATATCGGCTCCTTTTCACTGCCTCGCGGCTATGGTCCTGCCTAGGAGCATTAGCCGTCAAACACAACAGCTGAAGCGATGGTCCCCGGCGGTTCGCGTCGATGATGGTCTGGGGCTTGCAAGATCAGCGGCACAATGGTGTAGGGGAGAACAGGGGTGCCAACACGCTGTGCAGCGATCTGCCCGTTTGTTTTGATCAAGTGAATTATGGCCACCATACAACGAACGACGGCAAGGGTTTTCTACTATGCGCGCAACGTCTTGCGCGATATCGCCCCGCAGGCACTCTTTCGTCGGCGGTTGGCGGGCCGCCTCGAACAGGCCAGGCTCTCGGATGAGGCGGTGCGGCGGCGGCTGAATTACTACAACAAGCTGCAGGATGCGTTTTCGCCCAGCCCGGCTGCGGTGCGTCTCGACAAGCTGCCCTCCACGCCGACCATGTACTATTACGATCTGAGGGAGTTTGCCCGCTATTTCGATCCGGCATTGCTCGTCGATGTCGAATTCGGCGACGTCATCGAGGTGCCGAAGGTGCCGACGCTCGTCAAGGATCGGCCGATCCGTGCTGACGACGAAAATGCTGTCATCATGAAATTCAACAAGTTCCGGCATTTCCACATGCCGGCCGACGCAATTGCATTCGCCGACAAGCGCCCGGCCCTGGTCTGGCGCGGCGATCTCAACAATCCGAAACGGACAAGATTTATCGACGCAGTGCGCGACTTGCCGTTTTGCGACGCCGGCTCGCACAAGCCGTATGCGCCGGCCGAGTATAGCAAGCCCTTCCTAAGCATCAGCCAACAGCTGCGTTACCGCTACATCGTCTCGCTCGAAGGCAACGACGTGGCGACCAATCTCAAATGGATACTGAATTCCAATTCGCTCTGCCTGATGCCGTTGCCGACATACGAGACATGGTTTGCGGAAAAGCAACTCGAGGCCGGTGTCCACTATGTGCCGCTCGACCCGGATTTCGCCGATGTCGCCGACAAGGTGCGCTATTTCGAACACCACCCGGCCGAGGCGCAACGCATCATCGCCGCGGCCAATGCCTATTGCCGCCAATTCTCCAACGAGCAGGACGAGCAGGCGATCTCCCTGCTCGTGCTCTACAAATATTTCGTCCTCAGCGGCCAGATCGAGCCCGATCCCGAGGTCTGGCGTTTCATCCAGGGTTAGAACGTCGCCTCTGCACCAGACCTTGCTCGTCAGATGCCGCTGCGGTCAAGAACGAGATCGGCGGGGCCGAAGCGGTCCTTTGCCGTCAGTTGCTGGTGCCAGTAAGGATAGAGCAAAGGCGGCCGGCTGACTGCGTCGAGGCGACCGCGTTCGTCGTCGGTGAGCACCAGGCTCGCGGCTGCGAGGTTGTCCTTCAACTGGGCTTCGTTGCGGGCGCCGATCACCAGCGAACTGACGGCCGGCCGGCCAAGCAGCCAGGCCAATGCCACCTGCGCTGCCGACACGCCGCGCTGCGTGCCGATCTCGACAAGCACATCGACGATCCGCCACAGCCGGTCCTCGTCGCGGATCGGCGGTTCGGACCAGCCGGCGAGCTGGCGGGCGGTGGGGCTGTCGCGGCGGTATTTGCCGGACAGCAATCCGCCGGCGAGCGGGCTCCAGACCAGCACGCCCAGCCCCTGATCGACGGAAATCGGCAGCAGCTCATACTCCGCCTCGCGAGCCTCCAGCGTGTAGTGGATCTGCTGGGTGACGAAGCGCGGCTGGTGATGGCTGTCGCTGATACCGAGCGCCTTCATCACCTGCCAGCCGGAATAGTTGGAGCAGCCGACATAGCGGATCTTGCCCTGGGCAACCAAAGTATCGAGCGCCGCGATGGTTTCCTCCAACGGCGTCACGCCATCCCACTCGTGCAGGAAGTAGATGTCGATGACGTCGGTCTTGAGCCGCTTCAGGCTCTTCTCGCATTCGCGGATCAGATGATGGCGCGACAGGCCTTCATCGTTCGGACCTTTGCCGATCCGCATCCGTGCCTTGGAGGCGATCAGCACGTCGCCCTTGCGCTTGCCGCCGAGCGCTTCGCCGATGATCTCTTCCGAAATGCCGTTCGAATAGACATTGGCGGTGTCGATGACGTTGATGCCGGCATCGATGCAGAGATCGATCATCCGGCGTGCCTCGTCGAGGTCGGTCTTGCCGACCGCCGAAAACGCGCCGGCGCCGCCGAAAGTCATGGTGCCCATGGTCAGTGTCGAAACCTTCAGGCCGGAACGGCCGAGAGTGCGGTATTCCATGTCAGTCCTCGCGATTGCGTTGGGAAGGGGGCTGGGGAGGGCGCCCCGAATGTGGCCGCTATTTGTAGGACAATTTGGGCGGCTTGTCGCCATGCCAGGATGACGGATCGATCATGCCTGGCGGGATTGGCAGCGGCGGGGATCGCGCTCGGACTGCAATAAAACCGTCACTGCCGGCCTATATTGAAGTCGGCTCAGGTGTTGCCGTTCCGGGCCGTAAGCCGGGAGTTTGGGGCGCCGGACATGGATCGACAGAGCTTGCAACCGGAGCAGCTGATATGACCGAGCTAAAACAGAATTCTCCTGCCAGGGACTGGCTGGAAGCCGAGCTCGCCGACACGCTCGACGAGGACTATGAGCTCGAAATGTCGGAGCCGGCGCTGTCGATGGAGATCGCCAAGATCTACAAGAACGCGCATCCGCCTTCGATCGATCGCATGCAGTATTTTCGTGACCTGATCACCTTGCAATCCGAATTGATCAAGCTGCAGTCCTGGGTCGCCTATCACAAGAAGAAGCTGGTGGTGATCTTCGAGGGCCGCGACTCGGCCGGCAAGGGCGGCGTCATTAAGCGCATCACCCAGCGGCTCAACCCGCGCATCTGCCGTGTTGTGGCGCTGCCGGCGCCGACCGAGCGCGAGAAGTCGCAATGGTATTTCCAGCGCTATGTGCCGCATCTGCCGGCCGGCGGTGAAATCGTGCTGTTCGACCGCTCCTGGTACAACCGGTCCGGCGTCGAGCGGGTAATGGGCTTTGCCCAGCCCGATCAGGTGGAAGAGTTCTTCCGTGACGTGCCGGAGTTCGAGCGTATGCTGGTCCGTTCGGGCATCACCGTGGTCAAATACTGGTTCTCGATCACCGACGAGGAACAGCAGATGCGTTTCCTGATGCGCATCCACGATCCGATGAAGCAGTGGAAACTGTCGCCGATGGACCTGCAGTCGCGCGTGCGCTGGGAGCAGTACACCAAGGCCAAGGAAGAGACCTTCGTACGCACCAACATCCCGGAAGCCCCCTGGTTCATCGTCGAAGGCAACGACAAGAAGCGGGCGCGCCTGAACTGCATCGACCACCTGCTCAAGCAGATGCCCTATGAAGAGGTCCCACACGAAGAGATCACGCTGCCGGAGCGCGTCTTCAATCCCGAATACGAACGTCAGACGCTGCCGCGCGAGCTTTATGTGCCGGAGAAGTATTGAGCACTTTTTCCTTCTCCCCGTTCCACGGGGAGAAGGTGCCCGAAGGGCGGATGAGGGGCGGCGCTAGCGTCGACGAATTTACTGCCATCGGACGCTCTAACCTCCAAAAGCAGCGCCGCCCCTCATTGCCCTGCCGGGCATTTCTCCCCGTAGAACGGGGAGAAAGAAGCTTGCGCCGAGGGCTTCGCCACCTACGCCCGCTTGATCACCACATGCGTGGCAAGCGCAGTCGCCACTTGCTCGCCGCACTGATAGCCCAGCTTCACCATATCGAGGCCGGCGAAAAGGTTCTCCCCCTTGCCGAGCAGCACCGGTGAAATCGCCAGGTGCATCTCGTCGATCAGCTTTTCCTGCAGGTACTGGCGGATGGTGTCGACACCGCCACCGACCCGTACATCCTTGCCCCCAGCCGCCGCCTTCGCCTTTTCAAGCGCCGAATGGATGCCGTCGGTGATGAAACAAAAGGTCGTGCCGCCCTCCATGACGATCGGTTCGCGCTTGTGGTGGGTCAGCACGAAAACCGGCACGTGGTATGGCGGGTTGTCGCCCCACCAGCCCTTCCAGCTGTCGTCAGGCCATGCGCCGCGGATCGGCCCGAACATGTTGCGGCCGAGGATCCAGGCGCCGACATTTTCGAAACTGCGCGCCGCGAACGCCTCGTTGATATCGGTGGTGCCGCCATCTTGTCCGAGCACCATCTCACGGAAGGTGCGAGTGTCGACAAACCACTTGTGCAAGGATTCCCCACCGACGCCGAGCGGATTTTGCATATCCTGATCGGGACCAGCGCCATAGCCGTCGAGCGACAGGGTGAAAGCGTTGACACGCAGCTTGGACATGAAAGCCTCCTCGATAGCCAGTTGTGTTTTGCAATTGGTTGTTTTCTAGCAAACTGATTGCGAATTGCAAGCGGTATTTCAAACCCAAGCAAAAACCCCGGCGCATGGTCAAACGACCCTCGCTCTGGTCTCCTAGCTGGAAGCCGGAAATTGTCAGGGATGTCGAAGCGGATCGCCGGCATTTGCTCGCCGCGACCGGCCGTCGGCGGGAAGAGAAATTATCCCTTGAGCAGTTCCGCCACTTCGGGCGCGAAATAGGTCAAAACGCCGTCGCAACCGGCGCGCTTGAAGGCGAGGAGCGATTCCAGCATCGCTTTCTCGCCATCGATCCAGCCATTGGCGGCGGCAGCCTTGATCATCGAATACTCGCCCGACACCTGGTAGGCGAAGGTCGGCATCTGGAATTCGTCCTTGAGCCGCCGGATGATGTCGAGATAGGGCAGGCCCGGCTTGACCATCAGCATGTCGGCGCCTTCGGCGATGTCCTGCTCGGCCTCGCGCACCGCCTCGTCGGAATTGGCGTGGTCGATGTAGTAGGTCTTCTTGTCGCCCTTGAGCAGGCCGGCGGTGCCGACCGCCTCGCGATAGGGGCCGTAGAAGGCCGAGGCGAATTTGGTCGCATAGGACATGATCGCCACATCCTGGAAACCGTTGGCATCGAGCGCGTCGCGGATGGCGCCGATGCGGCCGTCCATCATGTCGGACGGCGCAATGATGTCGGCACCGGCCGCCGCCTGGATGACGGCCGCGGCGGTCACCTGTTCCACCGTCTCGTCGTTGACGATGATGCCGTCGCGCAGGATGCCGTCATGGCCGTGGCTGGTGAACGGGTCGAGCGCGGCGTCGGTGATGATGCCGATCTCCGGCACCGCGTCCTTGATCGCGCGGGTGGCGCGGTTGATGACGTTGTTTGGGTCGAGGATGTGCGAGCCGGTCTGGTCGCGCAGCGAGATGTCGACATTGGGGAAGGTGGCGAGTGCCGGAATGCCGAGCTTTGCCGCGCGTTCGGCCTCCTTGACCGCGAGATCGATCGACAGGCGGAAGACCCCCGGCATGGCGGCGATCGGCTCGCGCACCTGTCTGCCGTCGACAACGAAGATCGGCCAGATCAGATCGTCGACCGAAAGCCTGTTCTCCTGCACGAGACGGCGCGACCAGTCGGCCTTGCGCATGCGGCGCAAGCGGCGGCTGCCGGTGATGTCGTCGACGCTGCGCGCGCCGGCTGGCTTGGTCAGGGTGAATTTGTTCATCGCCAAAACTCTCGTTCGGTGACTTTTACCACGAGCCCTTGCCGCTGACCAATGCGACACGTTTGTGCCAGCAATCCGGTCGAGGCCTATTCGGGTTGCCCGTTGCCCGACAGGATCTGCGCCGCGCCGCTTATGGCAACACGGAAAGCCTCGTCGAAAGAAACGCCTCGGACTTGCCAATTGTAGGTCTTGCCCGCCGTGGCCAGCCGCCAGTCGGCGATCCAGCCCAGTTCCTTGTCGCTCCACACGAGGCTGCCGGAAAGCGCCTGGTCGGCGCCGACCTTCTTCGCGAGGGTATCCAGCTTCGTCATCTCGGCGTTGCGAAGCGCCTGATCGGCCAATCCGGCCTGCGACAGCTGCGCTGCCGTGGGAAAAGCCACCTGCATGGCCAGCGGTGCTGCGGCATTGCTGAACGATTCGCGCATCAACACGCCGCGCTCGTCATCGGCATCGAGCGCGAAATGTTGGGTGCCGCGCTCGGTCGCCAAAAACACCGCCAGCGGTGGCCGCTCGGTCAGCCACGGCCTGCTGCTGAGCGAAGCCAGCACCGGGTCGATGTCAGCCGGCTTGTACTGGCAGTAGAGGTTATGAGGCCGATCGTACGTGCCCTGATCGTCATGGTTGGGAATGCCTTCCATGCGGTCGCGGTAGCTAAAGCTGGCAACGAAGCTGCCGGCCTTGTCGCGCAGTGCCGCCATCTCCGGTTTCGCCGGCAGACGCTGATCGCCGGAAACCCGAACCAGAACCCCGTCGAGACAGCGCATGAAGCCGGCCTGGCGGTTTTTCTCGTACTTGCCGTTGACGATGGTCTGGGATTTGTAGAGGTCGTCGATGCCAGCCGCCTGGGCCAGGCTATTGGCGGCGCAGATGGCCAGCAGGCCACCAAGAACAAGGGCAAGGCGCAAAAACTGCGGCATGGCTCACCGTCCGGTTCGAGGCTTGGCGGCCAATCTCTAACACCGAGTGCCGCCGGTGGCCAAGACCGTGACGCCGGCTCAGTTCGACCCTGCGATCTCTAAAGCAGCTGTGTCCTCAACGAATTTCCGAAAGTCGGTTGGCGGGTGTCCGACCAAATGCCCGCAGGCGTCCGTAACCCGTTGGTAGCGGCCCTCTTCTATGGATCGGCACAACGTCGAAAAGGCGTGCGGCCAGGGATCCTGCATTTCCGCCCACGCGCGTTGAAGGTAGTCCGCGGGCGAACAGGGAGCGAACGCAAGACGACGGCCGAAAGCCGAACCTGCGGCCCCGGTCATTTCGTCAAACGACAGCTTCCGTGGCCCCGTCAGCTCATAAATCTTTCCTGCGTGCTTCATTGGCGACGCGACCACCGCTGCTGCGGCCAGAGCAACATCCTGTCGCGATATTGGCGCAACCGCTCCAGCGCCCGTGGGAAGCGAAAGCGTTCCATACGGAAAAGCGGGTTTGATCCAGGTGTCCAGAACGAGATCCGAATACAGGCCGCATCTCAGGATCGTCCAGGCCAGCCCGCTCTCGCGCAACCTGCGCTCGGCATCCCGGTAGACAGGTGTGAAATAGAACGGCGAGTCCGTGTCGATGTCGATGATGCTGGTGAAGACGATCGACGATATTTTTCGGGAAGCGGCAGCTTCTATGGCGTTGGCGTGGTGGCGAAGGAGGTCCCGGCCGTCTCCGTCGCTCGAGACGAGCAGCAGCGTCGAGACGCCTTCGAAGGCGCGCAACAAACTCCTGGGATCGTCGTAGTCCGCGATCCGCAACAGCGTTTCGGCAGGCAGGCCTGCTACACGCTTTCCGGTGGTCCTGACCATGCCCGCCGCCGGAAAGCCCTGGCGCGACAGTGCGGCAAGTGCCTTGCCCCCGACATATCCCGACGCTCCGGTTACAAGGATCATGCGCTCACCCTTGAGCCTCACAGACGGATAAAGTTGCACCCATTTGGCCGGGACGCAAAGGATAGCGGCCGGGCTTGGCATTGACGCACCCATGCGCCACGCTTTAGCACTTCAGTCCCGCCGGCGCGGGGGAGGGATTCTTTCACGATGGATTTTGGCGGAGGCGACGAGATCCGCTTCGAACATCTGGGTCGGGCCGGCGTCGTCACCTTGACGCGGCCGCAGGCGCTCAATGCCTTGACGCACCGCATGATCGGGGCGCTCGACGCTGCTCTTTGCGCCTGGGAGACCGACCAGGGCATCGACGTCATCGTCGTCAAGGCCGAGGGCAGGGCCTTTTCTGCCGGCGGCGACATCTTGCATGTCTATGAGACCGGCCGGTCGGGAAAACCGCCGGTCGAGTTCTTCGCCGACGAATACCGGCTCAACGCCCGCATCAACAGCTTTAGGAAACCCTACGTCGCCCTGATCGACGGCATCGTCATGGGCGGTGGCGTCGGAATTTCCTTCCACGGCTCGCACCGGGTGATGACCGAGAATGCCCAGTTCGCCATGCCGGAGGTCGGCATCGGCTTTTTCCCGGATGTCGGCGCCAGCCACCTGCTGCCCGATCTCGGCGGCTCCTTCGGCATGTATCTGGCGCTGACCGGCAATCGTATCCGCTACGGCGATGCACTGTGGTCGGGCCTGGCCACCCACACCATCAAGGCCGAGGATCAGGGCGGCTTCCTCGACCGGCTGACGTTGACCGGCGACCCGGAATCGGTGCTGCGCGGTTTCTTCGTTCAGGCAAGGCGAGAGACCGACAGGCCGACGCTGGAGGCGATATCCAGCCATTTTTCGCAACCGTCCCTGAAACGCGTCATCGACAGCCTGGAGCGCGCGGCGGACGCCGACGAATTCGCGGCAAAGACGCTGGCAACGATCCTGACCCGCTCGCCGACCAGCCTGCGCGTCGCCTGGCGCCAGATCAGCGCTGGGCTGACCCTGTCGATGGACGCATGCATGAAGATGGAGTTCCGCATCCTCAACCGGATGCTGGCCGGCCATGATTTCTACGAAGGCATCCGCGCCGCCATCATCGACAAGGGCTCGAAGCCGCAATGGCGACCGGCGACCCTCGCTGCGGTCAGCGAGGCCGATGTCGACGCCTATTTCGCTCCGCTGGGCGAACGGGAGCTCTTGCTATGAGCGAGGTGACCTCCAGACGCGTCGTGCTGCAGCCCTCCGGGGTGGAGGTGATCTTCGCCTGGTTCCAGCGCGTCATATCGGGCTACTGCCTGCTGTTCGGCATTCTCTACTGGATCAAGCTGATCGGCTTTTATCCGGGCTCGCTCTGGCGTTTCGACCTGATGCCCGTGCATTGGCAGGTGGCGGCTGTGGTGCTCGCCGTGTTCTTTCCCTTCGCCGCCGCCGGCCTGTGGATGCTGGCGTCCTGGGGGCCGGTGATCTGGTTCATTTGCGCGGTGACCGAGACAGTCATGTATGCCGGCTTTCCCGAGCTTTTCGGCCACCGCCTGCTGATTGTCGTCTCGCATGCCGCGGTGGCGGTGCTCTACATCGTCTTCCGCGTCGTCATCTACCTGCAAAAGCGCCCTGTCCGCCACTAAGCCCTTGAGCGCATTGGCGACCTGGCTTCTGCCTGGATTCGGCCCCCAAATTGTTGCCGAAATCTTTAGGTTAATTATCCTTGCTCGGGTGACCGTTCGTTAAGCCTCTTTCGAAACCTGTTACCGGTAAGCTCTTGTTAGCCCTAGCGTTTAAGTCGAATTTTATGAGTATTCGATAGTGTCGCGATCAAGGTGAAAAACAAAAAATCACCAGGGCGACAAACGAGAGGCAAAGACAATGATCAATTCGCGTCCGGCGGCGAAGACCGCCAACGTTTCAGACGATCGCCGCGAGGCCATCCGTTCCCTGTACATGGAATCGCTGCAGCTTGTTGAGCGACTGCACCGCCGTCTGCTTGATGTGATCAAGGACGAATTCGACCGCAACGGCCGTTCCGACATCAATGCCATCCAGGCGCTGCTGCTGTTCAACATCGGCAATTCCGAGCTGACCGCCGGCGAGCTGCGCTCGCGTGGCTACTATCTCGGCTCCAACGTCTCCTACAATCTGAAGAAGCTGGTCGATCTCGGCTTCATCAACCACCAGCGCTCGCGCATCGACCGCCGTTCGGTCCGCGTCTCGCTGACGCCGAAGGGCAACGAGGTGGCGGAGGTCGTCGCCGGCCTTTACGAGCGTCACGTCGGTTCGATCGAGCAGGTCGGCGGCATCAACACCGACGAGTTCAAGCAGATGAACCGCGCTTTGCAGCGGCTCGACCGCTTCTGGAACGACACCATCGCCTACCGGATGTAAGGCGCCGCATCGGATCCGGCCCGCGCCACAGAAGCGCGGCCGAAATATCGACCTTCAGTCAGGGCCGGTGCCGAAAGCACCGGCCTTTTCTTTTGGGGTTTGGCTGGTCGTCCTGGCGGCTACGGCTTCAGCGGACAGAGTTTTTCGTGGAAATACGCCAGCGCCTGTTCGGCCTGGCCTGGCTCGCCGAAGAACGGGCCGATTGTTTCGAGTTCGCGTGTCAGGTCGCAGCTGCCCTCGGTGTCAGTCGTGCATGTCTTCACCAGCCCTTTCAGCGAGATGGCTTCGGGCGGATTGTCGAATGACAGGGCGGTCACGCCGCCAAGCCGCAGCTCATAGGTCAAACGGTAGTAGATGTCGCCATCTTCCTCGAACTGCTGTTCGGCCTTGTAGGTGCAGTCGTCCAGCCGGGTCACGATGAACCGCAGCGTTTCGGTCTTGTCACCGACCTCGTTGGGGCCAGTGCTGGTGAAGACCGCTGGCGATCGGGACACCTGCTTCAGCGGTTCGTCGGCCTGCTGTCCGTATTTGGGGGTCGCGCCTTGTTCCAGGCCATGCACGAAATAGGCGACCGTCTCCTCCGGCGTCGGTGGGCTGCCGTTCGAGCCTCCGGCCAAGGCGAATGCCGCGATGACTGCAACGGCACCAGGCATGGCCTCGTTCCTCGCGTTGAGTGAGCTGTCGGTGTATTATCAAGTGCTTGTGGTTCACCGGTCAATATTGGCGGGCGATCGCGGATCGGTGCCGAAAAAGCACGGGTCTTTTCACTTCGCCGGGCCTGCCGGGCCAAATTCGGCCGAAAGCCACGTTGCCGCCATATTCCAGTGGAACCGAGGATGCCGGTGATGCTGTGGTGAAGGCCGCGCGTCACCCGGAACCCGTATCGTGCCTCGAGCGTTTGTGGGCCAAGCTGATACGGACAATGGTTGGCTAATTGTTAAGATTGCCAATTCTAGAGTGCGGGTAAGATCGCCCCCATAACCGAATGCAGTAGATCGAACGCTACAAGAATGTCTGGAACGTCCATGAAAACCAGCCGCCGTTTTTTCCTTTCCGGAGCCTCCGCGCTCGCAGCCGCGGTTGTCGCCGGCGGCGCCAATGCGCAGGATGTGATCGGTGATATCCTGAAATCCTCGGCGCGCGGCAATTGGGACGACCAGTTCGACGCCCGCGCCAGCGAAGGCGGCAAGGTGGCCTCGACGCTGCCGATCTTCAGCCCGCAGACCGTTGCTTTCACCGAACAGGCGGTCGCGCAATATCAAAACATCGCCGGGCAGGGCGGTTGGGTAGAGGTTCCCGCGACCAAGAAACTGCAGCTCGGCGTCGATGATCCTGATGTCGTGCCGTTGCGCAAGCGGCTGATGGTCTCCGGCGACCTGTCGCAGAGCGCGGGCGTTTCGACGGCTTTCGATTCCTATGTCGACTCGGCGGTCAAGCGTTTCCAGTTGCGTCACGGCCTGCCGGCCGACGGTTCCATGGGCAAGTACACCTATGCGGCGATGAACGTTTCGGCGCAAATCCGGCTTGGCCAGTTGCAGACCAATCTGCAGCGGCTGCGCGAGAAGGCCGGTACGCTGGGCAGTCGCTATGTGCTGGTCGACATTCCGGCAGCACAGATCGAAGCGGTCGAGAACGACCGCGTCGTGCTCCGTCACACCGCGATCGTCGGCAAGATCGACCGCCAGACGCCGATCGTCAATTCCAAGATCAACGAGATCATCGTCAATCCATACTGGAACGCGCCGGTCTCGATCGTGCGCAAGGACATCATTCCGCTGATGCGGAAGAATCCCGATTATCTGAAGGACAGCCATATCCGCCTATTCGCGCCGGACGGCAGCGAAGTCGATCCGATGAATGTGGACTGGTCGACCGACGACGCGGCCAAGTATCGCTTCCGCCAGGATCCGGGCGCGGGCAATGCGATGGCGTCGGTTAAGATCAATTTCCCGAGCCCCGACGGCGTCTACATGCACGATACCCCACAGCAGAGCCTGTTTGGCAAGATGATGCGCTTCGATTCCTCGGGCTGCGTGCGCGTGCAGAATGTGCGCGACCTCGTCACCTGGATCCTGCGCGACACGCCGGGCTGGGACCGTCAGCATTTCGAGGCGGCGATCAAGACCGGCGAAAACACGCCGATCCAGATTACCAACCCGGTGCCGGTCCACTTCCTCTATCTTTCGGCCTGGTCTACGGCCCCAGGCGTCGTGCAGTTCCGCGACGACGTCTACGCGCTCGACGGCGCCAACGAGCTGCAGATCACGTCATCGCTTTAAGCAGCTGATTTTTTTATAAAAAAGGCCGCCGCTCAGGGCGGCCTTTTTCGTTGCTCGGGTGCCGCTGCGATTTTCGCGGGAGGGGCGGCTGGACGGATCGGCCGGCTTTGCGCATGGTCGGCGGACAAGTCTGGAACCGGACCATGGAAGTCGCCGTCTTCATTCTGGTTGTACTCGTCTTCGTCGCGCTTTCCGGCGCGCTGGTGCGCCTGGTGCGGGTGCCGTTGCCGGTGCTGCAGATTGCCATAGGCGCCGCACTCGCCTGGCCTGTGCGCGGCATCCATGTCGAGATCGATCCGGAGCTGTTCCTGCTGGTGTTCATCCCGCCGCTGCTGTTCGGCGATGCCTATGGCGCGCCGAAACGTGAATTGATGGCGCTGCGCGGACCGATCCTGGATCTTGCCATCGGGCTCGTGTTCTTCACCATCGTCGGCTTCGGCTATGCCTTGCACTGGCTGGTGCCGAGCATCCCTCTGGTCGTCGCCTTCGCGCTCGCCGCGGTGCTGTCGCCGACCGATGCGGTGGCTGTGTCCTCAATCGTCGACAAGAATGTCGTTCCGGCGCGGCTGATGCACATTCTGGAAGGCGAGTCGCTGCTCAACGATGCGTCCGGCCTCGTCATGTTCCGCTTTGCCGTGGCAGCAGCGCTGACCGGCAGCTTTTCCTTCGCCGCCGCTTCGCTCAGTTTCCTCTATGCTGTCGCCGCCGGCATCCTGATTGGCGTCGCGGCGCTGTTCGTCGCCGCCAAGCTGCTGCAATTGCTCAACCGCATCGGCGGCGTGCCGGCCGAGGCGCAGGTGCTGGTGATGATCCTGCTGCCCTTCATCGCCTATCTCGGCGCCGAGCACATCGGAGCGTCCGGCATCCTGGCGGCGGTCACCGCCGGCCTGCTCACCGGCGGCTCCGGGGTGTTCCGCTTCCTCGGCGTTTCGGCGCGCATGCAGACGATGTCGCTGTGGACGACGCTTTCCTTTGTTTTCAACGGCGCTCTCTTCATCGTGCTCGGGCTGCAGCTTCCCGGCATCATCCGCCATGTGCCGCCGGAACTCATGAGCCTGCATCCGATCATCCAGCCGATCGCGACCGTCATCGCGTTGACGCTGTGCCTGATCGCGTTGCGCTTCCTCTGGATGTGGGTTGGCGATATCGCCGCCGGCATCGCCGCGCGTCTGGGCAAGCGCAAGGTGGAGCCTTTCGGGCTGCGCGTGCGGCTCGCCGGTTCGGTGGCCGGCGTGCGCGGCGCGATAACGCTGGCCGGCATATTGTCGTTGCCGCTCGCCATGCCGGACGGCTCGCCGTTTCCGGCGCGTGACCTGGTCATTTTCCTCGCCGCCGGCGTCATCATCTGCTCGCTGGTCTTCGCCAGTCTCGCCCTGCCGAAGATCGCCCGCGGGCTGGTCGAGCCTGGTGAGGATGCCGATGCCGCCGAGGAGCGCCTGGCGCGTGTCGGCGCCGCCAAGGCGGCAATCGCACGCATCGAGAGCATCGCTGGAGTTGGTGACGACGGCGAGGGCGAGGTGCCCGGTATCAGGCTGGCCGCTGCCGAGAACATTGTCGCCGGTTACCGGCGCCGCATCGCCGCCTCCGACGAAGCCGACGAGGCCCGCGCCGAGGCCCGCGAAGCCGGACGGCTGGAACTCGAACTGAGATTTGCGGGCATCGAAGCCGAGCGCGAGGCCGTGCGCGCCATGTTTCGCCGGGGCGAGATCAACGACCATACGTCGCAGGCGCTGTTTACCGAGATCACGCTCACGGAGGCCTTGCTGAAAGGCCGCAAGGCCAGGAAATAGCGACCTGCGGGCTTCGCTGGCGCAATCCGGCCAGCAAATTTCGCGCCGCAAACGTGGCGGGACGAAAACAACTGTGTTAATGGCGCGGCGAATGCATGTCGCCCAAAAGTGTGCAGCGGTTTTGGGACAAGGGCATGCATAAATCAAAAATTGCCCCCGAACCCCGAGGATTTCAGGCCATGGCAACAGCAGCGGCAGTGTCGAACAAATTCGAATCCTTCTTCGAAACCACGCTGGCCGACGCCGATCCGGAGATTTTCGGCGCCATCCGCAACGAACTCGGCCGCCAGCGCCACGAGATCGAGCTGATCGCCTCGGAAAACATTGTTTCCCGCGCTGTGCTTGAAGCGCAGGGCTCGATCATGACCAACAAATACGCCGAAGGCTATCCGGGCAAGCGCTACTATGGCGGCTGCCAGTTCGTCGACGTGGCCGAGGAACTGGCCATCGAGCGGGCGAAGAAGCTGTTCGGCTGCAACTTCGCCAACGTTCAGCCGAACTCCGGCAGCCAGATGAACCAGGCCGTCTTCCTGGCGCTCTTGCAGCCCGGCGACACTTTCATGGGCCTCGACCTCAATTCCGGCGGCCATCTGACCCACGGTTCGCCGGTCAACATGAGCGGCAAATGGTTCAAGGTCGTCTCCTATGGCGTACGCCAGGACGATCATCTGCTCGACATGGACGCCATCGAGAAGACCGCGCATGAGACCAAGCCGAAGCTGATCCTGGCCGGCGGCACCGCCTATTCGCGCGTCTGGGACTGGAAGCGGTTTCGCGAGATCGCCGACGCGGTCGGCGCCTATCTGATGGTCGACATGGCGCACATCGCTGGCCTGGTCGCCGGCGGCGTGCATCCGTCGCCGCTGCCGCATGCCCATGTCGTGACCACCACGACGCACAAGTCGCTGCGCGGCCCGCGTGGCGGCATGATCCTGTGCAATGACGAGGACATCGCCAAGAAGATGAATTCGGCGGTGTTCCCCGGCCTGCAGGGCGGCCCGCTGATGCATGTCATTGCCGCCAAGGCGGTCGCCTTCGGCGAAGCGCTGAAGCCGAGCTTCAAGGTCTATGCCGAGAGCGTCGCCGCCAACGCCAAGGCGCTTGCCTCCAGCCTCAAGGAGACCGGTCTCGACATCGTCTCCGGCGGCACCGACAACCATCTGATGCTGGTCGACCTCAGGCCCAAGAACGCCACCGGCAAGCGCGCTGAGGCAGCGCTGGGCCGCGCCAACATCACCTGCAACAAGAACGGCATCCCGTTCGACCCGGAAAAGCCTTTCGTCACCTCGGGCGTGCGTCTCGGAACCCCGGCCGGCACCACGCGCGGCTTCGGCCAGGCCGAATTCCGCGAGATCGGCAAGCTGATCGCCGAAGTGCTGGATGGTCTCAAGGTCGCCAATTCCGACGAGGGCAACGCGGCTGTCGAAGCAGCGGTCAAGGCCAAGGTCGTGGCGCTGACTGACCGTTTCCCGCTCTATCCCTATCTCGGCTGACGCGATAGGAAGTCTTACCGCCTGCTGCAACGACAAGCGTCGTTTCAGCAGGCCGGGGCGACCGGCAGGAGCCTTGATGATGCGACTATTTCGTTTCGCCGACCTTGGCGCCGTTGGCGTCCTGACCGTTTTGATTGTCCTGCCGTTCTCTGGCGTCGCCTTGGCGCAAACTGCCCCTGGTCAAGTCGCGCCCGCGCAACCCGCTCCTGCCCAGGCCGCACCCGCTTCGCCCGCCCAGGCGGCGCCCAAGCTCGAAACCTTTGGCAGGTGGTCGACCCTGGTTGACGAGGTCGACACCGGTGAGGATCTGCGCAAGACCTGCGCGGCCTCGACCGCCTTTATCGGCGCCGGCGGCGCGCCTGGGACCCTGACGCTCGTCATCACGAACGGCGATGCACTGCCGCCGGATGCCTACCCGTCCGTAACGATCGCCGTCGACAACAAGGATCTGCCGGCCGGCAAGTCCGTCGCCGCCACCTTCGGCGACGACAAGGGCCACGTTGCCGCAAAACTCCATTCCGATGGCGCCGTCAACGGCCGGCTCAGCTGGACCGTGGACAACCAGGCCAAGACGAGCCTGGCGCTCTTGCGCGCCATGCGGCGGGCATCGGTGCTTGATGTCTCCTTTGGCGACGCGCCGGTTGGAAGCATATCCATGGACGGCTTCACCAAAGCCTATCGCAGTCTCGGCGCATCGTGCCGGTTTCCGACCGCCGACGTCGCCCCCTGAGGCGACCGGGCTGAGCTCACCAAGGGGCATTTGATGGACATTGTCTGGAAAGGCCTGATCGGCGGCCTGGTTACGGCTCTGATCGTCTGGGCATCGAAACGCGGCAATGTGCTGCCTGGCATCTTGCCCCTGGCGCCCACCTTTGCGGTCATCGCTCTGCTGGCAGTGGGCGCCAAGGGCAGTGCATTCGGCTTTCGTGAGGCCTGCCTTGCCGGCGTGAAGACCATTCCAGCCTATCTTGCCTTCCTCGGTGCCTGCTGGCTTTTCATCGACAAGGTCGACTACCGGCTGGCCGTGCTTGGCGGCATCGCCGTATGGCTGGTTGCGGCTCTCGCAATTTTCCTTGCGCCTCGCTATCTCTGAGGGGCGAGGGGCTGGTGGCGATACTTTGCCATCGTTGCAAAAACCTCTAAGCCTTTCGCTTCACCAGATTCGCCAACCAAAGGCTTCTCCATGCGCTGTCCCTATTGCCAGTCGGAAGATACGCAGGTGAAGGATTCGCGCCCCGCCGAGGATGGCGCGGCGATCCGCCGACGGCGCGTCTGCCCCGATTGCGGCGGCCGCTTCACCACCTTCGAGCGCGTGCAGTTGCGCGACCTCGTGGTGGTCAAGAAATCGGGCCGCAAAGTGCCGTTCGACCGCGACAAGCTGCTGCGCTCGGTGGAGATCGCCGTGCGCAAGCGCAATGTCGATCCCGAGCGCATCGACCGCGCGGTGACCGGCATCGTGCGCCAGCTCGAAAGTTCCGGCGAGACGGAGGTTGCTTCGGGAGAAGTCGGCCGGCTGGTCATGGAAGCGCTGAAATCGCTCGACGATGTTGCCTATGTGCGCTTCGCCTCGGTCTACCGCAATTTTCGCGAGGCCAAGGATTTCCATGAATTGCTGGGCGAGCTCAAGGGGGACGAAATCAAGGGTGAAGAGGACGCCAGCTGAGCATGACTGCAAGCGAACAGGCCGCCCTTGATCGCCGCTTCATGGCGGCGGCACTCAGACTGTCGCGAAAGAATGCCGGCCGCACCGCGACCAACCCTTCCGTCGGCACGCTGATCGTGCGCGATGACGGCAATGGTCCGATGATCGTCGGCACCGGCGTCACCGCTGTCGGTGGCCGCCCGCATGCCGAGACCGAGGCCCTGACCGAGGCCGGCGCGCTCGCGCGCGGCGCCACCGCCTATGTCACACTGGAGCCTTGCGCCCACCATGGCCGCACGCCGCCTTGCGCCAATGCGCTGGTCAATGCCGGTGTAGCGCGCGTCGTCGGTGCGGCCAGCGATCCCGATTCGCGCGTGTCCGGCAAAGGCTACGCAATCCTGCGTGCCGCCGGTGTCGAGGTGGTCGAGAAGGTGCTGGCGGCGGAAGCCGCGGAACAGATGGCCGGCTATTTGATCCGATCGCTGAGAAAACGCCCAGAAGTGATTCTCAAGCTTGCGCTTTCCAGCGACGGCAAGATCGGCCGGGAAGGCGGGGGACAGGTGTCGATCACCGGCGACATCGCGCGCCGCGAAGTGTATCTGATGCGGGCCGAGGCGGACGGCATACTGGTTGGTATCGGCACAGCCCTTGAGGATGATCCGGCCCTGACGGTGCGCTTGCCGGGGCTGGAGAACCGTTCGCCTGCACGCATCGTGCTCGACCGCCAGATCAGGTTGCCGGAGGCCTCGAAACTGGTTTCGGGCGTCGACCGGGTCCCACTCTATGTCGCCGCTTGCCTTGAGGCCGATCCGCTGCGGCGGGCTGCACTCGAACGCGCCGGCGTGCGCTTCATAGGCACCGAGACGCACGAAGGCGGCGTCGCGCTGCCGGAACTGCTCGAGGATCTGGCTGCGCTCGGCATGGCCAGTGTTCTGGTCGAGGGCGGCGCCAAGGTGGCGAGCGCCTTCCTGGCCGACGGGCTGGTCGACCGCATCGTGCTGTTCCACGGGCCGGAAGCGATCGGCGAGGACGGCATTGCATCGCCGATCGACGCCGACCATATCCCGGCAGGATTTCGCAAGCTGCGCGAGATGCGCTTCGGCGAAGACAGCTACGCCGAGTGGATAAGAGACCTCTAGGGATCAACACCGATGTTTACCGGAATTGTCACCGATGTCGGCACTGTCGCTTCCGTCAAGCCGCTCAGGGAAGGGGTGGGTTTGCGCATCGACACCGCCTATGACCCGCAGACCATCGCCATCGGCGCCTCGATCTCCTGCGGTGGCGTCTGCCTGACGGTGACGGGCTTGCCCGACAGCGGCTCGAACGCGCGCTGGTTCGAGGTCGAGGCCTGGGAAGAGGCACTCAGGCTGACGACAGCGATGGGCTGGAAATCGAGCACGCGGATCAATCTGGAGCGGGCGCTGAAGATCGGCGACGAACTTGGCGGCCACATCGTTTCAGGACATGTCGACGGCATGGCCGAGATCATCGAGCGCAAGGATGAGGGCGACGCGGTGCGTTTTACCCTCGAAGCACCGCGCGAGCTGGCGAAGTTCATCGCGCCCAAGGGCTCCGTCGCGCTCGACGGTACCTCACTCACCGTCAACAAGGTCGAAGGCACACGCTTCGACGTGCTGCTGATCCACCATTCGCTGACCGTGACCACCTGGGGCGAGCGCAAGGTCGGCGACCGCGTTAATCTCGAAATCGACACCATGGCCCGCTACGCGGCGCGGCTGGTCGAGGCGGCGAAAGAGGGGCTTTGATGGCCAAGGACAGAGTGAATTCCACGAAGGAAGAAAAGCTGATGCGTGAGGCGCAGGCCGATGTGAACACCGAAGAGCAGTCGTGGCTCGATCTGTCTATCAACGACAGGAGAGTCTTCGTTGAAGCCTTGATCAATCCGCGATCGGTGAACGACGGTGCGTCGCTACCGTCACGCTACAGGCGTCTGAGCACCGGAAACTCGATAAGTTCCGCAGGCCTTCGGCACCACCAACAATCTTCCGCTTGCGATGAACCCGGCTTCGGCCTAAGTCACCGGCAACCCCCCGGAGACTTTTATGGCTGGTACATCCCAACACGGCAAAGCCTTCATTCGTCCGAAGACGAAGGCGCATCTGCTCATTGTCGAAGCGCGCTTTCACGACGACCTTGCCGACGCGCTGCTCGAAGGCGCGACAAGCGCGCTCGATGAAGCGGGCGCGACTTACGACGTCCTCACCGTTCCAGGTTCGCTCGAGATTCCCGCGGTGATTACCTTCGCGCTGGACGGGGCGACGGAGGGCGGCACAAATTATGACGGCTTTGTTGCGCTCGGCACCGTCGTCCGCGGCGACACCTATCATTTCGACATTGTCGCCAATGAATCCAGCCGCGCGCTCATGGATCTGAGCGTGCAGGACTCGGTCTGCATCGGCAACGGCATCCTGACCACCGAGAATGACGCGCAGGCGTGGACGCGGGCCAAGCGCTCGGAGGGCGACAAGGGCGGCTTTGCCGCGCGAGCGGCTCTGACCATGATTGCCCTCAAGGAAAAGCTGGGAGCGCGATCGTGAGCGAACCCGCTTCGCCCGGCCAGCCGGCAGTGCGCCACGCCAACAAGCGCGGCGCTGCCCGTCTGGCCGCCGTGCAGGCGCTCTATCAGATGGATGTTGCCGGCAGCGGCGTCTTCGAGATCACCGCCGAATATGAGGCGTTTCGCCTAGGCAAGGAAGTCGACGGCGCGCTCTACCGCGAGGCCGATGCGCAATGGTTTCGCGCCATTCTGGCGGGTGTCGTCGAGAACCAGAAGACCATCGATCCGATCATCCGCCAGGCGCTGACCGAGGACTGGCCGCTGTCGCGGCTCGATTCGACGCTGCGCGCCATCCTGCGCGCCGGCGTCTACGAGCTGATGAAGCGTGAGGATGTCCCCGTCGCGGTCATCGTCTCCGAATATGTCGACATCGCCAAGGCTTTCTACGAGGAAGACGAGCCGAAGCTGGTCAATGCCGTGCTCGACCGTGTGTCACGCCGGGTGCGTGGCGAGGGGCGCGGCAAGGACGCATCATGACGGCAATCGCCGTCGAGGCAGGCAAGGAGGCGCGCCGCACCGCTTTGATCCTCGCCGCCTCGCAGGCGATCATCGGCTCGGCGGCCCCCATCGCCATTTCCATGGGTGCGCTGGCCGGGCAATATCTGCTTGGTCCCGACAAATCATTGGCAACGGCACCGATCACCGGCTTCAACATCGGCGTGGCGCTCGGCGCGCTGCCCGCGGCGGCCATCATCCGCAGCATGGGCCAGCGCGGCGGCTTCATGACCGGCACGATCGTCACGGCGCTTGGCGGCCTTGTCGCCACGCTTGCGCTTTTTCAAGGCAGCTTCTGGCTGTTTGCCTTTGGCTTGCTCATGATCGGTGTTGGCGGCGCCTTCGTCCAGCAGTTCCGCTTCGCCGCCGCCGACAATGCGCCGCCGGAATTCAAGGCGCGCGCCATCTCCTTCGTGCTGGCAGGCGGTATCATCACCGCCATCCTAGGGCCGCAGATCGTCATCTTCACCCGCGAATTGTTGGCGCCGGTGATGTTTGCCGGTTCGTTCGTCTCCATCCTGCCGCTGGCCGCGGTCGGCGCCATCATCCTGTCGTTCCTGCGGCTGCCGGCGAAAGCATCCCGCAAGGTGGAGATCGCCGCCAGCGACGCCAGGCCATTGGCCGAAATCGTCACGCAGCCGCGCTTCGTCGCCGCGCTCTTCTGCGCGGTCGGCAGCTACGCGCTGATGAGCTTCGTCATGACGGGCGCACCGCTGGCCATGGTCGGTTGCGGACTGTCGGAGACCGACGCGACGCTCGGCATCTCCTGGCACGTCATGGCGATGTTCGCGCCAAGCTTCTTCACCGGCTCGCTGATCCATCGCTTCGGTGCCGAACGCATTGTGGCCGTTGGCCTGATCCTGCTCATCGGCTGCGCCATTGTCGCTCTGTCGGGCCTGGCGCTGTGGCAATTCTGGACGTCGCTGATCCTGCTCGGCCTTGGCTGGAACTTCGGCTTCATCGGCGCTACGGCGATGGTGGCGGCCAGCTACCGGCCGTCGGAAAAGGGCAAGGTGCAAGGCTTCCACGACTTCGTCCTGTTCGGCTCCGTCGCCTGCGCTTCGCTGCTGTCGGGCATGGTCTACAACGCCTGGGGCTGGGAGATGCTGAACTGGATGATCTTTCCGGTCACCGTCCTGTGCTTCGTGGCGCTCGGCGCGCTCAAGCTGACGGGCTTGCGCAAAGCCGACGCCTGATCCCTCCGCCGCCTCACCTGACACGGCGCTGTCAGCACGATCCCGGCCGAATTCGCCGCGCCGGAACAAAATTATTGCGTCTGTGCCTATTGTTATGAAACCGTGTGCCCCGACTGGCCGTTGAAGCCATGCTCATATGCGGCCACCGCATTTCGGTTCATTGCAAAGGGTTTTCACGATGTTTTCAGTCAAGGTTCTAGCCGGCGCGGCATTGGCGCTCGGCATCACGGCGGCTTCCGCCAGCGCCCAGGTGGTTGTGTCTTCGAAGATCGACACCGAGGGCGGCGTGCTCGGCAACATCATCCAGCTCGTCCTCAACGCCAACAACATCAAGACATCAGACCGTATCCAGCTCGGCGGCACGCCGGTGGTGCGCAAGGCGATCACCGCCGGTGAGATCGACATCTATCCCGAATACACCGGCAACGCCGCCTTCTTCTTCGAGAAAGCCGACGACCCGGTCTGGAAAGATGCCGCCAAGGCCTATGAGACGGCCAAGAAGCTCGACTATGACGCCAACAAGATCGTCTGGCTGTCGCCGTCGCCCGCCAACAACACCTGGGCGATCGCGCTGCGCAAGGAGGTTGCCGAGACCAACAAGCTCGCCACGCTCACCGACTTCGGCAAATATGTCGCGGGCGGCGGCCAGGTGGTGCTGGCGGCTTCCGCCGAGTTCGTCAATTCGGCCGCCGCCCTGCCGGCCTTCCAGACCACCTATGGCTTCACGCTGAAGCCTGAGCAACTGATCACGCTCTCGGGCGGCGACACGGCGGCAACCATCGCCGCCGCCGCCAACCAGACCAGTGGCGCCAACGCCGCCATGGTCTACGGCACCGATGGCGGCATCGCACCGTCCGGACTCGTCGTGCTCGACGACGACAAGGGCGTACAGCCAGTCTACCAGCCGGCGCCGATCATCCGCGAAGCGGTGCTGAAGGAACATCCCGAGATCGAGACGCTGCTGAAGCCGGTCTTCGCCAAGCTCGACCTCGTCACGCTGCAGGAGCTGAATGGTCGCGTGCAGGTCGGCGGCGAGCCGGTCAAGGGCGTCGCCGAAGACTTCCTGAAGAAGAACGGGTTTTTGAAGTAGTCAGCGCGTTTCAACAAGTGACGTTGGTGCCAAGCACCCCCCTCTGGAAGCTGCTGATCTCCCCCCTTNNNAGGGGGGAGATCGGATGTCGGGTCGGTTTTCGCCAATCCCCAGAGAGAGCTGCGCGACGTGGCAAATCGCTCCTCATGAGGGGCAGCCATGACTCTCCGCTTCGACAAGCTCGGCGTGGTCATCGCCGCGATCGTTGCCTACGCGGCTTTTGCCGCCCCCTTTGCCACATTCCGCGCCAACCGCATCGTCCCCGGCCAGGCGCGCTCGATTCTCGAGGCGCTGCCGGCAACGACCGGGACGCTGCTGCTCGCCATCATTGTCGTCGCCGCGCTCATTGCTCTGTTCAGGACACCGCTTGCACTGCGTCTTGCCGCCAGCGTGGTGGCGCTTGCCGCGCTCGCGCTGCTGATCGGCGTCGCCGGCACATTCCTCACGCCGGCGGGCAACACCTTTGCGAGAATTTCACCGGCCTCCGGTTTCTGGATACTCATCTTTGCCTTCACGCTTTTGCTCGCCGACGTGCTGACAAGGCTGAACCTGTCGCCATTGGCACGGGTTGGCGTGCTGGTCGCGGTCAGCGCGGCGATCGGTCTTTTGCTGATTTCGGGCAGCTGGAACGACCTTTCCATCCTGAAGGAATACGCCAACCGCGCCGACAGTTTTTGGGCTGAAGGCTCCAAGCATGTGACGCTGGCGCTCGGTTCGCTGGCTGCCGCGGTGATCGTCGGCCTGCCGCTCGGCATCCTGTGCCATCGCGTCGAAAGGCTGCGTGCCGGCGTTCTCAACGTGCTCAACATCATCCAGACCATTCCCTCGATCGCACTGTTCGGCCTGCTGATCGCGCCGCTCGGCTGGGTTGCCACGCATGTGCCGGGGGCTGCCGCGCTCGGCATTCGCGGCATCGGCACCGCACCCGCCTTCGTCGCGCTGTTCCTCTATTCGCTGCTGCCGGTGGTGGCCAACACCGTGGTCGGTCTCGCCGGCGTGCCGCGTGCCGCCAACGACGCGGCGCGCGGCATGGGCATGACCGACAGGCAGCGCCTGTTCGGCGTCGAGTTTCCGCTGGCATTTCCTGTCATCCTCACCGGCATCCGCATCGTTTTGGTGCAGAACATCGGCCTCGCCACCATCGCCGCGCTGATCGGTGGCGGCGGGTTCGGCGTGTTCGTCTTCCAGGGCGTTGGCCAGACGGCGATGGACCTTGTGCTGCTCGGCGCCGTGCCGACGGTCGCTCTCGCCTTTGCCGCCGCCATCATCCTCGATGCGGTGATCGAAATGACTGCCACCAAGCGCAGGGTCGAAACGGCATGATCGAGATCGAAGGCATTACCAAGCGCTATGACGCGACAACAGTGGTCGATGACGTTTCGATGGTCATCGAGCCGCGCACGGTTTGCGTCATTGTCGGTACCTCCGGTTCCGGCAAGACAACGCTGCTGCGCATGATCAACCGGCTGGTCGAACCGACCTCGGGCATCATCAAGCTCGATGGCGCCGACAATCGTTCGCTGCCCGGTTACGAACTGCGCCGCAGCATCGGCTACGCCATCCAGGGCCATGGCCTGTTTCCGCATCGCACGGTGGCGCAGAACATTGCCACCGTGCCGGTGCTGCTCGGCTGGGACAAGGCCCGCATCAAGGCCCGGGTCGACGAGTTGATGACGCTCTATCAGCTTGATCCCGAAGCATTCGGGCCGCGCTACCCGCACGAATTGTCCGGCGGCCAGCAGCAGCGCGTCGGCGTTGCCCGCGCGCTTGCCGCCGAGCCCAACGTGCTGTTGATGGACGAACCGTTCGGCGCGCTCGACCCGATCATCCGCACCAAGGCGCAGGAGGATCTGCTGGCGATCCAGAAGCGCTTCGGCACCACCATCATCCTCGTCACCCACGACATGGAAGAGGCCGTGCATATGGGCGACAAGATCGCGGTCATGGATGCCGGCAAGCTGGTGCAATACGCCAAGCCGGCCGAGATCCTGGCGAAGCCGGCAAGCGCCTTCGTCGAGACCCTGGTCGGCGCCAGCGAAAGGCCATTCCGGTTGCTTTCACTCGGCCGCGTGCGCGATGCCGTGGAGAAGGGCTCCGCCGAAGGCGAGGCGATCCCCGGCGACGCTAGCCAGCGTGACGCGCTGGCCGAATTGTTGTGGTCGGGCCGGCCGGCGCTACCGGTCAAAGGCGCCGACGGCAAGCCGCTTGGCCGCGTCACGGTCGACGGTCTGGTGAAACGCGCGGCGAGGCCGGCATGAAAGCCTGGCTTCCATCGCTGCTCAGGCTAGCCCTGGTGGTGCTGCTCGTTGCCTTCGTCACCAATCCCGGCTGGTTCGAGCCGCTGCTGAAGCCGCTCACCGAGAACAATGCGCCGGTGATCTACAACCAGGGCAGCCTGCTGACGCTGACATTGCTGCATTTGCGCACGGTTCTGATCGCCACTATTGCCGCCACTATCGTTGCGGTGGCGCTTGCCATCCTGGTCACCAGACCGGCCGGCGCCGAATTCCTGCCGTTGTCGCGCAGCCTGGTCAACATCGGCCAGACCTTTCCGCCGGTGGCGGTGCTGGCGCTTGCGGTGCCGGCCGTCGGCTTCGGTGAGAAGCCGACGCTGATCGCGCTGTTTCTCTACGGCCTGCTGCCGATCTTCGAAAATGCGCTGACCGGCCTGACGACGCTGCCGGCCAATGTCGTCGAAGCGGCGCGCGGTGCCGGCATGACCGGTTGGCAAAGGCTCACCAAGGTCGAGCTGCCGCTCAGCGCTCCGATCATCCTGGGCGGCATCAGGCTGTCGGTGGTGATCAGCCTTGCCACCGCCACCATCGGCTCGACGGTGGCCGCAAAGACGCTGGGCGAGGTGATCATCGCCGGGCTGCTGTCCAACAATCTCGCCTTCATCCTGCAGGGCGGCCTCATCGTGGCAGCCCTTGCCGTGCTGATCTATGACGGTCTGTCGGCGATCGAGCGCTACACGGCGCGCCGCATGGGCCGGGAGGCAGAGTAGCCGCGTCCTGCGTCAGGGCCAATTTCAATCGATCTAATAGTAGGGTGCCGACGGCAGTCGTCGCTTGGCCCGAACCATTTAGGCGAAAGCCGGGCAAAAACCGAACAATATCTTGACGTTCGCAGCCCTGTTTCGCATACACCGCTGCGAAGAGGCGGATTCCGTGCTCGGAATCCGGTCTTTGTCTCAACGGCCCAGGGAGGGGTTCTTTTGGGCCATCAATCGAGGAAAATCCGGCAATGACAATTATTTCCGCCGTCATCGCCTGCGGCCTGCTTTCAATCCTTTACGCCATCTGGGCGACACGTTCGGTCCTCGCGGCCGATCAGGGCAATGCACGCATGCAGGAAATCTCCGCGGCCATCCGCGAGGGCGCACAAGCCTATCTGGCGCGTCAGTACACCACCATCGCCATCGTTGGCGTCGTCGTCCTCGTGCTCGCCTGGTGGTTGCTGTCCATCACCGCCGCGATCGGCTTCCTGATCGGTGCAGTCCTTTCGGGCGCTGCCGGCTTCATCGGCATGCATGTCTCCGTTCGCGCCAACGTTCGCACGGCGCAGGCCGCATCAAACAGCCTCGCCGCCGGCCTCGACATCGCCTTCAAATCGGGCGCCATCACCGGCATGCTGGTTGCCGGCCTGGCCCTGCTCGGCGTATCGATCTACTACCTCATCCTGACCCACTTCATGGGCCTTCAGCCCAATGACCGCATCGTCATCGACTCGCTGGTCTCGCTCGGCTTCGGCGCATCGCTGATCTCGATCTTCGCCCGTCTCGGCGGCGGCATCTTCACCAAGGGTGCGGATGTCGGCGGCGATCTCGTCGGCAAGGTCGAAGCCGGTATTCCCGAAGACGATCCGCGCAACCCGGCCACCATCGCCGACAATGTCGGCGACAATGTCGGCGACTGCGCCGGCATGGCCGCCGACCTGTTCGAGACCTATGCGGTGACGGTTGTCGCCACCATGGTTCTGGCTGCCATCTTCTTTGGCGGTACCGCCGTTCTGGGTGCGGCCATGCTTTATCCGCTTGCCATCTGCGGCGCCTGCATCCTGACCTCGATCGTCGGCACCTTCTTCGTCAAGCTCGGCTCCAACGGCTCGATCATGGGCGCACTCTACAAGGGCCTGATCGTCACCGGCCTCTTGTCCATCGTCGGTCTCGGCGTCGCCACCTCGGTATGCCTCGGCTGGGGCGAGATCGGCACCGTTGCCGGCATGGTCATCACCGGCAAGAACCTGTTCATCTGCGGCCTGATCGGCCTCGTGGTGACCGGTCTCATCGTCGTCATCACCGAGTACTACACCGGCACCAACAAGCGCCCGGTCAACTCCATTGCCCAGGCGTCGGTCACCGGTCACGGCACCAACGTCATCCAGGGCCTTGCGGTCTCGTTGGAATCGACAGCACTGCCGGCGATCGTCATCGTCGGCGGCATCATCTCAACCTATCAGCTCGCCGGCCTCTTCGGCACGGCGATCGCGGTCACGACGATGCTCGGCCTTGCCGGCATGATCGTTGCACTCGACGCCTTCGGCCCGGTCACCGACAATGCCGGCGGCATTGCCGAAATGGCTGGCCTGCCCAAGGAAGTGCGCCACTCCACCGACGCGCTCGATGCGGTCGGCAACACCACCAAGGCGGTGACCAAGGGCTACGCCATCGGTTCGGCCGGTCTCGGCGCGCTGGTGCTGTTTGCCGCCTATTCGAATGACCTGAAGTTCTTTGCCGCCAATGGCGACAAATATCCGTACTTCCAGGGCATGGGCGAGATCTCCTTCGATCTCTCCAACCCTTACGTCGTCGCCGGCTTGATCTTCGGCGGCCTGATCCCGTATCTGTTCGGCGGCATCGCCATGACGGCCGTTGGCCGTGCGGCGGGCGCAATCGTCGAGGAAGTGCGCAAGCAGTTCCGCGAGGATCCGGGCATCATGGCCGGCACCTCCAAGCCGAACTACGCACGCGCGGTCGACCTTCTGACCAAGGCAGCAATCCGCGAGATGATCATCCCGTCGCTGCTGCCGGTGCTGGCGCCGCTCGTCGTCTATTTCGGCGTGCTGCTGATCTCGGGCTCGAAGGCGTCCGCCTTTGCCGCCCTTGGTGCCTCGCTGCTCGGCGTCATCGTCAACGGCCTGTTCGTCGCCATCTCGATGACCTCTGGCGGTGGTGCCTGGGACAACGCCAAGAAGTCCTTCGAAGACGGCTTTGTCGACAAGGACGGCGTCAAGCATCTCAAGGGTTCCGAAGCGCACAAGGCTTCGGTCACCGGTGACACGGTCGGCGATCCCTACAAGGACACCGCTGGCCCGGCCGTCAATCCGGCGATCAAGATCACCAACATTGTGGCGCTCTTGCTGCTGGCCGTGCTCGCGCACGGTTGATCACCGGAGCTATCGCTCTGAGCAAAACCCGCGGGAGCGATCCCGCGGGTTTTTTGCAAGAGCTTACTCTTGCCGAACGTCAGATTTCGGCGATTCAGGCTCTGGCAGCTGCAGTGCCGTCTTTTCGGTGCTGAACATTTCTGCGACAAACCGGTTGTAGGTTCGCACGCAATTCTTGGCGCCATTGATCGAGGCCAAGGACGTCGGGTCGCGTGGAGTGCAGGATGACTTCGCAATATCCAGCAGCTTCGCCTTGCGGCTCTCATCGAGCAGCGTGCGGGTCAGGCTACCGGCATTGAGAGGAGCCGTCCGCAGATAACTGGCGACAGCGGCTATGTTGATGGGGACACTACCGATGGCTGCGTGGATGATATCGATGCGGCTCGCCAGATCGAACTTGGCAGCTTCCGCAAACCGGTCCGTGGTCACGCCGCTGAGCGCGCGCATGAAATCGATTTGCTCGAAGCGTGTCCCGACTACCCCGCCGCCAAACGGCAATCGCCCGGATTCCCATCGTGCGATCTCGGGCCCTGTCTCGCCACCCGACAGGCGGTAGGCGACAGCGATATTTCCCCCTTTCGGTCCGAAAAAGCGCTCGACGTCGCGTGCGTTCGCTCTACCGTCTCGCGCCAGAATCGCCTCGCCAAGTAAGAGGTTTTCGCCATCCGGTAAAATACAGGCGTCGAAGATTCCTCGTTGCTGGATCCAGTAGACGGTGATCTGGGAATTTTCCATCAGACATTCGGGGCCATGCCCAAGCCTGAAAGCGTTCTTAACCCATAACCCCGGATCGGCCGGTGGCGCGCGTTCACCCCACGGCGGAATTACCTCCGGCCGCTGGCCGAGGAATGCCACTCTGCCAACGACCCCATCGACAAGCAGTTGCGGGCAATTGGTGCTGTAACAATCCATGCCGAGATAGGCCATGGTCTCGATCTTGCCGATCGGGTGTTCGAACGTCCGCTTGAGGTAAGCTTCATCCATCTGTGCCATTGAAGCGAGCAGCAAGCCGTACCGAGCCGCGAAGAAAATCGCGATTGTCAGCGGATAGAAAGCGACCGCGCCAAAAATCTGTGCACTGCCACGTCGCCTCACACCAAAATAGGTCGTAGCCACGACGATCGGTAAGATGATTAAGAAGAAAGCGGCGACTATCGGACCTAGGAAGATCACAAAAATCCACGCGCCGGCTTCGCCACCGACAGCGCCAAGCGGAATCGCCAGAACCGCGATCAAAATGCAGTTGATGGTCAGGCTCTTGAAATAGCCCTTCACGAATTCGGCGAAGCTGCCCTTCCTCATATGTAGCACTATCCATTGCGCGCCCCTTGTGAACGCGGCCGCGTTGCTCCTGCCGAGCGAGCACTACCGCAGGTTGTTTAAGCGTTGCTTATGGTTGGCCGCAAATTTGAAAACAAAAACCCGCAGGATCGCTCCCGCGCGTTTTTGGTCGCCTGAGATGTTGCTGCCTTCCCGGAGGGGAACTCAGAGTCTGAAGATCAGGGTGTGCCGCCGCCGGGAATGCCGGGGGCCAGCTTGCTGGCGCCGTTGATGATCTGGCTGAGGAAGTTCTGATCCTTGCCGCCGGTCGGTGTGGTGCGCGAGATGAAGTCGAAAATCTTGCCATCCTTCAAGCCGTAATTGGCGATCTGGGTGACGCGGCTATCGCTGCCGAAATAGACTGCCAGCACATGTTGGTCGACCAGCCTCGGCTTGTCGAAAGCAACATAGCGTTTGCGCGTCTGCGAGATGTAATAAAACGCCTCGTTGTCGAACGTAGCCGTGGTTGACGGCGTGCCAAGAGCCAGGATCACTTGCTCACGGCTGGAGCCGACAGGCACCGAATCGACTGCCTGCTGGTCGATGACATAACCCTGCGTCAACGTCTCGCTGGGGCTGAGGTCACCGATCATCTTATTGGTGTGGCAGGCGGACAGCGCCGAAACAATCACCAGCAGAGAGATTGCGCCAGCGGGCCTGGACGAGAAGGTCGACTTGAAATTCAGCGCGCGCAACAACAACTCCATTAGCTGGCCGCAACTTGCGCTGGGCCGCGAAACCGGTAAACCAGCTTGCTTGCCGATGCAACAAGGCCACTTCAACAAACGGTCCCCAGGAGACCATCCCCAATGTTCCAGCGCTTTTTTGGCCGCGAACGCCACGCCAACCGCGCTATCACCGAGGCGCTTTACGCACAAATCGTGGCGGCGGCGCGGCAGACCGTGTTTTATTCCCACTGGAATGTGCCCGACACGCCGCTCGGCCGTTTCGAGATGCTGTCGCTGCACATGTTCCTGTTCCAGCATCGGTTGCGCGGCGAGGGCGGCGTGGCGCAAGAGGTCGCTCAGGTGCTGATCGACGAGTTCTTCCTCGACGTCGATCATTCGCTGCGGGAGTTGGGAATTGGCGACGTTGGCGTGCCCAAACGCATGAAAAAGCTGGCAAGGATGTTTTATGGCCGAACCGCCGCCTATGACGACGCCCTGGAAAGAAACGATCTCGACGGGCTCACTGCAGCCCTTGCCCGCAATGTCCGGCCCGACGCCGGCGCCTGGCCGGAAGCATCGCTGCTGGCCAACTATGTCACCGACGCCTGCAGCCAACTGGCCGCGCAGACACCCGAATCGATTGTCTCCGGCACGCTGGCCTTTCCGTCGCCAAGGGAGGTGAACAATGAAGCACGTTGACCCGCAAAGCCCGGTATCCTTCCGCGCAAACGTCACTCGCCTGCCGCACAAGGGTCTGCCTGTGGTTATCGAGGCCGATGCCGCCCAGCGTGCCGCGCTGGCCGAGGAGCACGGGCTGATTTCGGTCGAATCCTATCGCGCCGAGCTTCTGGTGGCGTCATGGAAGCGCAATGGCGTGAAGATCAGCGGTCGCGTCGAAGCCGACATCACCCAGGCCTGCATCGTCACGCTCGAGCCTGTCGAAGCGCATATCGACGAACCGGTCGAAGCTCTGTTGCTGCCCGAGGACTCCAAGCTTGGACGGCAGGGTTTCGACGGTGGCGGCGAGATCCTGCTCGACGCGGAAGGCCCTGACAGTCCCGAAACATTTTCCGGCGACACGATCGATGTCGGGGCACTTGCCGAACAGTACTTCGGACTGGCCATCGACCCTTATCCGCGCAAGCAGGGCGCCTCGCTGAATGCCGGCAGCGAGACCGAACCGGCGGAGAATGAATTTCAGCAAAAACTGCGATCCTTGCTGGGAAAATCCTGAAAACCTTGGCCGCGACGGAAAAGTCGGTTGTGCGGCAGCCCAAAACCGTTATTTTCGCCGAACCTTCGCGATCGCTAAAGCGACCTGCCGCCTAACCGTGAGATAAATACCGCGTGATCAGGATTTCCATCGATGCCATGGGCGGCGATCACGGACCAGCCGTGGTTATTCCGGCGCTCATGACGGTCGCGACCCGCCGTCCCGACATCCGCTTCGTCATCTACGGGCGTGAGGAGGTCGTGCGCCCGGAACTCGCCAAGTTTCCCAAACTCGCCGAGGTCAGCGAGTTCTTCCATTGCGAAATAGCGGTCAGGATGGACGACAAGCCGAGCCAGGCGCTGCGCCACGGCCGCTGGAAGTCGTCGATGTGGAAGGCCGTCGAAGCGGTCAAGGCCGGCACGGCGGACGCCTGCATTTCGGCCGGCAATACCGGCGCGCTGATGGCGATGTCGAAATTCTGCCTGCGCACCATGGCCACCATCGATCGCCCGGCGATCGCAGCACTTTGGCCGACATTGCGCGGCGAGAGCGTGGTGCTGGACGTCGGCGCCACCATCGGCGCCGATGCGCACCAGCTGATCGACTTTGCCATTCTGGGCACCGGCATGGCGCGCTCGGTCTTCGGCATCGCCCGGCCCAGCGTCGGTCTGCTCAATGTCGGGGTTGAGGAGATCAAGGGCCAGGAAGAGGTCAAGGAGGCCGGGCGCATGCTGCGCGAAGCCAACATGGCCTCGATGAACTATCATGGTTTCGTCGAAGGCGACGACATCGGCAAGGGCGTGGTCGACGTTGTCGTCACAGAAGGCTTTGCCGGCAACATCGCGCTGAAGACGGCGGAAGGCACGGTGCGCCAGATCAGTGGCTATCTGCGCGCGGCAATGAGCCGGACTCTGATGGCCAGGATCGGCTATATCTTCGCCAAGGGCGCCTTCGATCGCTTGCGCGAAAAGATGGATGTCGGTCGCTCCAATGGAGGCGTCTTCCTGGGGCTGAACGGCATCGTGGTAAAGAGCCATGGCGGTGCTGATTCGGACGGTTTCGCGGCGGCGATCGAGCTTGGCTACGACATGGTGCGCAACAATTTGCTCGACCGTATCGAGGCCGACCTCGATCTGTTCCATGCGCGCAATCCGCATGCCCAGGCAAACAGGAAATCCGACGTCGTTAGCGACGCAAAAGAATAGGAAAGAACTTTGATCAGATCAGTCGTGCGCGGCACGGGCGCCGCGCTGCCCCGCAGAATCATGAAGAATGCCGATTTCGAAGGCATGGTCGAAACCTCCGACGAGTGGATCGCCCAGCGCACCGGCATTCGCCAGCGCCATATCGCAGCTGATGACGAGACGACGGCTTCGCTGGGAGAAGCGGCGGCGCGTGCCGCACTTGCCAATGCGGGTCTTACGCCCGCCGACATCGATCTGATCGTGCTGGCGACCTCGACGCCCAACAACACATTTCCGGCCACCGCCGTCGACATCCAGAACCGGCTCGGTATGCATCACGGCTTTGCCTTCGACATGCAGGCGGTCTGCTCCGGCTTCGTCTATGCGGTCGCCACCGCCGATCTCTACATCCGCGGCGGCCAGGCCAAGCGCGTCCTGGTGATCGGCTCGGAAACATTCTCGCGCATTCTCGACTGGAGCGATCGCTCGACCTGCGTGCTGTTCGGCGACGGCGCCGGTGCCTTGATCCTGGAAGCAGGCGAGGGCGCGGGCACGATCGCCGACCATGGCGTCCTGGCGGCCAGCCTGCGCTCCGACGGAACCCACAAGGACAAGCTTTTTGTCGACGGCGGGCCGTCGACCACGGGCACGGTCGGCCACCTCCGGATGGAGGGCCGCGAAGTCTTCAAGCATGCGGTCGGCATGATCACCGACGTCATCGAGGCGACATTCTCGCAAGCCGGTATATCGGCCGATGACCTCGACTGGTTCGTGCCGCACCAGGCCAATAAACGAATTATTGACGCTTCCGCCAAGAAGCTCGGGATAGCTGAGCAAAAGGTGGTGGTTACGGTCGATTTGCACGGTAACACCTCGGCAGCTTCCGTGCCGCTGGCGCTTTCGGTGGCCGTCGCCGACGGCCGCATCAAGAAGGGCGATCTCGTCCTCCTGGAAGCGATGGGTGGCGGCTTCACCTGGGGCGCTGTTCTGGTTCGCTGGTAAGTGCCGAACGGTCTGGTTTCGGTCCTTGACCTTGCCGGATCAATTACTTACGCTCTGCCGTTGTTGTGCCGAATTTTATGTTTTGAGCTGATGGGACGGACGCATGGGGGGAAAGACACTTACGCGCGCCGACCTTGCCGAGGCAGTTTACCGGAAGGTCGGCCTGTCGCGCACTGAATCGGCCGAACTCGTCGAAGCGGTGCTGGACGAAATCTGCGAAGCGATCGTCCGCGGCGAGACGGTGAAGCTGTCGTCCTTCGCGACATTCCACGTCCGCTCCAAGAACGAGCGCATCGGCCGCAACCCCAAGACCGGTGAAGAAGTGCCGATCCTGCCGCGCCGGGTGATGACCTTCAAGTCGTCGAACGTGCTGAAGAGCCGTATCCTGCGCTCCCATCAAAGCGGCAAGGCCAAAAGCGGTAAGTAGCCCACTGCGCGGTTGAAAACCGCCGCCGCCATGACGCCGGGCTTGAATATTGCTTCATAAACCGCTGAAATAAGACCCGATTCGGCAGGACAAAGCCGGATCATCGTCCAGCGTGAGGATTCGCCCATGGACAAGAGCCCCGACGCCTTTCGTACCATCAGCGAGGTCGCCGAAGATCTCGATCTGCCGCAGCATGTGCTGCGCTTCTGGGAAACGCGTTTCAACCAGATCAAGCCGATGAAGCGCGGCGGCGGCCGTCGTTACTACCGGCCGCAGGATGTCGAGCTGATCAAAGGCATTCGCCACATGCTCTACGACCAGGGTTACACCATCAAGGGCGTGCAGAAGCTGTTGCGCGAGAACGGCAATCATTTCCTGGTCGCCATCGGCAGTGGCGACATGGCCGCCGTCGAGGCGATCTCGCAGCGCAGGCAGGCCGATCAGGTGCCGCTGACGCCTGCAGCCCAGCCGCGCGGCATGGATGACGAACTGGTTGGCCAGCCGCGGGTCAAGCCCAGCCGCCGCTTCTTCGGCCTGGGCAAAAGCGACGAGGACGGTCCGGTGCAGCCGGACGTGTCGAAGCTCTCGCGCGACAATCGGGCCTTGCTGCAGGAGGCGCTGTTCGACCTCCTGGAATGCAAGCGCCTGCTTGACCAGGTGCGCTGACCGAAACGACATCGATATTTCGAAAACCGGAACCCGTCTTCCGGTGAGGCGTTACGTTTCCTTCTGCAAGTGAAGGAAACACATCATGGCATCATTTTCGACCCTCTCGGACATCGATCTCGACAAGCAGGTCGCGGCTCTCACCAAGGAATTGGCCAGCTTGAAGAGGGCTGTGGCGAGGCGTGGCGGCGCCTATTACGAGGACGGTCGCGATGCCGCGCTCGACACCTATTCCGATCTTGCCGACCGTCTGCGCGATGCCATGCCGGCGATCCGCAAACAGGGCAGGGTGATCGAGAAGTCGGCCCGCGACCATCCGGCGGCGGCCGCCGCGGTCGGCCTTGTGGTGCTCGGGCTTGTTGCCAGCCTGCTGTTCAGCCGGCGCTGAGGAATAGGCCCGGTCCTTCGGACGGGGGATATCTGGCCCCGGCCAGGAGTATCCATTGCCGTATCGCGAACCGCCCTCGCGCAAAAGACTTCGCGGTATCGGGATTTGCGCCAAATCCTCACGCTGTCGTTCAGCGAAACTGGACGAACCCGAATCGTATCGAGCCTCACGTCGCATTGCCAAGAGAAGATCAGCCTTGAACAAGAAGCCAAGGCCGGTCTTCTCGTTGGCAGTCTGGTGTGCTTAGTAGGCCTTCTTCATCGTCTTCTTCACGTGGTGGTGATGATGGTGGTGATGGCGGACGTGGTGGTGATGACGATGATGATGGTGGTGACGATGATGCTTGGCCATCGGGGCCGCATCCGCGCTCGTTGCGCCGATCACCGGCACCGTGAAAGCCAGTGCAACTGCAAGCCCGAGGGCTGAGAGGAGGGACTTCTTCATGGATCGTTTCCTTTTCCTTCGCGGGCGTCTATGAATCGGGGCGATAGCCCGACCGCCGCGAATGGGATTACGCTCCCGATTTTTTTCGTCAGTATTTCCCGATTGTAGAATTTTGTTTCTGGACTGTTTCTGGGGAATCCGGGCTGCCACCACCATCCGCGGCAAGATCGAAGGGCGGCGACTTGGCCGCCCTGTTCGACTACATCGGCGGAACGACACCATTGTTTCCGACCACGACGCGACTGCTGCTCAGCGTGCCGCCACTGTCCCGCTGGGCGGTAACGAAGACTGTCGCGCCTGGCTTGAGGTCGGTCGGCGTGGCCGGCGCGAAGGTGACGACAGGCGTGTTGTCAGGGATCGAAATCTTCTTGGTCTGGCCATTGTCATAGGTCAGCGTGACCGCTCGCCCGCTTATGTCGGTGACGTCGGCGACGGTGCCGTTGGTCATCCGGCTGTTTGGCTGCAGGTCCCAGGGACGGTCACCCTCGCCAGTACCTTTCAAAGCGGCCGGGAAAACCACCACCTCCAGGGCACCGCTGCCGCCATCCGCTTTCGACACGGAGGCGATGCCGAGGAAATCGCCCTGCTTGATGTCCTTTACGGATGCGTTGGCGACGCCTGAGATCTTCCAGTCGGCATTAAGCTTGATTGCCGAAGTATCGCCCTGGCGGGTTTTCACGGTGAGCAGCGTTGGCTCGAAACTGACCACAGTGCCGCGCACGCGCTGCGCGTCGGCCGCTTGCGCGCTGCCCACACAGGCAACGGAAAGGCTGGAGATCGTGCCGAGCACGACCATGACTGTCTTCAAGTTCATTGCAGAGATCCTTCCGGGAATGGCTGGCTGGAACCGGATGGTTTTCACGCCAGCGACTTGGGGATAACGAACGAGCGGGGCGAAACTGCCGGGCAAAGGATCAATCGAGCATTCAAAACAACTTGATCGCGACGTGCGCGCGATCCCGCGGTTCACGATCCCGTGACGGTCCGTTTGGCTCTTGGCAAATCGCTGCCGAGCGGGCATCTTCCCGATCGTCTCAGGCAACACTCCTCATTTGATCAAACTCTTTCAGTCATGGAGTTGCCAATGCCCCATAATGCAAAAAGCGAAGCCCTCTCCGAACCGGCAGCCAACGGGAGCGGGCCAGATTACAGCACCCTCAGAGCGATGCGGGAGACTCGCGGCTACAGCGTGGAAAAGCTTTCCCTGACATGCGGTCTGGCGGTCGACGAGATTGAGGATATCGAGAACGGCAAGGTGACCGACCCGTCGAAGCTGCGTCGTATTGTGTCCGCGCTTCGACTTCCCCAGGACGCTTTGATCGCTTCGGCTGTGCACACGCCGGTCGCGCAAGGTCGATCCCTGGCATAGTTCAACATCAGGCTTGCCCGACAACCCGCCAAGCGCCACCCTTGGCGGGTTTGTCTTTGTTGATGCCGCAGCCTTCCTGCCCAGCCTGGGGCTTGCCGATTTGTGTGCCGCACGTGTTTATACGCGCGGCGTCCCGATCCGCTGTCCATCAAGTCCTGAACTATGGGTTTTCGAAATGAGCCTGGAATCCGTTCGTGCCTTCTTCGCCGCTCGCGCGCCCGACATCGATGTCATCGTCACCGAAGCGAGCTCGGCGACGGTGGCGCTGGCGGCGGAGGCGCATGGCGTGCTGCCGGCGCAGATCGCCAAGACGATCTGCCTGCGCGTCGGCGACCGCACCATGCTGGTGGTGACCAGCGGCATCGCCAGGCTGGACAACCGCAAGTTCAAGGACCAGTTCGGCGGCAAGCCGCGCATGCTCGACGCCGCGGAGGTTGTCGAAGCAACGAGCCATCCGGTCGGCGGTGTCTGCCCGTTCGGCCTGCCGGCGCCACTGCCGGTCTACTGCGACGTGTCGCTGCGCGAGTTCGACGAGGTCGTGCCCGCCGCCGGCGCCACCAATGCCGCCGTGCGGATCGCGCCGCAGCGCATGGTTGATCTCATTGGCGCCGAATGGGTCGATGTCTGCCAATAGTGATCGAGCGATGCTCTGCACCGCGCTGCGTCCGGTTATCGGAATTCGGGAAAGCGGCAGGAAAAGGTCGAGACCCGTCGTCCCGTACCGAGAAGTGCGATTGCCTCCTCGGCAATCCTATCGAGCATTTGGGCCCACTTCTGCTGCGTCATGATCTCACTACATCAGCGGCAGGGAAATTAGATACGGATGCTCCGCATGATGTCCCCGACGCGACTTTGGTGAAGCTTCGCGATCGGTTCGGCCCCGACGCGCCGGCAAATCCCGGCGCGAGGAGCATGTCACCAACCCCGATTTTCGTTGAGCCAGTATGCACCAAAACAGCCGAATTGGGATGGGAGACCAAGGCGCCGTTTGGCATCAAATTCCATCTCCGATAGAGACCAAGATGAGTTGTTCTCGGTCACATTGGGCACGATGGTGTACCCTTCCTCCACCAACATCAGTCTCATTTCCTGGAAGTGCCTTTTGAAGCCGCTCTCAATTTGGCTTCTCGGATACCGTCGATCTTGCAAGCAAGCTCGCCTCAGAATGTCGGAATACATCTGGGTGCTGACAACTCTCACAGTTTCTTCGGAGATCGGCTTGTAAGGTAGGCCCTCCTCGGACCAGCATTCTCCTGCCGACGCCACCAGCATCGCGGCCAACTGGCTTGCCAAGAACCTCTCCACCTTGGTCCCCTCCGACTATTATATTAGACATGATTAATATGGCGGACAACCCTTTCGGAAGGGGGCGGGCCAGATTGCAGCACCCTCAGAGCGATGCGGGAAACCCACGGCTACAGTGTGGAAAATCGTTCCCTGACATGCGGTCTGGCTGCCGACAAGATTGAGGATATCGAGAGCGGCAAGGTGACCGATCCGTCGAAGCTGCGCCGTATTCGGCGGCGAGCCGCGTATGCTCGACGCCGCGGAGGTTGTCGAAGCAACCAGCCATCCGGTCGGCGGTGTCTGCCCGTTCGGCCTGCCGGCGCCGCTGCCGGTCTATTGCGACGTGTCGCTGCGCGATTTCGATGAGGTCGTGCCCGCCGCCGGCGCCACCAACGCCGCCGTGCGGCTCAGCCCCCAGCGCATGGTCGACCTCGCCGGCGCCGAATGGATCGATGCGTGCCAGGGGTAGGTTAGGGGCTCGCCGGCACCCGCGATCGCATCGGCGCGATAGACACCGAATTTCGGTTGACCCGAGCGGGGTTATCACGATACATCGCGACCGGTCCGGAGTGTAGCGCAGCCCGGTAGCGCACTTGACTGGGGGTCAAGGGGTCGTCGGTTCGAATCCGGCCACTCCGACCAACAAGATCAAAGGTTTAGTCATTTCCCCCAGAGGTGGCTATAAAATTTCTAGCCATATTGTAGCCACCGAAGAAAAAGCCCACCAAAGCCGAGCGAGCGCCTCAATGGGGTTAGCATGCGCTTAATTAGTTCCAAGGAAATTTTAACGAATCATTGACCGCGCTGTCCCAGAATAGGACGGCGCGGTCAAACCCCAACCGGACTGCGCAGGCGGCTCCGGCACTCAGCGCCCGCCCACTGTCGGAGCCGCTACTCACACTCCCTAATATACCAGCGATGGTTGAATCAACTGTTACCGCAGGTGCTTTCTAGTGCGTTGTTCCAGTCGCTAGACTTTGATGGAATACGGTTGTAGGCGCCGAGATAAGGGCACCCTCACAGACCGCCAGTTCCAGCCCAAGAGATTATCTGGGAAAGATCGGCGATGTCGCCATAGATCATCGAACCTTTGACGAGAAAACACTTGCCACCCAGGACTTCGAAGAGTGAGCTTGACGCGGTGCAAACCGGCAGGTTCACCTTACGGTCCTTGGCATCGGCATAGCCGATGCTGATCGCGAGGATAGCGATAGCAATGACAGTCGTCTTGCTCATCTTTAGCCCCCTAGAGCCAGCAGGCCCCTTGGGTAGCAAAACCGGGTTGCCGCCCTTTGCCTTGCTATTAGGTGGAGCAGGGGGTTAAGTCGCGCCATCCCTCGATTGGATGACGCGGGCTCATCTATATTAGCTAACGCTTAACGAAGCCGCTAGTCGTGAGAGTTGATCAGGTGTATTCTTCTCGATCCGTATCGGCGGAGGGACGGCCGCATGCGTGGTCTCATCGGCAGCTTGCTCATTTGTCTGGGTGCGCTCACAACCACCCAGGCCGGTCCGCTTCATGATGCGGCCAAGAGCGGCGATCTAAATGCCATCGCGGCGGCGCTTGATGCCGGCGCCGATATTGAGGAGCAGGAGAAGGGCGCCACACCGCTCTTCCTGGCGGTGCGCAGCGGCCACGCGGAGGCCGCGGAACTGCTGATCACGCGCGGCGCCGATGTCAACAAGGAGTCGGCGCTCGGCCTGCCGATGACTGTTGCCGTGCTGAAAGACGCCGCCGACATGATCCGGCTGCTGCTGGCGCATGGCGCCGACGCCAATGGCACGACGCGGGGCGAGCCGATGCTGACCCTCGCCGTCGCCAACGGCTGTCTCGACTGCGTCAAGGTGCTGGTCGAGGCCGGCGCCGACGTCAACGCCATCTGGATCCAGGGTGACCCCGCCCAGCGGCCGAGCATCATCACGCCCTACCACCTTGCCAGGCACGACGACCATACCGACATCGCCGCCTACCTCAAGGCCCATGGCGTCGTCATCCTGAAACCGGAGCCGATTTCCGCTAAGCTGGCGGCCGGCGACCCTGCAAAGGGCGCGACGTTCTTTGCCTCCACCTGCGCCTCCTGCCATGTCGTGCGGCCAAAGGATAATTCCACTATAGGGCCGAACCTGTGGAACGTCGTCGGACGCGACAAGGCCTCAATGAAGTTCGACCGCTACTCCAAGACCCTGCTGGCCTGGGACGGGTCCTGGACCTACGAGGATCTCAACATCTTCCTCGCTGGTCCGTCGCTGACCACGCCCGGCGTGAACATGGACTTCCGCGGCGTGCCCGATGAAGCCGACCGGCTAAACGTAATCGCCTATCTGCGAACGCTCGCTGACTCGCCGGTTCCGCTGCCCTGATCTGCATGGCCTCGCCAGCGCGCCGTTTGTGCCGGCCGCCATCCCTACACCGGAGAAGCTGTCCGCGCTGGCGGACTGTGTTTCGCTTCTCAGGGTTTGCTTTCAGGATGGAATCTGCGGTGGCCACCATTTCTTTGCGGGTGGTCGTGGTCATGGGTGGTCATCCCATTTTGAGGAACCGGCGGGGCCGGGCAGTCCGTTTCCGCTCTGTGCGGGACGGGTGGTCTAAAATCATGGTGCAGTGCAACAAAGATGTTGCATTGCACGCAAACTTCCGTTAGGTAATGCTAATACAAATGCGAAGGCTTCTTAAAAGTCGCCCCCTCACCGAAGGATGGAACGATGTCCAAGACCACTGAAAAGACCGCTGAATTTATCGACAACGCGTACCCCGCTTTTGATGCATCCAAGGCCATTGAGCAGGTCAGTGCTTTGACAGAAAAGGGCGTCGAGCAGTCGAAAGAAGTTCTCGCCAAATTCAAGGCGGATTCGGAGATGACCCAGAAGGCTCTCGAGACGAGCTTCGCATCCGCCAAAGCCGCTTCCAGCAACCTGTCGCTGAAGACAATTGCCGTTCTGCGCGCCAATACCGAAGCCGCCTTCTCGCATTTCGAAGCCCTAATTGCCGTGAAGTCGCCTTCCGAATTCGTTGAACTGCAGACCGCCTTCGTCCGCAAGCAGGTTGAAAGTGCCGTCGAGCAGGCCAGGGAACTTCAGGCCGTCACGACCAAAGCCGTCGAGGACGTATCCAAGCCGATCAAGTCCGTCTTCGAGAAGGCGGTCAAGGAACTTAAAGTCGCCTAGCTTTTTCTTGGGGCGGATAGAGCGGGGCGGGGCGTCACGGCTCTCCTAATGGAGAGCCGTGACTACCTATGCACTTGTCAGTCCTCTTCCTTCATATCTTCGGCTTCGTCCTTCAGCTTCTGCCAGTCCGCGCCGTGCTTGCGAAGCAGCGTCCGCGCCTGTTTGGGCGTCACGTCTGTCACTTCGGTCAGGTGCTCAACTTCAAGTTCTGCACCCTTCTTAACCCGGCTCGTATCGGTCGTTTTCTTTTTGGCCATCTCTGCGTTCTCCACTCTCGAGGAACGAGCACTTAGCGGCCTCCACTCTCGAGGAACGAGCACTTAGCGGCGAAGTTCCAGTTTGAAGTTGGTCGTTATCGTTTGCCGGTCGCAGGTCAGGGCGCATCTGGTAAAATTCCCGCCAACTCATGCGCCGGCCGCGGAATGGCTTGGCGCTTTCGGTGGTGCTGGTGGTGCTTGTCGATCGGGCTGTGGTCTGGCGCCCTCCATGAGGCTCCTATGCGGATGGGCGCCGCGGATAGAACGGCGCTGGGCTTTCGAATGTAGTCGGCAATAGTCAGGCACTCGAGCGACGAGCCGGGTAACTCGACCACGTGTGCCCACCGCGGGAGAAACCAAGCGGCAGCCATATAGTTCCGTTGCCGAGCCGCCCGCCGTCGTGGCATGATAGCAGCCAAGACTACCTTCATCATCTCGCAGGAATGCGTAGTATGGACAAGAAAGCAGCCGCCCAGGAGACAATGCAGATCGTAAGAGGTGATCTGGCGATGACACCGTGATGGTCATTCGCGGGCATCTGGCCGAAATCGACATCAACGCCGACGACGCTGGATTCACGACCTCCAGAACAAGCGACTGAAAGTCCAACGCGACGCCCACCGTGGCCAAAAAGCCCGGCCAGATCAGCCAAATTTCAAATCGCGTCGGCCGTCACCTTGAGCCGGGTCCGGCCGCAACAAGCGCTGATGGCGGTATTCCAGCGCGATGGCGCCCCAGATCAGGCCGAGCAGCAGGTAGACGTGGCGCCAGTGGTCGATGTCGATGAAGGTGCCGAGCCCGATATTGCCGATGAAGGCGACATAGGCGCACAACAGATAGGGCTGCCACGGCCGGTCGCGCAGCAGGATGCGGAATCCGGCTGCCATCGTCCAGGCGACGAGCGCGAGGAACGACACGAAGCCGAGCCAGCCATAGTCCATCAGCATCTTCAGCCAGATGTCGTGGGTGTCTTCACCAAAAATCGTGCCGAAGACCAGCGGGCCGATCCCAAACGGATGCTCCATCGCCATCTGGAAGCCGATCCCGTAGCGGGCGAAGCGGCCGAGGCGGGCGGTGTCGTAGCTCTGCTCGAGATGGGCGCGGTTGGAAAACATCTCCGACACGCCGGGCAGCTGCAGGATGACGATCATGGCGACGACCAGCAGCGCCAGCGCGGCAATCGTCATCACCACGACGCGCAGCCGGAACATGCCGCTGGCGCTTTGCAGGAACAGGCAGCCGGTGAGCAGGACGGCCGAGACGGCGAACATGCCCCAGGCGCCGCGCGAGAACGAAAAGAAGATGCCGGCGGTGATGACCAGCAGCGGCACCGCCAGCAGCGGCATGCGCGTCACCGGTCCGGTCAAGAGCAGATAGAGCAGATAGATGCCGGGCAGCACCAGGAACGGACCGAACACGTTCGGGTCCTGGAAGGCGCCGGCGGCACGGTCGTATTTGGTGAACATCTCGGCGCCCGGAAAGGCGTGGAAATAGCCTGCAATGCCAAGCAGCGAGGTCGCCACGGCGGAAACCACGTAGGCAATGAAGATCAGTCGGTAGAGGTTTGGCTGCACAGCGGTGATCGATGCGAAGAACACCGCGCTGAAGGCGAGAAACAGCGATACGGCGAGATAGAGCGGCGTGTTGGCCAGATCCGCCATCTGCGTCATGGAGATCATGCCGCCAATGTTCATCGTCACCAGCAGCGCCAGGAGTGGCGTGGCCGCGCGGGAAATCCTCAAGCCGAATAGCGCCCAGATGGCGATCAGCCCGGCCATGTAGAGTTCATAAGGCGCCGGCTCGCTGATGACGAAGCCGGACAGCAGAATGCCGAGGAAGACCGCGCCCGAGGAAATCAGCGCGATCAGCTTGGCGTTGACCGCCGCGCGCGGCAAATCATGGCTGATCGCGCTCAATAGGCGTTTTCCGTGTTCAAGAGCCGGATCGGCGTCAGGAACAGGATCCGCAAATCGAACAGCAGCGACCAGTTCTCGATGTAATAGAGATCATACTCCGTGCGCATGCGGATCTTCTCGTTGGTGTCCATCTCGCCGCGCCAGCCATTGATCTGCGCCCAGCCGGTGACGCCCGGCTTGACCTTGTGGCGGGCGAAATAGCCGTCGACCACTTCGTTGTAGAGCAGGTTGTGCGACTGCGCGGCGATGGCATGCGGGCGCGGACCGACCAGCGACAGCGAACCCAAGAGCGAGTTGAAGAACTGCGGCAACTCGTCGATCGAGGTCTTGCGGATGAAGCGGCCGACGCGGGTGACGCGAGGATCGTTCTTGGTCACCGTCTGCTTGGCGGTCGGGTCGGCCTTGTCCGTATACATCGAACGGAATTTGTAGACCTCGATGATCTCGTTGTTGAAACCGTGCCGCTTCTGGTGAAACAGCACCGGCCCCTTGCTGTCGAGCTTGATGGCGATGGCGGTCGCCAGCATCACCGGCGAGAACACGACGATGCCGATCAGACTGAAGACGATGTCGAAGGCGCGCTTGGCGACCGAATCCCAGTCGTTGATCGGCTTGTCGAAGATGTCGAGCATCGGCACCGAGCCGATGTAGGAATAGGCGCGCGGGCGAAACTGCAGCGCGTTGGAATGCGCCGACAGCCGGATGTCGACCGGCAGCACCCACAGCTTCTTCAGCAACTGCAGCACGCGCGATTCGGCGGTCAGCGGCAGCGATACGATCAGCATGTCGATGCGGGCGATGCGGGCGAATTCGATCAGTTCCGAAATGGTGCCGAGCTTGGGATAGCCGGCGACGATGGGCGGCGAACGCTTGTCGCCGCGATCGTCGAAGATGCCGCAGATGCGAATATCATTGTAGGGTTGTTTTTCGACCGAGCGGATCAGGACTTCCGCCGCCTTGCCGCCGCCGACGATGACGGCGCGCCGCTCCATGCGGCCATCGCGCGCCCAGGCCCGGATCAGCTTCGACATCACCAGCCTGAGGCCGAAGATGAGAACGAAGCCGATGACGAACCAGGTGCCGAACAAAAGGCGCGAATAGTCTTCCGACATCTTCATGGCGAACGCGGTCAACGCCATCAGCGCGAAGGCGCCAGCCCAGGCCAGCAGGATGCGGCTGAAATTGGCGATGGGCCGCATCAGGGCGACGATCTGGTAGCAGTCGGTGACGTCGAGCAGCACCACGGCAAGGAACGACGCGGCCGCGATCGTCAGCGGATATTGCCAGGCGAGGTAGTTGAAGAACCCGACATAATGGAAATAGACGGCGAGCCCGGACAGCAACAACAACCCGAATTCGACCATGCGCAGCACGCCGCTGACCATGATCGGCGACATCGTATCGCGCCTGTACTGCGAAGCGACCTGGCGGGCGACATCGTTCATGCCGCCGGGCGTGTCGCCATCGGCCGGGCCGTCGAATTTACGCACCGCCTCTGCTGAAAAGCGGCGTGCGGGGTCGATCTCGTTCATGGGGCTTTCCGCAAGCTTCCCTACGGTGAATAGCAAAAGAGAGCTAAGAAACCCTTGAAACAACCCGTGGCTTTGAAACAGCTTGGCCTTGCGTCTATTTGTCGAGCGCGGCGAAGTAGGCCTTCTCGATGTCGGCGGCCATCACATCGGCGCCGAAGCGCGCCTTGAGGCCGGTGCCATCGGGCATCAGCTCGCGATAGGCGGCGGGGTCGGTCAGCGCCTGGCTCATCTTGTCGGCGAGCTCGACCGGGTCGGGCCGGATCAGGGCAGGGGAACCGGCGCCGAAGATTTCCGGAATGCCGCCGACCGCGGTGGCGATCATCGGCTTTCCCGCGGCAAGCGTTTCCAGCACGATATAGGGCATGGCTTCGGCGCGCGAGGGAACGATGACAAGCGCCGCCAGCGCAAAGGCCTCCCTGGCCGGCATCGGCGGCAGGAAACGGACATGGCGCTCAAGCCCGAGGCGCTTCACTTGAGTGTGATAACGCGGCAGGTCGTCGCCGTCGCCGACCATGACCGCGGTCAGCGCGCGGCCGAACTGGGGGCCGGCGAGGGCCAGTGCATCGATGAAGATGTCCGGTCCCTTCAGGTCGCGCATCATGCCGATATAGAGCAGATCGGCCGCGTCGGGCTCGGTGATCGCCGGCTCGAATTCGGTGGCGCGCAGGCCGTTATAGACCAGGGTGTTGGGAATGGGTGGCTCGCCGACCTTCCTGCGATAGGTTTGCCGTTCATAGTCGGAGACAAACAGCAGGTAGTCGGTGAAGCGGGCCATGAAGCGCTCGAGCGCGAAGAACAGCTTTCCGGTGGTCGTGTTCTCGTCATAGTGGAGAGAGCCACCATGCGGTGAATAAAGGCGGGCTACGCGAGACCTTGATACCCGCAACAATGAGCCGAACAGACGGGCATAGGCGCCACCCTTGGCGCCATGCCCGTGCAGCACGTCCGGCCGCAATTCCTTGATGATCCTGTAGGTGCGCCAGGCCGAGGCAAGGTCGCCCGGGCCGACATGGCGCTGCATCGGCGTGCGATGGATGCCGAGCGCCAGCATGTCCTTCATCTGCTCGAACAGGTGTTCCTCGAACGCGCCGCCCGTCGTCGAATCGCAGACGATGCCGACGGAATGCCCGGCGGCGACCTGCGCCTCGGCCAGGTCGCGCACATGCCGGAAGATTCCTCCGACGGGTGAACGAAAGCAATGGACGATCCTGAGTGTGTCCGCCACTTGGTATCTGTCAGAACAGACGTTCGCGGACGTAGACGGTATCGCCGGGCAGCAGCGGGTCGGAGGTGACCACGCGGCCGGTCATCACCTTGCCGTTGATGTCGCGGGTGATGTCGACGCTTTCCTGGTTGGCACGCGGTGTGAAACCGCCGGCAATGGCGATTGCCTTCTGCACCGTCAGGCCGGGGACGTAAGAGTATTGGCCGGCGGCTCCGACTTCGCCCATGACGAAGATCGGCCGGTAGCGGTCGATCTCGACCGAAACGTCGGGATCGCGCAGATAGCCTTGCCGCAATTTGTCGGCGATCTCTTTTTCCATCTGCTGCGCGGTGTGGCCGCGCGCCGGAATGGCGCCGACAAGCGGGAAGGAGAGGTAGCCGGACTGGTCGACGCTGTAGGTGTTGGTCAACCCGTCCTGCTCGAACACGGTGACGCGGACGCGGTCGCCGGCGCCAAGACGATAGGGCTGATCGAGCACCTCATGGAAAGCCGCCGGCGTCGGCCGGTAGCTGGAACAGCCAGCAAGCATCGATACGGCAAGCAGAGCGCGAAACAGGGAAGCAGTGCTTTTCATGACCGGACAGGTACCTTCGACTGGCCGCTGCAGCGTCGCAGCAAACATCAGGGATCGAGGCCCGTTATCATCCTGTTAGGGTTAATGGCCGGTAAAGGGAGCGCCCGACACGCGGCGCATCGGCAAGAGTTTTGCTATTTTTGGCGGTTTTGTTTGTGGCTCGCCAGTAAACCCTAACGGAAACTTACCGCCATCTTAACGGCTGAGTTACCATAGTTGTTTACGGTGCGTGCTGACCCAGTATCGGAGTAGGGATGCATGTCCGTTCAGTCCGCGGCCGCAGATGTCGACGTCGATCTCAGGCAGCTCTTCGCCAGCCTGGCGAGGAACTGGCTGCGCATTCTCGTCGTCGTCCTGGTGGTGACGGGGCTGGCCTTCGCCTTCGCCTCGCTGGCAACCCGCCACTACAAGGCCGAGACGCAGGTGGAGATCGCTCCGCGTGAATCCGTCTATACGCGGCCGGCCAGCAACAACAACGACACCGACAAGCCAATTCTCGACGAACAAGGCGTCGCCACCCAGGTCCAGATCATTTCCTCCAACGAAATCCTCAAGCAGGTCGCGCAAAAGCTTGGCCTGGAAAAGCTGCCCGAGTTCGACGAAGCGCTCGATATGTCGCCGTTGAGCCGCGCTCTGGTTCTCGTCGGCTTGAAAAGCGACCCGATGGAAATTCCGACGGAAGAGCGCGTCCTCAAGAAGATGCACGAGAAGCTCAACGTCTATGGTGTCGAGAAGACCCGCATCATTGCCATTGAGTTCTCATCGGAAGATCCCAAGCTGGCGGCCGCCATACCAGATGCCATTGCAGCCGCCTATATAGCGGGGCAAGGGGCGGCCAAGCTGGAATCGAACAACGCCGCCGCCGACTTTCTGGCGCCCGAGATCGCCGACCTGCAGCAGCAGGTCAAGGCCGCCGAAGCGAAAGTCGCCGCCTACCGCTCACAGTCCGATCTTCTGATGGGTGGCAACAATTCGGTGCTGGCCACCCAGCAGCTTTCGGAACTGTCGAGCGAACTGTCGAAAGTGCGCGCCAATCGCGCCGCGGCCGAAGCGACAGCCGACGGCGTGCGCAGGGCGCTGCAGAATGGCGGTTCGCTGGATGCCGTGCCGGAGGTTTTGTCATCGGACCTGATCCAGCGCTTGCGCGAGCGCCAGGTCGAATTGCGCTCCAACATCGCCGATCTGTCGACGACGCTGCTTGGCAATCATCCGCGTATTCGGGCGCTGAAATCGCAACTGGCCGATCTCGACGCGCAGATCCGCAGCGAGGCCCAGAAGATCATGAAAGGCCTGTTGATGCAGGCCGAGACGGCAAAGGCCCGCGAGAACCAGCTTGTCGCCGACGTCAACACGTTGAAGGCGGCGTCGGCGCAGGCCGGTGAACAGCAGGTCGATCTCGACGCGCTGCAGCGCGACGCGACTGCCAAACGGCAGCAACTCGAGCTGTATCTGACCAACTACCGCGAAGCGGCTTCGCGCCAGGATCGCAACTATCTGCCGGTCGATGCCCGGATCGCCTCAAAGGCGTCGGTTCCCTCCGAGGCCTATTTCCCGAAGGTCGGGCCGATCGTTGGCGCCGCTTTCGCCGCATCGCTGCTGATCATGGCCATCGTGACGCTGCTGCGGGAGCTGTTTTCGGGCCGTGCGATGCGCCCGGCGACCGGTTCCCGCTTCGAACGGATCGATGAGGTCGCGATGCCCCATGTGGCGCAGGCGCCTGGTGGGGCCGCAATGCCGGTTGTCCGCAAGGAACCTGCCATCCTTCAGGATTCCGTCGTTCGCCAGGAAATGGGGGACCGTCTGGCTGAAGCGGAGGCCGAGCTCCACACGGCCGCGATGCCCTATAAGGCCGAGGCGCCTGATATGGTCGCGATGCCAGAGGCAGCGGCCGAACAGACGGCTGCCGAGCCCGAACCGGTGCGTTCCACCCTGGGCGAGATCGACGTCGAGAAGGCTGCTGAAAAGCTGATCGCCAGCGGTGCGGCGCGCGCCATATTCGTCTCGCCGGAGGGCGACGAGGCGGCCGCATCCGCGGTCCTGGTGGCACGCGAGGTCGCGGACGCCGGCCTGCGCGTCCTGTTGCTGGACCTCACCGCTTCGGGGGCGGCCTCGCGGCCGATGCTGGACAGCGGGCTTTTCCCCGGCATCACCAATCTGCTCGCCTCGGAAGCGCAGTTCAGCGACGTCATCCACGCCGATCTCTACTCGGACTGTCACGTCATTCCGGTCGGCACCGCCGATCCGGTCCGCGCCATGCGCGCCGCCGACCGGCTGCCGATCATCATGCAGTCGCTGACCACAGCCTATGATCTGGTCGTGGTCGAATGCGGACCGGCCGACGCGCAAGGCATCGGCCGTCTGGCCGGCGATGCCACCGAGGTCTTTCTCTCCATGCTGGAGCCGGACGACGAGGTGACGCAGGCTGCGGTCAGGCTGATCGAGAACGGTTATCCCGACCTGACGCTGGTGACGCCGCTCGGCCACGAACCGCCCGGCAATCCGGTGCCGGGACGGCGCACTGCCGCCGCCTGAGAGAGCCGCGGATCGCCTGGCGGAGGCCCGTTCAGGGGGCCCGTCCGATCTCTATCCCAGTTCCAGGGTCGTGACGCCGAACAGCCGCTGCAGCCCAAGCTTCGGAGCCAGGCCCTTGTACATGCGGGTGGTGGTGAAGGTCGGCGCAAAGCCGCCCGCCTCGAGCGCAGCTACGAACCCGATGTTATCGGCGGGGACGTCGATATGCAGGTCGCCGCCCCCGCAGGCACCAGCCAGTCCGTCCAGCAATTGCAGAGCGATTTCCAGGTCGTCGGCAAACAGCGGGCCGATCTTGAAGCCGGAGCGGCACGGCCGCGCCACGGCGTAGCCGGTGGTGCCGCGCGAACTGATCGCCGCCAGCCCGTGATGCGGCGCCTGCAGCCATCGCTGCAGGAAGGCCCGCCGCGGCGCCGGAAAACAGTATGAGTCATAGGCGATGACGTCGGGCACGAGCTGCGTCGTTATCATGCGCAACCCATCGGCCCTGACCGCCGGGCCTGCCTTGCGGCCGCTATAGCGGATGGTCTCGTAAGCCGGCCTGAAGCCCTTGCGCCGGTAATTGTCCTGCTGCTCGGCGACGCCGTCGAGGCCGACGGTCCTGCCTGCAAGCCTTTTCATACCGGCATTCCAGACCGCTTTGCCGTAGCCCTTGCCGCGTCTATCCGGCCGGCAGATGTAGAGGCCGATGAAACCGAACGCGCTTCCATAGGCCACGGCCGAGATTGCGGCGACCATTTCGTTGCCGACAAAGGCGCCGATGAAGCCTTCGGGGTCCGCAGCCTGGAACATCGCCGCGTCTTCAAGGCCGGGGTTCCAGCCTTCCGCCGCTGCCCAGTCGACGAGAACAGCCAGCTCCTGCAGCGACAGTGTGCGGATGGTCGGCTTCATGGCGCTCACTCCGCGGCAACGGCTCCGGGTGAGAAGGATTTCAGCACACCACGATAGGGCTTGGCCAGCGGGCTCGCATAGGCGCCGCGCTTCGATGTCGACAGGCCGAGTGCGATCAGCGCCTCGGCCTGCTTGAGTGCGGCGCCGACGCCGTCGATGACCGGCAGTCCGAATTCCGCTCGCAGCCGGTGCGTAAGATCGGCCATGCCGGCGCAGCCGAGCACGATGGCCTCAGCGCGGTCCTCGTCGATGGCCCGGGCGATTTCGTCGCGCAGCTTGCCGACCGCGCCCGATGCCGGATCTTCGAGCGCAAGCACCGGGATGTCGGCGGCGCGCACACGAGCGCGTCCCGCCATGCCGTAGCGCTGCACCAGTCCTTCGACAGGGACACGCGAACGTTCTGTGGTGGTGACAACAGTGAAGCGCTGGGCGATGAAGGCAGTCATGGTGAGCGCTGCCTCGCAGATGCCGATGATGGGGATATTGGCCATCGCGCGCGCGGCATCCAGACCGGTATCGTCGAAACAGGCGATGATGGCAGCCTGCGCGCCGCGCCGTTCACCGGCGGCGATCTCCATCAAAAGACCGGGCACGGCCAGCGCCTCGTCATAATAACCTTCGATCGAGGCCGGTCCCATGGACGAGGTGACGGCGATGACCTCCGTCCAGGCGCCGGCGACGCCGCGCGCCGCAGCACCTATGGTCTCGGTCATGCTGGCCGTCGTGTTGGGGTTCACTATCAATATCTGCACGATCAGGCCCGGGCCCTGCGACGGCCGACATAGAGGATGGCGCCCAGCGTCGCCAGGATCACCAGGAACGAGAACACGGTCGTCACCGTGCCCAGCGCGTACAGCACCGGTGTCGTCACATTGGTGGTCATGCCGTAGATCTCGAGCGGCAGCGTGTTGAAGGTGCCGGAGGTCATCAGTGTGCGGGCAAACTCATCATAGGAGAGCGTGAAGCCGAACAGGCCGACGCCGATCAGGCTCGGCGCGATCATCGGCAGCACGACATGGGCGAAGGTCTGCCAGGAGGTGGCGCCGAGGTCACGTGCGGCTTCCTCATAGGCTGGCGAGAAGCGGTTGAAGACGGCGAACATGATCAGCACGCCGAAGGGCAGCGTCCAGGTCAGATGCGCGCCAAAGGCCGACGTGTACCAGGCCGGGCGGAAGCCGATCTGCTGAAAGACGACGCCGATGCCCAGCGAAATGATGATCGAAGGCACGACGAGGCTGGCGACCGCCAGGTAGAACAACGCGGTGGCGCCGCGGAATTTCCGACGGAAGGCGAGGCCGGCAAGCAGCGACACAGCGACGGTAACGATCATCACCATGACGCCCAGCACCAGCGAGCGCTTGAAGCTGCCGCCGAAATCGCCGACCGCCTGGCGCTCGAACAGGTTGGCGAACCAGTGCAGCGACACGCCGTTGAGCGGGAAGGTGAGGCCGCCGGTTTCGCCCTGGAAGGACAGGATCAGGATCGCCGACAGCGGGCCGTAGAGGAACAGCACGAACAGCGTGAAGAAGGCCGCCAGCACATAGAATTCGAAGCTGCGCTTTTCGTGGTTCACGTCAAAGCTCCTTGCGGATGTCGACGATGCGCAGGATGCCGGCGACCATCAAGAGCACCAGCACCAAAAGCACCACCGCGTTGGCGGCGGCGGCCGGATATTGCAGCAGCGACATCTGGTTCTTCATCATCAGCGCGACGGACGCGCTCTGCCCGCCCGACATCACCTGGACGGTGGAAAAGTCGGCCATGACGAGGGTGACGACGAAGATGGTGCCGATCGCCATGCCGGGCTTGGCCAGCGGAAGGATGACGTTCCACAGCACCTGCCAGCCCGAGGCGCCGGCGTCGCGCGCGGCCTCGACCAGCGAGCGGTCGATGCGCATCAGCGTGTTGAAGATCGGCGTCACCATGAACAGCGTGTAGAGATGCACCATGGCCAGCACCACCGCGAATTCCGAATAGAGCAGCCATTCGATCGGCTTCGGCACCAGGCCCAGATGCACCAGCGTCGAGTTGATCAGCCCGTTGCGGCCGAGCACCGGGATCCACGAGATCATGCGGATGATGTTGGAGGTCAGGAACGGCACGGTGCAGACCAGGAACAGCACCATCTGCATGGCCGCAGTGCGGATGTGGAAGGCGAGGAAATAGGCGACCCAGAAGCCGATGAACAAGGTCAGCGCCCAGACGATGGCCGCGAATTTCAGCGTGTTGAGATAGGTCTTCCAGGTGACCCAGGAGCCCAGCACGTCGGAATAGTTGGTGGTCAGGAGATCCGGATACATGGCGGCGAAATCGTAGTCCCAGAAGGAAACGACGACGATCATGATGATGGGCAAGAGCAAGAATGCGCCGAGGATGATGGCGAGGGGGGCTGACTGGAGATAGGGCGTGACGGCGCCGATGGAGAAGCGGCGGCGCCTGGTGGGCTTGGCGGCGGCGATTGCAGGACGTTCGAGCGCGACTGTCATCAGTACTCTCGGTTTTGGCGATGCGGCCTGAACCGCGTTCCCTTCTCCCACAAGGGGAGAAGGGGAAGAGGAGGGGCGCTTGTTCCCTACGCCGCGATAAACTCGTTCCAGCGCTTCACCATGTAGCGGTCTTCGTCCATGACCGAGTTCCAGCAGGCGACATGGCCCATGCGCTCTTCGAACGAGCCGCCGTCACGCAAGGCACCGGCCTTTTCCATGACCGTGCCGTCGGGCGCCTTGATGTCGCCCTTGGCAGGCTTGCCTTCGATCCAGTAGCCCCATTCGTCCTCGGTCATGAACTTCTTGGCCGAGACCATGTTGGCCGAATAGTAGCCTTGGCGGTTGAGATAACCGCCGACCCAGCCCGACGTGTACCAGTTGATGTACTCATAGGCCGCATCGAGCTGCGCGCCCGAGAGATGTGCCGCAAGGCCGAGGCCGCCGCCCCATGAGCGGTAACCTTCCTTGAGCGGCTGGAAGCGGCAGGCGATGCCCTTGGAACGGACGGCGGCGACGGCCGGTGACCACATCGACTGGATGACGACTTCGCCCGACGCCATCAGGTTGACGCTCTCGTCGAAGGACTTCCAGAAGGCGCGGAACTGGCCGTCCTGCTTGGCCTTGATCAGGAAGTCGATCGTCTTGTCGATCTCCTCCTTGGTCATGTTGCCCTTGTCGGCATATTTGATGTTGCCCATGGCTTCCATGATCATCGCCGCGTCCATGATGCCGATGGAGGGGATGTTGAGGATCGCGGTCTTGCCCTTGAAGGCCGGATCCATGATGTCGGCCCAGGTGGTGATGTCGCGGCCGACGAGGTCGGGGCGGATGCCCAGCGTGTCGGCGTTGTAGATGGTCGGCACCATGGTGAACCAGTTGGTCGGCGCCTTGGCGAAGACCTTCGAGTCCTGCGCCTCGACAAAGCCGACCGTGTGCGGCGCGGTGCCCTGGGCGATGACGCTGTCGGGCGTCAGCTTGCCGGTTTTGAACAGCGGCACCAGTTCGTCGTAATATTTCAGCTTGCTGACATCCATCGGCTGCAGCACGCCGCTCGGGAACACTTTCTTGCAGATCCAGTATTCGATGTCGGCGATGTCGTAGCTGTCCGGCTGGGTCACGGCGCGCTGGGCGGCCGCGTCTGAATCGGTCGCGGTCATTTCCAGAGTGATGCCGAGGTCTGCCTTGCACTTGTCGGCGATGGCGTTGAGGTTCGACACGCCGGTGCCGAATTGACGCAGCGTGATGTTGGACTGCGCCCAGATGGTCGGAAAGCCTGTTATGGCGCCTGAGCCGGCGGCCAGGCCGACGGCGGCAGCACCCGTCTTGAGCAGCGAACGGCGCGAAATGCCGGTCTTGGTTTCTTTGGTGTTTGTCATGCCTATTCCCCTGTCTTGTTTTGCTTCGTTGACGTCATGAATGAAGGCGGCCGAGAACGATGGCGTCCTCGCAATCCCAGGCCAGCGGTACGGCGTCGCCAATGGCGACGGGTCTGGCGAAGAAGTCGGAATCGTCGACAATGACGGTGAAGTCGTCGATGCCGGCGCCGGTGACGGAGAGCTTTACCGTGGCGCCGCGATATTCGATGTTGGAGACGATGCCGGTGAAGCCGAGGCCGGGCGAGGGCGGCTCGCCGAAGCGCACATGGTCGGTGCGGATGGCGATGTCGATTGGCGCCCCCACTTCCTGTGGCTGGCCGCTGGCGGCAAGCGAGGCGCCGCCATTGACGTCGAAGACGACCATGCCGTCGCGCTCACCGGTGACCCGGCCGGAGATCACGTTGTGGTCGCCCATGAAGCGCGCGACGAAGGCCGTCGCCGGCCGCTCGAACACATCGCGCGGCGGGGCCGCCTGTTCGATGCGGCCGTCATTCATCACCACGATCAGGTCGGCGAGAGCCATCGCCTCCTCCTGACTGTGGGTGACGTGGACGAAGGTGATGCCGAGCGAGGTCTGCAGCTTCTTCAGCTCGGCGCGCATGCGGATCTTCAGGAACGGGTCGAGCGCCGATAGCGGTTCGTCGAGCAGCAACGCCTCGGGATCGGTGATCAGCGCACGCGCCAGCGCCACGCGCTGCTGCTGGCCGCCGGAAAGCTGCGCCGGTCGGCGCTTGGCATAGGCCTCCATCTGCATCAGCTTGAGCATGTCCAGCGCCTTGGCACGGCGCTTTTCCTTGTCGACGCCCTTCATTTTCAGGCTGAAGGCGACATTGTCGATCAGGTCGAGATGCGGGAACAGCGCATAGGACTGGAACATCATCGCCGTGCCGCGCCTGGCCGGCGGCAGGTCCGTCACCACCACATTGCCGAGGCGGACATCGCCTGATGAAATGCTCTCATGGCCGGCGATCATGCGCAGCGTCGAGGTCTTGCCGCAGCCGGAAGGACCGAGCAGGCAGCAATAGGTTCCCGCCGGGATCTTCAGGCTGATGTCCTCGACGGCGGTCGTCGTTCCATAGACTTTCGAAACGGACACAATGTCGATTTCGGCGGCTTTGGACATCAGGCTTCCCCGTTTGGTCGCATTAACCAATGCATCATGCGTGCCAATCGCGAGATGACCGGCCAAGCACTTGAATCGTCGGGAAAATCGGGATTTTTGGGCGATGCCTATCAGACGGGCTGCTTTGTGCATTGCACAAATTATGGGCGATTGTCGGCGATATGCACATAAATCGTATGCAATCTTTTTTGCCTTCGTGTCCACTTTGCCTCTCGTGCTGGCGTCAGGAGTCGCGTTAGAAGGGAATGGAAAGAATTGCCGCCATGAACATCGCCGACCAGATCTATTCCGCTACCGACAGCGCCACGCAGGACCGCGCGCAAGCGATCCGCGATCAGTTGCGCGACGCCATCGTCGACCGCCGGCTGGCCCCAGGCACCAAACTGTCGGAAGGCGAGGTCGGCACGCTGTTCGATGTCAGCCGCACCGTTGCACGCGCGGCCCTGCAGATGCTGTCTTTCGAGGGCCTCGTGCGCACCGAGCGCAACCGTGGCGCCTTCGTCGCCAACCCGTCGCCAGAGGAAGCGCGCCAGGTGTTCGCCTCGCGCCGGCTGATCGAACCAGGCATTGCCATTGCCGCCTGCGGGCGCGTCACCGCCGCCGACATCGCTGCCTTCAAGGCGCAGCTCGACGAGGAGGGGCGCTTCATTGCTGAGCGCGGCCCGACCGCGCGGCGCTCCGAAATCAAGGCGTCGGGCGACTTCCACCTGCTGCTCGCCGCCGTTGCCGGCAATGCCATCCTGCAGCGCTTCATGGAGGAGTTGGTGGCGCGCTCTTCATTGGTCATTGCCCTTTACGGGCGTTCCGGCGTTTCAGCCTGCGGCCATAGCGAGCACACGGAAATTGTCGGCGCGCTGGGAAGCGGTGATTGCGGGCTGGCGAGCCGGTTGATGCTGCACCACATCGATCATATCGAGGCCGATCTGGATTTGCGCGTCAGGGCCGGCCCGGCTCTGAGGGAAGCCCTCAATTTCTGAGAGCTAGCTGTCGTCTTCGCCGGCAGTGGATGCCGCCTGTCCGACCGCCTTGCGGCGCAGCATCTTGGTCAGCTTCCAGATCGTCGGGTTGTTCTTGATGAAGGCCTTGAGCCGTGCACCTTGCCGAAGCATCAGCGCCAGCGCGCGGCCCTTAAGCGTCAATGGGATCAGCACCTCGAAATGCCGGGTTTCGATATCGCACCACAGCCGCTTGTAAGGCTCGTCACCGACGGAGAAATCATAGACCTCGAAGCCGGTCTCGCAGGCTTCCTGGATGTTGTCGAAGAACAGAAAATCGCCGGGGCTGGTGTGGCCGAGATCGTCCTCGGCGATCGCGCCGAACTCGCAGATCAGTCGCTTGCCGGAGCGGCTCGACCCGGTGATGGCGCGCAGCTTGCCGGCAACCTCGAGCCCGTGCAGCACGAAGGAAGGCTCGGCCTCGGTAAGCGCTAGCGCAAACAGCGAGCGAAAGAAGCCGCGCACCTGCCCGTCGCCGAAGACGTTGGCGATGCCCATCTTGCGGAAGCGGAGTTCCTTCATCTCGAAAAAAGCGTCGAGCAGCCTGTCCACCTCGTCGGCGGTGCGCGCCTCGATGCGCCGATGGCTGCCGACGGCCTCGAACTTCCGGATCTGCGAACGGTGCTTCTTGCGCTTGCGTTTGCCGCTGGCGCGAGAAAGCAGCGCATCGAAGCCGCCGGCGAGGTCGACGGCCAGCGACAGATTGGGGCTGGCAAAATGGTCGAGGGAGGCGAGGGGGTTGGCGACGCCATCGAGATCGGGCAGCAATCGTTCCAGTGCGACGAGATCGACGTCCGGACGTGCCTTGGCGATGGCCGCCAGCATCGCTCGGATGGCCGGGATATCCGCTCTGGCCAGCCAGTGTGGATGCGCGGCGACGAAGTTGCCATTGGCGTGGCGGCCACCCATGAAGCGGGCGACGCGGAACGGACCGCTGGCAGTGACCTCCAGGGCCAGCGAAAAAACCGGTCTGCCTTCGACACTCAGCGTCGCGACGAGCAGATCCGGTTCGACCGCAGCCGCCCAGTTCAGGATCCAGGCAGCACTCTGCGGTGGTGCAAACAGGGCCGAGCGGCAGAACTCGGCATAGGCCGCGAGTCCGTCCGCGTAGACCACCGAAATCGACAGGCCGGCATGGTCCCGCGGCAAGGCGCGTGACGATGCCTCTGTCGCCGCAAGCCGATTGCCGTCAAATGACGCTGCAGCGTCAACCA
>NZ_SMYZ01000077.1 GCF_004919685.1 Mesorhizobium norvegicum | reverse complement strand
TGACCTGAACCGCCGGGTCGAGGCGGCTGACATGAGCTGACAAAGTCCAGGCCATGGCTGCCATGAACCATCGCGTCGTCACCGTGTTCGGTGGAACCGGGTTTCTCGGCCGCCGCGTTGTTCGGCATCTCCGCAATGGCGGTTTTTTCGTTCGGATTGCATCAAGACATCCGGAACGGGCCGAGAAGTTGTTTGGTTCTGATGATCCGCAACTTCAATCGGTCGAAGCCGATATCCATGATGAGCGGGCGATCGCCGATGCACTTGCCGGTGCTTTCGGTGTTGTAAATGCGGTCAGTCTCTATGTCGAACGGGGACAGGAGACTTTTCATTCCGTGCATGTCGAGTCGGCCCGGCGGGTTGCGGCTCAAGCGCACCGAGCTGGCGTTGAACGGCTCGCTCACGTTTCAGGAATCGGCTCGGATGTTGCCTCGCCGTCGCTCTACATCCGCAAGCGTGGCGAAGGCGAACAGGCGGTGCGTGCCGCGTTTGCTGACACCATCATCATCCGCCCGGCGGTGATGTTCGGACCGGATGACGCGTTTCTCACGATTATCCTCAAACTTCTCCGCCGGCTTCCAATCTATCCGATGTTCGGCCGCGGCCTCACGAGATTGCAGCCGGCCTATGTAGGCGATGTGGCAGAGGTTACCGCAAGAGCGCTGCAGGGGACGGA
>NZ_SMYZ01000076.1 GCF_004919685.1 Mesorhizobium norvegicum | reverse complement strand
CTCAAATCATCCCGCTCTAAGGACACGCCTTATGGCGACCGACGAGCGATGATGCGGGATGCGTGGGGGAATAGATGACAGATCGCGACACATCGGGAAGACTTGTCAGTCAACGAAATTTGAGAATGCGCCGAAGCTGACTTGTTCCGGCTGGGATGAGTCCCCGTCCAACCGCTCCGCCCTAGCGTGTTAACGCTAATCAGAGGCACGGACACATCAATCTTCTTTAGCGGACTTTTTCAAACCGGCCAGCATCATCGTCCAATTTTTCTTGAGTTCGGCCTTGGTCTTTTCGTCAACCTTGGCAGCAGAACCCATGTCGATCTGCCCGTCACCCTTGTCTTGTTCTTGTCCGAGTCGAGCGCAGCGGAAATCGATCTAGCGCGGATCACTCCTGGCCTTGAAGCGTGCTGCCTCTTCCGAACCGCGGGTGGCGTCGCCGGCGCTGTAGGAATGCGCGCCAGCGCCGGCGAGCTTGCCGCCATCGACGATCAGATATTCCTCACGGATCGGCCGGCCTTCGAACCAGCATTCGAGAATTTCGCGGGTGCCCGCGGCGTAGCGCGCCTGGGCGGAGAGCGACGATCCTGAAATGTGCGGCGTCATGCCGTGATGCGGCATCGATCGCCACGGATGATCCTTGGGAGCCGGCTGCGGGAACCAGACGTCGCCGGCATAGCCAGCGAGTTGGCCACTCTCCAGCGCGCGGGCGATGGCGTCACGATTGCAGATCTTGCCGCGCGCCGTGTTCACCAGATAGGCGCCGCGTTTCATCCTGGCAATCATCGTCTCGTCAAAGAGGTTTTCCGTCTCCGGATGCAGAGGTGCATTGATCGTGACCACGTCGCAGACGCCGACCATGGATGCGGGGTCCTTGTGGAAGGTGACGCCAAGCTCTTTCTCGACCGCCTCAGGCAGGCGGTGGCGATCGGTGTAGTGCAACTTGACGTCGAACGGCTTCAGCCGGCGCAACACCGCGCTGCCGATCCGGCCGGCACCGACGGTTCCGATCTGCATTCCCTCGATATCGTAGGAGCGTGCGACGCAGTCAGCGATATTCCAGCCGCCTTTCACGACCCACTGGTAGGACGGGATGTAGTTGCGCACGAGCCCCAGGATCATCATGATCACATGCTCGGACACGCTGATCGAATTGCAGTAAGTCACCTCGGCGACCGTGATGCCGCGGTCCATGGCGGCCTGAAGATCGACATGGTCGGATCCGATGCCGGCGGTGATCGCAAGCTTCAGTCTGCTTGCCTTGGCTATTCGTTCTTCGGTCAGATATGCCGGCCAGAACGGCTGCGAGATCACGATTTCGGCATCAACGAGTTCGCGTTCAAAAATGCTGGCGGGACCGTCTTTGTCCGAGGTCACCACCAGGCTGTGGCCCGCGCTTTCGAGAAATTTCCTCAGGCCGAGTTCGCCCGACGCGCTACCGAGCAAGACCCCCGGTTCAAAGTCGATGGCCTTCGGCGTGGGAAGTGTCTGGCCGCCGGGATAGCGGTCGAGCTTCGGCAAGCCATCGCGCGCATATTTTGTCGGATAACCGTCGACCGGATCGTCATAGAGGACGCAAACGACCTTTGCCATTGTGTATCTCCCTTCGTCTGACAACGAAGAGGAAGACGCTCTGTTGTTAACGCTGCCGGCCAAAACGATGGTCAGCGTGCGTCGCGATGCGCCGTTGAATTGCCGGTGGCGAGCAGACTCATCTGCCGGCGCTTCCTCATTCGGAACGTTGTGCGCTATTGCGTATTACATGGAAGACCCGGGCATGGTTTCAAGTGCTGCGGGCGGCACTGGTGTAGCGTTCAGCTCCTTTATTTCAGACCGCGCGCACGGTCTGCCGACAACAAATGCTTGATGCGGACACTTCAGAATTGCCGAGGTTGGGCACCGTGCATCATGATCACTGACAGGCTCCGACTTCGCAGGCCTCAAGGGCTTCTGCATCCCCCCAAAGATTGCAAACAACCTGTTAGTCAGCGCTTATCAAGCAGACGAATCTCGCACCGCTTGCCGCTCAGACGGTATTGCCAAGCCGTTCGCAACGCTCACCGATGTCACCTGGAAATGGCGAACGTGACGAGACAGACAGGCAGCTTATGCAAGTCCTGATCAAGTTCGAGTTGCGGACGCACTGGTGGTAAAAAGCTGACGCTTGGTACCGGGGTCGTAAGCCCGCTCAGGGTGGAACTCCGCCGTTCCCTGTCGTCGATAGGAACCGGCAAGTTGCGCCAGTTGCGGACCTTCGCGGTTGTTTCCGGAAAGTCGCTTCTTGGTCCATACTCAGACGTTGGCGCATCACCGCGCTTATGGCTATAGACGGCTGGAGCCTGACATTCGCCAATGTAGAGTCAGCTACTCCACGTTTCACCTTCGGGAACTCCTCGGCGGAGCTTGTCGGGAAGACGCCCCCCTTTGGGTATGAACTCAAGCGATCCTGAATTTATGCAAAAACGCTCCCCGGTCGGAGGAGGCCCGTCAGGGAAGACGTGGCCTTGGTGCGCGCCGCAACGGGCGCAAACGATTTCCGTTCTGACCATGCCGTAGCTGGTGTCGCGGATGTCACGCAGATGTTTTTCAGCGAAGGGCGCGGTAAAGCCCGGCCAGCCGGTGCCACTTTCAAATTTGGCGCCGCCTTTGAACAACGGCAGTCCACACAAGCGGCAGATATATACCCCCTCGCGCTTCTCAGTGAGAAAGACACCGCAGAACGGCGCTTCCTCGCCATGTTCGAGCAGCAAATGCCGCTCTTCTTCGCTGAGGTCCGCCACCAGCTCCCGCATCTGGTCCTGAGTGGGCGGCGTCAAATCGAATAGCGCTTCGAGTACGTCAGGCATGGCCTATCTCCTTACCGCTCCGGCAGGCCCCATACACAGATTGCCGTCATTGACTCGGACGGCGCCAAAGTGGCGCCGTCCGAGTCACTCGATCTCAACGTAGCGACCGGAACGCCGTCCTGAGTTCGGAGCTCAAAAGCTTCGGCTGCTCCCAGGCGGCAAAATGCCCGCCTTTGTCGAGCTTGTTGTAGTGAATGAGTTTCGGATACGCCCGCTCAGCCCAACTCCTGGGCGTCTGGTAAAGTTCGTCAGGGAAGACGCTCACGGCAACCGGGACAGAGACGCCCTTGGGGGTGAAAAAGGGGAACTTGTTCTCCCAATACAGCCGAGCTGACGAAACCGCCGTGTTGGTCAGCCAAAACAGCGTGACGTTTTCGAGGATATCGTCCGGTGTGAGCCCTTCGGTCTGCCCATCGAACGATCGTGCAATGAGCTCGAGACTGCGCGCGTCATGGTCCAACAGGAAGGTCGCGAGACCGATAGGAGAGTCCGAAAACGCTACCGATGATTGCGGGCGCGTTCCCTGCCAGAACGCGTAGTAGGCGTGTTGGTAAAAGAACACCAGTTGGTCGTACGAGCTTCTCTCCTCGGCCGAGAGACCGGATGGTACCGGCGCGCCGGCGAACGATGCCTGGTTGATGTCCACAGGAATTGCGCCCGGCATATTGACGTGGATTCCGAGAAGTTCCGGGGGCGCTTGCGCGCCTATCAGCTCCGTGACGAGCGCGCCCCAGTCGCCGCCCTGTGCGACAAAGTGCTCGTAGCCAAGGCGCCGCATCAGCGTGATCCAGGCGCTGGCGATGTGATCAGGACCCCAGCCGGTTGTGGTCGGCTTGCCTGAAAACCCGTAGCCCGGCATCGAAGGTATTACAAGGTCGAAGGCGTCGGCCGCCGTCCCGCCATGGGCTGTAGGATCTGTGAGTGGTCCGATGATCTTGAGCTGTTCGACTACCGAACCGGGCCACCCATGCGTGACGATGAGCGGCAGGGCATTGTCGTGCTTCGACCGGACGTGGATGAAGTGGATGTCCAGCCCGTCGATTTCGGTGATGAAGTTCGGCACGGCATTGATCCGGGCTTCAACTTTTCGCCAGTCGAAATTGGTCCGCCAGTGGCGCAGAAGCTGCTGTACGGTCTTGAGGGGCACACCCTGCGAGTAATCGGAGACAGTCTCCTTTTCAGGCAAGCGGGCCTCGTCCAAGCGTCGGCGCAGGTCGGCAAGCGCCGCTTCCGGAACATTCACACGAAAAGGACTTATAGCGGTCTCGTCACTGCTCCTATGTTGTACGTTCATAGCTTTAGACTGTCGTGCGTTCATAGCTTTAGACCTTCTGTCGAATTGAACCCTGGTTGCCGCATCGTCCGTTCGGGCATCGATCCGTATCGTCGAAGAACGCGAGACGGACGCACGGCGGCGATCGACCGGCTGATGCTTCGGGTGTCAGGCCGGTCGGAAGTGGCGGAGTCAGGCCGCGTTGAGTTCGACGCTAATGTTGCCAGGGGCCGCCTTCGAATAAGTGGTCTATCCAGTCGGGGCCCGAACATCTTCAACGCCACGTGCCCTGGCCGGTGCCGTGGTGGCTGTTCAAGTAAGCAAGCGGGATTAGAGGCACGCGGCCGCAACTATGCCGACGGGCCTCCTGATGCTCTTCTGGATGTGGACATTTCCGGTAACGCGAATTCGCGCCCGCTAGTCCGAGAAGGACTTCGCGGCGCACGAAACGCGCCCTCCCATCTGGTGGAAGATAATATTCGCATTTTTGTTAAGTTACAGCAATTCAACTTTCAAGCCGATCAAGGGAAATTCCCGGATTGGCTATCCATAGCTCGTCGTCGCTTCGCCTCCAGAAGGCATCGACAAAGCCTTATCGCATATTGCTCCGGACGGCTTGTTGTCAGCAGTCGGGGCATTCCTGAGATAGCTGTAGTCTGCTCATCGCAACTATATGACGACCGCTTTGGGTCCGGAATTTGCCCTTCGACCTGCGGAGAGAGCTTCCGCTCAGGGTCATGGGCGTGAGTTCGGCCAAGGGCGAGTGAACGTCCGCATCGGGGACGGAAGAGGTATTCCGCATCGGGTACCAAGTGTCAGATTTTGACCACTAGCCAGCGCTACAAGGCTAGCCTTTCCACAATGCGGGCCGTTTGTTACCTTTTTACAGAAGATACGAAAACGCCGCTCGACCGGAAGGGAGCGGCGTTTACCAAGTGTGGTGTCCTACCCTAGACCAAACCCCGATTTGGTCGGGGCCGTCGGACTTGAACCGACGTTTCCAGCTTGTTCGCTATCAGTCTATAGGTGGTGTTTTCCTGTCGTCCTTGCAAGCGCCATCGGCGCAGCTTTTGCAGGGTGTGCAAGGATAGTCGGAGTCGATACAATTCCATCCGAATTCCGCAATTGAACGACCGCTGCTTCCGGCTTCCGTGACGCGCACACTCGCTGGTTCTGCCGTCAGCAATGTCATCAATCGACCGGTCGCGTTCGACGCGGCTCGGAACGGCGATGATGCAACGATATCCTGACTCGCCGTAACGGCAGACGCTGGCCCTGTCGCCTAACTGCTCCGTCACTGTTTTCAGTGGAGCGCAAGCCCGCGCCGAAAAATACTAGAAGCCCCGCTCCTGCGGGGTTTTTCGTTGGGGGAAGCGTTGCGGCGACATCGACGGGTGATCCGCAGGAGAGGGAGCAGCGCCAGAGATCAGCGATGCAGCTTGGTCGGCACAAGACGACGGCAGGCCAACCTCACCAAGCCACTCGTCGTAGTGATGGTTTAGGGCCAACAACAACTCGTCTGGCTGATCCATGCCGCTTTGGAACAACTCGATGATTTGACGGCCAAGACGTTCCCTGGCTGGATCGCCCACTGCTATCCCGGCCTGACGGCAATAAACATCGACCACTGTGGCCAGTATTGAAAGCTGCTTTGAGTCCGCTGAGTCATTGAACGTCATTATCGCTTCTCCCTTTGTCGGGCGAAAGCGTGGTGGTCTCTTCCACTCGCCGGCTTGCCGGGAAGGTGCAGGCGACCATCGATATATAGTGTCCCGGTTTGGTACATACGACTCAATTTGAACTCGTTGGCAGCCTTCATGACGATGAAGGCCGGACTGTTGATCAGGTCGTGCGCCCTGAGCAGACGATAGACCGAAGCCTCATCGACGCTCGCCGCCGCCGGTATCGGCGTCATGAAGTTCGAGCGGGAATACTTCACCATGCCCTCGACCTTGCCCTTGTCGTTCCCCTTGGCGGGAGCGCACTAGCCGAAGAAGCTCTTTAATCAGTGATCCCACAATATCTCCTGGAGCATTTCCTCGACCGAGTACGGCGAAATTCCAAGTTCTCCAAATCCCGGCATCTCCGGCGATGACACGTTGTCGACCTGCATCAGTTCCACTTGATTCCGAGTGACGGGCGGGCTCGGGAGCATTTCGGCGAACCAAGCCAGCGCGTGCCAAGCGGCAAATGGGATTGGAATCAGTTTGGGCTTAAGACCGGCTTCGTGCGCAACGGCTCTGAGAAATTCCTTGTAAGAGTAGACGCGAGGACCGCCGCACTCGTACGTGATCGTATGCGTCTCCGTCCCCTGCAGCGCTCT
>NZ_SMYZ01000075.1 GCF_004919685.1 Mesorhizobium norvegicum | reverse complement strand
AAAAATGGCAAAGTCGAAGTTCCGCCCGCTTCATGACCGCGTGGTCGTTCGCCGGGTCGAATCCGAATCCAAGACCGCCGGCGGGATCATCATCCCCGACACGGCAAAGGAAAAGCCGCAGGAAGGCGAGATCATCGCCGTCGGCTCGGGCGCCCGCGACGAAGCTGGCAAGCTCGTGCCCCTGGACGTCAAGGCTGGCGACCGTATCCTGTTCGGCAAGTGGTCGGGCACCGAAGTCAAGCTCAATGGCGAAGACCTTCTGATCATGAAGGAAGCCGACATCATGGGCATCATCGGCTAACACGCCGCTGCCTTTCATCCGTACCATCCAATCTGAATTTCGGGCGAAATGCCCAGGAGTACAAAATGGCTGCCAAAGACGTAAAATTCTCCCGTGACGCCCGCGAGCGCATGCTGCGCGGTGTCAACATCCTCGCCGACGCGGTGAAGGTGACGCTCGGCCCCAAGGGCCGCAACGTCGTTATCGACAAGTCGTTCGGCGCCCCGCGCATCACCAAGGACGGCGTCACCGTCGCCAAGGAAATCGAGCTTGAAGACAAGTTCGAAAACATGGGCGCACAGATGGTCCGCGAAGTCGCTTCGAAGACCAACGACATCGCCGGCGACGGCACCACGACCGCGACCGTTCTGGCGCAGTCGATCGTCCAGGAAGGCCACAAGGCGGTTGCCGCCGGCATGAACCCGATGGACCTGAAGCGCGGCATCGATCTTGCCGTGACCGACGTCGTCGCGACGCTGATCAAGAACGCCAAAAAGATCAAGACCTCGGAAGAGGTTGCCCAGGTCGGCACGATCGCCGGCAATGGCGACGAGTCGGTCGGCAAGATGATCGCCGAAGCGATGCAGAAGGTCGGCAACGAAGGCGTCATCACGGTTGAGGAAGCCAAGACCGCCGAAACCGAGCTGGAAGTCGTCGAAGGCATGCAGTTCGACCGCGGCTACCTCTCGCCCTACTTCGTCACCAACGCCGACAAGATGGTTGCCGAGCTCGAGGACGTCTACATCCTGCT
>NZ_SMYZ01000074.1 GCF_004919685.1 Mesorhizobium norvegicum | reverse complement strand
ATGAGGGGCAGCGCCAACCTTGCAGGCTATGTCGAGCCCTCATACGCCAACTGCGCCTGCGTCAGTGCCTGGTCGAGCCTCTCACCCTCCGCATAACCCGACAGGTTCTGCGGCCGCTCCATACCCGGCAGCAGCCTCGGACACGGCTCGGCGGCGCCAACCACCATCCGCACCGGGATGACGCCGGCCCACACCGGATGCCCGTAATCCTCCTCGTCGTCGGCGACGCCCTTGGCGCGCACCTTTGCTGATGCCTCTTCGATGCGCATGCCGATCACCGTCGTCGCCTTGGCTTCCTGCGCCGAGATCGGCCGCAAGGTTTCGGATCGGCCGGGATAGAAACGGTCGACGACGCCGGCCAGCGCCTTCAGTTTCTCCTCAGGCTCATCGATGATCCGCGCCGTGCCGAAGCACATTGCCGAGCGGTAGTTGGCCGAATGGTTGAAGCCTGAGCGCGCCAGCACCAGCCCGTCGAGATGCGACACCGTCAGACACGCCGGCGTGCCGCCGCGCAAATGGCGCAGCATGCGGCTGGCCGACGAGCCGTGCCAGTACAGCATGTCGTCCTCGCGCCAATGGATGGTCGGCGTGCAATAGGGCTGGCCGTCGAACGTATAGGCGACGTGGCACAGCAGCCCGGCATCGAGCACCGCGAAGACCGAGGCATGGTCATAGCTGCCGCGGTCATGCCGGCGCTTCACCCGGTTGCGCCTGGTGGTCGGAAAACTGGCGACGCTGTCGTTCACGGCTTGCATCCTTGTCTGTCGTCTGCCAACCATGCGCCATGGCATTGGTCGATAAAAGAACCAATCATGGCGATAAAATTCAGACCAATCTGCCGGATTGGTCGGCGCTGATTCCGGTCCTGCCGGGCGACGGCCCGCGCAGCCGCGAGCTCTATGCGGCGCTGCGGCGGCTGATTGAGACCGGCGCGCTCGCCGCCGGCGCCAAATTGCCGACCACGCGCGACCTCGCCCAACGCTTCGGCCTGTCGCGCTCGGCGGCGGTCGCCTGTTTCGAAATGCTGATCTCGGAAGGCTTCGCCGTCGCCAGGGTTGGCGCCGGAACCTTCGTCGCGCCTGACGTGCCGCATCTGCCGACAACACTGGTCAAGCCGCGTCCGCCGGAGATCGACGCGGCGACCGCGCTGCCTTGCGGCCTTGGCGTGGCGGTGTCCGATCCGCGCACGCTTGATTTGTTCCGCATCCTTCTGTCGCGCCACCTCGCCCGTCCCGGGCCGGAGCATTTCCGCTATGGCGATCCGCGCGGCGGTCTGCCGCTGCGCACGGCAATCGCCACCTATCTCCGAACCGCGCGCGGCGTGCGCTGCGATGCCGGCCAGATCGTGCTGACCTCGGGCACGCAGCAGGGGCTCGATCTCCTGGCGCGCGCCTCCCTTCGCCCCGGCGATGCCGTCTGGATCGAAAACCCCTGCTATCCCATGGCGCATGCCGTGCTGGCCGGCAGCGGCGCTAGGGTTTTCGGCGTGCCGGTCGACGAAGAAGGGCTCGATCCCGAGATCGGCGAAAGCCTGTGCCCAAGGGCGCGCGCGGCCTATGTCACGCCCTCGCATCAATATCCGCTCGGCGTGACGATGACGATGCGCCGCCGCCTGACGTTGCTCGACTGGGCGCGGCGCAACGATGCCTGGATCATCGAGGACGATTACGACAGCGAGTTCCGCTATGCCGGCCCGCCGCTGACCTCGCTACAGGGCATGGACGGCTCGGGCCGTGTCGCCTATCTCGGCACCTTCTCGAAAATCCTCTTCCCCGGCCTGCGCATCGGCTACATTGTGGTGCCGGAGGCGCTGCTCGATGCCGTCATGGCGGTCAGGGCGCGCTCCGACCGCTTTCCCTCGACGCTGGCCGAAGGCGCGCTGACCGACCTCCTGAACGAGGGCCATTTCGCCGCGCATCTCAGGCGCGTGCGCCGCCGTGTGCAGGCCGCACGCGACGTGCTGGTCGCCGGCCTCGAAGCGCATTGCGGCGACGCCCTCGATGTAGCCGCGCCCGAACAGGGGCTGCACCTGATGGCGACGCTGAAGGGCGCCGGCCCGGACACCGCGATCGTCGAGGCGGCGAAAGCGGTAGGCGTCGGTGCGCGTGCCCTCTCCTCGATGTTCATCGACGGCCCGCCCCGGCAAGGCCTGGTGCTGGGCTTTTCCGGTTTTTCGGACGAGGCGTTGATGGCCGCGACCGTCAGGCTGGGTGGGGTGTTGCGGTAGCAGCGGATCGTTGGAGCCGAGCGATGGAGATCGCACGCCAAGACGATCGCGACGCAGGGCCGGCTTGCGGCCGCATGGGAAAAGCGGCCACTTCCCTGCCGCTATCGATCAAGAACCATTTGATTGGACTGATCTCGCCAAAGTGTGCCTAGTGAGCTGAGATCGGGACAAACGAGGAGCGGCCAATGATTGCCCTGAATGTGAACGGTGAGGATCGCAGCGTCGACGTGCCCGAAGATATGCCGCTTCTATGGGTGCTGCGCGATGTCATTGGCCTGACCGGCACCAAGTTCGGATGCGGCATCGCCCAGTGCGGCGCCTGCACGGTGCAGCTCGATGGCCAGCCCGTCCGTTCCTGCGTCCTGCCCGTCGCCTCTGTCGGCACGCGGCGTGTCACCACCGTCGAGGCGATCGGTGCGACCGCTGGTGGAAAGAAAGTGCAGCAGGCATGGCTCGACCTCGAGGTGATCCAGTGCGGCTATTGCCAGTCCGGGCAGATCATGTCGGCCTCGGCGCTGCTGGAACGCAATCCCGATCCGAGCGACAGCGACATCGATGCGGCCATGTCCGGCAACATCTGCCGGTGCGGCACCTACACGCGAATAAGAGCAGCCATAAAACAGGCCGCCAAGGCCTGAGGACGAGGAGACAGCCAGCATGAGCAAGCCATTCTCCTCCCCCAAAACCGGCCCCTCCCCGCAAACCGGCGCCTCGCGTCGTGCCTTCCTGCAAGGCGGCGGTCTCCTGCTGGGGTTCGCTTTGCTTGGCGCCGGGGTGAAACCCACCCTTGCTGCCACGGACCCCGTGGCGGGCGACGTCACCGCGGCCTTTTCACCCGATGCTTTCATCCGCATCGGCACCGACGGCAAGATCACGCTCATCCTTCCCAACATCGAGATGGGACAAGGCACCCACACCGGCGAAGCCACGCTGATCGCCGAGGAGCTGGAAGTCGGCCTTGACCAGGTGAGCGTCGTCGACGCGCCGCCCAACGACAAGCTCTATGCCACCGCGGCCCTTGGCGGCCAGGCGACGGGCGGTTCCACCTCGATGCGCGCCACCTGGGAATCGCTGCGCAAGGCGGGCGCCACGGCGCGCATGATGCTGGTTGCGGCGGCGGCCGCGCAATGGTCGGTTCCGGCGTCGGAATGCGGGGCCAAGCTTGGCGTGGTCACGCACCAGCCGACCGGCAGGCAGCTTGCCTATGGCGCGCTCGCCGATGCGGCGGGCAAACAGGCCGTGCCGACCGACGTCAAGCTCAAGGATCCCAGCGATTTCGAACTGATCGGCAAATCGCTGCGCAGGGTCGACACGGCAGGCAAGGTCAATGGCGCGGTGATCTACGGCATCGACGTGCGCGTGCCCGACATGAAGGTGGCGACCGTGTCCGCTTGCCCGGTCCTCGGCGGCACGCTGCAGGATGTCGACGAGAAGGCCGCGCGCGCCATCCCGGGCGTGCGCGACATCGTGCGCCTGCCCAACGCGGTGGCCGTCATCGGCGATCACTTCTGGGCCGCGAAGAAAGGGCTCGAGGCGCTCGACATCACCTGGAACGATGGCGCCAACGCCAAGCTCGGCAGCGCCGATATCATGGCCGCCCTGAAGACAGCGTCGGAGCACAAGACACCGATCATGGCGCGCAAGGAAGGCGACGTCGAAGGCAGGCTGAAAGCCGCTTCCAAGACGGTCGAGGCGATCTACCAACTGCCGTTCCTCGCCCATGCGCCGATGGAGCCGATCAACTGCGTCGTGCATGTGCGCGCCGACGAATGCGAGATCTGGGTCGGCACGCAGGTGCCGACCCAAGCGCAGGCCGGAGCCGCGCAGGTCACCGGGTTTCCGCTCGACAAGATCATCGTTCACAACCATCTGATCGGTGGCGGCTTCGGCCGCAGGCTGGTGGCTGAATCGGTCGCGCAGGCCGTGGCCATAGCCAAGCAGGTGAGCTATCCGGTCAAGGTGATCTGGACCCGCGAGGAGGACATCCAGCACGATCTCTACCGGCCCGCCTACTACGACCGCATCTCCGCAGGTCTCGGCCCGGATGGCCTGCCGACGGTCTGGATCGACCATGTCGCCGGCGGCTCGGTCCTGGGCAACTACATTCCCGGCGGCTGGCCGGACGACAAGCTCGACGACGACGCCGTCGAAGGCGCGGTCAAGCCGCCCTATGACCTGCCGGTCATCCAGGTCGACTGGGTGCGCCAGGATCCGCCGGTGCCGATCACCTGGTGGCGCGGCGTCGGTTCCACGCACAATGTCTTCGTCGTCGAAAGCTTCATGGACGAACTCGCCGATGCGGCAGGCAAGGATCCTGTCGAGTATCGCCGGGCGCTGACGAAGAACCAGCCGCGCGCGGCAGGCGTGCTGGAACTGGTGGCCGAAAAATCCGGCTGGGGCACGCCGCTTCCGGCCGGCTCTGGACGCGGCATCGCGCTGCACGATGCCTTCGGCAGCTATATGGCGGCGGTGCTGGAGATCTCGGTTTCGTCAGCCGGCGAGATCACGCTGCATCGGGCCGTGGTGGCGGTGGATTGCGGCATCGCCATCAATCCCAACACCGTCGAGGCCCAGATCGAAGGCGGACTGATCTTCGGTCTCTCCGCCGCGCTCTACAGCGGCATAACCTTCACCAATGGCCGCGTCGACCAGAGCAATTTTCACGACTACCGGATCCTGCGCAACAACGAGGCGCCCAAGATCGAGGTCTATCACGTCAAGAGCCTGGAATCCCCCGGTGGCATCGGCGAGACGGCAACCGTCTCGGCCGCCCCCGTCCTTGCCAATGCGATCTTCGCCGCGACAGGCAAGCGCCTGCGCAGCCTGCCCTTCGACCGCAATCAGTTGAAGAGCGACGGCGCCGACAAGACCAGTGTCTCGATGATGCCGCCGCTCAGTGTGCCCGTACTGGCGGCGCTGGCGACCTCAGGGGAAACCGGCGAATCCGAACCCGAGGCGGCGTAACGATGAAACGACTGGGCCTCATCATTCTCGCCGCTGCGGTGGTCATTGCTGCTGCCGTCGCGGTGTTCCTGTTCAAGCCGGCGTCACTGCCGGACGTCTCCGTGGCGCAGGCCGCACTGCCGACTGGCCAGGCGCTGATCGATCGCGGTGAATATCTGGCGCGCGCGGCCGACTGCGTCGCCTGCCACACCACATCAGGCGGCAAGCCCTATGCGGGCGGCCTCGCCTTCAAGCTGCCATTCGGCACGCTCTACGCGCCCAACATCACGTCCGACAAGGAAACCGGCATCGGCGACTGGAGCGACGCCGAGTTCGTGCGCGCCTTGCATCAGGGCATCGACAGGCAAGGCCACAATCTCTATCCGGCCTTTCCCTATGCCGCCTATGCGCGGATGACCACGGAAGACGCGCTGGCCATCAAGGCCTATCTCTTCAGCCTGCCTGCGGTGCACGCGGATGCGCCAAAGAACGACCTCATCTTCCCGTTCAACCAGCGTTATATCATGCGGTTCTGGAACCTGCTTTTTGTTCCCGGCGGTGCCTTGCAGCCGACCGCGAGCGAGAGCGCGGAATGGAATCGTGGCGCCTATCTGGTCGAGGCGATGGCGCATTGCGGCGAATGCCACACGCCGCGCAATGTTTTCTATGCGCTCGACAGCGGCAAGACCTTCGCCGGCGCGGAACTGCAGGGCTGGAAGGCCTACAATATCAGTTCTGACAAGCGCACGGGCATCGGCAACTGGACCGACGAACAGCTGTTTGACTACCTGTCCAAAGGCCATGCGGAAGGTCGCGGTTCGCCGACGGGCAGCATGGGTGAAGCGGTGGACTACAGCCTGCGCCACCTGACGCCCGAAGACATCAAGGCAATCGTCGCCTATGTGAAAACCGTGCCGCCGCAGGTCAGCAGCGACCAGGCGATCGTCGAGGCCGAACCGGCCACGCTCAAGGCGTCGATTGCCTATGCGCCGTCAGGCGACGCGGCCGCGCAAGGCGGGCTTGGCCTGAAACTGTTCCAGGGCGCCTGCGCCAGTTGCCACGGCTGGAACGGCGAAGGGCTGCAGACGCCCTATGCCGCGCTGCGCGGCAGCCGCACGGTCAACGACCCCGACGGGACCAATCTTATCCAGGTCATCCTCAAGGGTGCGCATATGACGACGGCAACGGGCGCACAGGCGATGCCTGCCTTCGCCAACGCCTATTCGAACGTCGAGATCGCGGCGCTCGGCAACTATGTCCTGGCCCATTTCGGCGGCAGGCAATCGGCGATCACGCCAGCCGATGTGGCCAAGGCGCGGACGCAATGAAGCCTTGAGCCCAGGCGGCGCGGCGCGCTGACCGTAACCGAACAGGGTGTTCCGGTAGCGTCAGTTGCGTTGGGCGATAAACGCGGCGGCACGGACGACGTGAGCATCTCGATGCGTGCGTGCCGCCAGCGCCAACCATTCGCGCGCGATGGCGTCGGCCGTCTCAGGCCGGTCCAGCTTCAGATTGACGTCCACCTGGCTCGCCAGGATCTCCACCTGCAGCCCGGCATAGCTGTCGGTGTCGCGCATGCAGCGCCGGAGCGCCTCGCCCAGCCACTCCATGGCCGGGACGAACGCTTCTTGCGCCGCATAGGTCAGCGCCAGCGCGCGGGCGACGGCCCCTTCCCAGCAGGGATCGTTCATCTGGCAGCTCAGCGCGAAGGCCTCCTCCAGCCGGGGACGCAAATCATCGGGGTGCGCCTGCTGGCGGGTGCGGGATTCGCTCAGCACCGCCACCGGCCAGGGCCGAAACGATATCCAGCGTTGTTCCTCGACCAGCGCCAGGCAGTCTTCCAGCCAGCGATCGGCCTCCTCCAGCCGGTCGGCGGCGAGCAGACCCCAGCCGCCAAGCCCAAGCGACCAGATCTCGCGGCGGCGGTTGCCGGCAGAGCGCGCATGCTCCAGCGACAACGCGTAGTGATCGAGCCCCTCGCCGACCCGGCCCCAGTCGACCAGGTTGAAACCGATGACGCCGTGAATGCCGGACAGGTTTTCGCCGCCGGCGGCCAGTTCCAGCGCCTGCGACAGATAGGTGGCTGCCGAGGGCCGCCGCCCCGCCAGCGCCTCGACATAGCCGAGTTCGCGAAACCCCGCCGAGGCGATGGCCGCGCTGCCCGCCTGGCGCGCCAGTTCCGTGCTCTGGCGCAGCAGCACCGAGCCTTCGTCATCATAGCCTTTGACCGAATGCACAAGTGCTGTGCCAAGCTCGAACATGGCGCGCGCCGTCAGTTGCGCGTCCTTGTGTTTCTCCGCGTCGCGCACGGCGCGGCGCAGGCAATCGATGCCGGCATCCACGGCGCCCGCCGCAAGCGCGGCCAGGCCCGACTGCATCAGCGAGGTGACGAAGGCCTGGCGTGAGATGCCGCTGGGCGGCGACGAGATGGTGCGGCGCGCGGCACTGCGCAAAGCGGCCGACGGCTTCTCGCCGAGTTCCGCCACAAACATCGCCTCGGTCGCTTCGACATGGTCGAGGGCTGCCTGGTAGCGTCCGGCCAACGCCAGGCTCTTCACCAGCAATATGTGCGCGCCCTCGTCATAGGGGTTGCGCCGGACGCCAAGTTCGGCCAGCCGCGTCGCGCGGCCATGATCCTCGACCGACATGGCGCGGATGGTTTCCTGCCGGATGCGGGCTTCGACGATGCCTGCGATGCGCTCGCGCTCGACCAGCAGCCAGGTGGCGAATTCCGGGCTGCAACGGGGCTCCAGCGTGCCGAGCAACGGCCCGGCGGCCTCGATGTCGAAATCGTCGCGGTCGAGCCGCAGCGCGTCGATGTCCAGATCGCCTGCAAAGCGCCCCTCGATCGGGTCGCCGTACAGACAATCGGTGCTGTTGAGCGCCTTGCGCAGCGAGGCCAGACACCAGCGCAGCGAACCCAGCGGATCGACGGTTTCGGGAAACAGGTCCGCCGCCAGCGCGCGGCGGTCGAGAGGCGCGCGCGCCAGAACCACGCGGGCCAGCAGCGCCCAGGCCTGATGGCCGCGCACGGGTTGGCTTTGCCCATTCGCATCGAGGATGGCGGGTTCGCCAAGAAGCCTGATCGTACCGCCCACTTTTTCCACCGCCATGCTCGCCGGCCCCATCCTCGCATGCGGCTTGCGCCACCACCGTGGGACAAAGCGTGTGACCGGCCCCGCCCTGTTTCTTTCGCCGGCACCACACTGGGTCCAACGTCGATCCGATTTATCGGGCCGTCAACCAACAACGGAGACCGACAATGCCGACATTCATCATCGAACGCGAAATCGCCGGCGCCGACAGGCTGAGCGCCAATGAGCTCAAGGAAATCTCGGCCAAGTCCAATGAGGTCGTGGCCGGGCTCGGAGTGCCCTACAAATGGCTCACCTCCTATGTCGCCGGCGACAAGATCTACTGTGTGCATGAGGCCGAAAGCGCCGAAATGGTCGAGCGGCATGCCCGCGAGGGTGGCTTCCCCGCCAACAAGGTGACGGAGATCGCCGCCTTCATCGGCCCGCAGACCGCCGGAGCCTGACACCGCGATCGGGACGCGCCTCCCCGCAACCAACGCGCTCGGACCGGGATGGCCGGTGCGCGACAGCAAACCTATGGAGTCACCATGACATTCCTGCCCTGGACCCGGCGCCTTGCCGCCCCGTTCCTCCTGTCCGCTCTTGCCGTCGCGGCGACGGCGGTTCATGCCCATGGCGCCGGCGAAACCAATATCCTGGCGCAAAAGGTGCGCGCGACCAACGGCCGGTTCGAGAACGTGGCGACGGCCACCGCCGAGGGTTACGCGCCCATCCCCTGCGCCAGCGGCATCACCGGCGGCGCCATGGGCATCCACTATGTCAACGCGGCCTACCTGAAGGACGATGTCGTCGATCTCTCCAAGCCCGAGGCTGTGATGTACGAGCCGATGGCCGACGGAAAGCTGAAACTGGTGGCGGTCGAATACATCACCTCGAAAGGCCCGGCCTCACTCGAGGGACAGCTGTTCAACTTCAACAGCGCGCCCAATCGCTACGGCCTGGGCGCCTTCTACGAACTGCACGTCTGGGCCTGGAAGAAGAACCCGACCGGCACCTTCGCCGACATGAACCCCGACGTGTCCTGCGACGCGATGAAGATGGCCGATTGAGGCCGCGTCTGCTCTTGCCGGCGCGCCGCCGGCAAGAGCTTCGCCCTGTATTCCGAGGAAGCCATGACCGAAACCGAACGCATCCTGATCAGCGCCCGACAATGGCGTTTTGCCTCAGCCCTGCTGGCACGCCTGCTGCGCCGCTGGCACCACCGTCGCGACCGGCGCCATCTGGAGACGATGCCGGACTTCATGCTCAAGGACATCGGCATCAGCCGGTCCGAGATCGACTATGTCGCCGCACGCGGCGAGATATAGAGACCGCGTACCAGGTGTTGGCGATGGCGAAGGGATGCCCTGTCAATCCCCATCGGCGGGCCTGGCCTTGCCGCACTGCGCCAGCACCTTGCCGATGGCAGCGCTCGAGCCCTTCAGCGGAAAACTGGTCTGGCCGTATTTGGCGGCACTGACCGACACATCGCCTTTCCCTCGCAGCAGGTCCAGCAACGGATCGGCTTTCGCCAGGTCCACCACGAAGTAGTTGTACATGGCCTCTAACTGCAGCGTTTTCGTCACCGCCTTGCCGTCGGCCTTGAACTCGAACGAACCGCTGATGCCAGGCTCCAGCTGCTGGCCTGTGGCGCCGAGGTCGTAGCTCAGCACCGGCGTGTCGAAACAGGTCAGCATCAGATGGGCGTCGCCTTTCGGCCCGCCGCAGACCGAGGCGGTCAGCACGCTGCCGCCCTCGTCTTCCTCCATCTTGGCAGCCCAGCCGCCGCACGACGCGGCAAACGCCGGCTGCGCGGCCTGCAACGCCAATGCGGTACCGGCGAGGATGAGATAAAAAAGTCTCGCTCTCATGACTTCCCCTCCGACATTTGCAGTCGCCTTTGGCGGAACGCCTGGAACGCCTATTTATGGCGTTCGAAACCTCGCCCAGCCAGATCGTGACTATCCAGAGAGACTATCTCAAAACCCTATAATTATATACAATCGTCTCCGGCGTCGGTTTGGTGCTTGTCAGCTCAAGATACTTGTCACCGACATCTTGCGCCGGATGATAAGTCGCCTTGTGTCCATCAAGTGTGCATTCAAGATATGTGTCCGCATTGTTTCTGTCTGCGCTTACCTCAAAAGTTTCACCATAATGAAGCTGCCTACTCTCAGCTTTCTCAGGAACCTGATCTACTTTTCGGTCAAGGCGCTTCCAACTAGGAACCAGCAAGACAGGGCCACTCCAAGTTCGGACGGTGATCGAGCCTGTAGCTCCATCCGAGGTTGGGCCGGCCACCACGCTGCTGAAGGCACATGGGGTGCCGTCGACGTCAGGCCGAGCTTTGTCACAATACAGGCTTATGAAATCGCCCACCTTTTGACCATTCGCAGCCGCCACAGACATCGACCAGTTTACTCCGGAGCGCTTCTCCCAGTCGTCGCAACCGCCATCGCAGTTGAGATCGGCAGTCCACGCTGCGGTCGAGAACACACCATTCTCGACCCAGGACTCCTGTGATTTCACGTCCCAAATGTCGCATGCGCCAGCTATCTGGTCATGGCGGTCGCCCGCCACCTTGTCAAAACGAGCCCCGCGATCCGTGAACACAGCGAATGAAAGCTCATCCTTCGGGTTTCGGGTGCAGACAAGTGCCCGGCCCTCGCGATTGATCTTCGCACCCACCGCGAGGTCCCCGCTACAGGTGCCGCCCGATGTCACCAGACTTGAAACCATGGGGTCGTCAATTGTCACCCCGACGGGAGGAGTAAACTTGACGGTAAAAAACACAAAACTACCTTCGTCGCGGGCCGTAAGCTGTAGCAAATCCGCCGGATTCTTCTGCGCGATGGTATCAATACACTGGTTGAAACTGCTAAAAGCCTCTTTGTCAGCAACCGATACGTAGAGATAATCCATCGAATCTCGACTAAATTCAGCTGACGAATCGGAACAGAAAGCCTCACGAGACTTGTGGCTGTCATCCGATTCAAATCCACCCACCAGCGAGTAAGATTTATCCTTCACTGGAATAGATAGATTTATGTTCCCTCCGCGTGATTTTATATCCTCATAGAACTTATCGCTACAGAACCACGCCTTGGTGGACTGATATTCCGTGAGATCGTTGCGACGCTCGATGATTGATTTAAGCGACTCTTTCAGCGGTTCTCGGCAAATATCATAGTCGCTCGCACCGCTCTGCGTCGCCGTCAAACAAGCGCCAACCAGGAAAAGCGCCCTCCAGATCAATTGTTTCATGTAAGCCCCCATCAAAGATTATATTCAGAACCGCCTCTCTAATTTCCCCGTTTGTAGACGATATACAGGACAATGAAAATATACAAGGGCACTTGTAGAATAGCCCTCAACTTACCATGAGAATTTTACTGATGGAGGCGGTTGCAGCTGCGAAGGATTCTTGTGCAGCGCGGAATTTTTTCCATGAAGCGAAGCGCAATCGTGGCGTAAGTAGGATAGGCATCAGTGTTCATCGGTATGGGAGCGACATGTCAGTGCGGAGAGTGGTGTTGAGAGCCTGTGTTCATCTGTGTCTTCCGTTGGCCGTCCTGCTGGCCTTGCCGCTGGCCGCCCATGCCGAGTGGAAACCAGTCGAGAAGATCGAGCCCTACGCCATATCGGGCCAGTCCGGTGCCGAACTCTACCGCTCGATCGGCGAGAACGGGCCGCTGATCCGCGGCGCCAAGACGCGCACCATGGCCTACACCAATTTCAAGCTGACCTGGAGCGGCAGGGACTACAAGCCCAGGGGCAAGGACTGCGTGCTGACGGTGGGGCGGCCGAAGCTGATCATCACCTACGCCTTGCCGAAGCCTGCGGGTTCGTTGCCGCCTGCCGTCCAGAAGAGCTGGGACGTGTTCATCGCCGGCGTCAGCGCCCATGAGAAGATGCATGGCGCCAGCATGGTGCAGATGGTCCACGACATCGAGGCGGCGACGGACGGCCTGACCCTCGCCGATGATCCCAAATGCAGCAAGACCAGGGCCGAGGTGGTCCGTCGGCTCGACGCGATATCGAAGGCGCGGGTACAGGCAAGCCGCGACTTCGACCGCGTCGAATTCGGCGATGCCGGCAATCTGCAGAAACTGGTTTTCGCTTTGGTGACCGGTCCTTGAAACGGGCCAACCCGGCGATAAACCGGCGCTGAGCGACCCCGAGATCGACGACATCGTGGCGTTCTTGCAGACGCTGAGGGATGCGGATCGGCAGTGATTGGCGCCTTCCCTTCTCCCCTTGTGGGAGAAAGGAAAAACAAGCCTCACTGCGTGTCGGCGCTCGCCCTCAGCTCGGCACGCTTCTCATCCGACACCACTGCCAGATCCAGCACCTTCTGCAACTCGGCGGCGTGGCGGAAGGACGGTTCGGCCTGCACGCCGGTTCGCACCGCATCGGCGAAACGCTGATAGTTGGTCGCCACGGTACCGGCGTCGAGCTCTTCCCATTTGGCGTTCTCGACATTGTCGCCGACGCAGGCCTTGAGCGCCGAGCCGTCGAGATTGTGCACCACCTCGATGCCACCCTTGTCGCCATAGATGCGCAGACGCAGCTCGTTGAGATGGCCTGATGCCCAGCGGCTGGCATGCACCACACCGAAGGCGCCGTTGGAAAAATCCAGCGTCATGGCGAAGCTGTCATTGGCGTCCAGCCCGTAGTCGCCGATGCGGTTGCCGGGCGCCTTGTCGAAAGCGCGCAGCCGGCAGAAGACATGGTCGATGTCGAGCGCGGCGCCATAGCTGGCGAAATCGAGGATGTGGATGCCGACATCGCCGAGCACGCCATTCGAGCCGTGGCCACGCGACAGGCGCCAGAGCCATTTCGGATCGGTGCGCCAGTCGCCCCAGAATTTCGACACCAGCCAGCTTTGCAGATAGGACGCCTCGACATGCCTGACCGTGCCGATTTCGCCCGCCTGCACCATCTGGCGGGCCTTCTGCAGCGCCGCCACATTGCGATAGGTGAGGTTCACCATGTTGACGATGCCGGCGGCCTCGGCGGCGTCAGCCATCTCGGTGGCCTTGCTGAAGTTTTCGGCCAGCGGCTTTTCGCACAGCACCGGCTTGCCGGCGGCGACCAGCGCCATGGTGGTCGGGTGATGGATGCGGTCGGGCGTGACATTGGCCACCGCGTCGAACTCACCCCAGTTCAGCGCCTCCTCCAGCGCGGTGAAGCGGTTGGGAATGTTGAAGCTGTCGGCGAATTCGCCGACCCGTGCCGGATCGACATCGACAGCGCCGACAATGTCGACGCCCTCGATGGCGCTGAAACGACGCGCATGTTCCTGCGCCATCCAACCGGTGCCGAGTATCAAAAGCCGCATTTTTTGCTCCTTGGGCCGAGATGTCAGAATCGACCTCCCGGCCGACGCCATCAAATAGCGCGGATGATGCCGCCGTCGACCCGAATGTTCTGGCCGGTGATGTAGCCGGCGCCTTCCGACGCCAGGAAGGCGATGGTCGCGGCGATTTCTTCTGACGTGCCGTAGCGCTGCATAGGCACGCTGTCGCGGCGCTCTTCGGTGGCCGGCAGGCTGTCGATCCAGCCGGGCAGCACATTGTTCATGCGCACATTGTCGGCTGCATAGGTGTTGGAGAAGATCTTGGTGTAGGCGGCCAGGCCGGCGCGGAACACGGCGGAAGTCGGGAACATCGGGCTCGGCTCGACCACCCAGGCCGTCGAGATGTTGATGATGGCGCCGCCCTTCTGCTTGACCATCTGCGGCGCCACGATGCGCACAGGCCGGATGACGTTCAAGAGGTAGACGTCCATGCCGGTGTGCCACTGCTCGTCGGTGATTTCCAGGATCGGCGCGCGCGGCCCGTGGCCGCCGCTGTTGACCAGCACGTCGATGCGGCCATAGCGCTCGAGCGTCAGGTCGACCAGGCGCTGCAGATCGTCGTTAGACTGGTTGGAGCCGGTGACGCCGAGCCCGCCCAGTTCCTTGGCCAGCGCCTCGCCCTTGCCGGATGAGGAAAGAATGGCAACCTTGAAGCCGTCCGCTGCCAGGCGCTTGGCCGCCGAGGCACCCATGCCGCTGCCGCCGGCCACGACCACAGCTACTTTTTCTACACTCATTGGATTTTCCTCTCAGGGTTGGCGGGCACCGCAAGCGGTGTTTTCGGGAGCTGAGCGTCGATATAGCTGGTTTTCCCCACCGGTTCGAACCAGAATGCCTGAAATCAACCTGTAGAAAAACTCCTGCATGCCCGAAGCCTTCCTCAGCCTGCCGCCATTGAATGCGCTGCGCGCCTTCGAAGCCTCGGCGCGCCATCTCAACTTCCGCATCGCGGCCGAAGAGCTCAACGTCACGCAAGGGGCGGTGGCCCAGCACATTCGCGGGCTCGAAGCAGATCTCGGCACAAAACTGTTCGAGCGGCTGCCGCGCGGCCTGGCGCTGACCGATGAGGGCCGCGCCTATGTGCCCAACATCCGCCGCGCCTTCGACCTGATCTCGGAGGCGACGCTGCTGTTGCGCCCCGAACCGGCGCGGCTGACGATCAGCGTGACGCCGACCTTCGCCACCAAATGGCTGATCCCCAGGCTGCAGGATTTTGTGACTGACAACCCGCTGGTCGACCTGCGCGTCCTGGCCAGCGAGAGCCTGTCGAGCTTTCAGGCCGATGGCGTAGACATCGCGGTCAGGCAAGGCCGCCCGCCCTTCGGCGCCGGCCTGATCGTCGACCTGTTGTTTCCCCAGCAGATCGTCGCTGTCTGCAGCCCTGCCTTGCTGCCGAAAGGTGCTGCTGAAATCGCCGCCACTGAAATCCAGCATCACGTCCTGCTGCATGATGCGCACAATCTGTGGCCGGAATTCATGGAGAAGGCGGTCGGCCTGAAGATGACGACCGAGCTCAAACGCATGCGCTTCAACCAGACGGGCCTCGCCATCGACGCGGCCATCGCCGGCCAGGGCATTGCGCTGGCCAGCCGCTTTCTCGTCGCCGCCGACCTCGCCGCCGGCCGCCTGGTCCAGCCCGTCAGCGGCGAAATGCGCGGCACGCAGGATTTTTATGTCGTGATGCCGAGAAAGCAGCGCCATCCCGAGCCGACACAGGCCGTGCGGCAATGGCTGCTCGATGCCGGAGAAAGGCCGCCGGTCTAGAGCAATTTCAGGAAAAGTGTGAAACGGT